>NZ_JRKM01000001.1:4252732-4869099 GCF_000768065.1 Aquabacterium sp. NJ1 | reverse complement strand
CGCGGATTCAACTAGTAAGTGCAACGTTCATTGAAATGGGTGGGGAGCGGCGAAACTAGCTGCACCTTATCCGACCAAGAACGAGGTTGCACCTATGACGTATCACCAACTCACCCAAGAGGAACGATACACCATCAACGCCTTGAGAGTAGCCAAATACTCTCAAGCCGAGATCGCTCGCCAAATTGGCAAACACCCAAGCACCGTCAGTCGTGAGCTTCGCCGGAACCTGACTACTCACCGAGCGCAGTACCGGCCAGAGAAGGCTCACAGTTACGCCGTGGCTCGACGTCGGCGCTGCCGTCGCGGCTCTCACTACTCCGACGCTCAGCGCGCTCAGGTCTTTAGCCTCATCCGCAGGAAGTTCAGCGCTGAGCAAATCAGCGGCATCCTCAAACGCTTCAAGCTCCTTGAAATCAGCACCGAGACCATCTACCGCTGGCTGCGTCGCGACAAGGCCAGCGGCGGTGAGTTGGTATCGCACACACGCATCATGTCCAAGAACGGTCGCAAACGCTACCGATCCAAGGATTCAAGGGGTGTTCTGGCCGGCAAGCGCCATATCAGCGAGCGACCACAGGAGGCCAACTTGCGCATCGCGATCGGTCACTGGGAAGGCGATACCGTCATCGGCAAAGACCTGCGCCACTGCCTGCTTACTCTGGTCGAGCGCGTCAGTGGCTTTGCCATCGTCATGAAGCTCAAGGCTCGCACCAAAGAAGAAGTCATCTGCGCTGCCAAGGTCGCCATCGCCAAGTACGAGCGTCAATTCAAAACGCTCAGCCTGGACAACGGAACGGAGTTCCACGACTACGCAAAGCTAGAGGAACACTTCAATCTCAAGTGCTACTTCGCCACCCCTTATCATTCCTGGGAGCGTGGCACCAACGAGAACTTCAACGGCCTGCTACGTCAATACGTACCAAAGGGAGTCTGCATGCAACATCTCACTCAAAAGCAGTGCGATCACTTCGCCAGCGAACTCAATAACAGGCCACGCAAACGCCACAATTTCCTGACGCCTTCCGAAGTCTTCTTCGGACGTACTAGCGTTGCACTTGCTGGTTGAATCTGGGCCTTATTTGCCACCCATCGTTACGTTTCAGGGCCTACCCAACCTGGTCCAGTCGATCGAAGAGTTCGGTAGAGCTCTCGACGATTTCGACAAACACGAAGAATTTGAGTTGTGGCTCAATGCAGAAGACGGGACGGCCTTGTGCATGCTCCGGAACGCCGAGGCTGCTTGCCTTATGTATCTCAGCCACGAGGGTGATTCAGGTTGCATGAGCATCGGTAATCCACAAATGCAAGGGACCGTCCAATATCAATTGAGTAACGGCCAAGTAGATGAATACCCGGCTGCATGGTGTCTGCGGGTAGAGGACTGCTACAAGGCCCTTGCCTATTTCTTTGTCAATGATGGCCTTCGTCCCGGCTGGATTGAATGGCAAGAGTCATGAGTCTGCCGTTTCGCAAGGCCTACATGAACAAGCAAATGAGTATCTTCTGTCACCAGCCTAACTGGTCGTATATGGACTCCCCCACAAACGCAAGAGATTGATCCATTGAATGGCCCGGATGGAAGCGCTTGCAGTCGTATATCCGGCATCTGGGTTGGGCCTGCTTGAGGCGGCCCGTGCTGACATGGAATCTGCGTCACAACTGCGCCAATCGTTGCAAGCGGCATGCATGAAGCTGCCTGTCCAGTTATCGGCGTCTAGCTGTGTGGGTGTTGCCCGTGGTGCCATGATGGGAGATCAATCTCGTCACAACGCTGGGAGGGGAACTTGGTTTTCTTCTTTCAAGACGGCTTTCGAGCCGGGGCCTTCACGCCATCTTGGCCTGGTACGGCACCTTGTCTCGCAAGCATGCGTAGCAAATGCGCGCCAGCTTGTTGGCCAGCGCACAGGCGGCCTTGTTGTGGCCCGTCCTGGCTTGTACCTGCAAGGCCCAGCGCTTGAGCGCATCCAGTGGTTTGCCCTGCGCTTGTGCCGCAGCGGCCGCCTTGAGCACGCTTCGGGCGCCATGGATCAGCAGCATGCGCAGGTAGGTATCGCCTTGCTTGCTGATTCGACCCAGTCCTCGGTTGTGGCCCGAGGAATGCTCCTTGGGTGTGATGCCGAACCAGCAGGCAAAGCCTCGGCTGTGCTTGAAGTGCGTCACATCACCTCCTGTGGCCGCAGCCATGGCCGTGGTCGTCAACAGGCCCACACCAGGCACGCTTTGCAGCAACTGGCAAGGCTCGCTGTGGCGAACCACGGCACTGAGCTCTTTCTCGATCGCGTCAATACGGGTTTCGAGCTGGCGCACCTCTTCGAGCATCGACCTCATCGTGTTTCTCAGCAGCACCGGGATCGCGCTTTGAGCCTCGGCAATCAGCTTGGCCATCTGTGCCAGGCCAACCTTGCCACCCTTGGAGACACGCAGCCCCGACTCTCGGCAGGCGCCTCGCATCGCGTTGATCGTCGCCGTGCGCCACCCCATCCACATCGAACGCGTGCGGTGCAACGCTTGCAAGGCCTGCTGCTCCACCGTCTTGATGCGCACGGGCTGAATGTCGGCGCAACGCGCCGCCTCCAGCAGCGCCGCAGCGTCCGCCGCATCGGTCTTGTTGCGCTTGACGTAGGCCCTCACGTAGTGCGGCGGCAGCAATTCAACATCAATACCGCGCTGCCTGAGCCTGCGCGCCCAGTGGTGCGCCATGCCGCATGCCTCCACGATCACCAAGGCAATGTTTCGGTTGTCGACCCAGCGTTCGAACTGCGCGCGGCTCAGCCGGTGGCTACCCAGGCGCCGCCAGTTCATGTCCGCCTCGCACAACTGAAACACCGATTCCGCAATATCAACGCCAACGACCATGCTGCTGCAGGATTGAATCTTTTGAATACGGGCTGTAGCATTCGTTTCGGACTCCTTCGTGTTGAGCGCCGTCCCACACACCACATGAAAGCCGGCTGGCACATTGATGCCGTCAAAATGCGGGGGAGTCCATCCATCAGTCAACGTGGAGGTCAACAAGGGCGCACATGCACTTCCATCTCGCCGCGAACGCGGTACTGTTGATTCACCTGGCGTTCATCCTCTTCGCGGTATGCGGCGCCGCCCTGGCGTTCCGCTGGCGATGGATTCCCTACGTACACCTACCTGCGGCAGCCTGGGCATTTTTTGTAGAAGCAACTGGCCGGATCTGCCCCCTCACATATCTGGAAAACCGGCTTAGAGAACAGGCCGGGCAGTCTGGCTACGCAGACGGCTTCATCGAGCATTACCTCTTGCCGATCATCTACCCTGCAGGCCTGACTCACAGCATTCAGATCTGGCTGGCCGTGTTCGTTGTCGCCATCAACGCATCGATCTACGCCCGACTTGTACGCCTCCGCACCACAAGACGTGAAGCGTCCAATCGGCATGCGTGACAAGGCAAGGAGCCAGCGCCGTTTCAGTTACAGGGGCGTGGGCACTTGCTCTATGCTGGCGTGCCTGCGTACCAACACCAGAACCACATGACCGAGAACGCCATGCCCCAACCCCGCCTGTTCCTCGCCCATGACGACTCGCAGATCGAGTCGTGTTTTGACGCGTTTTCCGCCTTGCGTCCACATGTGCGCCGCGAAGCGTTCCTGACTCAAATACGGCGGCAGCAGGCGCAAGGTTTCCAGGTGTTGGCGCTTGAGCAAGACGGCTTGGTCAAGAGCGTCGCGGGCTTCAGGACAGCTGAATTCCTTGCCTGGGGGCGGGTCATTTACATTGACGACCTGAGCACCCTGCCCGAGGCCCGGGGGCAAGGTTTTGGGGGGATGCTGCTTGACTGGTTGGCCGAGTACGCTCGCCAGCAGGAGTGCAAGGCGCTTCACCTTGATACGGGCTATGCCAGGCATGTGGCGCATCGGCTTTACCTCAACAAGGGTTTCGAACTGAGTTGCCACCACATGACAAAGGTGCTTGAGTAAGCGCACATGCCACGCCGTCAGCATGAGCTTGGCACTGAATGCAGAGGAGCAAAACGTGAAGCGACCCATCACATCGGCACCCCAGCCCGCATCCGAGTTCATTGACAAGAAGATCACGGAACTCGCGGACTGGCGCGGCCAGACGCTGAGCCAGTTACGCGCCCTCATCAAGGAGGCGCTTCCCGACGTCGTCGAGGAGGTGAAGTGGATGGGGACCCCCGTATGGTCTTTTGATGGGATCATCTGCACGGGCGAAACCTACAAGGCCAAGGTCAAATTGACTTTCGCCCAGGGCGCCTCGCTGAACGACCCGGACCGGCTCTTCAATTCAAGCATGGACGGCAACACAAGGCGTGCCATCGACATTCTGGAAGGCGAAATCATCAATGCATCGGCCTTCAAGGCCCTGATTCTTGCCGCGGCGGCGCGCAACACCTCATCAGCGAAGACCAAAGCGAAACGCCCATGACCACCTTCAGCACCACCCGACACCTTGCCGCAAAGCCCGCATCGGTATTCGCTGCGATCCAGGCCCCTGAGCGTCTGGCCAGATGGTGGGGGCCCAATGGTTTCTCCAACCAATTCGAGGTCTTCGACTTTCAGCCTGGCGGCAAATGGATCTTCCGCATGATCGGGCCGGACGGCACGGTCTATGCCAACGAATCCATCTTCACCGATATCGAGCCTGACAGGCGCGTCGTGATTCGACACGTCTGCGAGCCCCACTTCCAGCTCACCATCGCGCTGGAGCCTGCGGGCCAAGGCACCCTGCTCCGGTGGGATCAGGCCTTTGCCGATGACGCCGTGGCGCAAGCGGTTCGTCACATTGTCGAACCGGCCAACGAGCAAAACCTTGACCGCCTGAGCGCCGAGTTGGGCTTGGGCAAAGCAAGCTCTTGACACCCCCTGCCCTGCCTCTTCATGAACACGGAAATCACCCTTGTCCTGACGCAATTGAAGGCGCTGGAGCCGCTGATCTATGCGGCCAATGATGGCCAACAGCGGGCACACTTCGAACGGCTGTTGGCCCCTGAATTCTGGGAAGTCGGCGCCTCTGGAAAGGTGTATGACCGCACTTTCGTCCTGGATACGCTGGAAGCGCGCCAGGCCCAACCCCGTGAAGAAGCCTGGCGGGCGTCCGACTACCGGATAGAAGAGATCGCGCCAGGCAACTTCCTGTTGACCTACCTGCTTGAACAGCCCACACGCCTGTCCAGAAGGGCTACCCTCTGGCAGCAAACCGAACAAGGCTGGAAAATGCGTTATCACCAAGGCACCGTTGTGGCGCCCCCATCCAATGAGTAAAAAACTTCACCTCTCGCCAGACCAGCTCAAGCCGCTTGTGACGGGCCTTGGCACCTGCATCGCCACCGACAAGATCGCCGTTCAAGGGCTTCCGGTCCGGTTCATGTACCGGGAACAGCCGGTCAACCACTCAGACAGTGGTTGGCGTTTTCTGTCGGGCCTCGAAAGCGATGCCTACATGGAGAACGCGAACAACCAAGGGGCGTATGACGTGAACCTCATCGCCAACATCGACCCGTCCATCATTGCGCACCTCAAGGCCGAGGTCGGGGCTGCTTTTGAGAAGGCCAGCGGCGTCGGGGAGTTCCAGGAGGCTGGTGATTGGGAGCCTGACGAGGACTGACGCACGCCGTGTCGATTCCTGGGCTGCTGGATCGTCGTGGCGTTGAGGGCCTTCCTCTTCCATTTGAAAGCTGATCATGCCAAGCAACACCGTTCGCCTTCACCGCGTCATCCGGACCACCCCAGAGCGCATCTATCGCGCTTTCCTGGATGCGGATGCGATGGCCAAGTGGCTCCCGCCGTATGGCTTCACGTGCAAGGTCCTGCACATGGATGCCCGCGTTGGCGGCACGTTCAGGATGGCGTTCACGAACTTCACCACGGGGCACGGACACCCCTTTGGTGGCGAGTACCGCGAGCTCGTGCCGCATGAACGCATCTGCTACACGGATAAATTTGACGATCCCCATCTGTCTGGCGAGATGGTGACCACCGTGTCACTGAGGCCTGTCTCTTGCGGGACCGAGCTGAACATCGTTCAAGAAGGTATCCCGGCCGTCATCCCGGTAGAGATGTGCTACCTCGGCTGGCAGGAATCACTGGCCCAATTGGTCAGATTGGTTGAGCCCGTGATCGCCGACTGACCCCCCGCTCACGGGAGCGCCCCCCATGCACCTGGACCCTTACGTCAGCGTAGATGGCATCCCCTTCACCGCGAGGCGTGAAGACGTGGTTCGGGCAAATGGACAGCCTGACAGCGAAACACGAAACGCCGTGGAACTCACCGAGCTGGACTACGGCGATGTGGTCTTTCGCTTCCAGGATTGCGGGCGGCTGGAAGAGGTGACCAGGCAAGCAAAGGTCGTGCACCTGAACACCGTGTCGGTGCCCTTCCCCAGCTTGAAGGCTTTTGTGCGCGAGCAAGACGGTGACCACTTCGAGCGGGCCGGCTTTCTGGTGAGCCCGAAGTTCGGCCTGGCCTTCGTGCCAGATTCACCTTGCTGGGTAACGGCGCTGGCCAGGCATGCTGTCGAACAATGGGAGGCCATGCGCCCTCAGAATACGTGATCGCACCCAACACGCTTGACTTCAGGCCACAACATGCCCATTCCTCCATTCCTGGCTCAATTGCGGCAGAAGATCGGCACCGACCTCGTCCTGCTGCCTACGATTGTCGTGATCGCACGGGATGCGCAAGATCGCATCCTGTTTGTGCATGATCGGGATTCGGACAGCTGGACGCTGCCGGGCGGGATCATCGAGCCGGGGGAGTCGCCTGCCGATGCGGCGGTTCGCGAAGTCTGGGAAGAGACGCACGTCCTGGCGAGGTTGACGCGCATCGTGGCCGTCGTTGGTGGCGCTGATTGCGTAACGACATACAGCAATGGCGACCAGATCGCCTGGGTGGCGACCGTGTTCGCAGCGCGTGTCGAACACGGCACGCCGATTGCCGACGGTGCGGAAACCAAAGCGGCCCGTTTCCTGGATGCGCAGGCGATGGGGCGCACACCCCTGCGAGCTGATACACGCCGATTCCTCGAAGCAGAGCAAGCCAGCGAGGCTGGCACCTACTTTCAGGCTGCTGCCTGGCGGCCAGAATGAATGGCCAACCCCTGACCTCGTCATGACCCCCTCTTCCCACCTGCAGCTACTGGCCCACTACAACCAGTGGATGAACCGCAAACTGTTGGCATCGGCCGCCGAGCTGCCCGTTGAGGCCATCACAGCAAATCGGGGCGCCTTCTTTGGCTCCATCCTGGGCACATTGAACCACCTGGCTGTGGGCGACACGATCTGGCTGAACCGCTTTGCCCAGCACCCCGGGTGTGCCGCCATCCTTCGCCCCGTGACCGAGCGGCCTCAACCCAAGGCACTCGATGAGGCCATGTTTGCAGACCTCGGTTCGCTACAGACCTACCGTGAATGGCTGGACGAGCTGATCATTCAGTTCACAGCCAGCGCAAGCGACGAGGTGCTGGCATCGAACCTGAGCTATGCCAATACCAAGGGCGTCCGGTCAAGCCGCAATCTGCACGCCCTGCTCACTCATTTCTTCAATCACCAGACGCATCACCGGGGTCAGGTGACGACGCTGCTGTTCCAGGCCGGCATCGATCCCGGCACCACGGATTTGCTGGCGTTGATCCCCCAAGTTGATGGCTGATTCAGATCAGGAGCCCTCATGACCGTTCGCATTGTTCGACTGGGCAGCCCCAGAACAGAGGACGAAGGTACGCGCATTGGCACGGTACGCCGCCCGCCAAGAGGCGTGCCCAAGGCCGAGTTTGCGTCAGGCAACTGGTATGACGTCTGGTACCCGAACCTGGCGCCCAGTCTGGAGACCATGAAGCTCGGGCAGGCCGCCGCATCACCCGAGCAATGGCGGGCTTTCGAGAAGCAATACAAAAGCGAGATGAGCACGCCCGAGACCAGCCGAACCATCGAGTTGCTGGCCACCTTGTCACGGCAATCCAATTTTTCCGTTGGCTGCTACTGTGAGGACGAAGCGCATTGCCATCGATCCATCCTGCGCCACCTGCTTGAACAGGCCGGCGCAGACGTTCACCCATGAAACGCCCAACCGCCTACGCCCTCGCCTTTGGACTGCTCTGTTCATCGGCCACGCTCGCGACCGTGGTTTACCGTTGGGTTGACGAGAACGGGCGAACACATGTGTCGGATGTGGTGCCTGAGAAATACCGCGGCTCGGCCAAGCCGGTCAACTTAGGCCCCTACGAGGTATCGGCGGAAGACAGGAAGCAAGCGGAGGAACGCGCCGCACGGGACAAGGCCGCGGCGTCAATCCGAAAGCCCGGCGCGGGCGAGAAGGCCTCGCAGCCCGCGTCGGCGGCCTCTGTGCCACCAAACCGGCGGCCTAGCCAGGGCGTCACCAGCACAACGGACTGTGCAACCTGGCGCCTCCTGTATCAGGAAAGCCTGGACTGCTTCGGCCCTTACCGAACCACCAGGGGTAGCATCAAGCCCGAGGCATTCGACAACTGCACCTTGGTTCCCAGCCCGGATGAAAAGTGCGGCCCGCTCAGGGATTGAGGCAAGGCATCAACAAGCCATGAACACCAGAACCTCAACTCATCCAGCCTCGGCTGAATCGGGGATCCGCGCACTCTTCGATGCTTGCCGCTTCGCTGACCTGGCCCTGACGCACACAGAGGATGGCCTGTGCTTTTTTGCCTCGGCTGACCACGCCACCTGACACCCCACACAAAACAGGAAGCCATGTACTGCCCCGCCCACTTCGAAGAAAGCAGGCCCGAGATATTGCTCGGCCTGATGGCGCAACACCCACTGGCCACGGTCATTTCTTCAGGCCACTCCGGGCTGGTCGCCGACCACATTCCGCTGATGTACGAGCCAGAGCAAGGTGCGGCCGGCAAGCTCATCGGGCATGTGGCCAGGAGCAACCCGCTGTGGCAGACGGGCCCAGGCGCAGAACACCTGCTGGTCTTTCAAGGCCCTTCAGCTTATGTGTCGCCCAACTGGTACGCCAGCAAAGCAGAATCAGGCAAGGTTGTGCCCACGTGGAACTATGCCGTTGTCCATGCGCACGCCACGCTGGCGGTATCTCATGACCCAGCGCACATCCGGGCGGTGCTGGAAAAGCAAACCCGTCGGCACGAAGCCGAGCAGCGCAAACCATGGGCACTGGCGGATGCCCCGGAGGACTTCACCGAGCGCTTGCTGGGCTTGGTTGTCTGCATCGAGTTCCGCATCGTGCGCATGCAAGGCAAGTGGAAGGTCAGTCAGAATCAGGGCTTGGCCAACCGCCAAGGTGTCATCGCCGGGTTACAGGCCTTACAGCGCGATGAGGCGTCCAGCATGGCCGGCCTGGTGCAGGCGTTCGGCTCACCAGTTGCACCTTGAGCACACGCCCGACACGCCACCCCGACACGCTATGCACATTCGCAATCTCTTCGCTGATGCCCAGCCACCCAGCACAGGCGAGCGCTTCGACACGCTCGTCCAGCAAGGCAATGTGGTGATCGAGCGCATCGTGAGCAGCACCGACATCACACCCACCGAATACATTCAGGAGCAAGACGAATGGGTGATCTTGCTCACGGGTGAAGCGCGGCTGGACGTTGCGGGCGAGCCTGTGTCGCTGAAGGCGGGCGACCACCTGTTTCTGCCCGCACACACGCCCCACACCGTGACGCAGGTGTCGGCGGGCGCCACCTGGCTGGCGGTGCACATTCACCCGCGCTGATCGTCAGATCATGGAGGCCGGGTCCGACTCGACAAACTCGGCGCGACCGCCATTGACCGCCGAGAAGCGACGGATGCGGCGCGGCTTGAGGTGAACCGTCGCCCCTGTTTGCAGGATGCCGCTGTCGCGCAGCGCCGCGTACTCGGATCGGGGCAACTCCACGTCGATCTCGCCGTGGCCGTCTGCTCGCTTGAACTCCAGGCGTGTATTGGGGCCCACGGTCAAGGTGTGCACCAGGCTCACCGGCAGGCTGCCCTCCTCGGCACGGGCCAGCACCTGGATCTCGTGTGGGCGCACATAACTCACGGCGTCGGCCGGCGCGTCGGCTGCGCTGGCCACCGCGCCTTGCGCATGGTCGCGGCCATGGAAGAGGTTCACGTCCCCCAGGAACTGCAACACAAAGGGCGAGGCCGGGTGGTCGTAAACCTGATCAGGCGTACCTTCTTGCTCGATGCGGCCCTGGTTCATCACCACAATGCGGTCAGCCACTTCCATGGCTTCCTCCTGGTCGTGGGTCACGAACACACTGGTGATGTGCATTTCATCGTGCAGTCGGCGCAACCAGCGGCGCAGTTCCTTGCGGACTTTCGCGTCCAGCGCGCCGAAGGGCTCGTCCAGCAACAGCACCTTGGGCTCCACCGCCAGGGCGCGCGCCAGCGCGATGCGTTGGCGCTGGCCGCCTGACAACTGGTGCGGGTAGCGGTCGGCGATCCAGTCCAACTGGACCAGTTTGAGCAGCTCGGTCACCTTGGCCTTGATCTGCGCCTCGGAGGGCCGCGCGTCCTTGGGGCGCACGCGCAGGCCAAATGCCACATTCTCGAAGATCGTCATGTGGCCAAACAAGGCGTAGTGCTGGAACACAAAACCCACCTGGCGCTCGCGCACGGCCACATGGGTGGCGTCCTCGCCATTGAACAGCACGGAGCCGCCATCCGGCGTTTCCAGCCCGGCGATGATGCGCAGCAGCGAGGTCTTGCCCGAGCCAGAGGGGCCCAGCAAGGCCACCAGTTCCCCGGAAGGAATGTTCAGGTTGAGGTTGTCACACACGGTGACGGCGCCAAATCGTTTGACGAGGTTCTTGACTTCGATGCTCATGCGGCGACTCCGGCGTCCTTGGCCTGGGCCAGCTCGCGCTGAACCCGGCGTTCGACAATGTATTTCAGGACCAGCGTGACCAGGGCAAGGCTGGCCAGCAAGGATGCCACGGCAAACGCTGCGGCCATCTGGTATTCGTTGTAAAGGACTTCAATGTGCAGGGGCAAGGTGTTGGTCTGCCCGCGCACGTGGCCGGACACAACCGACACGGCACCGAACTCGCCCATGGCACGCGCGTTACACAGGATCACGCCATACAGCAGGGCCCACTTCACGTTGGGCAGCGTCACCTTCATGAAGGTCTGTAGCCCCGATGCACCCAGCACACGTGCGGCCTCCTCCTGCTCCTGGCCTTGCGCCTGCATCAGGGGGATCAGCTCCCGCGCCACGAAGGGGAAGGTCACGAAGATCGTGGCCAACACGATGCCGGGCACGGCGAAGATCACCTTCAGATCATGCGCGCTCAGCCATTCGCCGAACCAGCCTTGCAGACCGAACACGAGCACATAGATGAGGCCCGCGATCACAGGCGACACCGAGAACGGCAGGTCGATCAGCGTGAGCAGCACGCTCTTGCCGCGGAAATCGAACTTGGCGATCGCCCACGCAGCGGATATGCCAAAAACCAGGTTCAAGGGCACGGCGATCACGGCCGCGATCAAGGTCAAACCAACGGCCGACAACGCATCCGCATCCGTAATGGCCGCCAGATAGACGTCGACGCCCTTCTTGAAGGCCTCGAAAAAGACCGACACCAGTGGCACGAACAGGAACAACGATAGGAAAACCAGCGCCAGTGCGGTGAGCACATAGCGAACCCAGGCGGGCTCTTTGGTGGCGCCAGGCAGATTAGAGGGAGCGAGGGAACTCATGTCTCGTCACACCTTTACTTGCCCTGGCGCTTGCGCGCCCAGGCCTGTGACCCGTTGATCGCCAGCAGCAAGACAAACGACATCACCAGCATCACCACGGCAATGGCGGTCGCGCCTGCATAGTCGTACTGCTCCAGCTTGGTGATGATCAGCAGGGGTGTGATCTCGGAGACCATGGGCATGTTGCCCGCGATGAAGATGATGGAGCCGTACTCGCCGAGCGCACGGGCAAAGGCCAACGCAAAGCCCGTCAGCAAGGCCGGCGTGAGGATGGGCAGAATGACCTTGGCAAAGGTCTGCAGGCGGCTGGCCCCCAGCGTTGCGGCGGCCTCTTCCAGCTCCGAAGCCATGTCCTCCAGAATGGGTTGCACGGTGCGCACCACGAAGGGCAAGCCGATGAAGGTCATGGCCACGAACACACCCACAGGCGTGAAAGCCACCTTGAAACCCAGAGGCTCAAGGTACTGACCGATCCAGCCGTTACCCGCATAGAGCCCTGTCAAGGTGATGCCGGCTACAGCGGTGGGCAGCGCAAAAGGCAGATCGACCAGCGCATCCACCACACGCCGCCCAAGGAAGTCATAGCGCACGAGCACCCAGGCCACAAGCAAGCCGAAGATCGCGTTCACCACAGCCGCCAGCAAGGAGGCGCCAAAGGTCAGCTTGTAGGAAGCCACCACGCGCTCGGCCGTCACCACGTCCACAAATTCAGACCAGGTCAGGCTGCTCGTTTTCAAGAATGCGGCGCCCAGCGGGATGAGCACAATCAGGCAAAGGTAGAACAGCGCCAGGCCCAGGGCCAGATCGAAGCCCGGCAGCACACTGCGCTGCCTGAGCAGGGTCTTGGAAAAGATCATCTTGTTGCCGATGCCTTACTTGCCAGCATGAAAGAGGACGCCCTCTGAGCGTTTTGTAAATGCTACGTAGAGAGGCGCTGCGCCAGAAGTAAGGAATCCGCAGCTGCATATGCGCAAAACAACGAAGGCTGCCCAGCCGGGCCACCGCGCTCAACGTTGATAGAGCTGGCTGATCTCTGCGGCGAAGTGGGCCGCCAGGTTGTTGCGTTTGAGCTTGAGCGTGGGCGTCATCAAGGTGTTTTCGACCGTCCACGGCTCAAGCGTCAGCACCACCGCACGCGGTTGCGCGTAGTGGGGAAAGCTGCGGGTGAGATCCCGAACCCGCTGCACGACGGTTTCCCTCGCAAGGCTTGATTGCAGGCTCTCTGCTTTGTCAGGGTCCAGCTGCAAACCACCCGCCAGCCGCCGCCATTCGCTGCGCGACAACACGACCACACAGGCAATGAAGGGGCGGTTGTCGCCGAACACGTAGGCTTGCTCGAAAAGCGCATCGGCAGTGATGGCCAGTTCCAGATCAGCGGGGGCGATTTTTTCACCCGTGGAGGTGACGATGATCTCCTTGACCCGCCCGAGGATACGGACGCGGCCCTGCTCGATGGCGGCCTGATCCCCCGTATGCAACCAGCCTTCAGTGATGGCCTTGTGGGTGTCTTCCTCACGCTTCCAGTAGCCGCGCATCACATTGGGGCCTCGCACCAGCAATTCACGGTTTTCACCGATCTGCACCTCCACACCTGCCAACGCGCGGCCGACAGTCGCAGGGTCGTTGTCCTCAGGGGTGTTGACCGACACGATCGGCGCACTCTCGGTCATGCCGTAACCCTGGACGATGGGCAAGCCCAGGCCCAGAAAGGCATGCGCAATGGCCGGAGACAAAGGCGCACCGCCACTCACGGCCACCCGCAAGCGCCCGCCAAACCGGGCCAGCAGGGGTTGGGCAGCCAGGGCATTCAGGAGCGGCCACAGCAAAGGGTCAAGCCAAGTCCAGGCCGTGTGCTCGACGGGCAAGCCCTGAGCGCGACAGAAACGGCGCCACCCCACGTTTTGTGCCCAGGCAAACAAGCCGTGTTTCAAGGGTGAACCCGCCAGCATGGCCTGAACACCCGCGAAGACGCGCTCGTAAATACGCGGTACGGAGATCAGGATCGTTGGCCGAACCAGCAGCATGTCTTCGGCCAGCAAAGAGGTCGAGCGGGCAAAGGCCACACAGCTGCCCGCGGCGATCGGCAGGTAATAGCCTGCGGTGCGCTCGAAGGTGTGGGACAGCGGCAAGAACGAGAGGAAGACATCGTTGGCTTGCGGCGCCACACGCTGCAAGACCGCCTTGACGTTGGACAGCACGTTACCGTGGGTCAGCATGACCCCTTTGGGCTTGCCTGTGGTGCCTGATGTGTAGACCAGGGCAGCCAGATCATCCGCGTTGGGCACCTGCTTCTCGTGTGGCGAAGCCTGCTGCGCCATGCCGCTCGACAACCAGGTCTCAAGGCTGCACACGGGCACGGGGTTGGATGACACGCCCGCAGGCGGGGCCTCCCCGCTGGCGAGCACCACCTGTTGCAAGGACGGCAGCGGCACGCCGGTATCCACAATCGCCTGCCATTGCTCGACGGACTGCGCGACCAGCAAGGCCGCATCACTGTCGCTCAGGATGTAGGCGATGCTGGCCGGGTTGTCCAGCGCATGCATGGGCACGGGCACACAGGCGTTGGCCAGGGCGGCCTGGTCGACGCAGACTGCGTTCACCCCGTTGGGCAGCAAGATCGCGACACGCGCACCGCGGGGCAGCGCCAGGCGCCTCAGCGCGGCGTCGAACCCTTGCACCTTGTCCTCAAGCGCCCGCCAGCTCAGGCTGACCCAACGCGCGGCGGCATCATCGTGATAACGGTAGGCCTCGGCATCTGGTGTGAGCGCCACACGCCAGGTCAACAACGCCGCGAGGGTCTGAACGCTGTCCAGACCAGGAGCCAAGGGAAATGCAGCTGAATTCGTCGTCATGCGCGTATTGTCCCCTTGATGCCTCAATTGGTGCGGTGAGGCCGCCGCACAAGGCAGCTCAGCCCGCGTGCTTCTTGACCCAGGCGACGTACTGATCCATCCAGTTCTGCAGGAACTTCAGGCTGCCAGGGCCAATGTTGCCGGCCTCATCAAACAAGCCCTCCTTGGCCTGGATGAAGGCCTCGGGTTGCCCCAGGGTCGGCACATCCAGGTAGGCCAGCACATTGCGCAGGTGCTGCTGGGCCAAAGCCGTGCCAATGGCGCCTGGCGACACGCCGATCACGCCCGCAGGCTTGCCCTTCCATGCGCTTTGCCCATAAGGCCGAGAAGCATGGTCAAGCGCGTTCTTCAGCACCCCTGGGATCGAGCGGTTGTACTCAGGCGTCACGAACAGCAGGCCGAGTGAAGCCGCAATGTCCGCCTTGAAGCGTTTGACTGATTCCGCGGGCGCGGCATCATCGTCCTGGTTGTAATGCGGCAGCTCACCGATCGACAGTTGCTTGAACGTGAAGTCCGCCGGCGCCAGCCTGGCCAGTGCGCTGGCCAACTGGCGATTGAAGGAGTCGCGGCGCAAACTCCCCACGACAACAGCGATTTGATAGTGAGCCATGAACATCTCCTGAAGGATGGGAGGACAGGACAACTGCCTTGCTGGCAGCGGATGACTATACTCATCGAAACGCGAAACCCCTGCCCTTGCCGGGGCCGCAAACGGGAGCGTAGCGCACCATGACATCCTGGCTTCGTCACAATGAACGCCATCGCACTGACCGCATCGGGTGGCTGCGTGCGGCCGTGCTGGGCGCCAATGACGGCATTGTTTCCACCGCCAGCCTGATCGTGGGCGTGGCCGCTGCGCAATCCAGCACCAGCAGCATTCTGGTCACCGGGGTGGCTGGCCTGTTTGCCGGGGCCATGTCCATGGCAGCCGGTGAATACGTGTCGGTGTACTCGCAGGCCGATACCGAGCACGCCGATCTGGCTCGCGAGCGTGCCGAGCTGGCTGCCGACCCAGGAGGCGAGCTGCGTGAGTTGACCGGCATTTACGAAAGCCGAGGGCTCTCACCAGAACTGGCCCACCAAGTGGCCGAACAACTGATGGCCCATGACGCATTGGCGGCTCATGCCCGCGATGAGCTGGGGCTCAGCGAATCCCTGGGTGCCAAACCGTTTCAGGCTGCGTGGGCGTCTGCTGCCAGCTTTTCGGCGGGCGCGTTGCTGCCATTGGCCGTGACGGCATTCGCACCGGCATCGGGCTTGATCTATTGGGTATCGGGCACCTCGCTGGTCTTCCTGGCGGGCCTGGGAGCGCTCGCCGCCCGCGCTGGAGGCGCATCCACACTCAGAAGCGCAGCGCGCATCAGCTTCTGGGGTGCGCTGGCAATGGCCATCACGGCCGGTGCGGGCAAGCTGTTCGGAGCGGCAGTGTAAGGACCGCCGCCCGGTCAAGCCAATCAGGCAGATCAGGCCTGGGCCAAGGCGCTGTCCAGGTCTGCCAGCAGGTCATCGATGTGCTCGATACCGACGGACAGGCGCACCGTGTCCTCGGTCACCCCGGTCTTGGCCAGCTCTTCCGGCGACAACTGGCGGTGGGTGGTGGACGCCGGATGCGTGGCCAGCGAGCGCACATCACCAATGTTGACCAGGCGGGTGAACAGCTTCAAGCCATCGAGGAAGCGCGCGCCGCCCTCTCGCCCGCCAGGCACACCAAAGGTCAGCAAGCCCGAGGCCTTGCCCGACAGGTACTTCTTCACCAGCGGGTTTTCAGGGTGATCTTCCAGGCCGGCATAGTTCACCCACTTCACGCGTGGGTGTTTTTGAAGGTGCTGGGCGATCTTCAAGGTGTTCTCGCTGATGCGGTCCATGCGCAGGCCCAATGTCTCCACTCCTTGCAGGATCAGGAAGGCGTTGAAAGGCGAGATGGCCGCGCCCATGTTGCGCAGCGGCACCACGCGGGCGCGCCCAATGTAGGCGGCGGGGCCCAGGGCATCGGTGTAGACCACGCCGTGGTAACTCACGTCTGGCTCATTGAGGCGCTTGAAGCGTGCCTTGTGCTGCGCCCAGGGGAACTTGCCGGAGTCCACGATCGCGCCGCCCAGGCTGGTGCCATGGCCGCCCAGGTACTTGGTCAGCGAGTGCACCACGATGTCGGCGCCGTGCTCGAATGGCCGGCTCAGATAAGGTGAAGGCACGGTGTTGTCGACGATCAGGGGCACACCATGACGGTGCGCGATCTCGGCGATGCGGGCGATGTCGGTGATGTTGCCCGAGGGGTTGCCCAGTGACTCGACAAAGATGGCCTTGGTGCGATCGTCGATCAAGGGCTCGAAGCTGGCCGGATCACGGTGGTCGGCAAAACGCGTGCTGATGCCGAACTGCGGCAGCGTGTGGGCGAACAGGTTGTAAGTGCCACCATACAGCGCCGTGGACGACACAATGTTGTCCCCCGCTTCGGCAATGGTCTGGATGGCGTAAGTCACCGCGGCCTGGCCGGAGGCCAGTGCCAGGGCACCAATGCCGCCTTCCAGCGCCGCGATGCGTTGCTCCAGCACATCCTGCGTCGGGTTCATGATGCGGGTGTAGATGTTGCCCGGCACCTTGAGGTCAAAGAGATCCGCGCCGTGCTGCGCGCTGTCAAACGCGTACGCCACGGTTTGGTAGATGGGCACGGCCACCGACTTGGTCGTGGGGTCGGGCGAATAGCCTGCGTGAACCGACAGGGTCTCGAACTTCCAGTTTTCTTTGCTCATGCCGTCGTCTCTCAGTGGGGTGATCAGGGCTTGCAACGATAGGAAAATCGCGCCCCCGTGTAAAGGGCTGATCACGCATGTGGACATGCGTTGGCCAGATATAGTCGTTCCAAACTGCAACGGAGAGCCCATGCAATACCGCCCGCTTGGCCGAACCGGCCTGAATGTCAGCGTGATCGCGCTGGGCACGATGACCTGGGGCGAGCAAAACACCGAGGTCGATGCCCATGCGCAGCTGAACCTGGCCCTGGATGCAGGCATCAACCTGATCGACACCGCCGAGATGTACCCGGTGCCGCCGCGTCCGGAAACGCAAGGCCGCACCGAACAGTACATCGGCAACTGGCTCAAGAAGACCGGACGCCGCAACGACATCGTGCTGGCCACCAAGGCCACCGGTCCTTCACATCAACCTGCTCGCCCCGGCCATGTTCGCGGTGGGCGTTTGGCTCACACCCGGGACAACCTGTTTGAAGCGGTGGACCTCAGCCTGCAGCGCCTTCAAACCGACCACATCGACCTTTATCAGTTGCACTGGCCGGATCGTCCCACCAATATGTTTGGCCAACTGGGCTACGTCCATGTGAAGGATCAGCAGCCCACGCCCATCGAAGAAACCTTGTCCGCCCTGCAGGAGCTGGTGCAGGCGGGCAAGATCCGGCACGTGGCCGTGTCCAACGAGACGCCATGGGGCATGAGCCGCTTCATCCATCTGGCGGACAACCTGGGTCTACCTCGCATCGCCAGCATCCAGAACCCGTACAGCTTGTTGAACCGCAGCTTCGAGATCGGGCTGGCTGAGATCGCCATCCGCGAGCAGGTGGGCCTGCTGGCGTATTCGCCGCTGGCGTTTGGTGTATTGAGCGGCAAATACCTGGCCGGCCAACGGCCCGAAGGAGCCAGGCTCAGCCTGTTTGAACGGTTCAACCGCTACAAGGGCGAGAACGCCGAGCTAGCCACCTACGACTACGTCAGCCTGTTCCGTCGCCATGGCCTGGACCCGGCGCAAGCCGCGCTGGCCTTCGTCAACAGCCGGGACTTCGTGACGGCCAACATCATCGGGGCCACGACATTGGATCAGCTGCGCAGCAACATCGCCAGCATTGATGTGACCTTGTCTGCCGAGGTGCTGGAGGGCATCGAGGCCATCCACCAGCGCTACCCCAACCCATCGCCTTGAGGTCGGCCCTCAAGGCTGGCAGACTTCTTTCCCCCCCCCAGGAACACCGGGATGCGTCTCGCCCCGAAGTGCCCGGCCTGCTCCGCGAAGTGGCCAGCCAGCGCGGTACCGCAATCCGGGCAGGTGCCTTCCGGGGTCAATCGGTAGCGCTTGATCTGGTACCAGTCGCGCTCGATGAGTTGGCTGTCGCACTGAGGGCAATGTGAGGCGTCACCCTCTGCATGGTGCACGTTGCCGGTGTAGACATGGCGCAGCCCTTGATCCCGCGCAATCTGGCGGGCTCTCACCAAGGTGTGCTTGGGCGTGGCGGGCACGTCAGGCATCTTGTGGTCGGGATGAAAGCCCGAGAAATGCAAGGGCACATCAGGGCCGAGTTCACGCGCCACCCACTGGCTCAGGGCGGTGAGCTCCTGGTCCGAGTCGTTGTGGCCGGGGATCAGCAAGGTCGTGAGCTCTACCCAGACCTTGGTCTCGTGCCGGAGGTAGACCAACGTGTCCAGCACGGGCTGCAAGTGCGAGCCGGTGAGCTTGAAATAGAAGTCTTCGGTGAAGGCTTTCAAGTCCACATTGGCCGCGTCCATCTTGGCAAAGAAGTCCCGCCGAGCTTGTTCGTGGATGTAGCCCGCGGTCACGGCCACGGTCTTGATGCCACGCTCGTGACAGGCGTCCGCCACGTCCATGGCGTATTCGGCAAAGATGACGGGGTCGTTGTAGGTGAAGGCCACACTGCGGCAACCACCGCGCACAGCGGCGTCGGCGATCTGCTCGGGTGAAGCCTGGTCCATCAGCCGATCCATGTCCCGCGACTTGCTGATGTCCCAGTTCTGGCAGAACTTGCAGGCCAGGTTGCAGCCCGCTGTGCCAAAGGACAAGACACTGCTGCCCGGGTAGAAATGGTTGAGCGGCTTTTTCTCGATGGGGTCGACGCAAAAACCGGACGAGCGACCATAGGTGGTGAGCACGATGCCTTCGCCTTGCCGCTGGCGAACAAAGCAGGCACCACGTTGCTGGTCATGCAGCTTGCAATCGCGCGGGCAGAGGTCACACTGGATGCGCCCATCGTCCAGCGCATGCCAGTACTGGGCAGGATAAGAACTCAACGTTGAGCCGCTCATGCTGGCTCCTTCCACTTGTGTACGGTAAAGCGCTGAAGGCGCAAATCGGGTGACCAGAAATGAGTTGGCAAGCCAGCCTTGCGCTTCAACTGTGCCAGGAACACGGCTGGTGCAGGCAACTGCTCCCACACCTGGGGCAGGAAGGTTGCGCGATGGCGGCCGCAAGCCAGCACAAGGCCATCGACACCCGGTCGCAACTTGGCCAGGGCTTGGGCCTCATTGGCGCACTCCATGGCCTCAAGAGGCGACAACACCGATACCTCCACCCTCACGCCGGGCCACTCCCGGGGCTGAAGCGGTGCAAAACGTGGGTCTCGCAATGCGGCGGCCACCGCGTTGGCCTGTACGTCGTCCTTCAGTGGCCGCCAGGCCTCGGGCGTGCCGATGCAACCGCGCAATTGCCCGTTCTCGGTCAGCGTCACAAAGCTGGCGCCCCAGGCCTGCCAGGCGGCTTCATCGTCAGCCGCAGCCACCTCTCGATGGCGTTCAGGCTGCGCCTGCCGCGCTGGCAGGATGGCGCGCTCAATCGCGTGTCTGGCCAACGCGATCAGTGCCGCACCTTGTTCAGTGTGATCCATGCTGCCCGCCCTGATCTTCCAGAAAGGCCAATGAGGCATAGCCCACCACGCGCTGCCTGTCGCCAGCCGTGTCGCCGGAGTTGCACATGCCCAGCAGGTGCGGCCGCAAATGGTGTTGCGCTGCGGAAAGCAGCAAGCCGTTGATGGGGGTGCCGCCACACGCCTGTTGATGATGAAGCGAGGCTTGCAAACGCAGGATGTGCTGAACGGTATCCCGGTCTCGTGCTTGAGCAGCCTCATAGCGCAGGAAGTGAGACAGGTCAGAACTGATCACGATCAAGGTTTCAGGGCCGCCCCACAGCACATCGAGCACCTCGGCCACTTCTGCAGGCGTGGCATCGCCCACGGCCAGAGGGAGCAACTCGAAGTCTGGCAGCACCGTTTGCAGGAAAGGCAACTGCACTTCGAGCGCATGCTCCTGGGCATGCGCTGCAGGGCTGGTCACCACCTGAGGCAACGCCCCGAGCGCCGCCACCGCAGCCTGGTCAATGGCCACCTCGCCAAGCGGCGTGACAAAGGCCTGCGTACCGGGCAAGGCCAGGCCACGAACAGGCACGCGGTGCACGGGGCCCAACAGCACGACACGCTTGATGGACGCCCGCCACGGCACCAGGGTCACGTAAGCGGCCGCGGCCATCTGCCCGGAATAGACATAACCGGCATGCGGGGCAATGAGCGCCTTGGGACAGGCAGGCAGCGCCGGCACCGTCTGGCTGGCCTCATCCAGCATGCGCCGGACCTCGCCCGCCAGCATGGCAGCCTGCGCGGTGTAGAACGTGCCGGCCACGGCAGCTGGGCGTACGGTGTGCATGGCTTCCTCCTTGACAGATAGGAAGATGGGGCCGCTTTTAACCAGATCAATAGGCCGCAGCCTGCCCGAGGTATGCGAAGCGCTCATATGCACGAACGCAATCATTCGTTCCGGTTTGGTGCGGGGCTTTTTAGCATGAGCTCATCCATCGCTCTCAGTCAAGCATCAACATGCAAATTCAATCCACATCCCGCCGCACACTCAACGCACTGGCTGCGGCGACCCTCGTTGCTGTTGTCAGCGTGGCCTCCCTGGTTCCTGCGGTCGCCCAGGCCAAGGAGGTCACGCTGCTCAACGTGTCGTATGACCCCACCCGCGAGCTCTATCAGGCATACAACGCCGCCTTCGCCAGGTATTGGAAGGACCGGACCGGAGACGACGTGGTCGTGAAGGCCTCGCATGGTGGCTCGGGCAAACAGGCCCGCTCGGTGATCGACGGGCTGGAGGCCGATGTCGTCACGCTGGCCCTGGCTTATGACATTGACGCCATCGCCGCCAAGGGACTGCTGGCACAGGACTGGCAAACGAAGTTCAAGCACAACAGCGCGCCCTACACCTCCACCATCGTTTTCCTGGTTCGCAAAGGCAACCCCAAGGCCATCAAGACCTGGGACGACTTGGTCAAGCCCGGCAATGCCGTGATCACGGCCAACCCCAAGACCTCTGGAGGCGCGCGCTGGGCCTATCTGGCCGCCTATGGCTATGCCCTCAAGAGGCACAACGGTGACGACGCCAAGGCCCGCGCCTTCATCAAGACGCTGTTCGAACACGTGCCCGTGCTGGACTCGGGCGCCCGTGGCTCCACCGTGACCTTCGCGGAACGCGGCCAAGGCGACGTGCTGCTGGCCTGGGAAAACGAAGCCCACCTGGCCCTGGCCGAGTTTGGTCGAGACAAGTTCGACATCGTCTACCCCGCCGTGAGCATCTTTGCCGAGCCCCCTGTAGCCTTGGTGGACAAGGTGGTGGACAAGCGCGGCACACGTGAGGTGGCCAGGGCCTACCTGGAGTACCTGTATTCCGTCGAAGGCCAGGACATCGCCGGCAAGAACTTCTACCGCCCCACTGACCCCAAGGCCGCAGCCAAGTACGCCAGGCAGTTCCCCACGATCAGCCTGTTCACGATCGACGAGCTCTTCGGCGGCTGGGCCAAGGCCCAGAAGACCCACTTCAGTGACGGCGGCGTGTTCGACCAGATCTACCTGAAGAAGTAGTCATTCGCTTTCTGGCCGTGCTCATGGCGTTCAGCTTCGCCTTGTGTGCCTGCCACTGGCCGTTGCCCTTGAGCTCCAGCACCTGCTTGTGGAACTTCAGGATCGTCGAGCGATGCCCAACGCTGACGAGGGTGGTGTTGATGCCCATCAGCTGCTGGTACAAGCTGCCACGTCCAGCGCGCTGGTGGTCATATCCAGCCCACCAAACCGATCAGCCAGGTCGGGCAGCCTCACGCATGCCAGCAAGTCCAGCGATCGTGCGTCCGCCAGGCGCCAGTACCGCTGCAACAGGTGGCGGTTGACAGAAGTATGTGCAGCAAAGACGCCGAAATGAGAAACGCCGGCAAGCGTGAACTTGCCGGCGTTTACTTATTTGCTGGGGTGGCTAATGGGATGCTGAATGCCTCAGACAAATTCCATATAAATCAACCACTTACAGAACACCTCCAAGCTCAACAATACATAGCTGGGGTTCGTAGCTGAATGCTATCACCACCAGACTAAGAGCGCGGCGGTGGTTCAAGCTACGCGTGTTCAAGCTGCACTGACAGCGGCCATTGTGAAGTACCCGCTGAAGCGTCTCGAGACGGGAACCAAAGGAGAATTGAAAAGGCCCAGCAGTAGCACGGGGTTGTTCGCAACGCGAAATCCAGACTACATTGCTTTTCGCCCGAAACGCTTTGGCCGTTGACACCGAACTTCAAGCAGACTTCGAGTGAGCATTTTGGGTGGTCGCAGTTATCTTTAACATTCATACTTAAAGGTATAAATATGTGCGGAGATTCTGACAATCAGATTCGCTGGGCTCTTAATGAGTTAGCAAAAGTAAAGCGAGAGGGGGCTCGCGATGGGGTCACACTTTGCAGGCAGACTATCAGAACTGCTTATGCAACGAGAATTATTTCCCAAAGGCAATGCGGGGCACTAGCTCAAAGCATGGTACGCAAAGTACTTCTTGGATTTGATGCGCTCGCGGCCGAGCTTCAAAATCCCTATGCAAGCTCCCCTTCAAGCTGGGGGCAAACGCAGCAAAAGCAAGAAAAGAAAAAAGCAGCCGCCCCACGACCCGGTTGGAACGAAACTCTGTTCGGCGGCGGGTATGTAAAATTCAAACACAAGAATTTAAACCCTTACAAAGCACTCATTGGAATGACGGCAGCCGCCTTCGAAGCCGTAGGATGGGAAACATATAGCTTATTAATATCAAGCTCAGGCAATCTTGTAATTAAGTATTTGGCACCAGAGAAATCGATGGTTATATATCAATCCAAAGCGGAGCTAGAAGATCTTGATAGATGGCTTATTCAAAATAAATTTAGAGTAACCGTAATTGATCCTGGTCCATCCGACAAATGATACGTTATGCGAGCATCCCTAGTAATTGAACCGCCAGAGCTGGACGCGGGGTATTGAGGAGATGCAGGCATTGTGATTCATTGAGGCCCCACCTAAGAGGGTTTCGGGGAGCAGCATTCGGCGATACAGTCCCGCGAAACAAAGCATAGGGAGCGCCGCTTGAATGAATCAACAGGTATCGATCTTGACCCTCAGCACCGCAGGCCCCTTGAATTCGTTGAAATCATCTTGGCCCCAGGTGGCCCCTGGTTCAAGGCCGAAGATGTCTGCAAGGCCATTGGCATCCCCTTGTCTAGTGCTGACTGGATGCCGCCTGAGTGGGCTTCCAAGGTGACCGGGGAAGATGGCCGCAAGACCCGTGCAGTCAATGCCCTGGGCCTTCTTGCACTGAGCTTGAAGGCAGAGAGTGAAAGCACTGCGCCGCCGCTGGAAAGCGTGCGCCTTCTGTACCCGCAATATGAAGGCATCCCAAAGCTAGAGAGCCACCAGATTCGCGCAGCGCGGGCGCTCATGGAGGCCTTGGCCAACGCCTACCCACAGAAGCCGAGAGTGTCTCGAAAGAAGACACAGCAAATTTCCGAGGGGTGTCCTAATCAGCCCTGATTGTTGTTTTCCCCCCTCTAACCTGTCGCTTCTGTGCATGCGCTGGGTATAGTGATTGCTCATTCTGGCGTCAGGCACACACCGTCCCGCCGATGGCTCCGCATCGAAGTTTTGCGGGTGCGCTCAGGGCCACGCCCCACGGTTTCCACAGGTAAACAGTTGCCGTTTGTGGACCCTCACAGAGCAGTAGGACATTGACTGTTCCCGCGCTCGTTTCCTTGAAATCATGGCTTCCGCGTCACTTTTGACGCCTAACGAGAAGACCATGAAATCCACACTGTTCCGCCTGTTCCGCTTCGTTGTTGCCTACCTGTCGCGCATCGTCTGGGCCGTTATCTGGCCGGTGACCGCACCGATAGCAAAGCGGTCCCCTGTGGGCTTCAACCTGTTCTATTGCCTCTGGGGTGAACAGCCACTGTCTGCCTCTTGCATCCGCAAGGTGTCTTCTGGCTTCTTCAGCATTGAGGTCGCATCGTGGACCCTGGAGTTATATTGTCCCAAGAGCTGGGACGCACGGGTCACAAAGCTGCTGAAGCTGGAACCCGTGCCGCAGTGCTGAGAGGCCTGCCGACCACTCACACCATCACACTGGGGCCCTTCGCGGCCCCTTTTGCGTCCCGGCGGTCACTTGAGCTGGTAGACGACAAAAGCAACAAACGCATACGACGCGAAGCAGATTAGCGCCATGGCCCCTATGGGGTTGTCATTCAGGACCTTCAGGGTGGTGGGGAGTAACCCCGCGAGTGTCTCAATTACGGACATTAAATGCCTCTTCTTTTGTTTCGGAAGGCGCCAGACTGGAGGATCACAGTGACTTTGTGAATCCCCCTGTGACCTCCGAGCGACGGCCATCAACATCCAGTGCAGACGCAGCCCCAGCCAAGCAGACCGCAAAGGGGCTGGGTGGATGTTTCACCAAGAATTTCCGAGGGGGTATCTGATCAACGCCCAGCGCGGCTTCCCCCCGTGGCCCCCACCATTCTCCGCACCGTGCCGCCTGTGGTGCTGGGCACCCGTATGGGCCCTTTCTATCCATTGAACTAAGGAGGGGAACAAGCCCGACAGCCCTGCTGCGGAATGGACCAGCCTGAGCATGATCAGTTGCGTTTGTGAATGGCATAGGCCACAAGCGCAAAGGCAGACAGGCAGACCATCACAAGGCAGGCCATCGGGCTGTCTTGAAGGGCGCGAAGGATGGGAGGCAAGGCGGTAAGCAACTCTTTGACAGTGGGCATTGCAGTCTTCCAATGTTTGGCGTGAAGTCATGGCCGCAATGGTTCCTCGCCCAGTGCCCTGCGAACAGTTAAAGCGTTTTACAAATTGACGCCCAGGCCGTGGGGGCTCATCGCAAGCCATTCACGCTGCGCATCCTCCCAGAAGCAAGGCCGCCTGTCGTGGTGAAACGCTTCACCAGCAGAACCCCCAATAGGCTCAAAATTTGTACCTTGTGGACCATCCGCCACAGAGCCACCCCAGGCAGATCAAAAGGTAATTGACTTCACTTTTGATCCAGGCTCACAATGTACACATATCTTTTGAGCCAAACAGGAGCCGCCAGTGTCCCGCCTTGCCTACTTTCGGGTATCGACCACAGATCAGTCCATTGAGTCCCAGCGTGCAGCCATGGGCGGGGGCTTTGACAGGGAGTTCTCTGACGAAGGCGTGAGTGGAGCAACACCGGCCAAGGACCGCAAGGGCTTTGCCGCCCTGCTGGACTTCATCCGTGAGGGAGACACCCTCCACGTCTACGCGGTGGACCGCCTGGGGCGCGATGCCCTCGACGTGCAGGCCACGGTGCGCCAGCTCCTGACCAATGGCGTTGAGGTCCACGTGCATGGCCTGGGGGTCATCGCCAAGGGCGTGGGCGAATTGATCCTGGCCGTCCTGGCGCAGGTGGCAGACATGGAGCGTCAGCGCATCATTGAGCGCACCGCAGCAGGCAGACAGGCCGCCCGGGAGTCCCTGGAGCGCACCGGGAAGACACACAAGGGCAAGGCCAGCATGGGCAGGCCACAGGCAGCAGACCCCAAGGAGGTCAAAGCGTGGAAGGCGTCCAGCGGGGCAAGCATCGCCAAGACAGCCGAGCAGTTCGGCCTGTCCACTTCAACGGTCAAGCGGTACTGCACATCACATTAAATGTGCATTAGGGCGACCTGCGATTATGCATGGGGTTCTATACAGTGCCAATGCTGCAATGCAATAGCCCCCATTCCACGGCCAAACACTACTGATAGTGCTTGAATCGTCCCCGGACACTAGATATAGTGCTCACTAGCACTCAGCAGTCGGGAGTGCCAAGGCGAGATTGGTGCCCCCCTGTTGACGCAGAGGAGCACCAAGGCAAGGCTTAAAGATTCCCGATAAGTCTGCCGGTCCTGCTACGAGCAGTGTTCTGAGGTTACGCCAAACGTTTGAGTTGGAGAACCCCCCAGATTCACAGTTTAGGGTTTCTCAACTCGGGGATTAGCTGCTTTCACAAAGGACATCCTATGGCAGCAAATCTCAAGCCCGGTCAAAACACCGGCAATGGCGGCGGCATCTTTCAAGAGGTAAAGCCTAACGGCGGCAAGGTCCCGAACTACTCGACGGTCCCCGACCACCGCCCAATGCCCCCAACCACGAAGCCGGGTAACACCTGGACTCCCGTGAAAACTACGCCGAATAGCAAACGCTAATTGGTGCGGTAGCTCACATGTTGAGCAGGGGCGGGCTTCGGTCCGCCTTTTTCGTTTCTAGGGCACATGAACCTGATTCCCGCCTCTTCCACTTCCCAGTCCACCACGATGTCCAGCAAGGAAATTGCCGAGCTGACCGGCTGGATGTGCGCCATGACAACGTGAAAGTGGCCATTGAGCGCCTTGCCCTCCGCAGCGTTGTGACACTCCCTTCATTGCAGGAAGTGGTCAACACAGGCCCTTGCCCCCGAACCATTCAGGTCTACCAACTGGACAAATGCTCCAGCCTCATCGTGGTGGACCAGCTCTCCCCTGAGTTCACCGCCCGTATGGTTGAGCCTGGAGCCGACATCCCGTGTAGATACTCGTTGGAATTCCTATGAGTTTCCGGGGGATGATGCCCGCATCCCACCCATTGGGGG
Source organism: Aquabacterium sp. NJ1 (assembly GCF_000768065.1). Lineage (NCBI taxonomy): Bacteria > Pseudomonadati > Pseudomonadota > Betaproteobacteria > Burkholderiales > Sphaerotilaceae > Aquabacterium > Aquabacterium sp. NJ1. The sequence continues at coordinate 4,841,877 of NZ_JRKM01000001.1, read as the reverse complement.
CTCCTAGTTCCGTGGCACTGAACTACAGTCGGCGCCGTTAGTTACCTAGGTGGAACATGGACACAAATCAAGAAGAGGCCCGCCCTGAAATGGATGTGCCAAAGACTCCCGCATGGGTTCATGTGCAGTCAGATGGCTCCAGCCCGTGGTTCGATGCGGTAGATGTATGTGAGGCCATTGGCATCCCCCTGTACCGCATAAAGTATGTCCCCGAACGCGCACGGAGGAAGCAGGCGGCCACAGATGGCGGCAAGGTGGTCCACTTGGTCAACGCGGAGGGCCTTCTGTGCTTGCTTGCTGGGGCGACAAAAAACACTACAGAGCGTAGAGCCCCATCTATCCATTTTCGATGGGGCCACATCGATGGACAAGAGCCCCCAGATATGGTGGTGGACCGCATAGCGAATGGTGGCCGTGCAGCCATCACTGCAACGCTGCACGCCTACCCACAACGGCCAAGGAACAAGCGAAAGGTCCTTCCAGTCATTATTAGCGAGCACCGTTCGGAGGACTGAGGCGCCTTAGGTGTTGTATTCCGCCCTCACCCGGTGAAGGCATGCAAGCATCGCCGCCAGCGGGCCCTTATAGTGAAGGCTCATGATTTGGTCCGTTAACTCATTGCACGGTCCGTGCCCCCGCGAAGCCGCATACTTTCCCCTTGGCGATAGTTGCCAGATGGTTAGGCTTGTAGTGCAGTGGGCTATCCCCTTCCCCCTTCCGCCTGCCCTTGAGACCATCTCTTCACATCAATGTTGATGTGCATAGGGATGCTCCATGTCTTATTCAAAAATGCCCCGGGTGCTCCGGGTGCTCGCCTACTTCCTCAGAGTCACTTCGGGACTAGCTGGCGTTGCCTCTAGCCTGATAAGGCTGGTCTATGAAATAGCGGGGCCGGTGGCCGGCCCTGTTGTCTCCCGCCTTTGGACGCCAGAAGACTGGGCCGCCGAGTGGTCAGTGTCCTATTCAATACTACCTCGCAGTGGGCACAGGCCGTCAGGCCATCGTGACGCATACCGCCTGGGCTCAGACTTGTTTGTCTTTGAATGGGGCGGCTGGTCTATTGAGGTTGTATCCGGCCCCAAGGTTGGAGCCCTCCTGTCCAGATGGGTGGCTAGTGTCTGATGCCCTATCGGCGAGTGCCCTGGTCACTTTCAAATCCCCCGAATTCCGGGGAATTGCGTCAGTACCCTGGAGTCCAGGGGACTACCCGGTCCAAATCACTGAAATCCAGGGATTTGGGCTCGGACCGCCCTCGTTACCCGCACCTACCCCGCTACTGGCCAAGCCCTGACATTCCGTGCTGACGGCTGGTTCAACATGACCGCCGCCGCGCAGGCCTTCGGTAGGCGCCTGGACAACTTCTGGATTCTCCCGACTACGGCTGAATACCTGGGAGCCCTCCGTGAATCCCTAAAAATTAGTGAATTGAGCACCACCAAGCGTGGGCACCACGGCGGGACCTGGGCGCACCCCAAGCTGGCCGTGTTCTTCGCCCGCTGGCTGGACGTGAAGTTCTCCGTCTGGTGTGACATGGTGATTGAGGAGCTGGTACGCGGGGCAACGCCTAGCTCGGACGCCTTCAAGGGCCCCTCTGCGCTGGGCCACAGTCAGCCGGGTTTCGCCGCAAAACATTGAAATTCAATGAATTGGCTAGAGCTGGTCAGGTCCTTATCCCAGAATTTCAGTGATAAGGGCAATCCCAATCTGGGGACTTCCACTGTTTGAACCCAGCCCCTCCCCGAAGCACGCTCACTTCCCCCGTAAGGCATCAGCCCCTTATCCGTGATTTTCACAGGTAAGCGGGTTGATGAGGTGCAAAGAGCAGCCCCACCACGGGCATCTAAACCCCGCCTCTAGCTCTCCTCCAGCCCATTCCCCAGGGCAGTGGAGGCCTTGAGCACACCTGCCTGCTTCGCCCAAATCGCTGCGCTCCGCCCCTATCCATCGAGGGCGGGGCTGCGGCATGGGCAAAAAACGGCCCCTAAACCCCGCCTCTAGCCCCCACCCATTCCCTCCCCAGGGTTCACACAGGCGGTGATGGGCATCCTATCCAACGACCAACGACCAACGAACATGAACGACACACAGAACCTCACGCCCCGCCCCCAGCTCCAGCCATCGCAACCGCCCATCAGGTCCCAGGTGGTGGCCAGGGTGAACGCCCACGACATCGCCCCCGAGGCAGTCAGCCCCGATGTGGCAGGCCTCCTCCATGGCCTCCAGGCGCTCAACCCTGAGCTTCAGAAGTACCTAACCGCCTCGCACAACGAAACTCGGGACGAGACATTCAAGCAGGCGGACGCCAAGGCATACAAGGAGGAACACCCCCGCGATGCACTGACAGGCGCCCCCGTTGCGGTCCCATCGGATGTGCCCCCGGCCTTTGGTGAGCTGTACCGTGAGCGGTTCAAGCACACACTGGCGCAGCGCTCCGCCCTCCAAGTGGCTGGTGATGTCACCGCCCAGTATGAGAACCAGAAGGACCTCCCTGACTTCAACGTGGAGACCTTCCTGGCGGACCAACGTCGCACGGCCCTGACTGGTCTTCAAGACCCCAGCCAAGTGGCCATCATGGGCGCACACTTGGATGAGGTGACCCAGCGCATCAAGGCCGCAGACACATCCAGGCTCGTGGCCCGCCATGAAAGCGAGCGCAAGCAGACCATGGCCGAGATTGCCAGCAATGGCATGTCACTGGACCAGTCCCCCGAGGAGCTGGCCAGTAAGGCCCACTGGATCATTGACCAAGGGGCAACCATTCAGGTCCACCCGGAGACCGCCACCAAGGCTGTCCTCCAGCGCATTGCGTCCATGAGTGAACAGGCCGGGGGTAAGCCTGAACTGTTCGATGTCTTTGATGCACCCAATGCGGACGGGCGCACCCTGCGCATCCTGGCCCCGGACCTGTCGGAAGCAATCGACGCCCACAAGCGCCACGCGGCCACCCAGCGTGACCAGCGCATGCACGAGGCCACCGAGGGCGACCGCTACACCACCCGGGTGAAGCTGGACAAGCTGGTGGATGAGAACCCCGCAGCCGTCACCGAGGACTACATCCGCGACTACGTGGGGAAGAACTCTCTGTCCGCCGAGCAGGGGGCCGCCTACGTGAACCAAGCGCGGGACCGCATGGCCAAGAAGGCGCTGGAGAACGAAGCCCTGAGTGCCTACGATGCGGGCATGCTGGGCCGCTATGAGCCCGACATCCAGAAGAAGGTCATGGAAGCCAAGCTGGGGCCCGCTGCCACGGCTGCATGGCGTGTCTTCGCTGACGGTGCCAACGTGCCCGAGGCCGAGCGCCAGAGCACCATCCAGGCCCTCTCCGAGCAGATCATCCAGGCGCACTCCAAGTCCCGGGCGTCCATCCCCATGGAAGCCTTGACCCGCTTGGTGGGCACCTCGGTTACCTCCATGCCTGACCAGCAGGGCCCCTCCTCGGGGTTCCTGGCCTCGGCTGCCCTGTACCGCGCCCTGTCGGGGTCACCCCAGTACCGTGACCTGTACTTCAAGGGTGAGGCCGATGACATCCTGAGGGTCTACAACACCCAGGCGTATGACTTCGGGCGGGACTCCAAGACGGCCTACGAGAACGCCTACATGGCCAACTCACCGGAAGCCAAGGCCAGCGCAGTGAAGCGCCAGAGTGACCCTGCCTTCCTCAAGGAGGTGGAGGAGACAGCCAAGAAGAGTGTCACAGGGTCCGCCATGTTCCGCCTCTGGGGTGGCGCCCTGGGCATGAATGGCCGCCCCAAGAATGACTTGGAGGTGGGCGACTGGACGGCTCAGAAGGTCCGAGAATTCTGGAAGGCCAACCCCCAGTACAGCAAGGACGAAGTGATGGCCAAGGTGGAAAGCATGGCCCGGGATAACTGGGTCATGGATGCAACCACCCGGCGTGCCGTGCGTGTCCCCTCGGGGCAAGGCTCTGAGCGTGCTGGTGATGCCTTCTCGGACCTCACACAGTCCTACTCCGCCCAGCTGGAGAAGGCTGGGGAATTCCCCTCGGGGTCCTACATCCGGTATCAGCCCGTAGGGGACACCGGGGTGTATGCAGTGAAGGTGGTTAACGGGGTCAGTGAGAAGACCAAGGATCACATCTCCTTCGCCGACATCATGCGTAGGTATGACGTGAAGACAAACCTACAGCCTGCGGAAGCCCAGCAGCTCTATCAGGTTGTGAAGGACATTCGGGCCGGCAAGGATGTCTCCATGATTGACCCGGTGCTCCTCGCTAAGGGCAAATCCACGGGCTACCTCACGTCCACCGATGTGGGCCTCCTCGATGTCCAGCAACACAAGGCCACCATGGCCAAGCTCACGGGCGGGCCCGCAGTTGACCTGGGCAAGCCCACAGGGGACAACACCCTGGAGGTGAGCCGAGGCAGTGTGCGGGTGGACCCCAAGCTGACCGCAAGGACGGCGCTGGGCCTTGCCTTCGGGGATGACTCGGGCAGCGTGCCCAGCGCTGACCATGTGAAGCTGGCGGCCTCCCTGGCCACAGTCCGTGAAGGTGTGGTGCTGTCTGCGTACAGTGACCCTGCCCGGGGTGCGGGCCTGAACATCGGCGCAGGCTACAACCTCAAGGGCAACGCCTCGACCACTGCCGCCGACCTCCAGGCCGTGGGTGTCCCGCCCAACCGCATTGAAGACATCAAGGCGGGGAAAGCTGCACTCACACCCGAGCAGGCCAAATGGCTGACCCAGCTAACCATGCGACGCGTGGACGAGCGGGTCAAGAAGGTGGCCGAGGGTGTGAAGCCTGGACTGTGGGCATCCCTGAGCGCACCGCAGAAGGCAGTGATGCTAGATGTGGCCTACCAAACCGGGGATGCCGGCCAATACCGCAAGGCATGGGCTGCCCTGGCCAAGGGTGACACGCAGGCCTTCCGGTCTGAGCTGCGCACCTACTACACCAACCAGCAGGGCCAGCGCACCGAGGACACCCGCGCCTTGGACCTGCGCGCCTCGCTCCTCCAAGGTCTCCCCGCCTGGAAGGCCCGCCTCTCGGTGGCCTCTCAGTGACGGGATGGGCACGGGCATCCGCCTGTGTCTCCCCTTTCCCCTCCCCTTTCCTCCAACTCAACACGACCAACGAAGCCATGAGCAACGACCAACAAAGCCCCAGCGAACAACCGCAAGACGCCGCAGACTCGCAAACCATGCGGGACATCCTGCGGGATGAGCTGGAGAACCCCTGGGGCTTTCCTCCCCTCCCCAGCGCCCCTGCAAAGGACCTGCCCAGTGTGTGATCCAGTAACCGCAACCATGGCGGGCCTGTCCATCATGGCCACCCTCCAGGCACACAAGGAAGGCGTTAAGGCCGCCGAGAACCAAAGCGAGGCCCTATCTAAGGCCGAGGACATGCGGCAGGCGGACCTCTCCAGGCAGATGGAGCAGCAGAACGCCGCAGCAGCCGATGAGATGCACGCGGCCCACAAGGCAGCCTTGGCCGACATGGCAACCCTGGACACCATCTCAGGTGAATACGGGGGTGGCAACACCGTGAGCCGTGGTCGCTCCGTCCAGCAACTCCAGCAGGATGAGAACCTCGCCACTGTGAACGCCAACAACCGTAACGCCATGGCCGAGATTGGTCAGGCGTCCATCGCCAGCCGACAAAACGCGCTGTCCCAAATCAAGGCTATCACGGCGCCATCCAAAGTGGGCACCATGCTCCAGATTGGCACCCAGGCGATGGGGGCCTACAACCAGTCCCAGCAGCAATCCAAGCTGGACAAGATGGCCTCCCAAGGCAAGGCCTAGCCGGCACCTGATCCCACCCGAAGCGCAGCACTGTGCCCCATCTCACCGGGGTGCAGTGCTTTGGTGCGCCTGTATGGCCACCCGCCTCACTCAAAGAACCACAAATCATGAACCACCAACACGCAGAGCCCGCAGTGATGCGGACCATCCCCATCCCAATGAGTGCCTTCAATCATGTGAAGGACACCCAACGCAAGCAAGAGGCGGCCACTGGGGTCCGTCCGTCCCTGAATGAGACCTTTGCCCTCTTGATCCTCGACCACCAACGCCTGACCGCAATCAACGAACAACGCAACCATGTCCCACCCATCCGCCAGAGCCACCCGTAAGCCCTCCGCCCTCATGGGCTGGCACCAGACCTATCCAACCCAAGAGCAGACCTACAGCCACAATCTGAACGCCCGCCAGATTGCCCTTCGGCACATCCTCCGTACCCACTACTGGATGACCGACTGCAAGCCCATAAGCGCCGCACAGGTGGAACGTTCACGGGCTCAACTGGCCCGCATGGCCCAACAGGACACCATGACCGATGCAGAGATTCGGGATGTGGTCAGCCCTGACTTTGGGTTTGAACCAGAGTGCGACTGCTGGACCATCCCGGACCTACTGGAACAACACGCAGCCGCGCTGGACAGCATCGAGAAGAAGTCAGCAGCAGGTAAGGCAAGCGCACGGGCGAGGAGCAGCGCCCCTCCGGCTGCGACACCCACCCTACCCCCGGCTCAACCAACAGCAGGCGCCTATGAAGAATTCTGATCAACAGCGCATGAACACAGCAGCAACACCTGTTCAACAAGTGTTCAACGCGTGTTCGTTCCTGTTCAGTAAGATAAGAATAGAGAAGATGAGCGAAGCGAAGACAACCCAAGATGACCTTGGTGGACCTAAAGCTCACGACCATGGAACGGCTTCGCCTGCTGACCATGGAATAGGGTTCCCTGATTGGGTACTACATCCTTGGTCAATCCTGATTGGGATGGTCATGTGCAGTCACCTTCCTTGGTGGCTGCCTCTGACACCGAAAGGTCATCCATGAATGAACCCAGTTACCTGGGCAGCTTCATGGGCCGCCTTTCGTCCACAGAGGAGTTCACTCCGCCCATCACCCGTGACCAAGCCAAGGCGCAGAGGTTGAAGGTCTTCCAATCCAAGTACTACTGCCGCAGGTCTTCAAAGCATGGGGCGCTCAGGCTGACCTCGTCCAACAAGTGCGCCAAGTGTGCCGAGCTGGAGCGCAGCATCGAGAAGGACCTACGGGCCAAGGTCATGGACAAGCTGATGGACGAGGCCACCCGGCTGGTCCTCAAGCAATCCAGGGCCATCCTGGCCAATGCCCGCAAGGAAGCCGAAGACATCATCAAGGCAGCCCAGCGGGAGGCCATGGACAAGGCCAAGATGCTGGAGAAGGCCAAGGCCACCAGAGAGGCAAACAAGGCACGGGCACAGGCAGGCGGGGAAGATGTGGTCACACAGCCCGAAGGGCCACAGGCCATTGAGCCACCACCATGGGATGAGCCCTCGCCAGTGGCTCAGGAAGGAACCCAGCCGGCCTCACAGGGCGACGACTTGTTAGACGAGGGTGACTGGTGCCCGGCAGACGATGAGGGCTTAGATCCGCCCTGGTAGGTTGATGGTGGGCCCCTGAGTGGGCCTGCCTGTTACCTCAAGCGTGCACCCGTGCGCGCATCTGTCTTTCTTTAACTTTCGTCGTGAGCCCCGCGCGCGCGCCGATATGTTCGCCTCAGAAATGGACCGGCACACAGGGACAACAAGCAGCCGAGGGGAAGCCCAAGCTCCCACGCATAGGCGTGTAGGGTGTCCGCCTCCAATTGCGCCTTAAGCTCCCACGTCATCATGTTGTACTCAAACGGGTCGTTGGGCGGGTCTCCGCCGTATATCCCGGAATTTCGATATCTTGCGAATTGAGCGCAAGCGTCCGAGCGGGCGTTGCTCATCCCAACAGGCTCCGCCTCCCCAACTCTGACGCTCCGCCAAGGCACGCACAGGGGCGCCTGCATTTGCTCAATCACCATGAGCCTGAAGGGCTCACTTAGTACGACCAGCCGCTCCTCGCTGGGTGGATTCGCCATCAACTGCCCGGCGAGCACCCCCGCGACCATCAGCCCAATTGACAGGATGCCCGCTCTCCCCATTCCCAACATTCTTTCCCCCTTCACATCGAGTAATGCGTCGAAGTATGTCGGGGGCACCCCTGCGGAAACGTTGGGATGGCCTGACAGTTTGCTGAAAGAGCACAGTTAAGCGCCCTCGCAACGGATACCCCATGTCTCAACGACAAGGAGCAATCTATGCGCACATGGGCTCATACCTCTTTGACTGTCCGCCTGCAAGCAAACGCGGCGGAGTCCATCACGCGCGAAATGGCGGGCCAATAGCGGTGCAACTGAGAATCACGCCATCAAACGACGGGACAGAACACCGGACATAACTTGGTATTTCGGACCAAAGCCTACACTGCACCACATTAGGGGCATGAAGGTTACACGCGATTAGCACTCGTCACAACAGAGTGCTAACAAGCCCCTTCAGGCAACCAACTGTATGCATTCACAGTGCCCGTGAACGTTGCATAATGCGCCTCAGAAACGAAAACGCCGAGGGAATTGCGGTCCCCCGGCGAGTTCTACCCCAGTCGTATACCGCCAGGGGTGCTTGAGTTCAGATACTCAGTGCAGTTTTAATGGTATCGGATTTCTGGTTTCAAGGCGGTGTCTTTTTGCAATGCCTACTTGGCAGAAAGCCTTTCCAGAATCATGAGCGACAACTTAAACCTGAAGCGTCCTCAAGACGCAAGCCAGATCAGCCTTACTGAACCTTGGGAAGTCCGCTATTGGACTCAGACCCTTGGGGTGACTGAACAGAAACTGAAGGACGCTGTCCGTACGGTTGGCCACTCTGCGGCCGCAGTACGCAGACACTTGGGCAAATAAGCCCGCTACATTCAGGGCGCTTTCGGGCGCCCTTTTTGCTCCCAAGCGCCCACACTTCGGTAGCAGCGCATCCATGACATAGCTATTCCCAGGACTTCGAGTGCTACTCCTCACCGTGCATCGTGACGGGCGCTCAGCTTGGTTTTTTTGCTGAAGGCTCCTCGATGATCTTGCTACCACTCGGCATGATGATGGCCTGCGTATGAGCCTCCTGCGTAGACACCAAATGCTCCGCGCGACTGACCCGCACGCCAGCCCTCAGTGCCAGAAATGCATAGGGGCTGAAGAATGCTAGCGTGACGAGGAATAGTCCTACTGAAGTATTCCCGCCGCGCGCGAAGAAACTGGAGAAGATGAACGGAGACCCAGCAGCGAACACGCTCACCCCATACCAAAATATGTACCAACTCTTAAGCAGCTTCCTGTACCCCGGATTTTTATAGCGATCCTTGAAGTTGACTTGAAGATTGCCGACGCCCTCTAGGTGCTGCAAATACTTCTTACCAAAGACATAGTCCTTGATTGCTTGTGGAGCACCCTTGAGTGTCAGCAGGTATTGGATTTCGCTCGGGTTGATGTCGGCCGTGCCCGCAATCGCCTGAAGACCCTTTGTTCTCAAGAAGGGATGCATGGCCTTATCTTCCTTGAAGTCGGCGAAAAACTCCCGCGCGAACTTATATTCTTCGCGTAGGCGCCCCCTTCGCAACTGAGACAAGTCCATGGCGGTTTTGAATGCGCCCGAGCCGGCGGCGACCATGCCAATAAAAATCCCCGCCGCCTTAATCAAAACCTCAAAGTCCATTCCCCACCCCAAAAAAAAAAATCGGCCTGCGCGCTGCATACAGCTCTAGTCACCGCCGCTTGCGTGCGGATCAACGGCGAATACAACCTGCCTTAGCACCGCCAGCTTATCCTTGAGTGGCACCTCGTCCATCACGTAGCTCTCCCTGAGGACCCGCGACAGGTTCTCCTCTACGTGCCCCGTGATGGGCTGAAAGCGCAGCCCCAAGCGGGCAGCCTCGGTTATGAAGGTCTTCTTCAAGGCGTAGATGCCTGTCACCATGGCCTTGGGGGTCTCATCGCGGAGTCCCAGCTCCTCAAGGAAGTCAGAGAACCAGTCACCGGCCCGCGCATACGGGTTGCCCTTGTGAACGGCGAAGCCTGGGAACAACCTTCGGGCTCCTTGCTTCCTGACCTTATTGACGTACACAAGGAACCCAAGGCGCACCAACTCCGGGTGAATGGGGATGTGTCGCTCCTCCCCTGTCTTCACTGTCTTGACCACATCCGCGTCCGCTGCTGTCTTCGCTGAGATGAGGAAGAACGGGATGTCATCCTCCACCCCGTAGTCCACTTGAGGATTGATCTGGCAAAGCTCACGAGGCCGCGCACCGCTATACAGAGCAAGAAGCGGGAGCCAGTATTTATGGGCGGTATCGGGCGATGAGGCCAGCTCCGCATACTCCTTTGAACCAAAGAGGCGCACCAGCTCTTGAGGCTTCAGGTTGCGCTGTTGAACCTCGTTCTCTTCCCGTGTGCCCTTGTAGTTTGCAAACTTAACACTCAGCCCCTGCGGGAACCCCTGGTCTTGGAACTCATGCTTGGCACGCTCCAAGAAGGCACCCATAGCGGCCTTGTAGGTGGTCTTGAAGGTCGTAGGGGACATGCACTTCGCGTGCTCTTGCTCCAGCATCGAAGCCACAGAGACGCCCTGCTTCTTCAACGTGTACCAATCCGCAGGCAACTTGCAAATGTCGGCCATGAAGCCAGTGATCTGTGATTGCCGGATGGTCTGCACCTCGGTGGTATCGCCTAGCAGTTCAAGCATGAGGCCAGTGACAGAACCTATCTTGCGCCTGTAGTCGTTCTCAGGATACGAGGCCAGCACAGACTTGACCACCGCGCCCAGAGTTAGCGCAGTGGACGCCTTAGGCGCCGCTTGCGTGGGCTCCACAACGGCAACAGGGAGGACCACTGGCGTGTCCACGACCATGCCCCTGTCACGCTGCGCAAGGCCTTCCAGGGCATCCAAGTAGGCACGCTGACATTCATCCCTGAGCGCCTTAGCATCAGGCTTGGTCCAGCCATCTTGGCCCAAGTTCACCCCTAGGGCCTTGGCTACACTGTCAGCTACCAGAAGGTACGGGCCAAATGATCCGCGGGCCATGGCCGCCCTAGCCTGTGCCGCCGCCCCCTCGTGCCGCTGTTGAAGCAACGGCAAGAGTTCATACAGAGCGACCTCTGGGCGGCCCGCCTGGACGTACATGGAGACCTCAGACTGTCCAGCGCTCGTAAGCCACCGAGGAACCATGCGGGGCCTGTAGGGCTTGGGGTTCGGCTCAGTCTGGACTGTGGTTTCCTCCTCCTCAGAGCGAGGCCCGGCCACACGGGGGACACCGTGCTCCATCTCATAGGCCAGCTTGAGGGCTTCTTCCTGATTGCTCCACCAGCTCGCAAGGGACGATGCAAGGCGCACAGGATCAGACCTAAGCTGTTCGTCCTCAGAAAGAACAAGCGCCCTCACCTTCTGTGCAATGGCATCACGCAATGGGGCAGTGATATCAGCGGGGCTAGTGACCTTCAGCGAAGCCCGCAGGGTTGCCCAATGGGCCTCCAGTTCGGCCAGCTTTGCCGCCGCCCTTGCGTTAGCTTCGCGCAGGTCCGCTGTGCCAAGAGAGCCACGGAAGGCCCACTGCTCATCAGCAATCGCCGGGTGATGCCTCAAGGTATCGGGGTTGCGCTTCCAGTATTGCCAGTTCGTTGACTGGGGGACGCGTCTCACACCGGGGAACGGTTTCACTTCGGGGGCTTCCTTGCTCATCCCGAACTCCCAACACTACATAGCAACAATACACAGTGCAAAGCAAAAACCCCCTAGGAGAACCAGTCTACTAGAGGGTTTGAGGTGTTTTGGGGTGGCTAATGGGACTCGAACCCACGACAACCAGAATCACAATCTGGGACTCTACCAACTGAGCTATAGCCACCGCTGAAAGACTACGATTATAGCGCGATTTTTCAGTGCTTTCACGAAGCTGACGCAGATTTTTGCGGTTCAGCCGCTTTTTCCATCACCTTCTTGCCGTCGTTGACGAACTCCACCTTGTACTGGCGCTTGAGCGCGCGGTAGTAGGCCTCGGCTTCGGCCTTGCCCCAGTAGTTGCCAAACTGGGATTCGGTTTCGTTGAGCTCCTGCTCGGAGATCTGGATCGGCAAGACCTTGTTCACCTTGATCAAGGCAGTGCCTTCGGCACCCAGGTCCACCACAGCCCAGGCGGGCAATTGCTTTTCCGGGATACGCAAGGCGGCATCCAGCACCTGAGGCGGCTGAGCAAAGACCAGCTTGCGAGACATCTGAACCGATGCAGGCAGTTGCGCCTTGTCAGGCGACTGCTTCCACAACGCCATCTTCGCTTCGGCATCCTTGCGGGCAGCCTTCAGTGCCTCTGCGGCAACCCAGCGCTCGCGCACCTTGTCTGCCACGGCTTCAAACGGCTGGCGGCTGGCCGGGCTGTACTTGACGATGCGGGCCGACACCAGCTTGTTGCCACCCACCTCGATGGCCTCGGTGTTGCGGCCCTTGGCGCGGTTGACCGGGTCGAACAAGGCGTCCAGCAAACGGCGGTTGGACAGCACGCCCTGGTCTTTCGCACCAGGCTCATGCAGCACGTCGGTGGCTGTCTGGATGGTCAGCTTGAGTTCATCCGCAACAGGCTTGAGGCTGTCGGACTGCTCGTACACGCCATTGGTGAACTTCTCGGCTGCACCGGCATATTCACGCAGCGCCAGTTGCTTGCGAGCGTCGTCTTCCAGCTGACCACGCACAGCCTCGAAAGGCTGAGGCTGGCCACCGCGCACGGCGGTCAACAGGATGATGTGGTAGCCGAAGTCACTCTCAACCACGCCGCTGAGCTGGCCTGGCTTGAGTGCAAAAGCAGCATCCTCGAAAGGCTTGACCATCGCGCCGCGGCCAAAGAAGTCCAGGTCACCGCCATTCGACGCAGAGCCGGGGTCATCAGAGTTCTTCTTGGCCAGTTCGGCAAACAACGAAGGGTTCTTTTGCAGCTGGGCCAGCAGCTGCTCGGCCTTGGCCTTGGCGGCCTTCTTCTGCTCGGCGGACGCGCTCTTCTCGGCCTTGATCAGGATGTGGCTGGCGCGGCGCTCTTCGGCAGCGGTGAAGCGGCCCTTGTTCTCCTCGTAGGAGCGGCGCAGGTCGTCTTCATTGACCGTGACACGCTTCTTCAAGGTGTCCAGATCCAGCACCACGTACTGCACATCGGCCTTTTCGGGCGCCGTGAGCCAGCTGGCGTTGGCGGGGTCCTTGTAGTAGGCCTGCAGTTGCTCGGGCGTGGGGTTGAGCTGCGCAGCGTACTGCTTGGGCTCCAGCTTCAACCACTGCACATCACGCACCTGGAACAAGGCGTCGACCGCCTGGCGGTTGGCCAGCTTGGACGTCTGACCGGTCATGGCCACGCCAGCCAGCACCTGGCCAACGGTCAGCTCCTGGCGCAGCAAGGCCTCGAACTGGGCAGGCGTCATGCCGCGTGCTTCCAGCACCTGCTTGTTGAGCGAGCCATCGGCGTTGCGCAGCGCCGCGAACTGGGGGTCCGACGAGAACACGCGAACCAGGCGGGCCGTGGGCGGGTTCAGGTTCTGGTCATGCGCCGCTGCGGCCAGTACATATTGGCGCACCAGTTGTTCGAGCGACTGCTTTTTGAACTCGGGCGAATCGAACACCTTCGCGTCGATATCGGGCTGCTGGGCGCGGAAACGCTCGGCCGCATTGCGGTTGGCGTTGTCCCACTCGGCCTGCGTGATCTTCTGGGAAGCCACCTTGGCCACCGCACCCTCGTCGCTGGCAAAGCGCGAATACCCCTGGATGCCGAACACCACGAACGACGGCAGGATGAGCAGAACCAGCAGGAACTGGAGGATGCGGGTGTGTTTGCGAACGAAATCAAACATGTCGATGAACCAACTGTTGCGGGCCGTCTTCAGGGCCTTCTGTGGCTTGGATCTGCGGCCGCAAGCATGCTGGCCTCAGACAACACAAAGGCGAACCGTGGTTCGCCTTTTTATTTGCTATCGGTGGTGGGTGCCGAGGGGCTCGAAACCCCTACCTACGCCTTGTAAGGAAGTAGCTAACCTTATTAATCAATAGGTTACAGAACCCACCAACCGAAGCTGCCAACCGATAGCGGTAGACGCCCGCGGATATTACCTTGATTTCGACGCCAATGACGCAGGGACGCAACAGGAATGCCCTGGCGCTCAGGCGTCGAAAGGAACGAAATCCTTGTGGCTCACAGACACCTCTCGAGAAGGCTTGCGGGTGACACTCGGTCTGGGCTTGGCCGGCACAGGCACGGCCTTGACCATGCTCGAGCTGGCTCGGGCATGCGAGCGCGACGTGGATGGCGTCCCCGTGTTGAAGAAGGTCATCAACTCCTGCAACTGATCTGCCTGGCCACTCATCTCTTCAGCCGTGGCGGCCAACTCCTCGGAAGCCGCAGAGTTTTCCTGCGTCAGCTGGGACAGCTGGGTGATGGCCGTGTTGATCTGGCCGATGCCCGAAGACTGCTCATTGGACGCCGAGGCGATTTCCTGCACCAGGTCGGAAGCCTTGGAGATGGACGGGACGATCGTGTCGAGCAAGGCACCGGCCCGCTCTGCCAGGGCCACGCTGTTCTTGGCCACCTCGCCGATTTCCTGTGCGGCCTCCTGGCTGCGCTCGGCCAGCTTTCGCACCTCGTCCGCCACCACGGCAAAGCCCTTGCCATGCTCGCCCGCACGGGCGGCTTCGATCGCGGCGTTCAGCGCCAGCAGATTGGTCTGATAGGCGATGTCGTCCACGATGCCGATCTTGTCGGCGATGGTCTTCATGGCCAGCACGGTGTCACGCACGGCCTGACCACCTTCGGAGGCTTCTTTGGCGGCCCTGCTGGACATGCCTTCGGTCACCCGGGCATTGTCAGCGTTCTGCTGAACCGAGGCGGACATCTGCTCGATCGACGCCGAGGTTTCTTCCACGCTCGAAGCCTGCTCGCTGGCGCCCTGGCTCAACGATTGAGCGGTCGAACTCACTTGCTCCGCTGCGCTGGACAAGCTGTTGGCACTGTCATTGACGCTGCCCACCACTTCCGCCAACTTGGAAACCGTGCTGTTGACGCTCTCGCACAGCGCCTTGAGCTGCCCCTGGAAGTGGGTGCTGGCAACCTGCGTCAGATCTCCGTTCTCAAGCGCTTTCAACACGCGAGCCGTTTCGTTGACAGGCTCGATCACCGCATCCAGCGTCGCGTTGATGCCCTCGACAATACGACGGAAGTCGCCGTAGTGAGCCGAAGCGTCGGAGCGGGTGTCCAGCAAGCCTGCGCGAGCCGCTTCAACCAGCTTGGCCGTGTCCGTGATCAGGGCCTTCAGGTTGGATCGAACCTGCTCGATTGTCTCGTTGATGAAGGCTTTCTTGCCCGGGAAGGCGTCCAGCGGCGCCTCGAAGTTGCCCCGGCCGAACTCGGCAATGCAGGCCATGGCCTTCTTCTTCACCGCGATGTGGCCGGTCACCATGTCGTTGATGCCCTGCGCCATGGCGCGGAAGTCGCCCTCGAACTGATCCGCATTGATGACCACGTCGATGTCGCCACGATCGTGTTCGCTCGACATGCGGTTCATCTCCTCGATCAGGCCCTTGAGGTTGTGACGAACCTTCTCGATGGTTTCGTTGATGAAGGCCTTCTTGCCCGGGAAGGTATCCAGCGGTGCGTTGAAGTTGCCCCGGCCGAACTCGGCAATGCAGGCCATGGCCTTCTTCTTGACGGCAATGTGCCCGCCGACCATCTGGTTGATGCCTTGCGCCATGGAGCGGAAGTCGCCCTCAAACTGGTCGACGTCGATGACCACGTCGATGTCACCTCGGTCGTGCTCGCTCGACATGCGGTTCATCTCGGCGATCAGCGTCAACAACTTTTGCTGCAGCGAGCGCACATCGGATTGAAGCGAGCCCAAACTGCCAGCCAGCGTGTCGCCGGTCTCGACAGACAGTTTGCCCTTGGCCAGCTCACGCACCTCGTCGCCGATCTGCCGGATGCCCAGGTCGGACGCGTGCAGCAATCCATTGACCTGCTTGACCAGAACTTCAAAGAAGGCCGGCGCGTCCTCGATGGCCTGCAGGCGGTGAGAGAAGTCCCCCTTCGTGGCGGCATCCAGCGCTGCGGCGATGGCTTGCTCGCTCAAGACCTCGGCCGTCTGGTCGGCCCACTCCACACAGGTGCCCAGCCGCTTGCCGTCGCCACCAAAGACCGGCGTTGCCGTGAGCGCAAAGTGACGCTCCCCCATGCGCAGCTTGGCGCGATGCGCAGCGCGCAAATCAGCCAGGAGCATGCGCTGGTGTGCGGGATTCTTGTGGAAGATGTCGATGGACGAACCCACGACCTCGCGCACATTGAATTGCGGCAGGTCTTTGCGAATGTCGCTTTCTGCGCGCGCCAGCATGTTCAGCACGGCGCGGTTGGCGAAGGTGATGGTGCCGGACTCGTCGGCGATCATGACATTGACGGTGACCCCTTCCAGCGCCGAGCTGTAACGCGTGCTGACCGCGGCCAGCGCCTCTTGTTGCCGCTGTGCCTGCAAGCTGTCCCGCCACAGCCAGAACCCGGCGCCAGCCATCAACATCATGGGCAACACCACGAACATGGTGCCGGCCCCCAGCAGCATGCCCGCCAGCGCGAACAAGGGGAGTGCAACCACGATCGACACAGCGATCAACCGGTTACGTAAATTCAGGTTTAAAGACATATGGGCTACCTAAAGTCCTACGGTTAACACGTTGTGGGCAAGGTAGTCGGAACGCAGTCAGATGAAGCGATGCACGCGGCCCGCAACAAACCTGATCGGCCTCATGCAGCAAAAGCCACCTCAAACCACAAAACGAGGAATCTGCTTCTGGATATCGGAGCACGTTGCCCAAGCTGAAGTCGCAGCGCTGGCCTGAGGCAAATATGTGACAGCGTGTTGCGAATTAGTGCTCGAATTGACTCAATTCACCAAGACATTCGAGGTTTGCGCCGAGTGCCCGAGTGCAATACGTAGGGCAAAAACAAAAAACCACCTGCGTTGCGCCAGGTGGTTGATGTGTGTTGCTTGATCAGGCTTGCCGGTGGTGGGTGCTGAGGGGCTCGAACCCCCGACCTACGCCTTGTAAGGGCGCCGCTCTACCAACTGAGCTAAGCACCCGACAGACTAATTGGGGCCGTATTCTAGCCTCAGTTCACCGCGTCTTTCAGCGCCTTGCCCGGACGGAATTTGGGCACCTTGGCCTTCTTGATCTTGATGGCGTCGCCGGTACGGGGGTTGCGCCCTGTGCGTGCAGCACGGGTGCTGACGGCAAAGGTGCCGAACCCAACGAGCGACACGGTGCCGCCCTTCTTCAGTGTGGTACGCACACCACCAATGACAGCTTCCAGGGCGCGACCGGCTGCGGCCTTGGAAATATCAGCTTGCTGGGCGATGTGCTCGATCAACTCGGACTTGTTCACGAAAAATCCCCTCAAAAGATGCCACGAAACGAGTTCCAAAAAATCTGGCGTGCTTGCAGCGCTGAGCCGACAGGGGACCGCACCGTAAGGACTGCTCGACCCGGCTGAGGACCGGAAAATTCATTCTATGCCCATTCAACATGCGGCCGAACAGGCGCAAGACGCGGATATGCACGCTTGACAGCGCGTGGGCAATGAGGGGTAGGAAGCCCGTGTTGGCAGCGGCGATTTGCCCGCCGCGCGTTCAACGCGCCTTGGCGCGGATGTCGGGCAAGGACTTCTGGAGGTAATACGCCATGGACCAGATGGTCAGGCCACAGGCCACATAAATGAGCCAGGTGCCCCACTGGCGTGTGTGGATCACGCCCGCGATGTCGCCGTCGTAGAGCAGCAACATGATGGCGGCCATCTGAGAGGCCGTCTTGAGCTTGCCCAGCATGTGGACGGCCACGCTGCGTGAGGCGCCGATTTGCGCCATCCATTCACGCAGGGCCGAGATCGCGATCTCCCGCCCGATGATGATGAGTGCCACCAAGGCCGTGACGCGCTCCAGTTGCAGCAGGATCAGCAAGGATGCACAGACCAGGAACTTGTCCGCCACCGGATCCAGGAAGGCCCCGAAGGCCGACGTCTGGTTCAGGCGCCGTGCCAGCCAGCCGTCCGCCCAGTCGGTCAGGGCCACGACCACGAACAGCACGCAGGCCAGCAGGTTGATCTTGGCCATGGGCCAAGGCAGGTAGAAAACACCCACGATCAGCGGAATCGCGACGATCCGCGCCCAGGTGAGCAAGGTGGGCAAGGTCCAGAACATGGCTGCATTGTGCCCCCGAACGGGGCGCTTCAACGTTGGTCCAGCGTCATCGGCTTGAACTTCTTGTCCGCATCGAACAAAAAGGTCTCATTGAATTTCCAGGGCTTGGGCAGCCGACTGACATCACCAAACGGCGCAGCGCGGCGAACCGCAGCCATGGCCATGGCCACCGTTTCACGCGCCTGGCTGGGGTAGCGCATCACCGCGATGCGGCGGATGCTGCCGTCCCCATTGAGCTCGATGCTCAAGACCGGGATGGCCAGTAGGATGTCGGGCGGCTTGCTCATGTAGGTGGTGTCGGGGTTGGCAGCGATCAAGCGGTGCGCAGCCTGTTGACGGGCGTCGGCCCAACTGCGTGGCGTCTCCGGTGGTGACAGCTTGATCACGCCCTTGGAGGTGGTCACGGTCATGGGGGCGGGCTGGGTGGCCGGCGGAGCGGGCGGTTTGGTGGCCGCGCTCTGCTCTTCCTTCTTGAACATGCCGCAGCCCGCAAGGCTCAGCGCCAAGACCCAGGCCAGGCCGGCCGCGGCCGCTCGCCCGATCGGCGGACGCACAGACTGCACTTCAACGCAATGCACGATAGATCTCCTCGGCCAGCTCACGCGAGATACCCTCGACGCTGGCCAGCTCTTCCACACTGGCGGAGGCGACGCCCCGCACGCCGCCAAACCGCTGCAACAGTCTCGCACGTCGTTTGGGCCCGACACCGGCGATGTCCTCTAGCCGGCTGCCGCCTGTGCGCACACTGGCACGTTTCGCGCGCATGCCGGTGATGGCAAAGCGGTGCGCCTCGTCGCGAATCTGGGCCACCAGCATCAAGGCAGCCGAGCTGGGCGCCAGTTGCAACTTGGGCCGTCCGTCGGCAAACACCAGCTCTTCCAGCCCGACCTTGCGCCCTTCACCTTTTTCCACGCCCACGATGATGGACAGCGGCAGCCCCAAGGCCTGGAACACGTCCCGCGCCATCGCGACCTGGCCCTTGCCCCCGTCGATCAGCACCAGGTCAGGCACGCGCGCGGCCTTGGTGCCGGCGGCGCTGTAACGGCGCTCCAGCGCCTGCTTCATCGCGGCATAGTCGTCACCCGGCGTGATGTCGTGAATGTTGTAGCGGCGGTACTGAGATGGCTGCATCTTGTGCTGCTCGTACACCACGCAAGAGGCCTGCGTGGCCTCGCCCGCCGTGTGGCTGATGTCAAAGCACTCGATGCGCAAACCTGCCAGCGGGTCGCGCGGGGCTGGGGCACTGGCCTGCGCGGGCTCGGCCTGGGCCGGTTCCGGTATCGCTGCGTCTGCCGACGCATCAGGCGCCGAGCCCTCGGCATCCACCTCCAGCCCCGCCTCACGGGCGTCGAAGTCCAGATCCAGATTGAGGGCCTCGACCAGCGCACGGGTGCGCGCCTGCTGCGAGCCCTCTTCGCTGAGCAAGCGCGCCAGGGACAGCTCGGCGCCCTTGATGGTCATGTCCAGCCAGGCGCGCCGTTGCTCGCGTGGCTGGTGCACCACCGTGATCTTGCGCCCGCCCTGCTCGCCCAAGGCCTCGATCAGCGCCGGGGCCACCGGATGGCTCAGGATCAGCATGGACGGCACCGCGCCACCAATATAGTGCTGCGCCAGAAAGGCTTCGAGCACCCGGACTTCGGTCGCGCTCACGATCGAGTCGGCCTCTGCTCCGCCCTCGCCGCCCTCACCCACCTCTCCAGGCTCGCCAGCCTCATCGGGCACCTGCAAGTGATCCTGCACATGCACCGGGAAATGCGCCCGGTCACCCAGGTGGCGCCCCCCGCGCACCATGGCCAGGTTCACGCAGGCACGGCCACCGTTGACCTTGACCGCCAGCACATCCACATCCTTGTCCATCACCGTCTCGACCGACTGCTGATGCAGCACCGTCGACAGCGACTTGATCTGGTTGCGGATCTCGGCGGCCTTCTCATACTCCAGCCGGTCGGCGTGGGCCATCATGCGGCCCTGCAGGTCTTCCAGCACCGCCTCCGGCTCCCCCAAGAGGAAGCGCTCGGCCTGACCGACGCTGGCCGCGTATTCGTCCTTGCTGATCAGGTCCACGCAAGGCCCGCTGCAGCGCTTGATCTGGTAGAGCAGGCAGGGCCGGCTGCGGTTCTTGAAGACCGCGTCCTCACAGGTGCGGATCAGGAAGACCTTCTGCATCAGCTGGATGGTTTCCTTCACCGCCCAGGCATTGGGGTACGGACCGTAGTAGCGGTGCTTGCGGTCCACCGCACCACGGTAGTAGGACATCCGCGGGAAAGCCTGCGTCGAGATCTTCAGATACGGGTAGCTCTTGTCGTCGCGAAACAGGATGTTGTAGCGCGGGTTGAGCGTCTTGATGAGGTTGTTTTCCAGCAGCAAGGCCTCGGCTTCGCTGCGCACCACCGTGGTCTCCATGCGCACGATGCGCGAGACCATGTGCCCGATGCGGGAGCCACCGTGGTTCTTGTGAAAGTAGCTGGAAACACGCTTCTTCAGGTCGCGGGCCTTGCCCACGTACAACACATCGCCCCGGGCATCGAAGTACCGGTACACGCCAGGCAGCGCGGGCAAGGAGGCCACTTCCGCGAGCAGGCGATCCCATACCTGGGCTCGGGCCTGCTCCTGGTTTGCCCCCTCGTCTTGCGCCGGGGCATCTTTGGGTTCAGGGTCTGACGGCAAGCTCATAGGCGAGGATTGTCACTGACAACATCCGGCCTGGCACCGGCGCTTGCCATAATCCCCCGATGCTTTGGGACGTGTTCTGTCGCGTGATCGACAACTTTGGTGACATCGGTGTGTGCTGGCGCCTGGCTTGCGATCTGGCGCAGCGCGGCCACCAGGTCCGCCTGTGGGTGGACGACGCCCAGGCGCTGGCCTGGATGGCGCCACAGGTGCGCTGGCAGGCCGACGCAGCCATGGGCATCCCCACGGGGCAAGGTCAGGCCGGGGTCACGGTTTGCCACTGGCAGGACGCGCAGCAGCTGGACGTGGTCGCACCCGGTGTGCAAGCCGGCGACGTGGTGGTCGAGGCCTTTGGCTGTGACCCACCTGACGCCTTTCTGGCTCGCATGCAAGCCCGGGCAACCCAGGGCAGCTCGGCGCAGTGGGTCAACCTGGAATACCTGAGCGCAGAGGATTATGTAGAGCGCAGCCACGGCCTGCGGTCTCCCGTGTGGTCGGGGGTGGCCAAGGGGCTCCACAAGCGTTTTTTCTACCCTGGCTTCACCGCCGCAACAGGCGGGCTGCTGCGAGAGCCAGGCTTGATTGCACGACGTGAAAGCGAAACGGGGTCAAGCTCGGCCAGACAGCACTGGCTGAGCCAGCTGGGGCTGCAACTGCCCCCCGATGCCCATCTGGTGCTGCTGTTCTGCTACGAGTCAGCACCTGTTGGAGACCTGCTGGACCGACTCGCGGCCCTGGCGCACCAAGGGCCCGAAACCCACGTCCTGCTGACACCAGGCCCCGCCACCCGCCTGGCCCGGGCATGGGTGCAAACCAAAGGAGCCGCGGCCCCCGCGTTCGCCTCGCGCCTGCATGAACTCCCCCCCTTGCCTCAGGCGGATTTCGACCGGCTGCTGTGGTGCTGCGACCTCAATCTGGTCCGCGGCGAGGACTCGGCCGTGCGTGCGCTCTGGGCGGGGCGCCCCCACATCTGGCACATCTATGAGCAGGACGATGGCGTGCACGCGGCCAAGCTCGACGCCTTCATGGCGCGCTGGCAGGCAGGCTGGCCGGCTGCGCTTCAGGCGGAAGTCCGTGCCTGGTGGCTCGCGTGGAACCGCCTGGGCCCCATGCCGGTCCAACTGCCGGACTGGCGATCGCCCGATGCGCCCTGGCGCAAACACAGCGAAAAAGCGCGCGTGCGGCTGCTGGCCCAGCAAGATCTCACAAGCCAATTGCTGCAATTCATTGCAAGCTCGGGTTAAAATAAGAGGCTTTGCTTCGATCGCCCAGCCCTCAACGCCACGATCCGAGCCCCGATTTCCAGATTTATTTCCAGATTCAATTTCAGACCCGACCCGGGAATCCAACATGAAACTCGCACAAGAAATCCGCGCTGGCAACGTGATCATGCAGGGCAAGGACCCGATGGTCGTCCTCAAGACCGAATACAGCCGCGGCGGTCGCGGTGCTGCCACCGTGCGCATCAAGATGAAGAACCTGCTGAACGGCGCCGGCGCCGAAGTGGTGTTCAAGGCCGACGACAAGATGGACCAGATCGTCCTGGACAAGAAGGACTGCACCTACTCCTACTTCGCCGACCCGATGTACGCGTTCATGGACGCAGAGTACAACCAGTTCGAGATCGAAGCCGAGAACATGGGCGACGCCATCAACTACCTGCAAGACGGCATGGAAGCTGAAGTCGTGTTCTATGACGGCAAGGCCATCTCGGTTGAACTGCCCACCACCGTGGTGCGTGAAATCGAAACCGAACCCGCCGTCAAGGGCGATACCTCCGGCAAGGTGATGAAGCCTGCTCGCATCGTCGGCACCGGTTTCGAAATCTCGGTCCCCCTGTTCGTTGAAAACGGCGACAAGATCGAAATCGACACCCGTACCCACGAGTACAAGAAGCGCGTCTGATCATTCAGATCGCCTCCAGTAAAAAGGACACCTTCAAGGTGTCCTTTTTTCATGCCGGGCCCGCCTGGCTCAGGATGCGGCTGGTGCAACGCGCTGGTGCGCCAGCGCCATGACCTCGGCTGGTGGCAGCCCTTTGAGCGTGTGATCCGACCATACCTGGCGCCAACGGCGCGCACCAGGCAAGCCGTTGTACAGCCCCAGGACATGGCGAATGACCGCTGACCAGCGCACCTCACCATGAGCCTGGCCGGCCGTACGCTCGATCTCGCGCTGGGCGTAGGCCACCATCGCCGCTTCGACCGCTTGACGATCCTGGGGCGAGGTGGCGGCATCCTCGCCAAAGAACAGGTGGTCCCATTCGGCCATCATCCAGGGCGTGTGATAGGCCGCGCGCCCCACCATCATGCCGTCCAGCGTGACACCATCCAGCACCGCACCAGGCTGCAGTTGCGCCAGACAGGATGCGTTATCGGCCAGGCCACCGTTGAGCACGATGGTCAGCGCTGGAAAATCACGCTTGAGCTGGTGCACAAACTCGTAGCGCAAGGGCGGGATCTCTCGGTTTTCCTTCGGGCTCAAGCCCTTGAGCCAGGCATTGCGCGCGTGCACGATGAACACTTGGCAGCCAGCCTCTGCCACCGTGCCAACGAAATCGCGCACGAAGTCATAGTGCTCGATCTGGTCAATGCCGATGCGGTGTTTGACCGTGATGGGCATGCGGGCATCACCGCTCGTCGCATCGAGCATGGCCTTGACGCCCTCGGCCACCAGGCCTGCCTCGGACATCAGGCAGGCCCCAAACGCACCGCGCTGTACCCGCTCGCTGGGGCAGCCGCAGTTGAGGTTGACCTCGTCGTAACCCCATTGCAGAGCCAGACGCGCACACTGCGCCAGGTCATCGGGCTCGCTGCCCCCCAGCTGCAAGGCCAGCGGGTGCTCTTCCTCGTTGAAACGCAAATGCCTGTCGACATCACCGTGGAGCAAGGCCCCGGTGGTCACCATCTCGGTATACAGGCGCGCGTGGCGGCTCAGCAGGCGGTGGAAGTAGCGGCAATGCCGATCGGTCCAATCCAGCATGGGCGCAACGCACATGCGCCACGGGCTGGGCACAAGCGCCCCAGAAGAATCAACAGACAAGGCCGACATGACACACTCAACCGACAAGATACCCAAAGGCAGGACAGGCACAGCCTTTTCACATCGGCCAGTGGGGTGACATCACCCGGACTTGCCCAGCAAACCAGCCTCCGCCTTACTGATAACTGGCGGGCACAGAGTGTACCTTTTGCAGTGCCAGGATTTGCGCGTCGTGGCGCGAAGGGCCGTGCGTGGGGCATTTCCACCGATTTCAAGGTACCCTCCATGCGCACCGCTGTCGGCCAAAGCAGGACAATCGAACAATCAGCATAGAAAATTGCCCACCATGACCGCGCCCCACTCCACCCCTGAATCAGTGACGACACAAGCGCATTGGTTTGGAGAGCCCGGTCAACCGATCATCTCGTGGCTGAGCGAAACCGAAAAATCAAATGGCAAGTCGGGTGTCATAGTGCTGCCGCCCATCGGGTACGAATACTGGACCACCCACCGCGCCCTGCGCGATCTGGCTGAGCAACTCGCGAGGTCGGGGCACAGCGTACTGAGAATCGACTACCGAGGAACCGGAGATTCATCCGGAGACAAATGGGACGCCGGCATACTGAGCCAGTGGAAACGTGACATCCAGCTCAGCGCCCTTGAGTTGCGGAAAACAGGCGTGACATCCATTGCCTTGGTGGGACTGAGAATCGGTGCACTCCTGGCACTCAATTTGGCGCAAGAGGTCGACGCAAACGCCGTCGTGGCATGGATACCCGTGACGGCTGGCCGCCGCTACGTCAAGGAGTTGCAATTGCTGTCCAGCCAGGCCCCGGAAGACAGCCTGACCGTCGGCGGAAGTGGCACACGCTTCCTGGCTGGGTGCGTGTTCACATCAGAATTGCTGGCCGAGTTGAGCGCCTTGTCCGTTGATGCCGTTCAAACCACGGCACGCGCTCTCATCCTGGACCGCCCCGACAAACCTTCGAGCAAAGATTTCATGGAAAAGCTGAAAGGCAGCGGCGCCTTGCTCGAACAGCAGGCCATTGAGGGCGCCGATCAAATGCTGGATGTCCCCACCGAATATGCCACGACACCGACTGCACACCTGAATGCCATCGTCGACTGGCTGCGCCCTCAGGCAACAGAATGCGGCACGGGCCTGCTTCAATCAGGCAAATTCAATCAGGACAGCGGCCACTTCAGCCATGACGGCGCCATGCTCACGGAGCGCGAGGTGCGACTTGGCAAAGACCAGCTGGTCGGGATTGAATGCAACCCGGCAAGTCAGACGCCGCGCGCTACCGTGGTCTTCCTGAACACGGGCTCCGAACCACATATCGGACCTGGTCGAGCCTGGGTTGAGCTGGGGCGACAACTTGCAGCCATCGGCTACCGAACCATTCGAGTCGACTTCCAGGGGTGGGGAGAGAGCCCGGACAATGGCTTTGCACCGGGGCGACCATACGATTCACACGCGGTGGATGACGCCCATCAAATTGCCAAAGCCCTGACTGAGCGCGGAGACAACAAAATCATATTTGTCGGCCTGTGCGCCAGCGCATGGGTTTCCCTGCGTGACTGCCAGAACTTGCTGATCGACGGCCTCATCGCCTTCAATCCGCAACTTTATTGGCAGACCGGTGACCCGGTTTGGGCGACCATGCCTGAGTCAATCGCATGGTGCTGGCAGGACGATCAAAAAGTATGGACGGACCCCAGCAGAAAAGCAGCCGTCCAACAATGGCTGGAAAAAATCCAGGCATCCCGTTTCCCTATTGATTTCTGGTTTGAGAAAGATGACATGGGCATACGGTATCTTCGGGAACAACTGGGCATGACCATAGCCGGAAAAACCTCTTTCAATTCCTTGACGATCAATGAACTGGAAAAACTGGACCACGCCATGCACCGTCAATGGCATCGATCCGAGGCATTGAATGCCATCAGATCGCTGCTTGAGCGCACAGGCAATTAATGCAACCTCAAATACCTGCCCAAACAAAACAAAGCAACGTGTCGATCATGAGCCACCCCAGCCAACAACCCGGCTTGAGCCTTTACCTGCCCAGACTGGATGGACTTCGTGGGATAGCCATAGCATTGGTTCTGGTGCACAGCCTGACACTCCTGGGTCAGGTCGACTCGGTGGTATCCAGACTTGTTCATAGCTTCTTTGCCTTCGGCTGGGCTGGCGTTCAGCTTTTTTTCGTACTGAGTGGCTTTCTGATCACCGGCATTCTTCTTGACACGAGACATCGGCCTCATTATTTCAAGAACTTCTACATCCGCAGGGCGTTGCGGATATTCCCGCTGTATTACGCCACATTGATTGCGGCCTTCATCATACTACCCGGCATTGGGCACATGCCCGATGTTTACCAGAGCGACGCCGCGCATCAGGCCCGTCTCTGGCTATACCTGACGAACTGGCACACCGACGTAGGGATTGGCTTCTCCCATTACTGGTCGCTGGCACTGGAAGAACAATTTTATTTGATTTGGCCACTGGTCATTTATTTCGCCTCGCCCAGAAGCCTGTTGAAAATAAGCCTGATCGTTTTGATAGCCGGGATGATGGTCAGATACTGGATGCGAAACAACGGCTTTCCAGAGGAGGCGGTATACATCGCGACGCCGTGTCGGGTGGACGCCCTCACCACCGGCTCGGCCGCGGCCGTCTTGATGCGCATGCCGGAAGTCTACAATTGGATCAAGGCGCGCACACCTTTGCTGAAGTTCATTGCAGTGGCGCTCGGCGTCTTGGCCATTACATTGACAGGCAGCTATGGCTCCTCGTTGAAGGGGCAAGTGTTCGGATACGGCGTATTGGCTTTGTTTTTCGCGCTCACTGTGCTGATTGCGGCAACACTCGATCGCGAGCAAGTTTCAGCCCCTCGGCCGGCGGGTGTGCTCAGTTGGAAACCGCTTCGCATCCTTGGCAAATACAGCTACGGGATGTATGTTTTTCAGCGCCAGATCCATGTATTTATTGGCATCCCGCTCATCAAACAGTACGCATCCACGTCCCTCGCGATCAATATCATCTATGTGATAGCAGCCAGCTTGTTGACCTTAGGGCTGGCCGTCATCTCTTATCACTTGTTCGAACTTCCATTCCTGCGCATCAAGAACAAGTTCGTCAATTAGTTCAGCTTCCGCCGTATTGCTTCAACAGATGGGCTCGCAACTTGGCCACCAAGTCCAGGCGCGTAGAGTATTTCGTAAAAGTGTGATCTGCCCCAGGAACGAATTCGGAAGTCAGCTTTCCACGCCGAAGCCCCCAATTCACGGCAACCCGTGCGCCATGCAACAGAATATCCCACCCTGGGTCTTCCTGTGAACAAAATACGGTTACATGGCGATTGCGTGCATAGAGCGATCTCAAACGATGCGCCACGAAACCACCGGATGTCAGGCGCAGCACTTCAAAAATGGATGCCAGCCATCGCTTGGCAGGGTTGGCCACGTAGAAATAGACAACCTTGATCAGGTTAAATATATTAACCTGCCCTTTCAGCAACTTCATCCACTTGTCGCCACTGCGTACAGACGCTCGATACTGAACAACTTGACCAAACTCGCCGAAGAGAAAGCCTTCTTCCTTCCAGTTGAGATTTGGCGGATTGATCATCACAACCTCGCTCACAGGGTGCGCCAAAGAATCCCCCGCTGCCATGAATGCATGATAGGCACCGGAACACAGCCCGACGACGACATACTGCTTGCAGGCGAATTCCTTCGTCAAATAATCCAGGGCAAGATCAATATCCCTTTGCGCCGTATCCGGGTAGGATTTGTTCTCGAGTTCAGGTTGTGTGGCCACGCTCTCGCCAACACCCTGCAGATCAAAGCGAAAAACAGGAAAGCCCAGCACCGCCAGATTACGTGCAAGCAACTCATTGACCCGATTGGCGCCTACGCTGTGCACCACGCCCGAGTTAAGCAGCACCACAGCCGGCAGCTTCTTGTTTGAGGACACATTGCGGGTGTAAATGCCAAACAGTTCATTCGTCGCACCGAATCGGCATGCCTGGTCCATCAATGGTGCAGAGAGGCCATCTGTTGCTGTGAACTCATAGGCCATTTTCGCAGGCAGGTCCACATTCATCGACTGGGTCGTCATGACCTGCGTATGTCGCACCAGCCAATCCACGGTTGAATCAATGGCCACCTGTGGGACCACCGTGTCTACCGGTTCTGCCATCATGTCGGCGTACCCTGGGCAGTCAATTGAATCAACCATGACGCCCTGCGATGAAAAATGGTCCCGCAGACTATTTTCACTGGGTAATTCTTTTCGCTGGATCAACAGCACCCCGCCAGACGGCTTGCTTTGCGCGGCCAGCACATCCAGGGTAGCGAGCGAGGCCTGGGTTTCCTGAGCAAGCAGGAAACCAGCCACCTCCATCGGCGCCCCGGCATCGACCTGTTCGGTCAAGGCCGAGTTGGTGCTCGCGACGATTTTTTGTTCCCGCACATATCGCCGCCCCGACACCACCGGAAACCACAGCACAAGCCATTCGACGCCCATTTCCGCGGACACCATGGTCGCCAATGCAGAACCCAGGCGAATCCCCAGCAAGCACACCCGCGTCCTGCCGCTGATGGAGCGAGCGGCATCGATTGCCTCCCTGATGTCCTTCATCCATCGGCCAACGCGATCGGCATCCAGGTCGCTACCAGTGGAGTCGCCCGTTCCATGGTAATCAAACCGCAGCGCGGGCACGCCCTGGCGAGCGAGCGCATCAGCCAAATGACGCACTGAGCGATGGCCGTGTATGTACTCGAAGCCAACAGGCTGGCAAATGACCGCCACGCAATCGCGCGGGGGAACTGATTGATCAGTGTGGAAAACGCCAAAAAGGGATGCCTCCGGCGCACCGAAATAAAAGGCGTTGCGCTGGACACATGAATTCTGCGAAGGGTATGCCATGTTCTATAAACCGACCGATTTCAAATCGGAAGCTAATCCGAGCCTTGATGCAAGACAGATTGGTCTTGTTTACTTTGAATGGCGACCTGCCCATCCAGATTGAGCGCCCGCACGCTTCCCGTTATCGCTGCAGGCACGGCCTTGCCTGGCAGCATATGCATCCTCACGGTGTGCCGCTGCCCTGGTGCCAGGTGGAAATAGGCGTCGCTCGACACGAAGTCATCGACATCAAAATGCACGGCCTGTGCGAACCGCGTGGCCGTCACCGTGATCTCGAATACACCCGGCTCGATGGCGATTGCCGATGCGCTGAGACCCAAGTCACGCTCCTGCGGCAAGGCCATCCCCGTTGGAAAGGCAAAAGCGCGAGCCAGTTCACGCCCATCGGATGCCTTGAGCACCGCCGTCAGCACGTGGGCACTGGCAGGGCCGAAGCGGTATGCCCAGGACCAATCCGCAAACCAGTCGAACCAGGCCATCAGGGGCCAGGAGGCATTTCCGTGTGCGGGCAACTCAATGGTCTGTTTGCCCTGCCCCACCTGCGTGTGCCCTTGCCGATAGGCCGTGACCTCGACTTCCGCCTGCAACAAACGCGGCGCTTCATTTTGCACATGAACATACAGGCCATTGCCCCCCTCGTCCGTCAGGGAGAGCGACACAGGCTGCAACGCACGCTTGAGATGGTAGTAGGCAGATTTGGGCTGGCCGTTGCTGTCCACCACCCCCCAACCTGCGCCCGGCCAAAGGTCGCGCAAGAACCAGACCAAGGCGCCGCGGCACGACGATGCGGCGCGGCGCCAATCGGCAAAAGTGGCGGCCATGACCTCGCCTGTCGCCACGCGCCCCAAGGTCAGGTAGCGGTCGTGGTCGCTGTAGCGCAAACGTGTCGGGTCCGTCTCGAACAAGGTGGCGACGTAGTGGTCACGCACATCCTCGAAGTCCCACCCGGCACCCAAGTCGCGAGGGGCTCGCCCTTTCCAGGCCGCATGGTGCACCCGCAGAGACAAGCCACCAGGCATGCTGGCCAGCCCTGAGGGCTCCGGCACGTTCGAGAAAGCCAGGCACTCCGTCGCGAACTTCAGGTTGGAGCGACGCGCATCGTCCAGCGAGCGCATGTAGGCGCCCACACCGTAGTACGAGGTCGTGCCCACATCTCCCTGGTGAGGAAAGGCGCCGCCATGCGCACTCGACGGCCAGTACGGCACGTCCGGATGAGCCTGTGCACATGCACGCGCCAAGGTTTCATGGAACAAGGCCGGCGCCCAACGATCTCGTGTGGCGCCAAACATCGCAGCTTGCTGCTCAACCTCGCTGTTGCCGCACAACACGGTCAGGGACGGTCGCCCCTGCCAACGCTGAAACTGTTGATGAACTTCCTGCTGGACCGAAGCGAGAAACTCGGCATCTTCCGGATAGTCCATGTTGGCGAACATGAGCTCCTGCCACACCATGACGCCTTGACGATCGCACTCGTCATAAAAGGCGTCCGCCTCGTAACTCATGGTGCCACCCACGCGGATCATGTTCATGCCGGCTTCGCGAACCTGTGCAATTGCCCCTGCATAGGCACGGGCATCTGCGGCATCCATCGTGACCACATCCAGCGGCGTCCAACAGGCACCGCGGCAGAAGATGGGCTCGCCGTTGATTCGGATGGCAAAGCCATCACCCTGCCGATCCACCGACACAGTGCGAAAGCCCACGGCCCCAAGGTCCATCCTTGTCGGCTCGACCTGCCCGGCTACGCATACTTGCAGACTCGCGGCGTAAAGCGCAGGCTCACCGTGCGTGTGCGGCCACCATAAGTCCACGTCGTCCACACACAGCACACCCGACCAGCCATCTGCCTCGGCCAGGTCGATGCTCAGGAGACGTTCACCGCGGCTCAATTCAAGCCGGACGGACTCTGGCGCCAGCCCATCGGCCAGGTCAAGGCCGCAACGAATGGCAAGTAACCCTTGCGAGCCCTCCACCCTCGGCTGCAGGTGCAGTTCACGCAAGGCGACAGGCGCTTGCGTGGCCAGCCACACACCACGCCAGGGCCCCACCAGCGCGGCGGGCGGCGTCCAGCCAGGTGTGCGCCCCAGGACGGTGGTGCGAAACCAGCGAATCTGCTGGTTCTCGATCATCGGGGCGCGCCAGCGCGGGCGCGGGCGGCGCTTGGTCAAGGCCTGGTCGAGCGACCGGAACACCATCACCAGTTCGTTGCCCTCGGCGCGGAGCCATTCGCTGACCATGCAGCGATGGGCAAGGAACATGTTGCTGCTCGACAGGATGGGCTGCCCGTTGAGCCAGACTTCGGCCACCGTGGCCAGCCCGTCAAAACCCAGGATGCGCGACTGCGCGGCCGACCAGTCGTCCACATCGAAACGAAGCCGAAACCACCAGTCATCCGCGTCAAAGCGACGGGGGCCAGCGTCCAGAGACCACAGGCCCTGCTGACGCAGAACGTGCGCCACGGGCCCGAGATGCGCCGCGCCAATCCAGTTCACACCATCGGGCAACTCGGCCGGAGAGGCGTATTGCCCGGGCGTGCTGCTGCACATCTGCCACCCTTCGTCGAGGTTTTGCAGATGGCTCCCTGTCTGATCTGTCAGACGTCCCTTGTTGAGCATCAACACGCAATGCTCACTGGCCGATCAACTCCACCACAGCGGTGCGGATCGATGACACGGTGTTGAACACATTGCGCTTGAGCATGTGGTCAGGGAATTCGACGTCGAAGGCTCCCTCCAGGCCCAGCATCACGTTCACGCTGGCGTGCGAAGTCATACCAGCCTGGTAGAGATCTTCGTTCACGTCCAGGGTCATGGCGTCCTTGCTCAAACGGGCATGGTCCTTCAAGACGGTACGGATCTGGGCGTCGATAGCGGTGATATCAGTCATGGTCACTTCAGTTCAAGTCAAAGACAAAATAAAAAATCAAATCAAATCTGCTTGGCCTGCCTCGGCAGGCATGCGCACCACGGCCGCCACAATCGCTGCCGCGTAATCGCCGTCATGGCTCAGTGTCAGCGCGGTTTGCTCGACACCGTGGCGTTTTGCATACTCGGCAGCCAGCCCGTGCAAACGCAACTCGCAATGGCCATCGGGAAATCGGAAAACCTCCATGTCACGCCAGGCCACCCCCTTGTCGGCCAGACCCAATGCTTTCATCGTCGCCTCCTTGGCTGCAAAACGGGCAGCCAGCCGCTCGGACTGCAACACCGGCGTGCCAAGGGCATATGCCGTTTCATGCTCCGTGAAAATTCGCTGCATGAAACGCGCGCCGAATTTATCGACAGATGCCTGGATACGGCTGATTTGCACCAGATCCATGCCCACCTTCAGTTGACAAGCAGATGAATCGAGCTTGGCCCCGATCGAAACAGGAAAATCTGGCAATACAGGAAAATCAGCCATGGCCGGACAGCGCGGCCTGGCCGCAAAGGAATTTGTATTATCGACACAAGCAGCCCGAAGCATGCCGCAAGCCCGTTGCGACCGCCTGTGAAGTTGGTCACATGCACTCCCCCCCTAAATTTAGGGGAGCAGCACGCACGCACTCAAACCGACAAACTGCGAAGCATTTCAAACAGGCATGATCATAGTGCGCGTCAAATTCGCTTTCCAGCGGGCTTGGGAAACATTAACCACCCCAGGCGGGGGGGACGCCCCCTATGGTGGGGCAGCGTAATATTCGTTCATTGAGGAAAGCACCCTGAACATGTCCAACACTGTTGAGTTCGATACCCTGCACGCGGCTGTGCGCCAGATTGCCACCACGGTCGCCGCCGTTCACGCGAGAGATGTGGATGCCAAGGCCCGTTTCCCGGTGGAAACCATCGCCGCGTTGAAAGAGGCCAAAGTATTGTCGGCACCAGTCCCCCGAGAGTTCGGCGGGGCCGGGCTGGGCATGAAGCAGTTGGGTTTGCTGTGCGCCACGATCTCGGGGGCATGCGGCTCCAGCGGCATGGTGCTGGCCATGCACTTCATCCAGGTGGTCTGCATCACGCGTCACCATGGTGACAGCGCCCTGTTCAAGCGCTACATGGCCGAAATCGTGGAAACCCAGCCCGTGCTGGCCTCGATCACGTCGGAAGTAGGCACCTTTGGTGACACCCGCTCCAGCATTTGCGCCGTGCAGCGTGAAGGCGACAAGTTCGTCCTCAACAAGCAGGCCACCACAGGCTCCTACTGTGCGCATGCTGACGCCATCCTCGTGACCTGCCGCCGCGACGAGTCGGCCCCCAAGAACGACCAGGCCCTCGTGATGGTCCGCAAGACCGACGGCAAGCTGACGCAAACCACCACATGGGACACCATGGGCATGCGCGGCACCTGCAGCCCTGGCTTCGACCTGCAGTCGAGCGGCGATGTGGGCCAGATCCTGCCCGTCCCGTTCGCCGACATCTCGGCCATGACCATGGTGCCCTACTCCCACATCCTGTGGGCGGCGCTGTGGTGGGGCATCGCCAATGACGCCTTCTCCAAGGCGGCCGCCTATGTGCGCGGCGAAGCCCGCAAGAACCCCGGCGTGACGCCGCCCACGGCCCAACAGCTGGCCAAGCTGTCCGTGGACCTGCAGGCCATGAAGAACAACTGGCAATCCGTGGCCACCGAGTTCGACGAGCTGACGGCCGCCGGCAAGGAAGAAGATCTGCTGGGCATGTCCTGGGGCTTGAAGATGGTCAACCTGAAGATTGGCGCATCCGACGCCGCCCCTCAGATCGTGCACAAGGCCCTGCAGATCGTCGGCATCCTTGGCTACAAGAACGACGGACCCTTCTCCCTGGGCCGCCACTACCGCGACGTGCTGTCGGCCTCTCTGATGATCTCCAACGAGCGCATCGCCAGCAAAGGTGCATCGATGCTGCTCGTGCTCAAGGACGAGTGAGCTGCCTGAGCGCAAACTGATATACAGAATTTGAGAGGACGCTAGACATGATTCCCGATTCCTTTGACCCCAAGACGCTTTATGAAGGCCTGGTTGAACACGGCCTGATCGTGCCGACAGCCCAGGCTGGCACATTCGGTCGCGGTGCCGTGTTCGAGAAAGTGCTGGAGCGCTTCAACGGCCTGGTGACCGAACTGTCCAAGAACGACGGCGCCGAGATCTACACCTTCCCGCCCGTCATTGACCGCGGCATCCTGGAGAAGGTCCATTACATGGACTCGTTCCCGCACCTGTGTGGCTCGGTGCACAGCTTCTTTGGCAACGGCCTGGAGGCGCTGCGCCTGGCCGAACGTGTGAACTCCGGCGAGCCCTGGGGCGATCTGCTGGGCCAGACCGGCGTGACGCTGAACCCCGCTGCCTGCTACCCCGTTTACCCGACCTTCACCGGCACGGTGCCGCCGGAAGGCCGCCTGGTTACCATGACCAACTGGGTGTACCGTCATGAGCCTTCCCATGAGCCGACCCGCATGCAATCGTTCCGCGTGCGCGAGTTCGTCCGTGTGGGCACCCCTGACCAGGTGATCTCCTGGCGCGACATGTGGCTGGATCGCGGCGTCAAGCTGCTGACCTCGCTGGGCCTGCCCGCCACACCCGATGTGGCATCGGACCCCTTCTTTGGCCGCGGCGGCAAGATCCTGGCCGAAAACCAGAAGCAGGCCAAGCTCAAGTTCGAGGTGCTGGTGCCGGTGATCTCCAAGGAGAATCCGACAGCCGTGTGCTCGTTCAACTTCCACCAGACCCACTTTGGCGACACCTTCGACATCAAGACGCCAGACGGCAACGCCGCCAACACGGCCTGCCTGGGCTTCGGTCTGGAGCGCGTGACCATGGCGCTGTTCAAGCACCACGGCTTCAAGCCTGAGAACTGGCCTGCAGAAGTTCGCCAGCAACTGTGGTCTTGATGGCCTGAACACGATGCGACGCTACCAAGCCCTGCCCGGCCTGCAAGCGGCCGGCTATGTCCGCAACCAGTTGCACTCGGAGGAGCGCATCTGGGTGGAGAAAAACTGCTACATCGACATCTGGATCGAAGTGCTGCAAGCGCTCCAGCTCGATCCGGTGCCGATCATGCCTTTCGCCACCACCATCGACTTCGAAGGTGACCAGTGGACCTTCTTCAAGCCACCACACACGGAGCTGTACGAGCTCTATGGCGTGGATGTGCAGGAGTTGAACGTCTGGCGCCCCTTGGTCGAACACGCTGTCGAACACCTGCCTGCAGGCAAGCTGATCAGCACCGAGGCCGATGCCTTCTGGCTGCCGGACACGGCCGGCACCGACTACCGCAACACGCACACCAAGACGACGATCGTGATCGCCGATCTGGACCTGGATGCGGGCCGCATGGGCTACTTCCACAACGCGGGCTACTTCGAGGTGGACGGCGAAGACTTCCGCAAGCTGTTCCGGCTGGATGCGGCACCTGATCCGACCTTCATGCCGCTGTTTGCGGAAACCGTGCGTTTTGATCGCCTGGTGCGCCGCAGCCCGCAAGAGCTGGCGGAAATGTCCACGGCCTTGTGGCGCAAGCATCTTGCGCGTCGCCCCTTGACGAACCCGATCACGCGCTTCGCCGAACGCTTCGGCCGGGAGTTGCCGATGCTGCATGAAAAGGGCTTGGCGCATTACCACGCCTGGGCCTTCGCCACCATTCGCCAGCTGGGCGCGGCATTCGAGCTGGGTGCCGTCAACCTGGCCTGGTTGAGCGACATCGGCGGCGCCAAGCGCGCCGAGGCATTGGCACCAGCCGTGCAACACTTTCAGCAGATCGCGCAAGGCAACAAGGCGCTGATCCTCAAGGTCGCCCGTGCCGTCAATGCCAAGCGTGCCATGGACCCGACCGAGGTCTTCGGCGAGATGGCGGCATCCTGGGAACAGGGCATGGCCTGCCTGGACGCCAACATCTGACGCCTCATCCAATGCACCGGACGCGCGGCGTTCAAGCAAAAGGCCCGGGTAGACCGGGCCTTTTTCTTCGGCGACGGCTCGCTCCGTATGAGGCTCAAGCCAGGTCGCGAAGCGGGTGCATCACCGCAGGCCAAGGGCTCACGAAGAAGGCCTCGACCTCGGCCATGTCCACCTCCTTGAGCTGGCTCGGGCGCCAGCGGGGCTGGTTGTCCTTGTCGATGACCAGCGCCCTCACCCCTTCCGCCGTCTCGCTGTCCTTGCCCTTGCGCAAGGCAAAGCACTGGCGAACCATGTCCCGCTCCATGCGGAAGACCTGAGCCAGGCTCATTGACCTCGCACGACGGATCTGCTCCAGCGTCACGCACATCATCAAGGGCGAGTGCCCGGCCATCTGCTTGAGCGCCTGCCTGGCCCACTCGCTGTCATCCGAATGAAGCGAAGCCTCGATCTCGGGCATGGTGTGCAGGCTGAAGTGGCGGTTGATCTGCTCCAGGTGCACGGTGACCGTGGCTTCGGGCAACTGGCCCAGGCCGTTCGCCTCCGCGTGCGCACGCACCCGTTCAAGCAATTCGTCTGATGAAGTGGCATGCGAGCCCTTGAACGAGGCCAGCAAAGCCGGCAGGCTGGCTGCCTGCGCGTGCACGTCTGCCAACCCCAAGGTCAAGGCATCGGTCACATGCAGATGCGGCCCCACAATGCCCAGGTACTCACCCAGCGAGCCGGCGCAACGCGACAGGAAGTAGCCGCCAGCCACATCGGGGAACAAGCCGATGCGCGTCTCGGGCATGGCCATGCGCACGTGCTCGGTCACCACGCGCAAGGTCGCGCCCTGCGCCAGGCCCATGCCGCCGCCCATGGTGATGCCCTCCATCCACGCCACCACCGGCTTGGGATAGGTGTGGATCAGGTAATCGAGTGCGTACTCTTCAGTGAAGAAGTCGTCGATGGTCAAGTCGCCGGTGATGGCCGCTTCGTACATGAAGCGGATGTCGCCGCCTGCACAAAAGTGGACGGCGCCCTGCGGCTTGCCCGCTTCAGCTGGGCGGCCAGAGCCACGCATGAGCACGCCCAGCACCGCCGAATCCGTGGCCCAACCAGACAGCACGTTACGCAACTCCCGCACCATCTCCAGCGACAAGGCATTGAGCGCCTTCGGGCGATTGAGCGTGATCACACCCAGGCCGCCGACCACCTCTGTCAGAACCAGACTTTCCATCAACGTCACTCCAAAAGAAAAAGGGCTGCACCCTTGCAGATGCAGCCCCCGTATCCTACCCGGCCTGCTTTCGCGGCCTGTCCGGATTCAAGCCTCGCGGGAAGCGCGCTTGCGGTCATGTTCCTTCAGGTGGCGCTTGCGCACACGGATCGACTTCGGTGTGATCTCGACCAGCTCGTCGTCATCGATGAAGTCCACGCCGTATTCCAGCGTCAGGTCGATCGGCGGCGTGATCTTGATGGCGTCTTCCTTGCCGGACACACGGAAGTTGGTCAGCTGCTTGGTACGCGTGGCGTTGACCACCAGGTCATTGTCGCGGCTGTGGATGCCGACGATCATACCTTCGTACACGGGGTCGTTCGGCTTGACGAACATGCGGCCGCGGTCGTCCAGCTTGCCCAGGGCGTAAGTGAAGATCTCACCGTCGTCCATGGAGATCAGCACGCCGTTCTTGCGGCCACCGATTTCACCCTTGTGGGCTTCGTAGCCGTCGAAGATCGACGAGATCAGGCCCGAGCCACGCGTCAGGTTCATGAACTCGTTGCTGAAGCCGATCAGGCCACGGGCCGGAATGCGGTATTCCAGGCGCACGCGGCCATGGCCGTCCGGCTCCATGTTGACCAGATCGCCCTTGCGAAGGCCCAGCGCCTGCATCACGCCACCCTGGTGGATTTCTTCCACGTCGGCAGTGACCAGTTCCATGGGCTCGCACTTCACGCCGTCGATGTCCTTGAACATCACGCGGGGCTTGGACACGGCCAGCTCATAGCCTTCACGGCGCATGTTTTCCAGCAAGATGGTCAGGTGCAGTTCACCACGACCGCAAACTTCAAAGATACCGTCTTCGTCGGTTTCTTTCACGCGCAGGGCCACGTTGTGCTGCAGCTCCTTTTGCAGGCGGTCCCAGATCTGACGGCTGGTCACGTACTTGCCTTCACGGCCCGCCAGCGGCGAGGTGTTCACGCAGAAGTTCATGGTCAGCGTGGGCTCGTCGACCTTCAGCATGGGCAGCGGTGCCGGGTTGAGCGGATCGGTCACGGTCACGCCAATGCCGATGTCTTCGATACCGTTGATCAGCACGATGTTGCCGGGGCCGGCTTCAGTCACCTGCACGCGGTCCAGGCCCTGGAAGGTCAGCACCTGATTGATGCGGCCCTTGACGGGCTTGCCCTCAGGGCCTTCCATCACGACCACGTCCTGGCCGGGCTTGGCCGTACCCTGGCTGATGCGGCCCACGCCGATGCGGCCCACGAAGGTGGAGAAGTCCAGCGCCGAGATCTGCAGCTGCAGCGGGGCAGCAGGGTCACCCTTCTGGGGCGGCACGTGCTTGAGGATGGTGTTGAACAGGGCCGACATGTCGGGACCCCATTGCGCGCCGGGCTCGCCCTCTTCCAGCGAGGTCCAGCCGTTGATGCCCGAGGCGTACACCACGGGGAAGTCCAGCTGCTCGTCGGTGGCGCCCAGCTTGTCGAACAGGTCGAAAGCGGCGTTGATCACGGCGTCAGGCTTGGCACCGGGCTTGTCAACCTTGTTGACCACCACGATGGGCTTGAGGCCCAGGGCCAGCGCCTTCTTGGTCACGAAGCGCGTTTGCGGCATCGGGCCTTCTTGCGCGTCGATCAGCAGCACCACGCCGTCCACCATGGACAGGGCACGTTCGACCTCACCGCCGAAGTCCGCGTGGCCCGGGGTGTCGACGATGTTGATGTGCGTGCCTTCCCAGCTCACGGCGCAGTTCTTCGCCAGGATGGTGATGCCACGTTCACGTTCGATGGCGTTGTTGTCCATCACGGTGTCGACGACCTTTTCGTGCTCGGCGAAGGTGCCGGACTGGCGCAGGAGTTGGTCCACCATGGTCGTCTTGCCATGGTCAACGTGGGCGATGATCGCGATATTGCGGATTTGGGTGCTCATAGAATCACTCGTCTGAAATCAAAGAACAGGGTCGGGCTGACGTTGCTCGGCTTCGTCAGTGGTCTGCATCAGCAGGCCTTGCACTTCTGCAGGGCTGAGCAGACGGGTCGGGATCAATTCGCCGGCCTTGATGTGGGCGCTGCCCAGCAAGACGCGGCCTGCGGTTTTGTCCTGACCCGGCAAAGGGCCATAAACGCGCACCTGGGGCGCATCAGGCAGATGGGTACGGCGACGCAAGCCGGTCAGGAAGCGCGCGGCCTCAGACTCGGTCAGCAACACATCGGGCCAATCATTCAACAAAACATCGGCTGCTTGCAAGTGGCTGTCGCGCTCGGCTTCGCTCATGGCCTGCAGCGCCTCCAGCGTCACCGCGCCTTGCAGTGTGACACCACCGCTACCAGTGCGACGCAAGCCGATCAGGTGCGCGCCGCAGCCTAGCCGCTCGCCAATGTCCTGGGCCAGCGTGCGGATATACGTACCCTTGCTGCAGCGGACATCCAGCTCCAGCAAGTCATCCTGCCAGCGCACGATGTCAATGGCATGAATCGTAACGTGACGAGGGGCGCGCTCGATCTCGACGCCCTCGCGTGCGTATTCGTAGAGCGCGCGCCCCTGGTGCTTGAGCGCCGAGTGCATGGGCGGGATCTGGGCGATCTCACCCGTGAAAGCCCGGCAGGCGTCGGCAATGCGGTGGGCGTTGACCTGATCAGGCGTCACAGGGCGGGTCTGCAGGATCTCACCCTCGGCGTCGCCCGTGGAGGTCGTCTGCCCCAGCTTGAGCGTGGCGGTGTAGCGCTTGTCGGCGTCCAGGGACACCTGCGAGAACTTGGTGGCAGCACCAAAGCAAAGCGGCAGCAAGCCCGTTGCCAATGGGTCCAGCGTGCCGGTATGGCCGGCTTTTTCAGCGCGCATCAGGCGACGCACCTTCTGCAATGCATCATTGCTCGACAGGCCCAGCGGCTTGTCGAGCAGGATGACGCCATGCAGTTGGCGACGAGGCTGACGCACAGGCTTGTTCAACTTGGCTCGCCCTCTTGTTTGTCGCCAGCCTGGGCTGGCGGCTGCTCGTCGGCGTCCTTGGCCTTGTCGGCCACGGCGCGGTTGATCAGGGCGCTGAGCTCCAACGCGCGCTCGGTGGTGCGGTCGAAGTGGAAATGCAGCGTCGGCACGGTGTGGATCTGCAGGCGCTTGAACAGGCCATTGCGGATGTAGCCGGCTGCCTCGTTGAGGCCCTTTTCGCACTCCACCGGATCACCCACCAGCAGCGAGAAACCAATTTTCGCGTGGGCGTAGTCGGGCGTCACCTCCACATTGGTGATGGTGACCATGCTGCCAATGCGAGGGTCTTTCAGGTCGCGGATCAACTCGGCCACATCACGCTGGATCTGGTCGTTGACGCGGTTGGCGCGGTTGGGGGTAGAACGTTTATGGCGCATGGTGAATTCCTGCTGCAGACATTGCGGCTGCCCTTCAAGCAGAAACCCCGCCTGGGTTCAGGCGGGGTTGCTTGGGGAGCAGCCTGTGCGTTTGTTTACAGCGTACGGGCCACTTCCTTGATTTCGAAGAACTCGAGGACGTCGCCTTCCTTGATGTCGTTGTAGCCCTTGATGTTGAGGCCACACTCGAAACCTTCGCGCACTTCCTTGACGTCGTCCTTGAAGCGCTTGAGGCCTTCCAGCTCGCCTGTGTAGATGACCACGTTCTCGCGCAGCAGACGCAGACGCGCATTGCGGCGAACCACACCGTTGGTGACCATACAACCGGCGATGGTGCCGATCTTGGAGGCGATGAACACCTGACGGATCTCGGCAGAGCCGATGACCTCTTCGCGCTGTTCGGGCGCCAGCATGCCGCCCATCGCTGCCTTCACCTCATCCACGGCGTCATAGATGATGTTGTAGTAGCGGATGTCCACACCGTTGTGCTCGGCCAGCTTGCGGGCACCAGCGTCCGCACGGACGTTGAACCCGATGATGACGGCCTTCGAAGCGATGCTGAGGTTGACGTCCGACTCGCTGATGCCACCCACGGCGGCGTGCACGATCTGGACCTTGACCTCGGGCGTCGACAGCTTGAGCAGCGACGTGGCCAGTGCTTCCTGCGAACCTTGCACGTCGGCCTTGATGATCAATGCCAGCGTCTGCACCTCGCCCTGGCCCATGTTCTCGAACATGTTCTCGAGCTTGGCGGCCTGCTGCTTGGCCAGCTTGACGTCGCGGTACTTGCCTTGACGGAAGGTGGCGATTTCACGGGCACGGCGTTCGTCGCTCAGCACCATGAACTCGTCGCCAGCGCCCGGCACTTCGGTCAGGCCCTGGATTTCCACAGGGATCGACGGGCCGGCTTCGACAGCGTTCTTGCCGTTTTCGTCCAGCATGGCGCGAACACGGCCGTAGCTGGAACCAGCCAGGACCACGTCACCACGCTTGAGCGTACCGGACTGCACCAGCACGGTGGCCACAGGGCCGCGGCCCTTGTCCAGACGGGCTTCGATCACCAGGCCCTTGGCCATGGATGCAACAGGCGCCTTCAGTTCCAGCACTTCGGCCTGCAGCAGCACTTGCTCCAGCAGTTCGTCGATACCGGTACCGACCTTGGCCGACACCGGCACGAAGGGCGAATCACCGCCGTACTCTTCAGGCACCACCTCTTCGGCAACCAGTTCCTGCTTGACGCGGTCCAGGTTTGCACCCGGCTTGTCGATCTTGTTGATCGCCACGACGATGGGCACACCGGCCGCCTTGGCGTGGTGGATGGCTTCCTTCGTCTGGGGCATGACACCGTCGTCGGCCGCCACGACCAGGATCACCAGGTCGGTGGCCTTGGCACCGCGAGCACGCATGGCCGTGAAGGCCTCGTGACCCGGGGTGTCGAGGAAGGTGATCATGCCGCGAGGCGTGTCAACGTGGTAGGCACCAATGTGCTGCGTGATGCCGCCGGCTTCGCCC
This sequence comes from Aquabacterium sp. NJ1, assembly GCF_000768065.1. NCBI lineage: Bacteria > Pseudomonadati > Pseudomonadota > Betaproteobacteria > Burkholderiales > Sphaerotilaceae > Aquabacterium > Aquabacterium sp. NJ1. Next base: position 4,800,308 of record NZ_JRKM01000001.1, on the reverse strand, counting down.
GAGGCCACACGCGTGGTACGGATGTAGTCCAGCAGCGAGGTCTTGCCGTGGTCGACGTGACCCATCACGGTCACGACCGGTGCACGCGGCAGCGACTCGGCCGCCTGGTCTTCGTGTTCCTCTTCCAGGAAGGCATCCGGGTCGTCCAGCTTGGCGGCAAACGCCTTGTGGCCCATTTCTTCCACCAGGATCATGGCGGTTTCCTGGTCCAGCTGCTGGTTGATGGTGACCATCTGACCCAGCTTCATCATCTGCTTGATGACTTCGGAAGCCTTCACCGACATCTTGTGAGCCAGGTCGGCCACAGAGATGGTTTCGGGAATATGAACCTCGATGATTTGCGGCTCGGTCGGCGCCACGAAGTTGGACTGGCTCTCACGGTCACCGCGATCGCCACGGCGACCACCCTTGCCGCCCGGGGCCTTCCAGCTGTTGCGGCCAGGTGCAGCGGCATCGGTGCGACCCTTTGCCGGCGTGGGGCCGCCACGCTTCTTCTCGTCATTGGCCCAGCTCGACGACAGCTTCTCGGACTTGACCGACTTCTTGTCGCCAGGCTTGGCACCAGCCGCAGCGGCGCCAGGCGTGCCTGGGGCGCCCTTGGGCTTGTGGATCGTGCCCTTGATGCCTTCCTTGCCAACCGCCTCGGCAGGCTTGGGTTCTTCGGGCTTCTTGGCCGTCAGGACCTTCTTGGGCGCGTTCATCATCGCGCGGATGGCAGCAGCCTCGGCCTCGGCGGCCTTGCGGCGATTGGCCAGGTCGGACAGGCGCTGTTTTTCTTCGGCTTCGCGATCAGCAGCCTTGACGACACGCACCACAGGGGACTTGGGCGCTTCAGCGGCAGGCGCAGCGCTGGCCGTTGCGGCCGTCGCTTCAGCATTGACGACGGCTTCGACCTTGGCCTCTGCTTCGACGGGCGCGGTTTCGGCGGGCTTCTCAGCAGCCTTCTCGGATGCGGCCTTGAGCACGCCGCCTCGGGCGCCGCGTTGCGCAGCAGCCGTCAAGGCAGCGGCCTCGGCACGTGCTGCTTCTTGCGCAGCTGCGCGGCGGGCTACAGCAGCCTCACGCTCGGCGGCATCTTCCGCAGCAATCTTGGCGGGCGACTTGGTGGCCGCAGCCGCTTCACGCTCAGCCAGCTCGCGGGCGGCGCGTTCGGCCGCCGCAGCAGCGCGTGCTTCAGCTTCGGCCTTCTCGCGGCGTTCCTGTTCTTCGCGCTGACGACGGGCTTCAGCCAGTTGCTCTTCCTGCACTCGCAGTGCTTCGGCCTGGGTGCGCGCTTCTTCTTCGCGGCGAGCCAGTTCGGCCTCTTCCTGCGCAGCGGCGGCTTGTGCGGCCTCGTCGCTCACGTTTTCATCGCGCTTGACAAACACGCGCTTCTTGCGAACCTCGACCTGGATGGTGCGAGCTTTGCCCGATGCGTCGGCCTGCTTGATTTCGGTTGTCGACTTGCGGGTCAGCGTGATCTTCTTGCGATCGCCGCCGGCGGAGCCGTGGGCGGTGCGCAGGTGATCCAGCAGACGCTCCTTGTCGGCTTCCGTGAGCACGTCTTCAGGTGCACCCTTGGGTACGCCCGCAGACTGTAGCTGCTCCAGCAGTGTCGCAGCCGGGCGATTGAGCTCCGCGGCGAATTGTGCGACGGTGGTCACGGCCATTGTGTTAATCCTTGCGATGATGCTTGCTTAAATGAGTCGAGAGCTTGTTGCTGGGAGCGATCAGGCGAACCAGTGTTCACGGGCCTTGAGGATCAGGGCACGCGCTTGTTCATCAGACACGCCCGTGATCTCGGTGAGTTCGTCCACGGCCAGATCGGCCAGGTCGTCACGGGTGTGGATTCCAGCTTCAGCCAGCTTTGCGATCAACTCGGGGGTCAAACCTTCCAGACCCTTGAGATTTTCCGACAAAGTCTCGACTTCTTCTTCCTTGGCGATTTCCATGGTCAGCAAAGCATCCTTCGCGCGGGTGCGCAGCTCATTGACCGTGTCTTCGTCAAACGATTCGATTTCCAGCATTTCCTGCAGCGGCACATAGGCCACTTCCTCCAGGCTGGTAAACCCTTCTGCGATCAGGATGTCGGCGACTTCCGCGTCCACGTCGAGCTTGTCGACGAAGATTTTGCGGATGGAGTCGGTCTCGACAGCCTGCTTCTGGGCCGATTCCTCGGCCGACATGATGTTGATGCGCCAGCCTGTCAGCTCGGACGCCAGGCGCACGTTCTGACCACCGCGGCCGATGGCGATGGCGAGGTTTTCCTCGTCAACGACCACGTCCATGGCGTGCTGTTCTTCATCCACAAAAATGGATTGCACGTTGGCTGGGGCCAGCGCACCGATCACGAACTGGGCGGGATCTTCGGACCACAGCACGATGTCCACGCGCTCGCCAGCCAGTTCATTGGTCACGGCGGTGACGCGCGAACCGCGCACGCCGACGCAGGTGCCGATCGGGTCGACACGCTTGTCGTGCGACAGCACGGCGATCTTGGCGCGCGAACCGGCGTCGCGGGCGCAGCTCTTGATCTCCAGCAGGCCTTGTTCGATTTCGGGCACTTCCTGGCGGAACAACTCGATCATGAAGTCAGGCGCCGAGCGCGACAGCATGATTTGCGGGCCACGGGCCAGCGAATCCACACCCAGCATGTAGGCACGGACACGGTCGCCGGAGCGCAGGTTTTCCTTGGGGATCATCTCGGTGCGCTTGAGACGGCCTTCGACGCGCCCCGACTCGACGATGATGTCGCCCTTGTCCAGGCGCTTGACGGTGCCGACGAAGATTTTCTCGCCACGAGACAGGAAGTCGTTGAGCAACTGCTCACGCTCGGCGTCACGGATCTTTTGCAGGATGACCTGCTTGGCGGCCTGCGCACCGATACGGCCAATGGGCACGGACTCGATGGACTCTTCGATGTAGTCGTCAACTTCGATATCGGGGATTTGCTCCTCGGCTTCGAACAACAGGATTTCAGCGTCAGGCAGTTGCAGACCAGCCTCGTTGGGCACCACGTGCCAACGGCGGAAGGTTTCGTACACACCGGTTTCGCGGTCGATCGCCACACGGATATCGACTTCGCCGGGGTACAGCTTCTTGGTTGCAGAGGCCAGGGCGGACTCGACCGCACCAAACACCACATCACGGTCCACGCTCTTCTCACGAGAAATAGCGTCCACCAACATCAGCAATTCGCGATTCATTTCTTCTGACCTCCGAGTTCTTGCGCCTCATCTACGGCAACATCACCAGCAGCCGGGGTTGCCGCCCGACCGCTACGCCCTTTGAAACTCACCTCAGGCACCAGGCGTGCCTCGCGAATCTCATCAAGCGTGAAACCCAAAACTTCATCTACTTCCTGGGGCTGCACGATGCCTTTGGCCTGTTCCTTGGCCAGCTTTTTGGCGGCCGTCTTGGACAAAGGCTTGTCGGCGTCCGGTGCCTTGAGCACCAGCCCCCAGGCCTGCCCCGATTCGATCTGGGCAGGCTCAGCATCCTGTGATTGACACAAGATGCCACTGAATTTTTTGCGCCCCTGGAAAGGCACCTTCAGCGAGATCGCGACCTCTTCCCCCACAAAGCGCGCGAAATGCGCCGGGGTCTTGAGCGGGCGATCCACGCCGGGCGATGACACCTCCAGGCGGGCGTAATCTGCGTCGATCGTTTCCAGCGCATATTGCAGCTGGCGCGTGACCTTCTCGCAATCGTCTACCGTGACCAGATCGCCGGGCAGATCGTAGGCCTGACCAGGCAGGCGATCGATGTACACGCGAAGCAAACCTTGCGAACTGCGTTCGCAGTCCACAAGCTCGTACCCGAGGCCGGTTACGGTGGTTTCAACTACTTTGAGCCAGGTCATTCAGTCGTGAAAACGATCAGTCAAGCGATCTTCAAAAACGGTCGAGCAAAAAAAATGGGCTGGAAGACCCGCCCATTCGTGACAAACACGAGACGTGCTGCTTTGTGCCCCGCAAACGCGAAAGGCTTGTCAAAAAGCAGCCAATCCTGCATTTTACCCTGAGGAACGCGCTCGATCAAGACTTCGGCCACAAATTCTCTTTTATGCACATTGCCATGCCAAAATCCGCGCCTGGTTTAGCACCCCTTATGGAGACCTCATGGGATTTCTTGCCGGCAAACGCCTGCTGATCACCGGCCTGCTGTCCAACCGCTCGATCGCCTACGGCATCGCCAAAGCCTGCAAACGCGAGGGCGCCGAACTGGCCTTCAGCTATGTGGGCGAGCGCTTCAAGGACCGGATCACCGAGTTCGCCAAGGAATTCGATTCCGAACTGATCTTCGACTGTGATGTCGGCAGCGACGAACAGATCGACGCCATGTTTGCGGACCTGGCCAAGGTCTGGCCCAAGTTCGATGGCTTTGTGCACTCGATCGGCTTTGCGCCACGCGAGGCCATCGCCGGCGACTTCCTGGAAGGCCTGTCGCGCGAATCCTTCCGCATCGCCCACGACATCTCGGCCTACAGCTTCCCCGCCATGGCCAAGGCCGCGCTGCCCTACCTCAACGAACGCGCCGCCTTGGTGACGCTGTCCTACCTGGGTGCAGAGCGCATCGTGCCGGCTTACAACACCATGGGCCTGGCCAAGGCCTCACTGGAAGCCAGCGTGCGTTACACCGCCGCGAGCCTGGGCCCCAAGGGCATCCGCGTCAACGGCATTTCGGCCGGCCCGATCAAGACGCTGGCTGCCTCGGGCATCAAGGGCTTCAGCAAGATCCTCAGCGTGGTGGAAGAAAACGCGCCGCTGCGACGCAACGTCACCATCGAAGATGTGGGCAATGTGGCCGCATTCATGTTGTCGGACCTGGCCGCTGGCGTGACCGCCGAAATCACCTATGTGGATGGCGGCTTCAGCCACGTGATGGCCGGCGGCAACGAGTAAGCCTTTTTTGGCGCAAGAAGCTGCCGCAGAAGCGCCCTCACCGGTGCTTCTGGCGGTAAGCCGCGGGGGTCATCCCCACCATTTTCTTGAACAGGCGCCCGAAGGCCACCCGGTCCTGGTAGCCCACCCGGGCAGCAACCTCGGGCACCGGCAGGCGCTCCAACTCCAGCAAATCCTTGCTGCGCTCGATGCGCGCGGCCTGCAGATACTGGACAGGTGTCATCCCAGTGGCCGCCAGGAAACGCCGCTGCAAGGTGCGCACACTGACATGCACCCGCGCCGCCATGTCACCCAAGCCCCAAGCTTCGTGGCAACGCGATTCCAGTAGATCCTGCAGTCGCCGCATTTCCTTGTCTGCATGGCGCCGCATGCCCAATGAAGGCATGAAGCGAGACTGAGGCCCCCGGTTCAGATCGGTCACCAGCATGGCGGCCAGCCCCCTGGCTGTGGCACGGTCGGTCAGCATTTGCACCGCGTACAGGCAAGCATCGACACCCGCCAGCGAGCCGCCCGAGCAGATCAAGCCGCCCTCCTGCACCAGGTTGTCGGCCGCATCGATCTGAATCTCCGGGTAACGCGCCTGCAAGCCCTCTGCCAGCAGCCAGTGCGTGGTGGCGCGCTTGCCCGCCAAGCGCCCCGTGGCCGCCAGCATGTAGGCACCGGAGCACATGGCCACCACCAGCACATGCTCAGGCAGATCGCGCAGGGCCTCGACCAACCGTGGGTTGTGCTCGATTGCCGTTGCGCCCTGCGTCCACATGGATGGCACCACCACCAGATCCGCGCCAGCCAGCAAGGCCACACCGCCATCCACACTCAATACACCGTCGGGATGACGAACAGCCGCGCCGTCATTGCTCACCCGCACCAATTCGAAGCGATGCGAGCCTGGCATCTGATTGGCCATGCGGAACACGTCCATCAGCAAGCCCAGGCTGGCCAGACTGGCCTGTGCACAGACCAGCACCCCCACGCGATGTGACTTGTCTATATCAGCCTCAAAGATGTCCATGACGCCAATTGTAGGGATTTGGCGGCTTGACCAGAATGGCGCCATTCCCCGCACACCCTCACCCTCATGAACTCCGCCACGCCTGGCCTGACGCTCTACACCTTCGCCATGTCGCACTACAGCGAAAAGATTCGCTGGACGCTGGACCACAGCCGCCTCCCCTACCGAGAGGTCTGCATGACACCGGTTTTTCACATGGTGCCAGCCCTGCGCATGGGCAAACGGAGGCAGACCACCCTGCCCATCCTGCAAACACCTCATCGGGCCATTCAGGACAGCCCCCGCATCCTCGATTGGCTGGCGGAGAACCTTGGCCCGCTGGACGCCTTGCCCCAAAACGGCATGAAACAGGTCCGCGAGGTAGAGCAACGCTTCGACGCCATTGGCAAAGACGTGGCGCGCTTCCTGTATGCCAACAGCTTCGGCACGGCCGACGAACACATCAAGCGCCTGTGGGTGGAGCACGCCACGCCAGGCCAGGCCGCGTTCATCCGTGCCGCCTACCCCATCATCCGCTGGGGGTTCAAACGCAAGCTGCACATCACACCCAAGCACAGTGAGATTGCGCGCGCTCGCATCACGCAAGCCATGGATTGGCTGGAAGGCCAGTTGCGAGATGGGCGCATCTACCTGGTTCAGGATCGCTTCTCGGCGGCGGACATCACGGCCGCATCCCTGCTGGCACCCATTGCCTGCCCGGCCGAACACCCTGTCTACGGCGACCCGCAGTTCGCCCGAAGCATGGCCGCCGCCATTGCGCCATGGCGAGACCGCCCCGCCCTGCAATGGGTCAGGCAGACGTATGCAAAACACCGCGGCAGCCTTCAGGGCGGCGCGTTTTCACCACAAGCACGGAGACTGGGCGCGTGAATGACCTGGATCACGCCGATGATGACGCCTTGCCCTATGCACCGCCGAGCGGGCTTGGCAGAATCAAAGCGTGTACCGGAGAAATCACATGGACAAACAAGAATTGGCAGCGTTGTTGAAGAAGCTGCAGGCAGAACTGGAATCGGGGCAACCGGTTGACGGCCAGCTCAAGCAGCAGTTGCAGGCGCTGGATCAGGACATCCAGAAAGTGCTGGCACAAGGCAGCCCTCAGGCTCGCGACACCGACGAAGCATCGCTGGGGGAGCGCGCCACGGAAATCGAAGCGCGTTTTGCCAGCGAGCACCCCTATCTGGCCAGCACCTTGCGCGATGTGATGGACACCCTGGGCAAGATGGGCATTTGAACGGCGCACCAGTCGTTTCAAACAAATAGGCGCCATCAACCCTCTGCAAAGCGCCCTGTTTTGCCTGAGCACGCCAAAATCATGTAGCCCATTTCAAACAGACTGTTGTTTCAAGCGCTTATCACCTAGGCAAGCACGACCATGTGCGTCAGGATGCACAGATCAGGTTCACCAAAACGTGATCCGGCTGTGCCTCTTGTCCAGGGCCGCTGTGGCCGTTTCCCGTGCGCAGAACCTGACAACGTCCACCTGCAAGCCATGCAGGTTCAGGTATCACACTCTTTCGGGAAACATCACATGACAATGTTCAAGCGTTCCGCCGTGGCCATCGTTCTGTCCGGCCTTGGTCTGGCTGCCTCTGCCATGAGCCCCGTTCAAGATCAGGATCTGAGGCAAATCAGCGGCCAGGATGGCGTCTCCATCGCCGGCGACCTCAACATCAACATCGGTTCCTTTGTCTACAAGGACACCGACGCCACCGGCGGTTCGGTCTCGTTCAACAACATCGGGATCAAAGGCATGTTCGTGATGACCATGGACATCCTGGACTCGGGCGAAATCACCACATCCATCCTGCAGTCGATGACCAAGTACATCGGCTTCCGCAACGCCGTGCATGAGTCGGTGAAGCTGCTGCCTTACGACGCCGTTGACAACCCCACGGGCGCCGGCATTTACGACGGCTCATCCGACGTGGTGCAGTTCGCCTTCCCCAACGCGCACCTGGACAGCCGCCTGACACCCAGCATCACGGTGGCGTCCATCACGATGGGCAACAGCAACCAGTCGTTTGGCAGCTTCGCCATCAACAACATCGACATGCAGGGCACCAAGATCTGGATCTGGGCGCACTGACCAGATCAGACGGGGCGGCGAGGCACGGCGGCCAGCAGCGTCCTGGTGTAATCGTGCTGCGGTGCTTCAAGCACCGCTTGCGCCTCGCCCTGCTCCACCACCTTGCCCTGCTGCATCACCGCCACGTGGTCAGCCAGATAAGCCACCACGCCCATGTTGTGGGTGATGAACAGCATGCCCAGCCCCAGTTGCTGCTGCAGTTCGCGCAACAGATTGAGGATCTGCGCCTGAACGGACACGTCCAGCGCAGAGGTGGGCTCATCACACACCAGCACCCGAGGCTCCACCGCCAGCGCGCGCGCAATGGCCAGACGCTGGCGCTGCCCACCCGAGAACTCATGCGGGAAGCGTTGCAGCGCATCCGAACGCAGGCCCACACGCTCAACCAGTTCGCGGACACGGGCCATGCGTTGATCAGCCGACCAGTCAGGGCGCAGGATCAGCAACCCCTCCTGCAGGATGTCTTGCACGCGCATGCGTGGGTTCAAGGACGCGAACGGGTCCTGGAACACCATCTGCACCGAGCGGCGCGCGCTGAGCAACGCGGCCTGCTGCATGGCAAACAGGTTCTGGCGGCCCTGATCCGTTGTCAGCCAGGCCTCGCCAGACACCTCGATGTGAGGCTGCCCGCGCAGCAGCTGCACGATGGCACGGCCCGTCGTGGTCTTGCCGCAGCCGGACTCGCCGACCAGCGCCAGCGTGCGGCCAGCCTGAACACCAAAAGACACGTCTGACACGGCCTGCACGACATGGCGCGGCCGCAACAGCCCGCCGCCTGAGGTGAAACGCACGTTCAGCCCTTTGACTTCCAGCAGCTGTTCGGCCACCGATTCGGCCTGGCTGAAAGGCTGCTCACGCTCGCTGGCCTGGACGACCGTCGCCCCTTGGCCTGACTCGATCGGGAACCAGCAACGAACCACGCTGCCGCCATTGGCCTCGAGATGCGGGGCTTGTGTCTGACATTGCGCCTGGGCGCGCTCGCAGCGGGGCGCAAACCGGCAGCCGACGAATGCCTGCCACAAGGGCGGCACCGTGCCGCTGATGGCCGCCAGCCGCTTCCCCCGCAAGGCGGCATCCGGCAAGGCTTGCAACAGGCTGCGCGCATACGGGTGACGGGGTTGCTTGAAAAAGGTGGGGGCGGGTGCCTCTTCGATGATCTGCCCGGCGTACATCAGGGCCACGCGGTGCGCCATGTCGGCCACCACGGCCAGATCATGGGTGATCAGCAGCAGGCCCAACTGGCGCTCGCTCTGCAGCGCCTTGAGCAAATCGAGCACCTGCTTCTGGATGGTGACGTCCAGCGCGGTGGTGGGCTCGTCGGCGATCAGGAAATCGGGCTCGGCGGCCAGCGTCATGGCGATCATCACGCGCTGCTTCTGCCCTCCACTCATCTCGAAGGGGTAGCTGTGAACGCGGCGCTCAGGCTCCGGGATGCCGACGCGCTTGAGCCACTCGACCGCCTTGCGACGCGCGGATGCGCCGCGCAGACTGGTGTGCGCTTCGATGGCCTCCACGATCTGGTCGCCCACCCGCATGACCGGGTTCAGGCTGGTGGCGGGCTCCTGGAAGATGATGCCCACGCGCCCGCCGCGAACCTTGCGCATGCTGGACTCGGGAAGGGACAACAACTCGGTGGGTTTGGCATCCGGCACGTGGTTGCTCAAGGCCACGCGGCCACGCGCAATACGGCCGTTGTCTGGCAACAAGCGCATGATCGCCAGGGCCGTCATGCTCTTGCCGCAGCCGGACTCGCCCACCAGGGCAAAGGTCTCGCCACGTTGCAGCGTCAGGCTGATGCCGTCGAGCGCCTTCACCAGGCCCGCATCGGCCTCCAGCACCACTTGCAGATCTTGCAGTTGCAGCATGGGGCTTGGTCCTCAGGCGGTCACGGCCTTGGCCGAGGGTTTGACGGGGCGATAGACACGGGCGCGCGGGTCGAAGGCATCACGCACGGCGTCGGCAAACAGGTTGGCAGCCAGCACGATGCTCACCATGAACACGAAGGCCGAGGCGAAGGACCACCACACGACCGGGTCACGCGACATCTCGCCACGCGCCTGGTTGATCATGCCGCCAAAACTGTTCATGGACGGGTCCACGCCAATGCCGACATAAGACAACACCGCCTCGTACAGGATCAGCCCCGAGAACTCGATGACCGTGGTGATCAGCACCAGGTGCATGACATTGGGCAGGATGTGGCGGCGCATGATGCGCCATGGCGTGGCCCCAAAGGCCGTGGCCGCCTGCACGTATTCGAGCTCTCGCAGTTTGAGGGTTTCGGCGCGCAGCAGACGGCACAGCCCCGCCCAGCCTGTCACGCCCAGGATCACGCACAGCAGGAAGATCTTGAGATCGGCACGCTCCAGGCCGGTCTCGAACAGCTCCGGGTGCTTGTCGATGAACACCTGCATCATCAGCACGCACGCCGCGATCAGCAGGATGTTGGGCACCGAGGACAGCACGGTGTAGATGTACTGGATCACGTCGTCCACCCAACCTTTGAAGTAACCCGCCGCGATCCCGAAGGCCAATGCCAACGGGATGGTGGCGATGGTCGCCAGGCTGCCAATCACGAAGGCGGTGCGGATGCTCTTGATGGTGCTGTAGAGCACATCGTTGCCCGTGCGGTCGGTGCCCAGCACGTGGTAGCCCTGCCCCCAACTCAATGCAACACCCCAGGACAACAACAGCGCCATGCAGCTGGCGGTCATCCAGGCAGCGCGCCAGGCCAGGGGGTTGTCCTCGCCCATGCGCTTGCGCCACAAGGCAAACAGCAGCAAGGCCACCGCCACACCACCAGCCGTTCCGGCCAGCAGGCGCTGCGCCACATCGGGCGCCCAATCTCTTTCGGCATCCTGCAGGCCAGCGCCACCATGCTTCAAGCGCGGGAAGACCCGCTTGGGCAAGGCCGGCAGGCCGTTCTCGTCCAGCACCGGCTTTTCACCCAGCTTGGGTGGCACGGTTTCCTTGGTGAAGCCGTAAGTGGCCAAGGGCCTGGAATAGCTGTTCTCGCGGCTGTCGATGAGCTTGCGCAAGCCCAGATCCAGCACAGAAAGGGTGCGCGTGTCATAGGCCTGGGCTCCACCATTGACCGCGGGCAAGGCCAGCCTGAAATGCAGGCTGTCGGCCAGGGTCACGGCCAGCATCACGACCAGCACCACGGCCGAGGCCATGCCGGCGGGCGTCACGAACACGCGCTGCCAGGTCGCCCGCAGAGCCTCATCCCTACGCACCACGCGAACGTACTGCACCAGCCCGATCAGCATGAGCCACAGCACCACATCGGTCCACAAAACGACGGCCTTGAATCCCATGTGCGTTCCCGCCTTATTGCATCCGGACCCGAGGATCAGCCCAGGTATAGGCCACATCGATCAGGATGTTGGAGAGGATGTACAGCACAGCCCCCAGAAACACCATCGAACGCACGATGGCGAAATCCTGACTGGCAATGGCATCAATGGTGTAAGCGCCCAGGCCGGGGATGCCGAAGAAACTCTCCGTCAGCAGCCCGCCCATGAACAGGCCCGGCAGCAGGCCACCCGCGCTGGTGATGATGGGCAGCATGGCGTTGCGCAGCACGTGTGCACGCATCACGCGCACTTCGCCCAGGCCCTTGGCCCGCGCGGTGCGCACATAGTCCTTGCCCGCCTCCTCCAGAAAGAGCGTGCGGTAGAAACGGGCCTGCCCGGCCAGACTGGCCAGCAGCATCAAGCCGATCGGCAGTACCAGAAAGCGCAAGGCATCCAGGCCATTGGCGTAACCCGAGATGGGCGCCAGCCTGGCCATGCGTGAAAACAGGAACTGCCCGGCAATGATGTAGATCAGGCTGGAGATCGACATCATGAACACGCAGGCCACCACGCCCCAGAAATCGATGCGCGTCCCGCGGAACATCACCAGCCACAGGGCAAAGATCACACTGGCCAGCAGGCCCAGCAGGAACAGGGGCACCGTCAGCTGCAGGCTCACCCCCATGCGCTGGCGGATCTGGTAGCCGATGTCGCCGGCGCTGGCATTGTCTGCCCGCCCGAAATCGAACTTGAACAGCGACACAGATCGATCCCAGAACACGGTTTCGGTCAGCTTGTCGGCGCCACTCAACTTGTCGTTGAACAGCAGGGGCTTGTCATAGCCGCGCTCGACCTTCCACTTCTCGATCTGGTCCGGTGTGACACGCTTGCCGCCAATGTTCAGGCGCGCCATGTCATCCGGCGTGTTGACCGTGAAGAAGAGCACGAAGGTGATGAGGTTGACGCCGATGAGGATCAGCAAGCCATAAGCCAGTCGGCGCAGCACATAGTTCAGCATCAACGCCCCTTGCTCAAGGAACCGCTCGCATCAGGCGGTTGCGCCGTCTGCATTTCGCGGGCTCTGATCATGCGCACAGCCCACCAGCCCATGCCGGCCAGCACCAGCACCAGCAGGGCCAGCGGCCAGTAGATCGGCTTGTTCCATTCTCGCAGGCTGCGTGCCCGCTCGGCGGTGTCGATGCGGTAGTACTGGGCCTGGTCGCGCACCATGATGCTTGGCTTGCCGTTGTGCACCCAGCGGTGGTACGCCCCCGAGGCATACGGGAAGTAGCCCCATGACCATGGCGCATCTTCTTGCAGGATGCGCACCATCTGGTCGATCACGGCCTGCTTGGCCGGGCCGTCGTCCATGAAGCGCAGCTTGGCATACAGCCTGTCGTACTCGGGGTTCTGGTAGTTGGCGGCGTTCTCGCCATCGTGCACGGACTTGGCGCCCGGGCCGTAAAGCAGGAAGAGGAAGTTCTCGGCATCCGGGTAGTCGGCCAACCAGCCCCAGCTGAAGATCTGGTGCTTGCCGCGGCGTACCTTGTCCTGGAACTGGTTGTAGTCCGTGGCGCGAATTTCCAGCTGGATGCCGAGCTTGGCGAACTGCTTGCTCGTCCAGTCCAGCGTGGCCTTGGCCTCTGGCGTGGCGGGCGCGCCGTAGTCATAGTTGAGCACCAGCGGCTTGCCGGTCTTGGCGTCGCGGCCATCGGGGTAGCCGGCCTCGGCCAGCAGCTTCTTGGCGTCCTCGATGGGGCGGCGCACGATCAGGCCATTGACCAGCTTGTGCGTCACGGGGTTGAGCCCCTCAGGCGTACCGTGGCGGGAGCCAAATACCCCACCTGGCAGCGGCCCCTGGGCCACTTCACCCGCCGCCTTGGGGAAGATGCGGTTGTACTCGTCCCAGTCGATGGCGATCGACAAGGCCTGGCGCAGCTTGCGGTTGCGCACGCGCTGCTCGGGCGTGTCGCCCTGCCCCACGACCGGGTCCAGCCAGTTGAAGCCCATGTACTTGCTGGACAAGTCCACATTGCGCGCCAGCACGATGCCCTTGTCGGTGAACTCCTTGTTGAAATCCGGCGAGTCTTCCATCTGGATCTTGTAGGCCGTGCCGTAGCTCATCTGGTCGAACTCGGGGATGTCCAGATAACCCTGGCGGAACTTGGTGTCCTGGGGTACCGCTTCCTTTTCGATGTTGAAGACGATGGTGTCGATGAATGGGGTGCGCTTGCCACAATCGGCCAGGCGGCCTTCAGCCTTGTCCTGGGCCGTGCCTTCGCAGGGATAAGGCTCACCCCGATAGTTGGGATTGCGCTTGAGCACGTGGCGGCGGTCCTGCACGTAGTCCCACATCATGTAAGGCCCCGTGCCCACCGGCCAGGTGTTGAGCGACAGGCCGTTGTCAGCCATGCCAGGCTGCGCGTAGAAGGCATCGGCCTCCCAGGGCACGGGCGCCAGGAAGGTCATGGCCATCCAGTACTTCCACTGCGGGTACTTGCCCATGATGCGGATGCGCAGGGTGTACTTGTCCACGGCCTGCGCGCCTGCCAGCGGCCATTTGCGGAAGTCGAGGAAAGGTTTGTCGCGTGCAGAGGGCGGCAGGCCGGCACGCAGCTTCTTGTCTTCGGCGCGGATCAGCTTGCCGTAATCGGCCAGGCCCACCACATACTCCGAGAAAGTACCGAACACGGGCGCGGCCGTGCGCGTGGTGGCGTGGCGCTTGATGGCGTAGACATAGTCTTCGGCCACCAGCTCGCGCGTGCCCTGATGTTCAAACTGCCAGGGGCTGCGCTTGCCGCCAACCTGCTCGCGCGTGAGGTGGTGATACAGGTAATGGCCTTGCGCATCCTTGGCAAAGGCCGGGTGCGGCGCAAACTGGATGCCGGGTTTGAGTTTGACCTCATACACGCTCTCGGCGATCTGGTCTGCGGGCGCATCGTCCGGCAAGGCCTGCCCTTGCTTGCCGATGTAGTGGGGCGCCACCACCGCCTGGGCCGCCCTGGGGATCAAGGTGTAAGGGCGCTTGAGGTAATGGTAGGCGTACAGCGGCTCGTAGATCTGGTAGGTGTATGGCGTTTCGTTGCTGCTGTAGGACGAGGTCGGGTCCAGGTAGCGCGGGGAGCGCTCGTTGAACGCCGTGTACAGCGTGTTGCTGTCGGCGGCGCCTTCAGGGTACGGGCTGTTGTTGCAAGCTTGCAAGGCGCCTGCCAGCAAGCCGAGCAGCAGCAGGCGCATCGGCGCTCGCCAGGCTCGCCCGAGAACAGCCAGCCCGTTGGATGCGCGGAGAATGCTTTCCAGCCAAATGTGCATGAGCCTATTGTGGCTTGGCTTGCAGGCGCTTCAGCCCAGGGGGATCACCACATCACAAAAGCGTCGCGCCCTTGCACCACCAGGTTGACCTGGCGCCCCAGGGGCAAGCTGAGCTTCACGGGGACATGACCAAAAGGCAGCCCGGTCAGGATGGGCGTCTTGACCTGCGTGTGCAGGTAGGCGATGACCGACTTGAGGTTGTAACCCCGGTCCAGCGGCGACTTCCGGTACTCGGTGAAGGCCCCCAGCACGATGGCTTTTTGCTGCGCCAGCACACCCGCCTGATGCAATTGCAGCAGGGCGCGCTCGATGCGATAGGGGTGCTCGTTGACGTCTTCCAGGAACAATACGCCGCCCTTGATCTTGGGGAAATGCGGCGTGCCCAGCATGGCCTGAACGATGGCCAGGTTGCCGCCCCACAAGCGCCCGCTGACCTCCAGCCCATCGGCGCCATGTTCAGTGCGAAAGCCCACGGCCTCCAGCTCGCCGGTCATGGCTTCCACAAAACAATCCTGGGTGACGTCATCCCCCCCCTCCAGGCTGTCTGCGCGACCGAAATCGTCACAGGCCATGGGGCCGGCCCAGAAGCCCGCGCTCACGCCCTCGCCCACCTTGGCCGGGCCTGCGGCTTTGTGAGCCAAAGCGCCCAACTGCAAGGCCGTCACATCGCTGTAGCCCACCCAGGCGGATCCGCGCTCCACACTGCGCGCCAGCAGCTTCCAGTCGATTCGGTCCAGCAAGCGGCTCAAGCCATATCCACCGCGGGTGGCCAGGATCACATCGGGTGCGGCCTTAGCCACGCGGTGAATCGCCGCGAGGCGCACATCGTCGTCACCCGCAAAACGTTGGTGCTTGGTCAGCGCGGACTCGTCCACCGAGGCATCAAAACCCAAGGCCTGCAGACGCTTGGCGGCTTTGCGAACAGGGGCAGCCGTCGGCACGATGCCGGAGGGGCTGAAGATGATCAGGGAGGAGCGGGCATCAGTCATCCCGCTATTCTGACCGAGCCAGCGCGCTCAAAGCCCGCTGCGCTGCGCCTTGGCCAAAGTCTTGACCTGAAAGCTGCCATCGTTGTCGAACAACCAGGCTTCGATCAGCCCGTTGCGACGCAGCTCCGCCTTGGCCGCTTCGCTGAGCGGGATATGGGGCGCACGCCGCACGGTTTCGATGGCGCGCGCCAGCATCTCAGGTTGCTCATCGTTCGTGCGCAGCACCTCGGCGCGCCAGTTCTCGGACTCGTCCAGCTTGACGTTCAGCACGATGACCGCACGCAGCATGGGCTGAGGGTTGCGGTTGTGCACCAGCTCGGGTGAGCCGTCGTACACGGCGTGGGCAAAGTCGCGCTTGATGTCATCCGGCACGCCAGGGAAGGCGGGCTTGGCCACCGCCAGCAGCAAGCCAGCGACGAAACTGAAACAAATTGTTTTTGCCTGCATGACGGACTCCGAACAAGTGGGACACGTGTTCCCAGCAACTCATACCGTCAGCCGGCTGTCCAGTGGTCGATGAACGCGACGCGTGAAGGATTTCGCGAGGAACTCGGAAATCTGTGGAACAAACCGCCCCGATCGAGAACGTCGGCCGCCTCCAGACGAAACGCCGACCAGGCAAGCTCAGGCGTGCCAGGCGCAGGGCTGTATCAACCGTTTACAAAGCACCCCTCAAGCTTCGGCCGCACCGGCATCTAGCGCGCTTTTCGCATATCCATAGAAGCAAATATATGTTTTACTCATAAATAAGCATAGAGAAAATGCAGTCTTCGCATTTACAGATACCGCCTATGAACTTCCAGCAACTGCGTTCCGTCCGCGAGGCCGTACGCCGTGGGTTCAACCTGACGGAAGTAGCCAATGCGCTGCACACCTCACAACCTGGCGTCAGCCGCCAGATCCGTGAACTGGAAGAGGAGCTCGGCATCGACCTGTTTGTGCGCGCAGGCAAGCGTCTCACCGGCCTGACCGAACCGGGCGCCCAGGTCCTGCCCATCATCGAACGCTTGCTGACAGACGCAGACAACCTGCGGCAGTCCTCAAGGGACTTTTCCGAGCATGGTGTCGGCCCCTTGTCGATTGCAGCCACGCACTCGCAAGCGCGTTATGCCCTGCCATCAGCCGTCAAGGATTTTCGGGAGATGTTCCCGCAGGTCACCCTCAGCCTGCACCAGGGCTCGCCCCAGCAAGTGGCCAGCATGCTGATCAACGGTGAGGCCGACATTGGCATCGCAACCGAATCGCTGACGCAATACCCCCAGCTGGTCACCCTGCCCTGCTACACCTGGTCCCACGCCGTGGTGGTGCCGCCCAATCACCCGCTGCTGCACGGCGAGGCATTGACGCTGCAGCGGCTGGCTCAGTTCCCGCTGATCACCTACGACGAGGGCTATACCGGCCGCTCCCACATCGACGACGCCTTCAAGCGCGAGGGCATCAAACCATCCATCGTGCTCACGGCCATGGATGCCGATGTGATCAAGACCTATGTGGAACTGGGCATGGGGGTGGGCATCGTCGCGGCCATCGCCTTTGACGAAGACCGAGACCTGAACCTGCGTGGCCTGGGGGCAGGCCACCTGTTCGCGGTCAACATGACGCGCCTGGCCTTCCGCAAGGGGGCCTTCCTGCGCAACTATGTGTACAGCTTCATCGAAACCTTCGCCCCGCCGCTGACCCGCAAGGTGGTCGAGATGGCGGCAGGCGCCGAAGCGGGCGAGCAGTTCGATATCTGAAGCAGCAAACGCTCAGGCCTGGCGAACCAGCGCGATCTGGCTGGCCAGACGAGCGCGCAGCAGGGCGGCGCATTCAAGCAGCCCACCCAGGGCAGCCAGGCTCAATACGGCCAGCTTGAAAAACTGTCGACCTAAGTGATGACGGGCCATGCAGGTGCTCCCGAGTCCGAATGGAACCGCACCTTACGAGCCCCTCGTGACACACCCATGACAAGGGGGTACGCCGCTTGTCGCACGCCTGACATGTGCACAAGCTAGCTTGCTGGGTTTTGTTGACTGCCCAGCACGTCGCCTGACGTCACACCCACCGCGTGCCCCCCACCGCCCTGCCCGAACTGGATGAACTGCATCGCCTGATTGAATTGGGCGGCCGCCACATGGACGCCCAGGTCATGTGCAAGGTCCAGATGGGCTCGCATGCATTTGACGTGCTGTCGATCACGATGGGCAGCACGGACCCAGCCGCGCCGGCCATCGGTTTTTTTGGCGGCGTTCATGGGCTGGAGCGCATCGGTGCCGAAGTCGTGCTGGCCTATCTGGGCAGCCTGGTGCACCGCCTGAAATGGGACAGCCTGTTGCACACCCTGCTGGGCGAGGTGCGCCTGGTTTTCATGCCGCTGGTCAACCCCGGCGGCCTCTGGCAAGGCACGCGCGCCAACCCGCAGGGCGTGGACCTCATGCGCAACGCGCCCGTCGACGCCAAGGAAGAAACGCCCTTCCTCATCGGAGGCCAGCGCCTGAGTGCCACCCTGCCCTGGTACCGAGGCCCCAAAGACGCGCCCATGCAGGAAGAAAGTCACGCACTGTGCCAGACCGTTGAGCGCAGCTTGCTGACCAGCCCCTTCAGCGCCGCCATCGACTGCCACTCGGGCTTTGGCCTGCAAGACCGCATCTGGTTCCCTTTTGCCCACACCAGCAAGCCCATCACACACCTCGCCGAGATGCATGCCCTACACCGCATCTTCGACCAGGCGCAGGCCTACCACCGCTACGTCTTCGAACCGCAGAGCCTGCACTACCTCACCCACGGCGACCTGTGGGATCACCTTTACCTGCTGGCACGCGAGCGGCATCCGCAGCATGTCTTCCTGCCGCTGACGCTGGAGATGGGCTCCTGGCTATGGGTCAAGAAGAACCCACGCCAGCTCTTCAGTCGCCACGGCATGTTCAATCCACTCATTGCCCATCGGCAACAACGCGTGCTGCGGCGCCACATGGTCTTGCTGGATTTCATGACGCGGGCCGTGGCCAGCCACACGCGGTGGCAACCGGATGAGCACGAGCGTGACCTGCACCACCGGCAGGCACTGGCGCGCTGGTACCCCGACCTGCCGCACCGCAAACACAAAGGCCTCGTCCGATGAGCACCTGGATTCTGTTGCGCGGCCTCACACGCGAACAAGGCCATTGGGGCGCGTTCGTGCCCACCTTGATGGCGGCCCTGCCCTCCGGCAGCCAACTGCTGACACCGGATCTGCCCGGCAATGGCGTGCTGCATGATCAAACCAGCCCCACAAGGGTGGAAGACATGGTCGAGGCATTGCGGACCTCGCTCGCCAGACAAGGGCATCGACCGCCCTACAACGTGGTGGCCATGTCCCTGGGCGCCATGGTGACCGTGGCATGGGCCCATGCTCACCCTGAAGAACTGACACGCTGCGTGCTGATCAACACCAGCTTGCGCCCCTACAGCCCCTTCTGGCACCGGCTGCAGGCCCGCAACTACCCCCGCATCTTCAAACTGCTGCTGACACGCGCCAGTGCCGAGGACTGGGAGCGCGCCATCATGGCCATGACCACGCGCCACCCGGCAGACCCGCAAGCCACGTTGAAACACTGGCTGCAGCTGCGGGCCGCGCACCCGGTCAGCACGGCCAACGGCCTGCGCCAGTTGTGGGCGGCCACCCGTTACCGGGCACCGCAGGCCAAGCCGCCTGTCCCCATGCTGATCCTCAACGCTTTAGGCGACCAGCTTGTCCACCCCAGCTGCTCGGCCGCCCTGGCACAGCGCTGGCAAGTACCTTTACTCAGGCATCCCACGGCGGGGCATGATCTGCCACTGGATGCAGCGCCCTGGGTGGCGCAACAGATTCAGGCCTGGCTGGCGACGCCGGCGTCTCAGCCCGAGCATCAGGAGATGGCGCCGACGAACCCAGGCCCATGACCTGCTCACCGCCCAGCGCTTCCAGCAGATCCGGAATCAGCTCGATCAGCTCGCCGGTGGCAATGGCCGCATCCGCGTCGAACGCCTCGCCCTTGTCCATCTTGCCGGCCACGGCCATCGGCCCCTCAAACACCACGTCCAGGAAGGCCACCTTCTTGAGCTGCATGGACTCGCTCAGGATGAAGGACACACGGTCGCGCCAGGTCATGGCCACACGCGTGGGCACCTTGCCGCTGACGATGTGCTGTTTGACCTCGTCCGTATCGAGATCATGGCGGGCATAACGCACGATGGACTTCATCTCATCGGTGGACTTGAGCTCGCACTCGCGGTCGATCGTGAACTGATACGGCGGCTCGCCCGAGCCCAGCCAATGCGTCATGGCCACAGCTGGCGACATCTCGGTCTGCACCAGGGTCAGCGCCAGGCCGTCCAGCGCCTTGATCAGCATGGTCACGACCTCTTCGGCCTTGGACTGGCTGCCGCTGTCCACCATCAACAAGCGCTGCTTCGGGGCGATCCAGATCCGCGTCACCGACTGCTTGGTGAAGGCCATGGGCAGCAGCTCCAGCAGCGCCTGCTCCTTGAGCTCCTTCATGATCTTCTTGCCAGGCTTGCGGCCCGTGGATTTCTCCATCTGCTCGGCGATCTCTTCCACCCGGCGCTTCACCACCGAGCCCGGCACCACGCGTTGCTCGGTCATCAACTTGAGCAGGAAGTGGCCGTCCACGACCTCGACCAGCGGGGCATGCGCCTCGCCACGCGGCTCAACCCAGCCTGAAGACTTCTGCTGCGTGGCGCCACAGGCCACAAAACGCTCTTTGTCCAGCGCCGCCTCTATCGTGGCAGCCTCGGCCGACCAGTCCGGCCCGATTCGATACACCGTCAGATTCTTGAACACGTTCGACCTTCTACAAACCCACCAGTGCAAACGCCCCTGACGGATCAGAGGCGTTGCAACGAGGCCTTGAGTGTAGCGGACTGAAGCGGCCCCCAGCCCTCTTCTGGTTTCAGCAAAAATTCAGGGCAAATCTCACATTTTCGGATTCAGAACGTAACAAACAAGGCGATATGAAGGCATACAAACGGGAGTACGTATGCCAATCACGACAGAAGCCCCCACGGGCTCAACATGTCGAGCCGAACTGGACCTCCAGGTTCTGCTCAAAGACATCAACATCCCACCTCGACCCAGCTCCCTGGTCGACCTTCAGCAGGAGCTGGAGCGGGATGAACCCCGCATCGACCGGCTGGTGCACATCGTCAACTCGGACGTGGCCATGTCCGCTGCGCTGCTCAAGCTGGTCAACTCGCCCTGGCTGGGGCTCAGCCGCCGCATCTCGACGGTGCCCGAGGCCTTCAGCATCCTCGGGTTCAAGCGCTGCGAGCACATCCTCACCGAGATCGCATTGCGCAAGGTGCTGCCCACCAACGGGCCCGCGCTTTATCGCTTCTGGGATGTCTCATCCAAACGCAGCCAGGCCATGGGCCTGCTGGCGCGCCGGGTGGGGCTGGAGCCTGACACTGCGCAGACCATGGGCCTGTTCGCCGATGTGGGCATCCCCTTGCTCGCCCAGCGTTTTGCGCAGCCCTCCTACATCGACACGCTGGAACAGGCCAATCGCAGCGAACACCCGCTCACCTACATCGAGCAGGATCGCCACGGCACCGACCACACCGTCATCGGCGCGCTGCTGGCCCGCTCCTGGGGGCTGACGCCCGACGTGGCGAACGCCGTGAAACTGCACCACGACTATGACTACCTGGAAGAGAGCCAGCCAAGCCAGGTCCATGAACTGATCGCCCTGTGCCTGGTGGTCGAGCACATCATCCAGCGATTTCAGGGCCTCAATGCCCACGCCGAGTGGGTCAAGGGTGGCGCGCGTTCGCTGAAGACCTTGTCCGTATCACAAGATGATGTCGACAACTGGGCTGACGAGTTGTACGACCGCTTCACAGCGGAAGCCTGAACGGGCCAGGCCGCCAGCTCGAAACGTGCGACAGAAAAGAAAAACCCCCAAGCGATCACTCACTTGGGGGCTTCTTGTTCTGGCGGAGATGGAGGGATTCGAACCCTCGATACGCTTTTGGCGTATGCTCCCTTAGCAGGGGAGTACCTTCGACCACTCGGCCACATCTCCAGCACAGCTAGCATTCTAGCCCAGAATTGAGGGCCATCAGCTTGTTGCGCTCAAAACAACGCTGATCCGCAACGCAGATCAGGCCTTGGCTTCTTCCAGGCCAAATGCCTTGTGCAATGCGCGCACAGCCAGCTCCATGTACTTCTCGTCGATCACGACGGAAGTCTTGATTTCGCTGGTGGTGATCATCTGGATGTTGATGTTCTCGTCAGACAGGGTCTTGAACATCGTCGAGGCGATACCAGCGTGGCTGCGCATGCCGATGCCCACGATCGACACCTTGCAGATCTTGGGGTCACCCACGACCTTGGCGGCGCCCAACGTCGGCAGCACCTTGGATTCGAGCAGCTCGACGGTCTTGGCGAAGTCGTTGCGGTGGACGGTGAACGAGAAGTCCGTCTTGCCGTCATGCGACACGTTCTGGATGATCACATCGATGTCGATATTGGCCTCGGCCACCTTGCCCAGGATCTGGTAGGCGATGCCGGGGGTGTCGGGCACGCCGACCACGGTGATCTTGGCTTCGTCGCGGTTGAACGCGATGCCCGAAACAACGGCTTGTTCCATTTTTTCGTCTTCCTCAAAACTGATGAGCGTGCCCGACTTGGCTTCTTCAGCCAGATCGATATCCCAGGGCGTGAAGCTGGACAGCACGCGCAGGGGCACACGGTATTTGCCGGCGAATTCCACCGAGCGGATCTGCAGCACCTTGGAGCCCAGCGAGGCCATTTCCAGCATCTCTTCGAAGCTGATGGCCTGCAGGCGACGAGCCTCGGGCACCACGCGCGGGTCGGTCGTGTACACGCCGTCCACGTCGGTGTAGATCAGGCACTCGTCAGCCTTCATCGCCGCCGCCACGGCCACAGCCGAGGTGTCAGAACCGCCTCGGCCCAGGGTGGTGATATTGCCCTCAGGGTCAACGCCCTGGAAGCCCGTGATCACGACCACCTTGCCAGCAGCCAGATCGGCGCGCACGCGGGCGTCGTCGATGCTTTCGATGCGCGCCTTGGTGAAAGCCGAATCCGTCTTGATCGGCACCTGCCAGCCAGCGTAGCTCACCGACTCCAGGCCCTCGGCCTGCAGCGCGATGGCCAACAGGCCGGACGACACCTGCTCGCCCGTGGCGGCAATCATGTCGAGCTCGCGAGCGCTGGGGTTCGCGGAGAGTTCTTTGGCCAGGCCCAGCAGACGGTTGGTTTCACCGCTCATGGCCGACGGAACGACCACGAGTTGATGACCCGCCCGCACCCACTTGGCCACGCGCTTGGCCACGTTGCGGATGCGCTCGGTAGAGCCCATCGACGTGCCGCCGTATTTGTGAACGATCAGTGCCATGTCAGATGTTGTTGGAAAAGACCGCGCGTGAAACACACCAGAGAAACTCACGAAGCGTGCGCGATCAAACTCTCTATTTTAGCCTCAGCGGCTCGTCAGGCTGCAAAAACCCGTCATTCAACACGGGGCCGGCACCCATTCGAGGCCCCATTGAGGCTCGCCCTCGGGGGCCACGCAACGCGCGTCGACCCCCAGCCCGGGCACAAAAAGCAGTTCAGCACCAGACCAGATCAGGGGGCCGCCACGGCACCACTGGGGCACGCCCAGCGCCTGGTACTGCTTCTTCAGGGCCCGGGCCGGCCGACCTGGCCCCGCCTGGAACTGCTCGCCGCCGGCCCTGGGGCGGGCTTGTGCGCCCTTCAGCGCGGCCAGGTGTACACCGCCGCTGAAAACAGGCGAGACACGAAGATGCCCAGGCCACGGCGCCAGCGGGTACAGGCCTGGGGCATCAATGTTCAGCGACACGGCGCCCGGCATGGGCTGCGACCGAGCGCCCCCCGCATCTTTGGTCAACCCCAAAAAAACAAGCTCGCCCCGATACAGCCCCAGCCCGATCTCCGGCCACTGCAAGGACTTTTGCTGGAACACCAAGCCCGGCACCTCGTGCGCCAGGCGCTCCACCCACGTGGCCGCGAGGCTCTGGCCGGCCAACATGCGGTACCAGTGCCTCAAGGCCTCCCGCCGCAGCGCGCCGGACAACTCCGCCCACTGCGCCGCATTCAGATGCGCACTCGCGCGCTCGACACCATCGTTCGACCCAGGCACTGACAGCGATGCCACCAACTCGTCGCGCCAGGATTCGGCGCCCGGCAACACATCCTGCAAACGCCTCGCGGATGCAGCCAGACTGGCTTCGGCCTGCGGAAACGCCGCCAGCAAGGCCGGCCACACGTCCAGGCGCAAGCGATTGCGCGCAAAGCGGGTGTGCGTGTTGCTGTCGTCATCGACCCAGCTCAAGCCATGGTGGGCCACGTAGGCTTCAATGGCCTCGCGTGGATGCGCCAGCCAGGGTCTCACCCAGCGCACGCCCTCACGCGCCAGCTCAGGGGGCATGGCAGCCAGGCCATTGAGCCCCGCACCACGCAGCGCCTGCAACAAAAAGGTCTCAGCTTGATCGCGACGATGGTGGGCCAGCAAGACCATGCTTGCCCCCGCCTCCCGGGCCATGTCGGCCAGCGCCTGATAACGGGTTCGCCGCGCCTGGGCCTCGACGCTGGCGCCTTTGCTCAGGTCCACCTGCACGCGCTGGCTCACCAGGCGCACAGGCAGGCCCCGCCGAGCCCAATCCGAACAGACCTGCTCGGCATGCGCCAGCCAGGCATCCGCCTGCATACTCAAACCATGGTGGACATGCAGCGCCAGCACCAGCGCGCCAGGGTGTTCACACGCAGCACAGGCTGTCGCGTGCAGCAGCGCGGTCGAATCCCTGCCGCCGCTGAAAGCGACAGCGACAACCGATGGCTGCGATGCATCGTTCGACATCACAGCACCCCGGGGGTCAGCCGTGTCGACGGAGCTCAATGCTCCTTGGTGTCATTGAAGCGGCCATAGCTTTGCAGCCGGTCATAACGGGTCTGAAGCAGATCCTTGACCTTCAGGTCACCGACCTGGCGCAAGGCGTCGTTCAAAGCTCGCTTGAGGTTGGCGCAAGCCTGCTTGTGATCACGATGGGCACCGCCCACCGGCTCGCTCACGATCTTGTCGATCAAGCCCAGGGCTTTGAGGCGATGCGCCGTGATGCCCAGCGCCTCAGCCGCATCAGACGCCTTGTCCGCCGTCTTCCACAGGATGGACGCACAGCCTTCGGGCGAGATCACCGAGTACACCGAGTACTGCAGCATCAGCACCTGATCGGCCACGCTGATGGCCAGCGCGCCGCCCGAGCCACCTTCACCAATGATGGTCGTGATGATGGGCACCTCCAGGCGCGCCATCTCGAAGATGTTGCGGCCGATCGCCTCGGACTGGTTGCGCTCTTCCGCGCCAATCCCGGGGTAGGCGCCCGGCGTGTCCACAAACGTGAAGACCGGCAGGCCGAACTTCTCGGCCGTCTGCATCAGGCGCAAGGCCTTGCGATAGCCCTCAGGGCGGGACATGCCAAAGTTGCGCATCGCGCGCTCCTTGGTGTCACGACCCTTCTGGTGGCCCAGCACCATGCAGGGCTGGCCATTGAAACGAGCCAGGCCGCCCACGATGGACAGGTCGTCAGAGAAATGGCGATCACCGTGCATTTCCTGGAAGTCCGTGAACAGCTCGTTCACGTAGTCCAGTGTGTAAGGACGCTGCGGGTGACGCGCGATCTGCGTGACCTGCCAGGGGCTCAGTGTCGAGTAGATGTCCTTGGTGAGCAGCTGGCTTTTTTTGCTCAGGCGGTCGATCTCTTCGGAGATGTCAACAGCCGATTCGCTTTGCACGTAACGCAACTCTTCGATCTTGGATTCCAGCTCGGCGATGGGTTGCTCGAACTCCAGAAAGTGTCTTTTGCTCATGGCGATCGTCCTTTCTCAGACTCCAGGCCTGTCAGTATTCCACGGGCAGCGGATCAAGGCTGCGCCACAGGTACCAGGTGCCGACCGTGCGGTACGGCGCCCAGGCTTCAGCGATGTCGCGGGCCTCTGCGCGTGAGACAGGCTCACCGCTGAAGTAGCTCATGCTGATGCCCTTGATCAGGCCCAGGTCATCCAGCGGCAACACATTGGGCCGCATCAAGTGAAAAATCAGAAACATCTCGGCAGTCCAGCGGCCAATACCGCGGATGTCGATCAACTCTTCGATGATGGCCTCATCGTCCATCTGCTGCCATTGTTCGACGTGCACCTGCCCCTCGTCGAAGTGCTTGGCCAAGTCACGCATGTACTCAACCTTGCGCGCAGACAAACCCACTTGACGCAGGTTCTCCGGCGACTGCGCCAGCACACCTTGCACGGACAAGGGCCCACGCTGCTCAGGGGGTTGATGCCCGAACAAGGTCAGCAACTTTTCCCAGACGGATTGCGCCGCCTTGACCGATATCTGCTGCCCGACGATGGAGCGCGCCAGCGTGGTGAACGCATCCCCACGGCTGTACAGCCGCGCTGAACCGTGATCGGCAATCAGCTTGCGCATCACGCGGTCGCGCTTGGACAAGTGCTTGCACGCGTCGTCCCAATAAGGCGGGGTCACCAGGGCGCTGGCAACCTCACCCGCGACAGGCGGCTTGGCAGAAGACGTACCCATTTAAGCCTTCACCCAGGTGGTGCCTTGCGCGCTGTCCTTCAGCACGATGCCTTGGGCCAGCAAATCGTCACGGATGCGGTCAGCCTGCGCAAAGTCGCGCGCCTTCTTGGCGTCGGCGCGTGCCACGATCAGGGCCTCAATGGCCTTGACGTCCACGCCGGAGGCGGCCACATCACCTTGCAGATAGGCTTTGGGCGACTGCTGAAGAATGCCCAGCACGCCTGCCAGCGACTTCAACAGCAAGGCGGTCTCGACAGACTGCGAGCGGTTGAGCTCAGCCGCCAGCTCGAACAGCACGGCCAGCGCGATGGGCGTGCTGAAGTCCTCGTCCATCGCGGCCTTGAAGCGCGCCGCATAAGGGTTGCCCCAGTCAATGGCCGGCACGGCCTTGCCCGACAGATCGATGCTGTCCAGGGCTGTATAGAGACGGCGCAGGCCACTGCGGGCGTCATCCAGGCCGGCATCGCTGTAGTTGAACGGGCTGCGGTAGTGCGTACGGAGCACAAAGAAGCGAATCGTCTCGCCGTCGTAGCTCTTGAGCACGTCGCGGATGGTAAAGAAGTTGCCCAACGACTTGGACATCTTCTCGTTGTCAACGTTCAGAAAGCCGTTGTGCAGCCAATAGTTGGCCAAAGGCTTGCCGCTGGCACCCTCGCTCTGTGCGATCTCGTTCTCATGGTGCGGGAACTGCAGATCCAGACCACCGCCATGGATGTCAAACTGATCGCCCAACAAGGTGCAGGCCATGGCCGAGCACTCGATGTGCCAGCCGGGGCGCCCCGTGCCGTAACGGGATTCGTACTTGGCATCAGCCGGCTCATCGGCCTTGGCCGCCTTCCACAACACAAAGTCCAGCGGATCCTGCTTGCCCTCGTCCACCGCCACACGCTCGCCAGCGCGCAACTGATCCAGCGACTTGCCGGACAACTTGCCATAGCCCTCGAACTTGCGCACCGCGTAGTTCACATCGCCATTGCTGGCGCGGTAAGCCAGGCCCTTGCCTTCGAGCTTGCTGATCAGGTCCAGCATCTGCCCCACGTACTCGGTGGCACGGGGCTCATGCGTAGGCGGCTCGATCCCGAGCGCGGCGATGTCCTCGTGCATGGCGCGCGTCATCTCGTCGGTCAACTGACGGATCGTGATGCCGCGCTCCACCGAGCGGCGGATGATCTTGTCATCGATGTCGGTGATGTTGCGCACATAGTTCACCTGATAGCCCGAGGCCTTCAACCAGCGCTGGACCACATCGAACGACATCATCATGCGGGCATGCCCCACATGGCAGTAGTCATAGATGGTCATGCCGCACACATACATGCGGACCTGGCCGGGCGTCATGGGAACAAAGGGCTCAATCTGACGCGACAGGCTATTGAAAAGGCGCAAACTCATGGGGGAAACTGGGGGATCTGCGGCGAATGTATTCGAACATGGTTGGCTTGCACCAACACCTGATACAAGACGTTAAGCGACCACGCCGCTCAGATACAATTCGTTGAGTATAGCGGCCCGCTCGACCATGAGGGTGATTGACAAGTCACCGCCAACAAGCGGCCTGCTATTCTCCGGAGGTTTGCGCCAAGCTGTTGCGCATCCGTGAATGCGCTATCGTTTCACGGCACCCAGCGCGACCCAGCGTTCATCACAAACAAACTGGTACACCAATCCATGCAAGCTGTTGCGCCTCACATTGGTCTTCGTTTCACAGCCATCGCCGCCAAGTGCCTGGCTGTTGCCGCCCTCTCTCTCACCGCTTTGAGCGTGCGCGCCGATGACATCGTTGATGTCCAGAAACTGCTCGCTGCCGGCAAGAATGCCGAAGCCCTCCAGAAAGCCGACCAATTCCTGGCCAGCAAGCCGCGTGACCCCATGATGCGCTTCCTGCGCGGCATCAGCCTGTCCCAAGCCGGCCGCACACCCGAAGCCATCACGACCTTCACCAAGCTGACCGAAGACTTCCCCGAGTTGCCTGAGCCCTTCAACAACCTGGCCGTGCTCTACGCGCAGCAAGGCCAGTACGACAAGGCTCGCACGGCGCTGGAAATGGCGATCCGCACCAACCCCAGCTACGCCACCGCGTACGAGAACCTGGGTGATGTCTACGCCAAGCTGGCCAGCCAGGCTTACTCCAAGGCGCTGCAGATCGATACACGCTCCCAGGTGGCCCCCAAGCTGGCCATGATCCGCGATCTGTTCCCCAAGGACCGCAACTCGATCACGACCGCGTCCGCCGCACCGGCGCCAGCACCCGTTGCCCCTGCACCGACACCCGCACCTGTAGCAGCCCCCAAGCCCACACCGGCGCCGGCCCCTGCACCAGCGGCCACCCCCGCACCCGCTCCTGTGGCCAAGCCGGCGCCTGCACCGGCAGCAGAACCCAAGAACGACAATGCCGCGCGAGAGCATGAGATCGAATCCGCCCTCAAGGCTTGGGCCTCCGCCTGGAGCAAGCAGGACATGGACGGCTACTTCGCTGCCTATGCCCGCGACTTCAACGGCGGCAAGACCCGCAAGGCCTGGGAACAGGAGCGTCGCGACCGCATCACCAGCAAGCGCAGCATTTCTGTGAAAATCTCGGGCATCAAAGTTGACGTGAGCGGCAACAAGGCCACCGTGCGCTTCCACCAGGACTACAAGGCCGACAGCCTGAGCATCAGCAGTGGCAAGCGCATGGAAATGGTGCGCTCCGGCAACAACTGGTTGATCGTGAAGGAAAGCGCTGGGTCGTGATGGGTCGTGAGTTTCGCTGCTTGCCCGCCAACGCGAGCAAGTGGCTCAAGGCGCCGCTTTTGCGCGGCCTGCTGGTGACTGGGGTGTTTGCGCTGGGCGCCGGCCTGGCTGCGGCGCCCGCTTGCGCGCGCGTCACGCGCGTCAAGGCCCACGCGGCGTCTCACGAGGCATCGCATCAGCAAACCGAGCGCCTGCCAGCGCTCCAGGCTCAATCCGCCCCCGCCGAAGCTCGCTTGCTGGAGATCTACCGGCTGGTGGGCGTCGGTCAGACGCGCCAGGCGCTGAGCAAGGCCGAAGCGCTGGTCCGGGACGTGCCCAACTTCCAGTTGGCCCAACTGGTCTATGCCGACCTGCTCGTGGCACAAACCAAGCCACTGCCGTCCATGGGGGACGCGCCGAAAGCGCTGGCCGCCAAGGCGCCACAACGCCTGGATCAATTGCGCATGGAGGCTGATCGCCGGCTGCAGGCACTGCGCGATCGCCCGCCACCTGGCGCCCTGCCCACCCAGTTCATCGAGCTCCCCCCAACCACCAGACACGCCATTGCGGTTGATGCCAGCAAGTCGCGTCTGTACCTGTTCGAGAACGGCCCCCATGGCCTGCAACTCGTTGCCGATCATTACGCGTCGATCGGCCGACTGGGTGCCGACAAGAGCTTCGAAGGCGACCAGCGCACCCCGTTGGGGGTCTACTACATCACCAGCCGCCTGGACGCCAAGAAGCTCAGCGACTTCTACGGCATCGGCGCCCTGCCCCTGAACTACCCCAACGAGTACGACAGGCGCCTGGGCAAGACGGGCGGCGGCATCTGGCTGCATGGCGTCCCCAGCGACAGCTACGCGCGCAGCCCCAACAGCACCGACGGCTGCGTGGTTCTGGCCAACCCCGAACTGCAGACCATCCTCGACCGCGTCCAGCCCCGCACCACGCCTGTGGTCATAGCACGCTCGCTCCAGTGGGTCACGCCCGTCAAAACCGAACCGCAACGCCGCAGCCTGCACAACCTGATCGAGGGTTGGCGCGTTGCCCGAGCCAGCGGCGACCTCAACCGGCTGATGTCCTTTTACTCACCGCAGTTTGCCAACGGCACGCGTGACCTGAACCAGTGGCGCCAGACACTTGAAAAGGAAGTCATGCAACAACGCGGGCGCGCGCTGCAACTCAAGGACGTGGCCATTCTGGGGTGGAAGGACAAGAGCGATATCCTGGTCGTGACATTCGGGGAGGTCTCCGACGGTCAACGCACCGGCGCCGTCAAACGTCAATACTGGGGTAAAGAAGGCGGCCTCTGGAAAATCTTCTATGAAGGAGTGATTGGATGACTCTGCACCGCACACAGCCTGCCCTCAAAATGGGCGCCAAGTGGCTGATCGCCGGCCTGGCCCTGGCCAGCGCCCAACTGGCCCTGGCCCAGAACGTAAAGATCGCCACCAGCTTGGGTGACATCGTGGTCCAGCTGGATGCCGCCAAGGCACCCAAGACCGTCGACAACTTCGTGCAATACGTGAAGGCCGGCCACTACAACGGCACGGTGTTTCACCGCGTGATCGACGGCTTCATGATCCAGGGTGGCGGCATGACACCCGACATGAAGGAAAAGCCCACGCGTGCGCCGATCCCGCTGGAAAGCCGCAATGGCCTGAGCAACGTCCGCGGCACCATTGCCATGGCGCGCACCAACGTTCCCGACTCGGCTACTGCCCAGTTCTTCATCAATGTGAAGGACAATGCCTTCCTCGACGCAGCCCGCTCACCTGATGGCAACGGCTATGCCGTGTTCGGCAAGGTCGTGCAGGGCATGGACGTGGTCGACAAAATCCGCAAGGTTGAAACCGGCCAGAAGGGCCCCTACGGCGACGTGCCCGTCCAACCCGTGATCATCAAATCAGCCACCATCGAAAAATAAGCCATGACCAAGACCGTTGAACTGCACACCACCGCAGGCGTGATCCGCCTGGAACTGGACGAAGAGAAGGCCCCCCTGACCGTGGCCAACTTCGTCGACTATGTGAACGCGGGCCACTACGATGGCACGGTGTTCCACCGCGTCATCAAAGGCTTCATGATTCAAGGCGGCGGCTTCGAGCCCGGCATGAAGCAAAAGCCCACCAAGGGCGAGATCCAGAACGAGGCCAACAACGGCCTGAAGAACGACAAGTACACCATCGCCATGGCACGTACCAGCGCCCCGCACTCGGCCAGCGCCCAGTTCTTCATCAACGCCACCAACAACGACTTCCTGAACTTCAAGTCGGAATCGGCTCAAGGCTGGGGTTATGCCGTGTTCGGCAAGGTTGTGGCGGGCACCGAGGTGGTCGACCAGATCGAAAAGGTCAAGACGGGTCGCAAGGGCTTCCATGATGACGTCCCCCTTGAAGATGTGATGATCACCAAGGCCGTTGTCATCTGACACGATGCCTGATGTGAGGGGGCCCTGCCCCCCTTTCCCGCAGCCGGACATCCTTCATGCACCGCCCTCGTGGCGGTGTATTGATTTCATCTCGGACTTGCACCTGCACGAAGGCCTGCCTCGCACCACGCGTGCGCTGGCGGACTATCTCGGCAACACACCAGCTGACGCGGTGTTCATGCTGGGCGATGTGTTCGAGGCCTGGGTCGGCGATGACATGCGCGGCCAGCCCTACGAGGCAGCCTGCGTCGATCTGCTCGCCAAAACTGGCGCGCGTCTGCATCTGGCCATCATGGTGGGCAACCGGGACTTCCTGCTGGGCGACCAGATGCTTGCAGCCTGCCGTGCACACAAGCTCCACGACCCGACCGTGCTGCATGCCTTTGGGCGTTCCATGCTGCTGATCCACGGCGACGAGTTGTGCCTGTCTGATCAGGACTACCTGAAATTCCGGGCGCAGGTCCGCAACCCGCTGTGGCAACAAGGCTTCCTGGCGCATCCGCTGGAGGCTCGCCTGGCGCAAGCCCGCCAGATGCGCGAAGCCAGCCAGATGCACCAGCACACCCAAACCCCTGCGGACTGGGCCGACGTGGATGAGTCAGCCGCCACGCTGTGGATGAAGGCTGCGGGCGCCACGGCGTTGATCCATGGGCATACACATCATCCGGGCGACGAAGCATTTGGCCCCACAGGTGCCATGCGCCACGTCCTGAGCGACTGGGACCTTGACCACGGCGCCCCCAGAGCAGAGGTACTGCGCCTGAGCGAAAGCGGCTTCCAGCGCATCCCGCTGCCCCGTTGATACAAAAAAATTGACCGGCCATCAGCCGGTCAATTTTCTGAAGCAACAAGCTTGGCTTACTCGGCCGTGGCCGCCTCTGGCTTGGTCTTGTCGATCTTCTTGTTGGGCTGGATGTCCAGCTTCACTTCTGGCTCACCCTTGTCGTTGTCGACAACGTCGACCGTCAGGCGACCGCCCTCCACGAGGCTGCCGAACAGCAACTCATCCGCCAGCGCACGACGGATCGTGTCCTGGATCAGACGCTGCATTGGGCGAGCACCCATGAGCGGGTCAAAGCCGCGCTTGGCCAGGTAACGGCGCAGCGCATCCGTGAAGGTGACTTCGACCTTCTTCTCACCCAGCTGGCCTTCCAGCTGCAGCAAGAACTTGTCGACCACGCGCAGGATGACGTCCTCATCCAGCGCCTTGAAGCCCACGATCGCATCCAGACGGTTGCGGAACTCAGGCGTGAACTGCCGCTTGATGTCGGCCATTTCGTCACCCAGTTCGCGCGGGTTCGTGAACCCGATCGAAGCCTTCTGCAGTGTTTCCGCACCCGCGTTGGTGGTCATGATGATCAGGACGTTGCGGAAGTCAGCCTTGCGACCGTTGTTGTCCGTCAGCGTGCCATGGTCCATCACCTGCAGCAGGATGTTGAACACGTCCGGGTGCGCCTTTTCGATCTCGTCCAGCAGCAGCACGGCGTGCGGCTTCTTGGAGATCGCCTCGGTCAGCAAGCCGCCTTGGTCGAAACCCACATAACCGGGAGGCGCGCCAATCAGGCGGCTCACGGCATGGCGCTCCATGTACTCGGACATGTCGAAGCGAATCAACTCGATACCCAGGATGTAGGCCAACTGCTTGGCCACTTCCGTCTTGCCAACGCCGGTCGGGCCGCTGAACAGGAAGGAGCCAATCGGCTTGTCGGGCTTGCCCAGGCCGGAGCGCGCCATCTTGATGGCGGCAGCCAGGGCATCAATGGCCGCGTCCTGACCAAACACCACGCTCTTGAGGTCGCGGTCCAGGTTCTTCAACTTGGAGCGATCGTCACTGGACACGCTGGTAGAAGGCACGCGGGCAATCTTCGCCACGATCTCTTCCACCTCGGCTCGGGTGATGGTCTTCTTCTGCTTGCTCTTGGGCAGGATGCGTTGCGCCGCCCCGGCCTCGTCAATCACGTCAATGGCCTTGTCAGGCAGGTGACGGTCATTGATGAATTTGGCCGACAACTCGGCAGCCGCCTGCAGCGCACCAATCGCGTACTTCACGCTGTGATGCTCTTCAAAGCGCGACTTCAGCCCCTTGAGGATCTCGACGGTCTGCTCCACAGAGGGCTCGGCCACTTCGACCTTCTGGAAACGACGCGACAACGCCGCGTCCTTCTCGAAGATGCCACGGTACTCCGTGAAGGTGGTTGCGCCGATGCACTTGAGCTGCCCCGAACTCAAGGCAGGCTTGAGCAGGTTGCTCGCATCCAGCGTGCCGCCAGAAGCAGCGCCAGCACCGATCAGCGTGTGGATCTCGTCAATGAACAACACGGAACCAGGCTGATCCTTGAGCTGCTTGATCACCGCCTTCAGGCGCTGCTCGAAGTCACCACGGTATTTGGTACCAGCGAGCAAAGCACCCATGTCGAGCGCATAGACCTCGGCGTCAGCCAGCACATCCGGCACATCGTTCTGCGTGATGCGCCAGGCCAGGCCCTCGGCAATGGCCGTCTTGCCCACGCCGGCTTCACCCACCAGCAGCGGGTTGTTCTTGCGGCGGCGGCACAGCACCTGGATCACACGCTCGACTTCGGAATCACGACCAATCAACGGGTCGATCTTGCCGTCACGTGCCATCTGGTTGAGGTTCTGGGTGTACTGCTCCAGCGGAGAAGCCTTGCCCTCGACCTCTTCCTTCTCGGTCTCCACCTGGCCAGGTTCCGCCGAAGACTTCGCAGCCTCAGGAGGATCCGCCTTGCGGATGCCGTGCGCAATGAAGTTCACCACGTCCAGGCGTGTGACACCCTGCTGGTGCAGGTAGTACACCGCGTGGGAATCCTTCTCGCCGAAGATCGCAACCAGCACATTGGCGCCGGTCACTTCCTTCTTGCCACTGCCAGAGGACTGGACATGCATGATGGCGCGCTGGATCACACGCTGAAAACCCAGAGTGGGCTGCGTGTCGACCTCATCCGTGCCACCCACCGTCGGGGTGTTGTCCCTGACGAACTGGTCCAGGTTCTTGCGCAGCTCATCCAGATTCGCGGCGCAGGCCTTCAACACCTCGGAAGCAGAGGGGTTGTCTGTCAAGGCCAGCAGCAGGTGCTCCACGGTGATGAACTCATGGCGTTGCTGACGGGCCTCGACGAAGGCCATGTGCAAACTCACTTCCAACTCTTGCGCAATCATGCGGTCTCCAGAATGCACTGCAGGGGGTGCCCGGCTTGGCGGGCGGCGGCAAGAACGAGTTCGACCTTGGTGGCCGCGACGTCTTTGGTGTAGACCCCGCACACACCACGACCTTCGTGGTGGATTTTTAGCATGATTTGCGTTGCCGATTCGATGTCGTGCCGGAAATGCTCCTGCAATACAAGGACAACAAACTCCATGGGCGTGAAATCGTCATTGAGCATGACGACCTGATAGAGCTTCGGGGGCTCCAGCGCCAATTCTTCTTTTTCAGCGACAGCGGCCCCTTGCCCATCCTCTAGAGGGCCTTTTGGCGTCGCGGACGACAGAACGGGAAACAGACTTGTCATGAAAATGATTCTACGAGACGGTCCGCGATCATGTCATGTGATCTTGGGGTGTCCGACCTCAGTTCAAGGGTAGGAAATTCACGGCAGACACAAGACTTTTTTCGAGACCGTGTAAGCGACAAGCAAGCTTCGTGCAATTTGAGACCGATATCCCGATCAGAAGATTTGCGGCAACTTTTTCACAAGGCGCAAAATTTGCGCACAATTGGCAATCATTTTGGTGCGCCGCAGCACTTGACAGGCCCTTCCAGCACTCGGAAAATGACAACAAATTAACGTAGGAGGGGCAGTATGGCCACAGGCACTGTCAAATGGTTCAACGATGCCAAAGGGTTTGGCTTCATCGAACCGGATCAAGGCGGGGGCGATGTCTTCGCGCATTTTTCTGCCATCCAGATGGATGGCTTTCGAACCCTCAAGCAAGGCTCCAAAGTCAGATATGACCTGGTAGCCGGGCCGAAAGGCATGCTTGCGCAAAACATCCAGCAGGTTGATGGGGTCATCGCTGACGCCACACCGGACGCTTTGAGCGACATGCACTTCAGAGACCATGGCAGCGCCGGACAGAGCCTGCCTCACTGAGTTCAGCAACAAACAAAAAGCCCGCTCATCGAGCGGGCTTTTTTCATGGACCTCACATGGGGCTCAGGGCCCACATGTTGTTGATCACATGTTGTCGATCATCACCTGACCAAACCCTGAGCAGGACACCTGGGTCGCACCCTCCATCAGGCGAGCGAAGTCATAGGTCACCTTCTTGCTCTGGATGGCCTTGTTCATCGAGCTGATGACCAGGTCAGCGGCCTCGAACCAGCCCATGTGGCGCAGCATCATTTCGGCCGACAGGATTTCGGAACCGGGGTTCACGTAGTCCTTGCCGGCGTACTTGGGTGCCGTACCGTGGGTTGCTTCGAACATGGCCACCGAGTCAGACAGGTTGGCGCCCGGGGCAATACCGATGCCGCCCACCTGCGCCGCCAGCGCGTCGGAGATGTAGTCGCCGTTGAGGTTCAGCGTCGCGATGACGCTGTACTCGGCCGGGCGCAGCAGGATCTGCTGCAGGAAGGCGTCGGCAATGGCGTCCTTGACGACGATGTCCTTGCCCGTCTTGGGGTTCTTGAACTTGCACCATGGGCCGCCGTCCACCAGCTCAGCACCGAACTCCTTCTGGGCCAGGGCATAGGCCCAGTCACGGAAGCCACCCTCGGTGTACTTCATGATGTTGCCCTTGTGAACGATGGTCACGCTGGGCTTGTCATTGTCGATGGCGTATTGCAGTGCCTTGCGAACCAGGCGCTCGGTACCCTCTTTGGACACCGGCTTGATGCCGATACCCGAAGTCTCGGGGAAGCGGATCTTCTTGACGCCAAACTCGGTCTGCAGGAAGTTGATCAGCTTCTTGGCCTTGTCGCTCTGGGCTTCGAATTCGATACCTGCGTAGATATCTTCCGAGTTCTCACGGAAGATCACCATGTCGATCTTTTCTGGCTCCTTGACAGGCGAAGGCACGCCCTTGAAGTAAGTCACCGGGCGCAGGCAGACGTACAGATCGAGCTCCTGGCGCAGCGCCACGTTCAGCGAACGGATGCCACCGCCGACAGGCGTGGTCAGCGGCCCCTTGATGGACACCACATAGTCCTTCAGGACCTTGAGCGTTTCTTCAGGCAGCCACACGTCGGGGCCGTAAACGCGCGTCGATTTCTCGCCCGCGTAGATCTCCATCCAGTGGATCTTGCGCTGACCACCGTAGGACTTGGCAACGGCGGCATCGACCACCTTGATCATCACGGGGGTGATGTCAAAGCCGGTGCCGTCGCCTTCGATGTAGGGAATGATGGGGTTGTTGGGGACATTGAGCGAGAAATCCGGGTTGACCGTGATCTTCTGCCCGCCCTCGGGCACCTTGATGTGCTGATACATGTTGTGGTCTCCGCGTTTGGCGTTTCCGTGAAAAACGCTGCCATGGATGTCGACAGCGTGAAAACAATTCTACGCGAGCGAAATCAGTTGATACGCAATGAGACCAGGGGATTACCGGTATAGGTTGCCAATTAGCGTCGCAGACCTTGCGCAAGATCAGGCACACCACGCCCGCCACTGATCCATGACCTGGTGATAGAGGGCCCATGCGGACATGGCCGCCAGCATCAAGCCCGAAAGGCGAACGGCCCAACGTGGATCGAACGCGGCGCCGGCCTGCGCCGCACCAGACGGTGTCGATGCGAGCGCCTTCCTGGCTGCGCTGCCAGCACAAGCATCCGGGCGCTCCGGCCTCAGCCACAACACCGGCACGATCGCAGCGGCATCCCCTTGCCCAAGCCCGGCAGGCGCAGACACATCCGAACCGCGCCCGATGCGGGCCAACCGACGGAGGACCACAGGCGCCCCCCACACGCCGAACGCACCCGGCACGGCAAAAGCCAGCATCACCAAGCCACCGCCCATGGCGTCAGGCGCCAAGGCGGCCACCATCACGGCCGCGTACAACAAGCCGCAAGGCAACATGGCCCAGGCCATGCCGGCAACAAACGGCCAGATGGCGCGCAAGGCGCCGCCCTCGCGAAACACCGGCGTGGCATTCAAACGGGCACGCAAAGCACGGTAAGCGCCCTGCCCCAACTCGTCCAGCTGGCGAGGCATGGCACCAGACCAAAGC
The DNA here is from genome assembly GCF_000768065.1 of Aquabacterium sp. NJ1. NCBI lineage: Bacteria > Pseudomonadati > Pseudomonadota > Betaproteobacteria > Burkholderiales > Sphaerotilaceae > Aquabacterium > Aquabacterium sp. NJ1. The sequence goes on along the minus strand of NZ_JRKM01000001.1, from coordinate 4,762,812 downwards.
AGCCACAGGCCCAGCAGCAGCGCCAGCGCCTGGGCCATGACCCACAAAGGCTGAAGAAACGAGACCTGGCGCCCCCATTGCGCTGCCGCACCAAAACCCACGGCCGCGACCGCCCCCAGCAAGGCGTAACCCACACAGCGCCCCAGAAGGCTGAGCAAAGGCACACCATTGGGCAGCAAGGCGGCGCATGCAGCACCACACATGGCGGCGCAATGCGGCACGCCACCCAGGCCCATGAGGAACGCAGTGAGCATCAAGCTGGACAGCATGCCCAGCCTCTCCTGGTCAAACGGTCAGATGATGCGCGAGAAGCGCTCAACCGTCTTGTCGGCTTGCAGGTGCCTGTCGAACACCATGGCAATGGCCCGCACGAAATACCAGCCCAAGGCTGTAACACGAACACCGTCAGACTCCAGTTGCACCAACCCCGACTCCACGAGCGGCTCCAACTGGCGCAGTTCAGCTGCGAAGTATTGCCTGAAATCAATCAGGTAGGCGAGCTCGATGGATTCGATGTCCACCCGCCCCTGGCACATGACCGCCATGATCACCGCGCGCCGCACCAGGTCATCGCGCGACAGCATGAGGCCACGCACGATGGGAAACTCGCGCCGACGCAGCGAGTCGTAGTACTCGTCCAGCGTCTTCGCGTTCTGACAGTAATGGGCCCCGACACGACCGATGGCCGACACGCCCAGCCCGATCAGATCGCTGTCCGGGTGGGTGCTGTAGCCTTGGAAGTTGCGGTGCAGGCGCCCTTGCCGACGCGCCACTGCGAGGCTGTCACTGCGCAAGGCGAAGTGATCCATGCCGATGTAGTCGTAATCCGACGCGCCAAAGTGGTTGATGGCCATCGACAGCATGCCGATCTTGTCCTCGGCCTTGGGCAAGGCCGCTGCGTCAATGCGGCGCTGCGGCTTGAAGCGCTGCGGCAGGTGGGCGTAGGCATACAGCGCGACACGATCCGGCTTCAGGCTGGTGACCTGATTGAGCGTACGCTGAAAGCTCTCCAGCGATTGCTTGGGCAAGCCGTAGATCAGGTCCATGTTGATGGACTCGAAGCCCTCGGCGCGCGCCGCCTGCATCAACTCGGCGACCTGCTCGAAGGGCTGCACGCGGTGCACGGCATGCTGGACGTGCGGGTCAAAGTCCTGAACCCCAAAGCTCAGGCGGTTGAAACCCATGGCTGCCAGGCGCTTGAGGCGCGAGGCATCAATCGTCCGCGGGTCGATTTCGATCGAATATTCACCACCTGGCACAAAGCGGAACGCCGACTGCAAGGTGGCCAGCAGGCCCTCCAGCTCGTCGTCGGTCAGGAAGGTCGGGCTACCGCCACCGAAGTGCAGCTGGGACACCGCTTGCCCACGGCCCAGTTGCGCCACCACCAATTCGATTTCCGTGCGCAGCGCGTCCAGGTATTCCAGCGCGCGCTCGTGGTGCTTGGTAATCACCTTGTTGCAAGCGCAGTAATAACAAACCGACTCGCAAAACGGAATGTGCACATAGATGGACAGCGGCGTAGCCGCGCCACCCACCGCACCACCGCCCTCCACGCGTTGCTGCAGGGCTTGCAGGTACTGCGCGGGGCCGTACGCCTCCACGAAGCGGTCTGCCGTCGGGTAGGAGGTGTAGCGCGGACCGCTTACGTCCAGGCGAGACAGCATCTCGCGGGAAATCGCGGGCGCAACGTGATTTGATAGCAGGACCGGTTCACTCATGCCGGGGACTGTGCCAAACTGTCGCCTAGTTGGGTTGATCTGGCTCAAGGTCGGCGACACGGAAGCAGCAACAATCGGGCAACCTTTGAGGTTCCTCATGCTGAACAGTACATTTCCCATCGCAGACGTTTCTGACTCGACCGCCCAACAACATTCCTGTCATCACGACCAAGGCGGCGCGTCTGGCTGTTCCATGAAATACGACACATTCAAAGTAGCCTGTTCGAGTTGCAACCTGCGCGAGTTGTGCCTGCCTGTGGGCTTGTCGCAACCCCAGTTGTCGCACCTTGACTCCCTGGTGGCCACACGCAAGACCGTCAAGCGCGGTGACGCGCTGTTCCACACGGGTGACCCCTTCCGCTCGGTCTATGCCGTGCGGACGGGTTTCTTCAAGACACGCGTTTCATCTGAAGATGGGCGTGATCAAGTGACTGGCTTCCAGATGGCCGGCGAACTGCTGGGGCTGGACGGCATCAGCACCGACCGCCACGCCTGTGATGCCATCGCCCTGGAAGACTCCCAGGTCTGCGTGATCCCCTACTCGCAACTGGAAGACCTGTCGCGCGAGTTCTCGGACCTGCAGCACCAGTTCCACAAGATCATGAGCCGCGAAATTGTGCGCGACCACGGCGTGATGCTGCTTTTGGGCAGCATGCGCGCGGAAGAACGCCTGGCGGCCTTCTTGCTGAACCTGACCCAGCGTCTGCACGCACGCGGCTTCTCCGCGTCTGCGCTGGTGCTGCGCATGACGCGTGAAGAAATTGGCAGCTACCTGGGGCTGAAGCTGGAAACCGTCAGCCGTACCTTCTCCAAGTTCCAGGAAGAAGGCTTGCTGGAAGTGAAGCAGCGCGACATCCGCATCACGGATGAAGCCGGCTTGCGCGCGCTGGTCAACAGCGTGCGCTGCTGACGCATCAATACTGCCGATACCGCCGGCACCACCCAAAAAGCAAAGGCCCGCACTCAGCGGGCCTTTTTCATTCAAGCGTGGTTGTGCACCTGCTGGCGGCGTGCATGGCGACGCACTCTGCGCGCATGCGCGGGAGAGTCAGACACCCGCATCATCCAGTGGCTGAGCAGCGACGATAGCGTCACCAAACCCCAGAACACGAAGAACGCGAGACTGTAGGTTGTCTGGGCATCAGGTTGCCACTGACCGATCCGCAACTGGGTCGGGTCAACCCACGAAAACACCACCATCTCTAGAACCCCTGCAATCAGGAAAGCAGGCCACAAGATCTGGGCAGCGTGCAGTACGCGCTGTGTCATTCGGTTCTCCTTCGTTGAACTGGGACACAAGTCACATATTCCTACGACGGGTCACACAACGAGCGAGGAATAACCCCTAAATAAGGGGGCATACCCCCTAGGGGTTTTACCGATCCACGGACTCGCGAGACTGTTCAGCAGAATGGTTGCGCGCCTGGATGGCGGGTGCCTCGGATGGCGCCCTCACCTGGCCAACAGACGTGTCCAGCACCGGGTCGACGTGCTTGATGGCCAACGAAGCCGTGAACAAGGAAGCCACCACCACGGCGGCCGGGCCACCAAACACCATCCACACGATGGGATAGCGCCACCAGGGCTTCGATTGCTCGATGTTGGCGACTGCGTTGTTTTCAACTTGAGACATGCTTACTCCTGCAAGGTGCGCTCAGCGAGGCACCATGAATGTCGACTTTTCCCGAACGTCGACCTGAGGCCGATCACCCTGGCGAAGCTGCTCCACCACCACGGTCATGCCGAAGGCGCCGGAGCCCATGCGCGCGGCCACTTCTGGCGGCACCCGAACAGCGATGGGCACCCACCGCGCTTCCGCCGGGCCCAGCACTAACTCGTCACCACCCTTGACGATGGACTGGCTGAGCTGCTCCACACCCACGCGGTACTTCTGAACCGATTCGCTGGCATTCATCAGCTGGATCCGATAGACGTTCTCGACGAAACCATCGTCCACGATGCGGGCGAGCGCCCCACGGTCACGGACCACGTCCACACGGAACGGCGGGCGGGAATACAAACTGGTGAGGAAAGCGCCCACGACGATCAGCAGAATGGTCGTGTAGATGAGCACGCGAGGGCGGGTGACGCGGCCCCACATTTCCTTGCGGCCCCAACCGTTGTCCAGCGCATTGAGCGTGGCGTAACGGATCAGGCCACGCGGCGCGCCCATCTTGTCCATCACCGAATCGCACACGTCGATACAGGCCGCACAGCCGATGCACTCGTACTGCAAGCCCTTGCGGATGTCGATGCCGGTCGGGCAGACCTGCACGCACAGTGTGCAGTCGATGCAATCGCCCTGCCCCTTGGACTGTGCGTCCGTCTTGCGGGAACGTGCCCCACGGGGTTCGCCACGTTTGGCGTCATAGCTGATGATCAGCGTGTCGCGGTCGAACATGGCGCTCTGGAAGCGCGCGTACGGGCACATGTACTTGCACACTTGCTCGCGCATGAAGCCCGCGTTGCCGTAAGTCGCGAAGCCGTAGAACAGCACCCAGAAGATTTCCCAGGGACCCATGCCGAAGGACACGACCTCGGCGCCCAGGACACGGATCGGGGTGAAATAGCCCACGAAGGTATAGCCCGTCCACAGCGCCAAGGTGAGCCAGGCGGCATGCTTGGCCACCTTGCGCCCGAGCTTTTCGGCCGTCCAGGGCGATTTATCCATCTTCATGCGCTTGGCACGGCTACCCTCGATCTTGTTTTCGATCCACATGAACATTTCCGTGTAGACCGTTTGAGGGCAGGCGTAACCGCACCACAGGCGGCCCGCCACCGTGGTGAACAGAAAGAGCCCGTAAGCCGAGATGACCAGCAACGCAGTCAGGTAGATGAAGTCCTGCGGGTACAGGACCAGGTTGAACATGTAGAAGCGCCGCGTGCCGAGATCAAACAGCACAGCCTGACGGTCATTCCAGCTCAACCAGGGGGTGCCGTAGAAAGCAAGCTGGGTCACGAAGATCAAGACCACGCGCCAGTTGCGAAACCAGCCTTCTACTTCGCGCGCATAGATCTTCTCGCTCTTCTTGTAGAGCGACACCACCTCCTCCCGACGTGCGTCGCTTTGAGGCGGCGTGGTCTCGGCGGCCTGAATGGGAATGATGCGCTTGGGCGCTGGGGTGGAGGGGCTTGTATCGGTCATGGCACAAAAACGAAAAAGCGGTGAACCCGACGAATACCCTACAGGGTATCACTACGCATGGTTCACCGCCTGACTTTAGCCCTCCGCTTGATCGAGATCAAGCGAATGACAGGGCCTGATTGCTGGCATCAAGGCCTCATTGAGCCTGTGCTGTCTGGGTCGTGTGCGACAGGCTCCAGACGTAGCCAGCCAACAGCTTGATCTGGTCTTCAGACAGGCGAGTTTCCTGTGCCGGCATGATGTTGAGCTTGCCCTTGTTGACCATGTTCATGATGGCCTCTTCGCCGAAACCATGCAGCCAGATCTTGTCTGTCAGGTTGGGCGCGCCAATGGCCTGATTGCCCTTGCCGTCCGCACCGTGACAAGCGGCACACACCTGCTTGAACTTGGCCTTGCCCAGTTCAGCCATGATGGAGTTGTGACCAGCACCAGACAGGCTCAGAACATAGTTCGCAACCTGGCGAACCTCTTCCGGGCTGCCCACGGCGGGCGCCATCACGGGCATCTGACCACGGCGACCATGCGTGATGGTCTCGATGATCTTCTCGGGCGAGCCACCATGCAGCCAGTCGTTGTCCGTCAGGTTGGGGAAGCCTTTGTTGCCCTTGGCGTCCGAACCGTGGCAAGCCGCACAGTTGTTCAGGAACAGGCGCTCACCGATGGCGTGAGCCTTGGGGTCACGGGCCAAGTCTTCAACCGATGCGTTCTTGAACGCGGCGAAGATCTTGTCCTGCTCCACCTTGGCCTTGGCCATTTCGGCGTCCAGCTGGCCTTTGGAACTCCAGCCCAGGGTGCCCTTGTTGTCACCCAGGCCGGGGTACAGCGCCAGGTAACCAGCGGCAAACGCCAGCGTGATGATGAACAGGAACAGCCACCAGCGCGGCAGCGGGTTGTTCAGCTCGCGCAGGTCGTTGTCCCACACGTGGCCCGTTGTCTTGTCGACATTGCCTTGCGCGTCATAGATGACCTTGTGCTTGGCAGCACCGATCAGCACAAAGGCGCAATAAGCCAGACCAAAGACGACGATCGCGATGACATACCACGACCATCCACTGTTAATGAAGTCGCTCATTTATGAGCCTCCAGTCAATCTTCAGCGAGGGGCAGGCGACCTGCCTCCTCGAACTGGGCCTTGTTGCTGCGCTTGTATGCCCAAGCAACAATGCCCACGAAAACGCACAGACACACAACGGTGAAAATGCTTCTCACGACAATGATGTCCATATGCGCTGCTCCTTATTTGACAGCTGTGCCCAGCACCTGCAGGTAGGCGATCACGGCTTCGATTTCGGTCTTGTCCTTGACCTCATCTGCGGCGGCACTGATCTCGGCATCGGTGTAAGGCACACCCACCATGCGCAGGGCCTTCATGCGAGGCGCCATGCCGGCCGGGTCCACCTTGTTCTCTTCGAGCCAGGGGTAAGCAGGCATGTTCGACTCGGGCACCACGTCACGCGGGTTGTGCAGGTGGGCACGGTGCCATTCGTCGGAGTACTTGCCGCCCACGCGCTGCAGGTCAGGGCCGGTACGCTTGGAGCCCCACTGGAAGGGGTGGTCGTACACGAACTCGCCAGCCATGGAGTAGTGGCCGTAACGCAGCGTCTCGGCGCGGAAGGGACGGATCATCTGCGAGTGGCAGTTGTAGCAACCCTCACGCAGGTAGATGTCACGACCGGCCAGTTGCAGCGCGGTGTAGGGCTTCAGGCCCGGCACTGGTTGCGTCGTGCTGTGCTGGAAGAACAGCGGCACGATTTCAACCAGGGCACCGAAACTGACGGCGAGCAGCACCAGCACGATCATGAGGAAGTTGCTGGTTTCGATCTTCTCATGGGAGAAGAGTGAAGGCTTGTGGTTCTTGTCAGCCATGTTGTTCTCCTTATCAGGCGTGAGCAGGCTGAGGGATCGGCGCGTTGACGGCGCGGCCATTGGTCGCGGTCATCACGGTGTTCCACAGCATCAGGATCATGCCGCCCAGGTAGAGCAAGCCACCAGACACGCGGATCACGTAGAACGGATAGGTTGCCTTCACGCTCTCCACGAAGGAGTACACCAGGGTGCCGTCCGGATTCACAGCACGCCACATCAGGCCTTGCATCACACCGGCAATCCACATCGCGGCGATGTAGAGCACGATGCCGATGGTGGCCGCCCAGAAGTGCAGCGAGATGGCCGACACGGAGTACATCGTGGTACGACCGAACATGCGCGGGATCAGGTAGTACAGCGAACCCATCGAGATCAGACCCACCCAGCCCAGGGCGCCCGAGTGCACGTGGCCGACCGTCCAGTCGGTGTAGTGCGAGAGCGAGTTCACGGTCTTGATGGACATCATCGGACCTTCGAAGGTCGACATGCCGTAGAACGACAGGGCCACGATCAGGAACTTCAGGATCGCGTCGTCGCGCAGCTTGTACCAGGCACCCGACAGGGTCATGATGCCGTTGATCATGCCGCCCCAGGAAGGCGCCAGCAGGATCAGCGAGAACACCATGCCGACGGATTGCGTCCAGTCAGGCAGCGCGGTGTAGTGCAGGTGGTGAGGACCCGCCCACATGTAGGTGAAGATCAGGGCCCAGAAGTGCACGATCGACAGGCGATACGAATACACGGGCATGCCGGCCTGCTTGGGGATGTAGTAGTACATCATGCCCAGGAAGCCTGCCGTCAGGAAGAAGCCCACGGCATTGTGCCCGTACCACCACTGGACCATGGCGTCTTGCACACCGGCGTAGGCCGAGTAGGACTTGGTCAGCGAGACGGGGATTTCAGCGCTGTTGACGATGTGCAGCAGGGCCACGGCGATGATGAAGGCACCGTAGAACCAGTTGGCCACATAGATGTGACGGATCTTGCGCGTACCGACGGTACCGAAGAACACGATGGCGTAGGACACCCAGACCACAGCGATCAGGATGTCGATCGGCCACTCCAGCTCGGCGTATTCCTTGCCGGTGGTGAAACCCATGGGCAGCGAAATCGCGGCCAGCAGGATCACCAGTTGCCAGCCCCAGAACGTGAACGAAGCCAGAGGGCCTGCGAAAAGGCGCGTCTGGCAAGTACGTTGCACCACGTGGTAAGACGTTGCGAACAGGGCGCAGCCGCCGAACGCAAAAATCACCGCATTGGTGTGCAGGGGACGAAGGCGACCATAGGTCAGCCAGGGAATGCCGAAATTGAGTTCCGGCCAAGCCAGTTGGGACGCGATAAGGACGCCGACAGCCATACCGACAACGCCCCATAGGACGGCGGCAATGGCGAACTGCCGGACAACCGTATCGTTGTACGTGGCAGAGTGGGTGGTTGCCATCTCTTCTTCTCCTTTGTTACAGACTTAATTGTGGGGGCAAACCACTATCTAATCTTGATGAGGCTCAACGTTGCCCCCATCTGCTTGCCCCTCGGGTTGCAAGATGCGCAGCCCTTCTTGTTCGATGTCCTCAAATTGCCCACTGTTGACGGCCCAACCCAGCACGGCCAAGATCGCCAGCACGAGTAAAACGGACACGGGGATCAGGACGTACAGGATTTCCATGATGTAGGGCAGCCTTACGAGCGAAAGGCGCCGAGTCTAAGTGCATTCAAGACCACCCCCAGCGAGCTGAGCGCCATGCCCAGGCCGGCAAGCCAGGGCGGCAGCAGGCCCATCAAGGCCAGCGGAATACAGCTGAGGTTGTAAATCGCTGCCCAGGCCAGGTTCTGCTTGACGATGCGCATGGCACGCCGTGCGGTTTCGACGGCCAGCGGCACCCCGAGCAAACGCCCCCCCACCACGATCAGATCCGCCTGAGATTGCGCCAATGCCGCCCCTTGGTCAAGCGCGATGGAGACATCGGCCTTGGCCAGAACGGGGGCATCGTTGATGCCGTCACCCACAACGGCTACGCGGTGGCCCTGCGACTGGGCCTGGGCAATCACTTGCAGCTTGTCTTCTGGCGTGGCGTGGGCCTTGGCGATCACAAGTTCGCCCCACCCGCTCAGATGTTGCGCCGCAGCAACTACCCGACCTTCCTGGTCCCCCGAAAGCAATGCGGTCTGGCACTGCAGCGCATTCAAGCGGGCAATCGTGGGGCCGGCCTCCTCGCGGAAGGTCTCGTCGAACACGAAGCCGGTGGCACTGCCGGGCTGCAATTCACCGCCCTGAGCGCGAGCGGCCAGCCAGACGCGCGCCTCGGGCAGGCCTTCACTCCATGCATGCAAGGCCTGGTCGCCGCCTTCGAGCACCCAGTGGCGCGAGCCCAGGCGCCAGCTCACGCCCTGGCTGTCACGCGCTTCCACACCTTTGCCAGCCAGCTCGCGTACATCCAGCCAGCCCTGTCCCATCAAGCCGCCGACTTCCTGCACGGCCTTGACCAGCGAGCGAGACAAGGGGTGTTGCGACTGCGAGGCCAAGGCGGCAGCCGTCTGCCAGCGTTCGCGCAACGCGCCGGTGAGCCCGTCGGAGACCTGTTCCCCGCTGGCCTGGCTGACCAGGCCCACGACGCGCAACTCGCCCTCGGTCAAGGTGCCGGTCTTGTCAAAATAGATGCGGTCGACATGGGCCAGCGCTTCCAGGGCGTCCAGGCGGCGCACGAGCAAGCCCTGACGGGCCATGGCCCCGGCTGCAGCCAGCAATGCCGAGGGTGCGGCCAGCGACAGAGCGCATGGGCAGGTCACCACCAACACGGAAACAGCCACCCAGACCGAGCGAGAGGGGTCAATGAACTGCCAGACGATGGCGCTGCCCGCGGCCAGTGCGAGGACGGCCCACAGAAAGGGCCCGGCCATGCGATCCGCCTGCCGCATCCAGCCTGGTTTTTCGGTCATGGCCTGCTGCACCAGGGAGACGATCTGCTGGTAGCGGGTGTCCGGCCCCAGGCGTTCAACCGTCATCCAGACGGGCGAGCCCAGGTTCATGCTGCCTGCCACCACCATCTGCCCTGCCTGGCGCCGCACAGCCCGGGACTCGCCGGTGAGCAAGGATTCGTCGACATCGGTCTGGCCTGCGAGGATCTGACCATCAGCCGGAAACACCTGCCCCACGGCCACCCTCACCTTGTCACCGTGCTGGAGCGACGAAATCGGGATGGACTCGGTTCGGGACGCGGACACGTCGGCCAGGTTGGCATCAGCGTCGATCACCTTGTCGACCGCCTCGGGCAGTTGCACGCACAGAGATTCAAGCGATTGGGTGACCTTCTCGCGTGCGCGCCCCTCCAGCCAGCGCCCGCCCAGCAGGAAGGTCACGAACATGGTCAGCGAATCGAAATAGACCTCGTGGCCGAAGATCGCCTGGCCGCCAAAGGTGGCGCCGGTGCTGGTGATGAAGGTCGCGGCGATGCCCAGGGCCACGGGCGTGTCCATGGCGATGCGCCCTTGTCGGGCGGCACGCCAGGCGCCGGAGAAAAACGGCCCGCATGAAAAGAGCATCACGGGCAGGCTCAGCACCCACCCCGCCCAGTTCATCAGGTTCCACAGATCCTTGGGGATGGTGTCAGGGCCAGACACGTACTGCATGGTCGTGACCATCATGATTTGCATCATGCAAAAAGCAGCTACGGACAAGCGCCACAGGAGCTTGCGGCGCTCGATCAGGCGCTCGTTGCCGGCACGCGCGGCGGCGTCAGGCCAGGCCCGGTAACCAGCCTTTTGCACCGCGGCGACCACCTCGGACAGCTTTGTTCTGGCCGGGTCCAGCAGGATGCGGGCCCGCTGGGAAGCGGCTTGCACCTGCACCTCGCGCACACCCGGCACGCGCAGGATGGCGTCTTCAATGGTGATGGAGCAGGCCGCGCAGTACATGCCCGACAGGCCCAGACCAATGCGCCGAAGGCTGCTGCCCAGAGGCACGTCCACCACACATTGCGCGAGCAAGGCCGGGTCGTCCAGGCCCGCAACCTGCGCCGAAGTCAGGTCAGGTACGGGCGGCAAAAAGGAGGGCTGGATGGGCGTCTGGGTCATCGGGCTGGCTGATACAGTCTGGCTGCCGCGGTGGCCGACCAGACGGGTGCCTGAGGCGACACCGGTCGGCAATCTACACGGAAATTTACGGGTTAACCCCAACAAGGATCAAGTTCATGTCTCGGATTGTGTTTCAAGTTGCCCGCCTGTCTGCCCGGGCAACGGCTGCTGTGGCCGCAAGCTTGGCTGTTCTGGGTTTCACGGCCCCCGCCTCCGCGCTGGCCCAGGACCGTGCCCAACACCTGCCCACCGTGATGCTGGGTGCGGGCATGCACAACATCAAGGCCGAGGTCGCCGAGACGCCTCAGGAGCACGAAATCGGCCTGATGTACCGCACCGCGATGGGCGCCAATGAAGGCATGCTGTTCATCTTCGAGCGCGCCGGCCAGCAGTGCTTCTGGATGAAGAACACGCTCATCCCGCTGGCGGTGGCTTTTGTCGCTGACGACGGTACGGTCGTAAACGTGGATGAGATGAAGCCTCAGACGCTGGACCCGCATTGCTCGACCAAACCTGTTCGCTTCGTGCTGGAGATGAACACAGGCTGGTTCACCAAGCGCGGCTTCAAGGAAGGCAGCAAGCTCAGCGGCGCGCCGTTTGGCACGCCTCGCTGATCAACGCGTCCTGGCGGCAATGCGCTCCTTCAATTGAGGCATCACCATCAAGGCGGCTTCGCGCCCGGCCAGGATGGACAGGCGGCGCGCGCTGAATTCCGTGCTGCCAATGCCCTCCAGCTTGGGGCGCATCACGACATCCGCATCCTGCAACTCGTACTGGCTGATGGCATGCCCCATGATGTTGAAGGTCTGCAACAGGATGTCCACGGCGCCCTTGGTCGGCTGGCCCTCGGGAATGGCCGAGATGTCCACGGCGATCACGATGTCGGCGCCCATCTGCTTGGCATAGCGCACGGGGATCGGTGACACGGCGCCACCGTCGATGTACTCGCGCCCGCCGATCTTGACCGGCTCGAACACCCCGGGCACCGAGCTGGAAGCGCGCACCGCCATACCCGGGTCCCCTCTGCGAAACAGGATGGGCTGGCCGTTTTGAAGGTCGGCCGCCACGATGCCCAGCGGCATGCGCATGCTTTCGATCTGGCGACCTGCGGTCAGGTTGCGCACGAATTTGGCCAGGGCCTCGCCTTTGAGCAGGGAACGCCCCGGAAACACCCAGTCCGTGATGGTCGATTCGTCCAGGGTCATGGCCATATTGGTGAGCTCGGCGGGTGTCTTGCCTGCGGCGTACAGCGTGGCCACGACGCTGCCGGCAGACGTCCCCACGACCAGATCCGGCTTGATCCCCTGCTCTTCCAGCACTTGCAGCACGCCGATGTGGGCGAAACCACGCGCAGCGCCGCCCCCCAGGGCCAGCCCGATTTTCGGGGGGCGAGGTGCCGGTTTGGGCGCCATGACCACGACCGGAGGCGGTGGAGGCATGGGCGCGGGTGGTTCCTGGAACACGCTGCAAGCACTCAAGGACAGCGCAGCCCCGAGTGTCAGCAGCCGCTTGGACACCCCATATTCCATTGAGGAATAAACAACTTCTAAAAATGTTCTTTTCATTTATATGCAAGTTTTCTACAGTTCAGGCTTCTTCACCTTGTTCCACGTCTCTGGCGTGTGAGCGTGTTCAGAAAGCTGCAGCGTCTCAATGAATTTCGATTGGACAGCCGTTGGGGCCGGTGCCGGAGTGGGCTCGATTGTGGGGCTGACTGGCGTTGGTGGCGGCTCCCTGATGACACCTCTGCTGATTTCGGTCTTCGGTCTCGACAAAGCGGTGGCCATTGGTACCGATCTGTGGTTTGCCGGTTTGACCAAGGTGTCGGGCTCGATAGCGCACCACCACGAAGGCCATGTGGACTATCACATCGTCAAGAAGCTCTTGCTGGGCAGCATCCCGGCCACCATTCTCACGATGGTGGCCATGCACCAGTTCAGCATCCACAAGAGTGGGGGCAGCGCCTTGGCCTACGCCCTGGGCATCGCGCTGTTGCTGACGGCGGTGACCGTGGCGTTTCGCCCCGTTTGGCACAAGGTCGGCATCTGGCTGGAGCGCTGGATCACCCGCGAGCGTCGCGCACCCTTGACTGTGCTCTGTGGCGCCATTTTGGGTGTGCTGGTCTCCTTGAGCTCGATCGGGGCCGGCGCCCTGGGCGCCACCATGATCCTGCTGCTCTACCCTCGCCTGGACATGAAGCGCCTGGTGGGCAGCGACATCGCGCACGCCGTGCCGCTGACCATCGTGGCGGGCATCGGGCATGCGTCGCTGGGCAACGTCAACTGGATGTTGCTCATCGAATTGCTGATCGGTTCCATCCCCGCAATCTGGGTATCAGCCAAGCTGACCAAGCATTTGCCTGAGACAATCACGCGTTTTGCGCTTTGCGCCTGCCTGCTCCTTGCCGCCAGGAAGGTTTTGCTGGCGGCTTGATCCACGACGAGACATGCCGCAGCACAGTATCCCCTCGGGGATGTGCCAGGCGCACCTTGACACATCGACACCCTGCTTGAGTGCGGGAGACTTGCCATGTATCAGTACACTGAATTTGACAAACAGTTCGTCCGCCAGCGCGCGGCACAGTTCCGTGACCAGCTGGAGCGCAACCTGGCTGGCAAGCTGGGCGACGACGAGTTCCGCCCGCTGCGTCTGCAAAACGGCTGGTACATCCAGCGCCACGCCCCCATGCTGCGCGTGGCGGTGCCGTATGGCGAGATGTCCAGCAAGCAGATCCGCCAGTTGGCGAAGATCGCGCGTGAATACGACCGCGGCTACGCCCACTTCACGACGCGCCAGAACGTCCAGTACAACTGGATCCCGCTGGCCAAGAGCGCCGACGTGATGGACCTGCTGGCCGAGGTCAACATGCACGGCATCCAGACCTCGGGCAACTGCATCCGCAATATCACGGCTGACGCCATGGTGGGCGTGGCCGAGGACGAAATCATCGACGCACGCCCCTACTGCGAAGTGCTGCGCCAGTGGTCGACCCTGCACCCCGAGTTCGCCTTCCTGCCGCGCAAGTTCAAGATCGCTGTGAGCGGCGCCAAGGAAGACCGCGCCGCCATCTATTGGCACGACATCGGCCTGCAGCTGGTCAAGGATGACGAAGGCGAAATCGGCTTCAAGGTGATCGTGGGCGGCGGCATGGGCCGCACGCCCGTCATCGGCACCGTGATCAACAGCTTCGTGCCCTGGCAGCAGATCCTGGTCTACATCGAGGCCATCGTGCGCGTGTACAACCGCTACGGCCGCCGCGACAACATGTACAAGGCCCGCATCAAGATCCTGGTGAAGGCCGAAGGCCAGAAGTTCTTTGATCAGGTCAATCAGGAGTTCAGCGACATCCTGACGCGTGACGTGGACGGTGCCGCGCACATCATCCCGCAGGCCGAGTTCGATCGCGTGAACGTGGGCTTCAGCTACCCCGAGTTGGTCAAGGCTTACACGCCCGCCGGCAACGGCCTGCCCGCTGATGCCTCTGCGTCTGACAAGACCCAGTTCGCCAAGTGGCTGGAGCGTAACGTCAAGGGCCACAAGGTGCAGGGCTACAAGAACGTGCACCTGTCGGTCAAGCGCGTGGGCCAGGCGCCTGGCGACGTGACCGATGTGCAGATGGACGCCATCGCCGACATGGCTGACAAGTTCAGCTGCGGTGAGTTGCGCGTGACGCACGACCAGAACGTGCTGTTGCCCTTCGTGCGCGAAGAAGACTTGTTTGCCTTGTGGCAAGCGGCCAAGGCCGCCACGCTGGCATCGGCCAACCTGGGCCTGCTGTCCGACATGATCGCCTGCCCGGGCGGCGACTTCTGCGCGCTGGCCAACGCCCGCTCCATCCCCATCGCCAATGAGCTGATCGAGCGTTACCAGGATCTGGACGAGTTGTACGACATCGGCGACATCGACCTGCACATCTCCGGCTGCATCAACTCCTGCGGCCACCACCACACCGGCCACATCGGCATCCTGGGCGTCGACAAGGACGGCACCGAGTGGTACCAGATCACGCTGGGCGGCTCGGACGGTTCCGACCATGCACCGGTCAGCACCGCTGGCAAGGTCATCGGCCCCTCGTTTGCAGCCGATGAGGTCACCGATGTGATCGAAGCCGTGATCGAAACCTACAAAGGCCAGCGCGCCGCCAACGAGAAGTTCATCGACACGGTCAAGCGCATTGGCCTCGACCCGTTCAAGTCAGCGGCCAATGCCGTTCGCCGCACGACGGCCAAAGACTCGGCGAAAGCAGCCTGATCTGCGCCTGGAAGGACAAGCACATGAAATTCATCGACCCTCATCACGACCAGTGGCGCATGGTTGGCGGCGAAGACGGCCCCATGTCTCACCCGCCCATCAAGAGCCACAGCCTGCTGACACTGGGCCAATGGCACGCGGTGCGCGAGCAGTGGCCTGCGCAAGGCTCAGCCGACTACAAGCCCGTTGGCGTGATCCTGCCCAATGACACCGACATCGAAGTGCTGGAAGCCGATGCGTCCAAGCTGGCCCTGGTGGTGCTGCAGTTCCCCAAGTGGGTGGACGGCCGCGCCTACAGCCAAGCGCACATCCTGCGTGCCCGCTACCGCTTCCAGGGCGAGATCCGCGCCACGGGTGAAGTGCTCGTGGACATGATGCCCCTGCTGGCCCGCTCCGGCTTTGACGCGGTGACCCTGCGCGGTGACCAGGACCGTGCCGCGGCCGAGCGTGCGCTGGGGTTCTTTGCAGCCCGTGGCCACTACCAGGGCGATGTCAAGGTGACCAAGCCTGTGTTTGGCCGCGCGGCCTGAACCAAGGAGCATTGCTGATGAGCGACACATCCTCTCTCGGTAGTTCGTCCCTGATCGGCGGGCCCGCGCCGGCCGGTTCGGCCATCACGCTGTACAACAACCCGAGCCCGACCTACGCGGACAAGGTGCACGCCACGGTCGAGCTGCTCAAGGCTGCGGCCATCGAGCACAACGGCAAGGTGGTTCAGGCCACCAGCCTGGGCGTGGAAGACATGATCGTCACCGATCTGATCGCGCGTTACCAGTTGCCCATCGCCATTGGCACGCTGGAAACCGGCAAGCTGCACCCCGAGACGGCCTCGCTGATCGGCACCATCGAAACGCACTATGCCGACGCGGGCCTCCACGTCGAGGTCTACAAGCCTGTGCAGGAAGCCGTGATCGAGTTCGTGCAGAAGAACGGCGAAAAGGCCATGTACGAGAGCATCGACCTGCGCAAGGCCTGCTGCGGCATCCGCAAGCTGGAGCCGCTCAGCCGCATGCTGGCCGATCGCACCGCGTGGATCACGGGCCTGCGCCGCGAGCAGTCCAACAACCGTGGCGACATGGCCGCGCACGAGCTGGACGACAAGGGCCGCGCCAAGTTCAACCCCATGATCGACTGGACCTGGGGCGATGTGTGGCACTACGTGTCCGTCAACCACGTGCCCTACAACCCGCTGCATGACCAGTTCATGCCCAGCATCGGCTGCGAGCCCTGCACCCGTGCCATCGCCGTGGGTGAGGACTTCCGCGCCGGCCGTTGGTGGTGGGAAGACGAGAAGGCCAAGGAATGCGGCCTGCACGTCCACAAAAACTGAAATCGAAGACCCAAGTTGAAGCTATGACTGATGTGAACCAATTGCTGGCGGATGTAGACCACCGCCACCTGGACGCCCTGGAAGAAGAAGCCATCTTCATCCTGCGTGAAGTGGCCGCCAGTTTCGAGCGCCCGGGCCTGCTGTTCTCCAGCGGCAAGGACTCCTGCGTGGTGCTGCATCTGGCCGAGAAGGCCTTCAAGATGAAGAACGCCGAAGGCAAGCTGGAAGGCAAGCTGCCCTTCCCGCTCGTGCACGTGGACACCGGCCACAACTTCCCTGAAGTGATCGAGTTCCGCGAGCGCCGCGTCAAGGAAATCGGCGAGCGCCTGATCGTCGCGCACATGGAAGACTCCATCAAGCGCGGCACCGTGCGCCTGGCCCACCCGCTGGAATCGCGCAACGGCCACCAGACCGTGACCCTGCTCGAAGCCATCGAAGACAACCGCTTCGACTGTCTGATCGGTGGTGCCCGTCGTGACGAAGAGAAGGCCCGCGCCAAGGAGCGCATCTTCTCGCACCGCGACAGCTTCGGCCAATGGCAGCCCAAGGAACAGCGCCCCGAGTTGTGGAACCTGTTCAACACCCGCATCAAGCCGGGCGAGCACTTCCGCGCCTTCCCCATCAGCAACTGGACCGAGCTGGACGTGTG
The DNA here is from genome assembly GCF_000768065.1 of Aquabacterium sp. NJ1. Taxonomy (NCBI): domain Bacteria; kingdom Pseudomonadati; phylum Pseudomonadota; class Betaproteobacteria; order Burkholderiales; family Sphaerotilaceae; genus Aquabacterium; species Aquabacterium sp. NJ1. The sequence continues at coordinate 4,745,782 of NZ_JRKM01000001.1, read as the reverse complement.
GCTCTACATCGCCCGCGAGAACATCCCGCTGCCCAACATCTACTTCAAGCACCCACGCCAGGTGATGCGCCGCAAGGGCCTGCTGGTGCCGCTGACCGACGTCACCCCCGCGCTCGAAGGCGAAACCATCGAGACCGTGGACGTGCGCTTCCGCACCGTGGGCGACATGACCTGCACCTGCCCGGTCGAATCCGATGCGGCCAACCCGGCTGACATCGTCGCTGAAACCCTGCACGTGACCGTGAGCGAACGTGGCGCCACCCGCATGGACGACCGCACGTCCGAGGCCTCGATGGAGCGCCGCAAGAAGGAAGGCTATTTCTGATGACTACCGTGACCCATAACGAAGCTCGCGAAGAGCTCGCCCACAAGGCCCTGCGCTTCCTGACTGCTGGCAGCGTTGACGACGGCAAGAGCACCCTGATCGGCCGCCTGCTGTTCGACAGCCGCGCCATCCTGGCCGACCAGCTGGATGCGCTGGAAAAGCGCGCCGCCGGTGCGCCAATCGACCTGTCGCTGCTGACCGACGGCCTGGAAGCCGAACGTGAGCAAGGCATCACCATCGATGTGGCCTACCGCTACTTCGCGACCAAGACGCGCAAGTTCATCATCGCCGACGCCCCAGGCCACGAGCAGTACACCCGCAACATGGTGACGGCTGCCGCTGGTTCTGACGCCGCCGTGGTGCTGGTCGACATCACCAAGATCGACTGGAAAGCGTCGCCTGTGCCCTTGTTGGCCCAGACCCGCCGTCACAGCCTGCTGGCCCACCTGCTGCGCGTGCCCAACATCGTGTTCGCCATCAACAAGCTGGACGCCATCGAGCAGGACACCGAAACCGCCTTCAACAACGTCAAGGCCTCGCTGGAAGCCTTCGCGGCACAGGCCGGCATCGACAGCAAGGGCGTGATCCCCGTGTCCGCCCTGCGTGGCGACAACGTGACCACGCCCAGCGCCAACTGGCCTTGGTACAAGGGCCCGACGCTGCTGCAAGTGCTGGAAGAACTGCCGCCGAGCGACGAGCGCCACGACGGCGCCCTGCTGCACCCCGTGCAGTACGTGACCCGCGACAGCGTGGGCGAAGGCGAAGCCTCTGCCTCCGGCACGGGCCACCAGTACCGCGCTTTCTGGGGCCGTATTGCCCACGGCGCCGTCAAGGCCGGCGACGAAGTGCAGATGTTCCCGAGCGGCCAGACGGCCATCGTGGCTGAAGTGCGTCACTCGGCCCTGGTGGTCGATTCGTGCGAAGCGGGCCAGTCCGCCGGCATCGTGCTGGACCGCCAGGTCGACGTCTCGCGCGGCGACTGGATCCACACGCCCGGCAGCATCAAGCCCACGGACAGCTTCACCGCCACCCTGGCCTGGCTGGATACCGAACCCGCCGTGGTCGGCCGCAAGTACTGGGTGCGCCATGGCAACCGCTGGGTGCAGGCGCGCATCACCTCGATCGACAACCGCCTGGACATCCACACGCTGGAAGACCGTGATGCTGGCGAGCTGGCCGTCAACGAAATCGGCCGCGTGCAGATCCAGACACAGCAGCCACTGCCGGTTGAGCCTTACCTGGACAACCGCGTTGGCGGCGCCCTGATCGTGGTCGACCCCACGACCAACCGCACCAGCGGCGCGTTGCTGGTCAAGGCGGCCTGATCGCCCTTCAGCACAAGGAAGCATCCGTGGACAAACCCTGCTCACTCGTTGCAGCCAAAGTCGTCTTCATCGGGGCCGGCCCCGGTGAGGCCGATCTGATCACGGTGCGTGGCAGCCGCCTGCTGGCGCAAGCGCAGGTGGTGCTGTTTGACGCGCTGGCTGATGCCACACTGCGTGATCTGGCGCCACAGGCGGACTGGATCGACGTGGGCAAGCGCGGCTTTTCCGGCAAGGAAGGCAGCGACTTCAACGGCCAGACGCGCATCAACCAGTTGCTGGTCGAGCAGGCGCTGGCCATGGGTGCCATTCATGGCGAGCGGGGCCTGGTTGCGCGGCTCAAGGGTGGTGACCCCAGCCTCTTCGGCCGGCTGGAGGAAGAGCTCCACGTGCTCCACGAAGCGGGCATCGACTGCGAAGTGGTGCCGGGCGTGACTTCGGCTTTGGCCGCCGCCGCCGCCACCAAGCGCCCCCTGACCCGTCGAGGCACGGGCCGCAGCGTGAGCTTCACCACCGCCATGACGCGCACTGGCGACCTGCAATGCGGCATGGGCCCGGGCCAGCGCGCAGACACGGAAGTGTTCTACATGGCCGGGCGTCAGTTGGCCCCGCTGTCCAAAGGCTTGCTGGATGCTGGCTGGCCTGCTGACACCGAGGTCAGCGTGGTTTCTCGCGCCGGTTGGCCCGACATGCGCCACACCCTGCACACGGTCGGCACGCTGGGCGACGCCAGCTCGGTTCACGCCGGGCGGCCCACGCTGGTCATCGTGGGCGCGGGCGCCACCGATCTTCCTGATCAACCTTTGACCCATATCGCCCTTTGTGGCGAAGCAAGAGACCCTGCGAAAGGCTAAAGCGCAAGCCCAGCCCGTAGAATCTCGCCCTATTCACCTTCAACTGATTCAAGAGACTAGACATGACCCACGTCGTCACCGAAGCCTGCATCCGCTGCAAATACACGGACTGTGTGGACGTGTGCCCGGTGGACTGCTTCCGCGAAGGCCCCAACTTCCTGGTCATCGACCCCGATGAGTGCATTGACTGCGCGGTCTGCATCCCCGAGTGCCCGGTCAACGCCATCGTCCCCGAAGAAGACGTGCCCGGCAACCAGCAGCAGTACATCCAGATCAACGCCGACCTGGCCAAGTCCTGGCCCAGCATCACCAAGCGCAAGGAAGCCTTGCCCGATGCCGAGGAGTGGAAGGACAAGACCGGCAAGCTGGATCAACTGATCCGCTGATCGCTGGCACTTCGTGCGGCACAGCCGATGATCCACACCGATGCCCTGGTCGTCGGCGCCGGCCCGGTTGGCCTGTTCCAGGTCTTCCAACTAGGCCTGCTGGGCCTCAAGGCCGAGATCATTGACGTGCTGCCGCACGCCGGGGGCCAGTGCACGGCGCTGTACCCCGACAAACCCATCTATGACATCCCCGGTGTGCCCGTGTGCACAGGGCGTGAACTGACCCAGCAACTGCTGATCCAGGCCGCGCCCTTCATGCCCACTGATGCACCCGGTGCGCCACCTCGCAACCTGCATCTGGGGCACATGGTGTCCGAGTTGCGTGCGCTGCCCGAGGGTAGCTTCGAGATCCAGACAGACAAAGGCCTGCAGGCGCGCGCGCGTTCCGTGTTCATCGCGGCGGGCGCGGGTGCGTTTGTGCCGCGCGGCTTGAACCTACCCGGGCTGGAAGCTGTCCACAACCTGCACTACTTCCTGCCAGAACAGGCTGAGGCGCCTATGCCTTGGGCTGGCCGGCACCTGCTCATCCATGGCGGTGGTGACGAGGCCTTGGCGGCCGCACTCGACATGGCGCAGCACCCTGACCCCGCACAGCGCCCCGCGCGCTTGAGCCTGCTGCATCGGCGCGATCAGTTCCAGGCAGACGACGAGCTGGACAAGCAGGTCCGCGCCTTGATGGCCGCGGGCCAGATCGAGCTGGTTGTGGGCATGCCTGTGGCCGCGCAGGTCGAAGGGGAGCACCTGACGGCCTTGCAGATACTGGGCGCCGACGGGCAGACCCGCACGCAAACCTTGGATCACCTGCTCGTTCGGCTCGGCATGAGCCCCAAGCTGGGGCCCTTGACGACCTGGGGCCTGACCCTGGAGCGCAAGCAGGTGGCCGTGTCCACCGCAAGTTTCGAGAGCAGCATCCCCGGCATCCACGCCGTGGGCGACATCAACACCTACCCGGGCAAGAAGCGCCTGCTGCTGTGTGGCTTTCACGAGGCCACGTTGGCGGCGCACCATGCGGCCGCCACCGTGCACCCGGACGCACCGCAGCACCTGCTCTACACCACCACCAGCCCGCTGCTGCACCAGCGCCTGGGTGTGGCCAGGTGAGCCAGCCGGTAGAATCCAGCCTTCGCTAGGGGTGCGAGGCCGTCCGACACCGGACGCGCTTCGCTGAGAAACACCCTTTGAACCTGACCGAGGTCGTTCTCGCGTAGGGAAGCAACGATGCGCACCGGACAAGCCGCCAGGCCATGTCCGCCAGCGTGCCTGCCGACCACGAGACGACACAACATCGTTTCGTGCCGGAGCAGTCAATGCACAAGCCCACCACCGCCTTTGTTCAACGCAAGGCCCGATACCGTCTGTCCCCGCTTGGCCTGGCCATCGTTGGCCTGATCAGCAGCGCCACCAGCCACGCGCAAAGCGAAGGCTCGGCAGACAGCCTGCCCAGCGTCAATGTCACGGCACAAGGCCCCAGGCAGCCTCGTGCCAGCATCGCCGGGCTGGGTGACGGCCCCGCGTGGCAGCAGCCCGTGCAGGCGCAGAGCTTTGGCGAGGCCACGCTGCGCAATGCCCAGGCCACGCGTCTGGCCGACCTGACCAAGCTCGACGCCAGCACCACAGACTCGTACAACACGGTGGGTTACTGGGACTACCTGACCATCCGCGGCTTCACGCTGGACAACGCCTACAACTACCGCCGAGAAGGCCTGCCCATCAACGCCGAGACGCGCCTGCCCTTGGACAACAAGGCGTCGGTGGAACTGCTCAAGGGGACCAGCGGCATGCAAGCGGGCGTGAGCGCGCCGGGTGGCCTGGTGAACCTGGTGGTCAAGCGGCCTGATGCGCGCGTTCGCACGGCGACGATGTCGGTTGACGATGCGGGTGACATGCTGGCCAGTGTGGACCTGAGCGAGCGCACCGGTGATCGCCAGGAGTGGGGTGTGCGGCTCAACGCCGCAACCGAACGCCTGGCCACGCATGTGGACAACACCAAGGGCCATCGCCAGTTGCTCGCCTTGGCCGTTGATCGCCGCATCAACACCGCCCACACGATCGAGGCCGAGTTCGAACACAGCTACATGAGCCAGCCCAGCGTCCCCGGCTTCAGCCTGTTGGGTGGCCAACTGCCTTCTGCGCACGATGTAGACCCCAACCTCAACCTGAACAACCAGCCATGGACCGAACCTGTTCAGTTCGAAGGCAACACGGGCACCGTCCGCCTGCGCAGCGACTGGGGTCAAGGCTGGAGGAGCACGGTGACTTTTGGCGAGCAGAGGCTCAAGTCCAATGACCGTGCGGCTTTCCCCTTGGGCGGCTGCACCTATGGCGTCAAAGGCTTGTATGTCTATTGCGCCAACGGCGATTTCGATCTGTACGACTACCGCTCGGACGACGAGTTGCGGCTGACACGTTCCCTGCTGGCGCAGCTCCAAGGCAATGTGCAGACGGGCTCCATCAAGCATGAACTCGGCATGAGCGTGCTGCGGTCCGTGCACCGCACGGCCATGTCGACCCAGGCCTACAACTACGTGGGCACGGGCAACCTGGCAGACCCCTATGCCCCACAGCCCTCAGACCCCACGCCAACTTACTTCGTGGCCAGCCGGCATGAACAAAGCACCGAATGGATGCTGCAGGACGCCATGGCGCTGTCGGCGCAATGGCAAGCCTGGCTGGGGGCGCGCTACACGCAACTGCATCGCGAGAGCGTGCCAACGGGCGGCATGGAGCCCAGCGTGGCAGACGATCGTACGCTCGCCACGCCCTGGCTTGCAGTGGCTTACACCTTTGCGCCGCAGACCCGTGCCTACGCGAGCTGGGGAGAAGGCGTCGAACTGAAGTCGGCCCCCTACGGTAGCTTCCTCAACAACCCAGGTCAGATCCTGGCCACGAAAAAGAGCCGGCAGCTTGAACTTGGCGTGAAGGGCCAGTACAGCATCGACAAGGCCTCACAGCAATGGGGCGTGAACTGGTTCCACATCAACCGCCCGGAAGCCGACAGCATCAACAGCAGCTATGTGTGGGACGGCGAGTCCACCCATCAGGGCCTGGAAGGCTACTGGCAAGGCCGCCTGGGCGCCTGGAGCCTGGCCGGCAGCGCCATGCTGCTGGACGCCGAACGCCACCAAAGTGCCCAGGACTTCATCAACGGCAAATCGCCCGTCAACGTGCCCAAGCACACGGCCAAGCTATCCGGCGCCTACACCTGGTCTGGCACCCTGCCCGTCACACTGCAGGCCGATCTGGTGCACGAAGGCAGCCGATGGGTTGACCCGGAAAACACCATCCGCCTGCACGACTGGACCCGGGTGGACCTGGCCCTGCGCGCCACGCAGGCGCTCAGCGGGCAATCGATCACCTGGCGGCTGGGTGTGATGAACTTGCTGGACAACCAGGCCTGGCGTGAATCGCCCAACCCGTTTGGCGCGATCTACCTGTTCCCGATGGCGCAGCGCACCGTGACCCTGTCCGCACAAATCGACTTCTGAAGGCCGCACACCGCTGACGAAAACACGCAACGCGGCCGGGCAACTTGTAAAAGCATGCTATAGTCGCGCTCTCAACTGATTACCGCGCCACGCGCAAGGTCTTCAGATGATCCCCGATAGCTCAGTCGGTAGAGCGCCGGACTGTTAATCCGTAGGTCCCTGGTTCGAGCCCAGGTCGGGGAGCCAAAAATTCAAGACGGCTTTGCTTGCCGATTTGCAAAGCCCGACACCGTTTGTTCCTCGATAGCTCAGTCGGTAGAGCGCCGGACTGTTAATCCGTAGGTCCCTGGTTCGAGCCCAGGTCGAGGAGCCAAATTTTAAAACGCCTCAAGCAGTGATGCTTGGGGCGTTTTGCTTTGCTCCCTTCACACGCTGCGCTGCGGCAAAGTCAGCAACAAGCCCCGGAACACCCGCGAGGTCGCAGACACCATCGTGGCCTTGCTCTCGCGGTAGCCACCCAGCATCCAGTGCAACACGCATTGGCTGACCGCACCAGCGATGGCCAGGCCCACCATGCGGATCTCATCCTGGTCGGTGGTCCCGAGGTCGGGGTAACGCTGCCGCGCCACCATCATGATCAGGTTGCCGAAACCGTCCATGGTGTCGTTGTACATCTTGTCGACGCGAGGGCTGATGCCCATCACCTCGATCCAGACGACACGCGCCATGCGCGCGTCCGACACTTGCGTGAACACCGCGTCCAGGCCCGCCTCTATGCCTTTCATGAAATCGTTGCCAGCCAGCCCAGCGGTCGCGGCCAGGGCCTGCATCACGGCACGCTCCAGGGCTTCGCACTGCTGGCGGTAGACGCCCATCAGCAAGTCTTCCGTGGTGTCGAATGACTCATAGAAGTAGCGGTCCGTCAGGCCAGCCTGCTTGCACAAGGTGCGCACCGTAGCGGCACGGTAGCCCAGGGTGCCAAACACCTCCAGACCCGCGTCCAGGAATTGCTGGCGACGCCGCGCGCGGCGCTCCTCCTGGTTCTCCCCCCCGTAAACGCGGCCCTTGTTGTCGTCACTGATTGCAGTTTTCGTCATGCCCGTATTTGACGACAATCGTCTTCACTTGTAAACTGACGACAAGCATCTTCACTTCACATTTGCGAGCAGGACCATGCAAACGTACACGGCGATCATCATCGGCACGGGTTTTGGCGGCCAGGCGGCGGCCATCAACCTCAAGAAAAATGGCATCAACGATTTCCTGATGCTGGAGCGCCGGGCCTGGATCGGAGGCACGTGGAGCCAGAACAGCTACCCCGGAGCCGCGGTGGACGTGCAATCCCCGCTGTACTCCCTGTCGTTCGAACCCTATAAGTGGACGCAGATGTTTGCCGAGCAAAACGAGCTGGTGGAGTACACCAAGCACGTGATCGCCAAACACAAGCTCGAAGAGAAAGTGCGGCTCAACGCCAATGTGAACAAGGTGCAGTGGGATGAGGCCCAGCAGGTCTGGCAGATCCACACCGATGGCGCTGGCAGCTTTCAAGCCAAGTTCCTGATCAACGCCTCCGGGCCCTTGAGCACCCCTGTGATCCCGAACTTCAAGGGCCGTGACAGCTTCAAGGGCCACAGCTTCCACACCAACTCGTGGGACCATGACTACAACTACAAGGGCAAGCGCGTGGCCATTATCGGCAGCGGTGCCTCGGCGGCGCAAGTGATCCCGGCGATCGCACCGGACGTGGGGCACCTGCACGTGTTCCAGCGCACGCCGCACTGGGTGCTGCCTCGCCCGGACCGCGTCTTCTCGGCGTTCGAGCGTTCGCTGCTGGGCTCCAGGCTGATCTACAAGGCGCTGCGCACCCTCATCTACTGGTCGCTGGAAAGCCGTGTGATCGGCTTCAAGTACTCCAAGACCATGCTCAATGTGGTGGCCCAGAAAGCCGCCCTGCGCAACATCCAGCGCCAGTTGAAGGACCCGAAGCTGCAAGCCGCCGTCACGCCGGACTACACCATCGGCTGCAAGCGCATCATCCTGTCCAGCACGCTCTACCCTGCCTTGGCCCGCCCCAATGTGACGCTGCACACCAAGGACGACGGCATCGCCGAGATCAACGAGCGCGGCATCATCACCAAGCAAGGCAAGCAGGTCGATCTGGACTTGATCGTTTACTCCACGGGCTATGACGCGACCGACGGCGTGATCTCGTACCCGGTGATCGGCAAGGGAGGCAAATCGGTGGGCGATGTGTGGAGCGCGTTCCCCCGCGCCTACCTGGGCACGACGCTGCCAGGCTTCCCCAACCTGTTCGTGGTGACCGGTCCGAACACCGGCATTGGCCACACCTCGGCCATCTTCGTGATCGAGGCGCAGATGGAGTACATCATGCGTGCGATCAAGGCGGTGCAGGCTCGCAAGGGCAAGGCCATCGAGGTCAAGCCCGATGCCGAGAACGACTACACCAGCATGATCCACCGCGAGATGAAGCAGACGGTGTGGCAATCGGGTGGTTGCCACAGTTGGTACCAGAGCAAGAGCGGCCATGTGATCGCCATGTTCCCGGGTTTCAGCTTCACCTTCCGCCGCATGTGCCAGGCCTTCAAGCCCGCGCACCATCTGTTCACTTGATCAAGGCATCACGAGGGTGACCGGCATCGTGAGGCACTTCAAGAACAAGGTGGCCGCCATCACGGGTGCCTCATCGGGCATGGACCGCGTGCTGGTCGGCCCCGACGCCAAGAGCCTGCACCTCATGGTCCGACTGGTCGAGTCCTGGTAGCAGCCCATTTCGGCCCTGCTCGCGCGCAAGCTGCTTGCCGGCTGAGAGCATTCTTTTTTCCGTTCTCATTTTTCATCATGGCTATCAATAAGAAAACAGCTTTGGCTGCTGCATTGCTTGCAGCGGCTGCGGGCTGGTCGTATGTGACCTACCCCGCCATCGGGCAATTGACGTATGACCTGGGCGCGGGCGTCGAGTCACGCCTGTACGGTCTGCACAAGGAAGTGGTGACGGTCGAGGGCATCCCCATCACCCTGTATCGCTCGGCAGGCAAAGGGCCTGCCATCGTGATGGTCCACGGCTTCAGCGCCGACAAGGACGTCTGGGCCCGCTTTGCGCGCCACTTCAGCGGGCAGTACCAGGTCATCATCCCCGACCTGCCAGGGCACGGTGAGACCGGCTTCAAACCCGAATGGGACTACAGCATCGCGGCCCAGACCCGGCGCATTGCAGCCTTGATGGACCAGTTGCACGTTCAACAGGCGCACATCATCGGCAACTCCATGGGCGGCTTCATCACGGCGCAGTTTGCGGTGAGCTACCCGCAGCGCACGCTGTCTGCGGGCCTAGTTGACCCGGCCGGCCTGCCCTCACCGCACCCCAGCGAGATGCGCGTCATGCTGAGCAAGGGGCAGAACCCGTTTGTGTTCGATACGAGGGCAGGCTTCTACCGCTTCTACCCGATGACCATGGCCTCGCCGCCCTTCATGCCCGGCTATGTGCTGGATGCGGTGGCGGACCGCTACATCGCGCGACGCGAGCAACTGACGCAGATCTTCAGCGAATCCCACAAGGAAACCGATCTGCCTGTGCGCCTGCGCGAGGTGAGGCTGCCCATCATGCTGATGTGGGGCAAGGAGGACAGGCTCATCGACGTCAGCAGCGTGCCGGTGTGGCAGGCGGCCCTGCCTCAGGCGAAGGTGCGCGTGCTGGATGGCATCGGCCACATGCCCATGGTGGAGACGCCCACACTGAGCGCCGAGCTCTACCAGCGCTTCCTCAACAACCTCTGAGGCTGGAGATCAGCGGGGCACAACGAAGGTGCTCTTTTCGATGACGCGCACGGCCTGCCCGTAAGCCCCGAGTTGCTCAATGCCCATGCTGATCGGCACGATCTGCCCCACCAGATTGGCCGCCACATTGGCATCGAGCCGGATGCGCACGCTCACGTCACGGTTCTCCGAAGGCGCCAGCAGGATGGTCTGCGCGTTGTCCACCTTCATGCCGTACACGCCGTGCTCGGCAGACACGTCCACGCGGTAGCGCTGCGGCAACTCGGTCGAGTTCATGATGTGCACGCGGTAAACGTTCTCGATCACACCGTCATCGACCATGCGGGCCATCACGCCGCGGTCGCGGATGATGTCCACGCGGAAAGGTGCGCGCGTCATCAGGTTGAAGGCAAACGCGCTGGCACCAATCAGCAAGGCCCCGCCATAGAGGGCGGTACGCCAGCGCATCACCCGCTTGATCAACATGGACTTGTCCCAGCCATGGTCCAGCCCGTTTTGCGTGGAGAAGCGGATGAGCCCTCGCGGGTATTTCATCTTGTCCATGACCGAGTCGCAGGCGTCGATGCAGGCACCGCAGCCAATGCACTCCATCTGGAAGCCGTTGCGGATGTCGATGCCAACGGGGCACACCTGCACGCACAAGGTGCAATCCACGCAGTCACCCAGGCCCAGCTTGGCCTTGTCGGCCGACTTGGAGCGCGAGCCGCGCGCTTCACCACGCGCCGTGTCGTAGCCCACGATGAGCGAGTCACCGTCCAGCATGACGCTCTGGAAGCGCGCATAAGGGCACATGTACTTGCAGACCTGCTCGCGCAGGAAGCCTGCATTGCCATAAGTGGCCATGCCGTAGAACACGCTCCAGAACAGCTCCCAGGGGCCCGCGCTCAGGCTGATCACGGATGCCAGCAGGGCACGGATCGGGGTGAAGTAGCCCACGAAGGTCAGGCCCGTCCAGAGGCTGAACACGCCCCAGGTCATGTGCTTGCTGCCACGCTTGAGCAACTTGTTGGCTGACCAGGGCGCCGCATCCAGGCGCATGCGCGCGAGCCGATCGCCTTCGATGCGCCGCTCGACCCACATGAAGATCTCGGTGTAGACCGTTTGCGGGCAGGCAAAGCCACACCACAGGCGCCCGGCAATCGCGGTGAAGAAAAACAGGGCCAGCGCACTCAGCACCAGCAAGGCGGCGAGGTAGATGAAGTCCTGCGGATACAGGACCAGATCGAAGATGTAGAAGCGCCGCTCGGTGAGGTCGAAGAGAACCGCCTGACGCCCGTTCCAGGGCAACCAGGGCAAGCCGTAGAACACGATCTGGGTGATCCACACCATGGCCCAGCGCCAGTTTGCGAACAGCCCCTCGACGGATCGAGCATGGACTTTCTTGTGCGCCTCGAACAACGAGCCATGCTGAGGCGGGATGCTGACGGGCTTGATGGGGATGATGCGAGGCTGGCTCATGGGAGGTTCCGTGCAGCCAGGCGGCTGCAGGTTCAAGACCATAACATTTATTTCATATGGATGTTTTCAGCCCCCTGATTCGGGTGGGGATATGCGGCGAGCCTCCATCGGCTGCATCTGATCACTTTGGCCCTCCGAGCCATGAGGGACCGGCGCGTAGCCTCGCGAAACAAGCATATTTTCGTGGCAACCGTCACAAATCACCGATTCTTTCGAGTCAAAAAAGAACAATTTTGATCATTGATACGAAGCATAACGAATCATCAATTATTCGAAAACGAACGAAAGTGACGCTCACTTAAGGGATTTCCCGAAAACAATCGAATCTGACAGACTTCATGCAATCGTTCTTCTCCAACGCTCTGGTGCTCTATCGCGGCCAGCTGAACTGTTCGAGAAGTCACTGCCAGAACCTCACTTGAACGGAAGTCCGCCATGCACATCTCGGGTGTCTCCTTTGCCTTTCCCCAACGAACCGTTTCGAACGAAGAAATGCTGCAGATCGTGGCCGATCAGAGTCGCGAGAGCTTTCAGGGCGACCTGAACGTGGCGCTGCAAACGATCGAGCATTACCTGAACTACATCGGCTCGAAGAACCGCCGCTGGTTGGCAGAAGGCGAACAGGCCTTCACCTACACGGAGCGCGCCATCAACGAGGCGCTGGATCAGGCGGGCCTGGAGAAGGACGACATCGACTTGCTGATCCATGCCAGCGTGGACAAGCGCGTGATCGAACCGGCCATGGCCTTTTTTGTGGCCAAGGCCATGGGCATGCACAAGACCCAGTGCTTCGACGTCACGGAAGCCTGTGGCAGCTGGACGCGCGCCACACAGATCGCCCAGGCCTTCCTGGCATCCGGCCAGTTCAAGAACGTGCTGATCGTGACGGCCGAATACGCCAGTCACGAAGGCCAGCCCCTAGCACAGAACCACAAGCTGACCAGCCTGGCGGATCTGGAATGGGCGTTTGCCAGCTACACCGTGGGCGAGGGCTCGACCGCGACGATCCTCACGGCCGACGACCAGAAGCCCTGGCAGTTCGACAACCGCACCTTCACCCAGTACGCCGACCTCTGCATGTCGCCCATCATCGACGACGATCTGGAGACCATGCGCTTGAAGGACCTCTCCATGGCAGGCAAAGGCCGTCTGCGCTTCATGTCGTATGGCAAGAAGATGCAGGACAACACCCTTCAGGATCTGGAAGAGATGATGCGCGAGAACCCCATCCCCGTTGATGAGGTCGATCTGTTCATCCCACACACCAACACGCTGACCGCCTGGCGTGATCTTGAAAAGCGTTTGGGCAAGAAGGTCCCCTATTTGTTCATGCTGCCCGAGTACGGCAACCTGGTGACCAACTCCGTGCCCGCAGCCCTGGCCACGGCCCAAAGGGAAGGCCGCCTGGAGAGAGGCCACAAGGTCACGGCGCTGATGACCGCGGCCGGCATGTCCTACACCCGCTACAACTTCGTTTACTGATCCGGAAAGGCCGCACAAAGATGGCAACGGATTGGTCCGGACGCAAGTACCGAGTGCTCAAGTCACTGGGCGAAAACATCGACATGATCTTCGGCGTCTTCCAGCCTTCCCAGGGCGAGATGCGCTGGTTCCTGCATTCACATGAGGTGGACGACGGCGGCGGTGCGATCGTGAAGATCCTGGCGTCCCTGGGCGTCAGGATGCCGCCCAAAACCCACAAAAGCGTGCCCTCCAAGCCGGGCTTGCCAGGTCGCCTGGCCGCTTTGAGGCTGCACATTCGCCATAGCCGCGGCCTGAACTATCCATGGCAAAAAACCGCCGCAGCCGATGGCCATGCCGAGCCATGTTTCGTGTACCACCTGATGCCCCTGGCTCAAGGCGAACAGGTTCGGCTGCGAGCCAAAGAGCTGGGCGTGGGTGAAACCTCGCTGTTTCTGGCCAGTCTGGATCGTGCCTGCAAGGCGCGCCACTTGAGCCGGGACAGCGAACGCGTCTGGATGATGCCGCACGACTTCCGCCGCTCATTGGGCATTCAGACGCAGTCCGGCAACTGGACGGCGCCCGTGTCACTTCGGCTGGATGGCAGCCCGTCTGCGCAGGACATCTACAACCAGCTCAAGGCACTGTATGGCCAAGGCATCCTCTGGGGTTCGTGGATTTACACCAACTTTGCCCGCTGGCTCAGCGAGGGCATGATCCGCCGCGCCTACAACCGACTCAAGGGCAAAGCATGGTTTGGCGTGTACGCCAACATGAGCGCCTGGACAGCCCCGCAAGCTGATGCGCACAAGCTCGCGGGCAGCTGGGTGATCAGCGCACCGCCGGTCAGCGCGGTGTGCCCGATTACGGCGGGCAGCTTCACCTGGGAGGGCCGCACCGGCTTCACCCTGCAATTGCACGCCTCGCTCGGGGCCGATCGCCAGGCAGCCATCGAGCTCATGCGCGACTGGATCACCGACTTGCATCGAGAAGCTGGCCTGCCCGATGCACCGGCCACACCCCATTGCATCGCCATGCAGGACCTGCAACGCCAGGCCTGTCGCGTCGACCGCTGAATCCACGCCCATGAAAAACCCCGCCTTGTTTGCGCCACGCAATGTGATCATCAGCAAGACCATCGTCGGCCTGTCCTGGGTGCTGGGGCTGGCCGAGCTGGCTCACCCCTACATGCACATGCCACCGTCATGGCTGTATGTGGTGATGGCCCTGTCTCTGTTGGCTCATGCGGCCCAATGCGCTTACTTCGTGCGCAAGTTCGGTGCGACAGCCACACCACTGTGGTCCCATCTGCTGCAGATCATGGTCTTTGGCATGCCCCACATCATCGGCTTTCAGCAAAGCCTGTCTCAGAGCCCACGGCAGGCGGTGTCCACGTGAACAGCCATGACGCGCCACATTGCGCCACTCACTTCAACCTGTATGAGTTGATGCAGATTCAGGCGACGAGCCAGCCCGGCAGAATCGCTTTTGCCCAGGCGCGTCGGCGCACACCATCGGGTCGCTATCTGTATGAAACGCGCAGCTACGCCCAGTTCCTGCAGGAGGTAGACCAGACTGCTGCGGGTTTTCAGGAGGCGGGGATTCAAAAAGGCAGCAAGGCCCTGCTGCTGGTTCGCCCGGACATGGCCTTGCCGGTCATCGTCTTTGCCCTGTTCAAGCTCGGTGCGGTGCCCGTCATCATCGACCCGGCCATGGGCATGAAGCGTTTGCTGTCCTGCATTCGCCAGGTCGCCCCTCAGGTCATGATCGCGCTGCCGATGGCCCACCTGCTGCGGCCATTTGCTGGCGACGCGTTCAGCAGCGTCAGGCTCTTCATCAGCACGGGCTCTTCACGCCTGCCCGGCACTCGGCGGCTCAAGGATCTGCTGGCACCGCAGCGGCCCGCCAACCCGATGGCAGCAACGGCAAGCAGCGATCTGGCTGCGATCTTCTTCACCAGTGGCAGCACGGGTACACCAAAGGGTGTCGAGGCCACGCACGCCACCTTGGGCGCACAGATCGCGCATTTCAGATCGATGAGCCAGAACGGCGCCAGCGATGTGGAGCTCGCGGCCTTCCCGGTCGCCACCTTGATCTCGCCCTGTCTTGGCCAGACCAGCGTCATCCCCGACATGGGCTCCCTGCATCCGGGGCGCTGCAACCCGCGCAACCTGGTTCAGACCATTGAAGACTTCGGTATCACGTCGGGCTTCGCGTCACCCATCGTCTGGGAACGGCTCAGTCGGCACTGCATCGCCACCGAGCGCCAGTTGCCAAGCCTCAGGCGCGCATTCAGCGGCGGGGCGCCCATCCCGTCCAAGATGGTGGAGAGGCTGGGAGCCGTGATGCCTCATGGCGTGATGCATACGCCTTACGGGGCCACTGAAGTCACCCCGATCAGCACCATCGATGCCAGAGAGATCGAGCGCGAGACAGCCCGGCTGTCCAGCGTGGGCTACGGTGTCTGCGTCGGGCGTGTGGTGTCGGGCCTGAGCGTGAAGATCATCCGCATCGAGGACAAGGCCCTACCCCGCTGGGCAGATGCCGTCGAACTGCCTACAGGCCAGGTGGGCGAAATCGTGGTGAGAGGCTCGCTCGTATCACCGCGTTATCACAATGACCCGGGCAACACCGCCTTGAGCAAGATCGAAGCCGATGATGGCGACATGCGGCACCGGACGTGGCACCGCACAGGCGACACAGGCTATTTCGACACGCAAGGCAGGCTGTGGTTCTGTGGCCGCATCAAGCACATCGTGCCGGCACAAGGCAAGCGCTATTTCTCCGTTCCGGTTGAAGAGGTGCTCAACGCCGAAGTCGAAGTGTGGCGCTCGGCGCTCGTGGGCGTCAGGGTCGAAAGCCGGCAAGAACTGGCGGTCGTGATCGAGTTCTATCCCGAATACAAGCGCCAGATCAGCCCCACCCGCCTCCATGCCTACAAGGCGCGCCTGGATGGTTTGGGCTTCCCGGTGCGACACCTGCTGCCCTACCCGCACGCCTTCCCCGTGGACAAACGACACAACTCGAAGATCGAGCGTTCGGTGCTTGCGCAGTGGGCTCAACAGCAAATCAACAAGGGTGTTCTATCGTGAAGACTTTGGTGACCGGCGGGGCCGGCTTCCTGGGCCGCTACATCGTGGAGGCCCTGCAGGCGCAAGGCCATGAAGTGGCCGTCTTGTGCCGGGGTGACTACCCCTTCCTGCGCCAGCAAGGCGTGTGCCTGATCCAGGCCGATCTCGCTGACCGCGAGGCGGTGCGCCAGGCTTGCCGAGGCATCGAGCGTGTATTTCATGTCGCCTCAAAGACAGGGCCCTGGGGGCGTTATGAAGAATTTCATCGCACCAACGTCATGGGCACACGCCACCTCATTGACGGTTGCCGCGCCCATGGCGTTCACAAGCTGATCTACACCAGCTCGCCCAGTGCAGTGATCGGTTTCGATGATCTGCGGGGCGTCAACGAGAGCCTGCCCTACCCGGCCAAACGCATCAGCGCCTACCAGCACACCAAGATGCTGGCCGAGCAAATGGTGCTGGCCGCCCATGGCCAGGATGGGCTGGTCACCACGGCCTTGCGCCCGCATGCCATCTGGGGCCCACGAGACACGCAATTGCTGCCCGCCCTGATTGAGCGACACAAGGCTGGCAAGCTGGTCAGGGTGGGCCCCGGCCGGAACCGCATCAGCGTGAGCTATGTGGAAAACGCCGCCTGGTGGCACCTGCAAGCAGCCGATGCCGACCCGGACCAGGCCGGCCGGCGCGTCTACTTTGTCAACGAGGCCGAGCCGGTGAACATGTGGGATTGGATCAACGGCTTGTTCCAGTCCATCAGCCTGCCACCTGTCGAACGTGCCCTGTCCTATGCTGGCGCCCACGCACTGGGCGCCGCATGCGAGGCCGTGTTCACGCTGCTGCCCTGGCTGGGTGAGCCAAGATTGACGAGAGCCGTGGCAGCCGTGTGCGCCAAGGACCATTACTTCGACATCTCCGCGGCACAACGTGATCTGCACTTGAGCTCGCCTATCAGCATGGACGAGGCACGTCGGCGCTTTTCGGCTTGCTTCGGGCAGGCACACAACGCAACGAAGGACGCTCCATGCGCGCTGGCTCGTCCGTATTGATCACCGGGGCATCCAGCGGCATCGGCCTCGCGCTGGCCTTGCACCTCGCGCGAAAGGGCTATCGCGTATTTGCCGGCGTGCGGCAGCATCGCGATGCTGAGGTGCTGCTCGCGCGCTCGAAAGGCCGCATCACCCCCGTGCAGATCGACGTCACGAGCCCTGGAAGCGTCGAACAGGCTGTGCAGCAGGTCGCGGCGCAAACGCAGGGATCCCTGGATGTGCTGGTCAACAACGCCGGCGTGGCGTTCAGCAGCCCGCTTGAAATGACCGCGCACGATGAGCTCACCAAGCTGATGAACGTCAACGTGCTGGGCACCTTTGCGGTCACACGCGCCTGCCTGCCCTTGCTTCGCCATGCGCAAGGCAGGATCGCCAACATCAGCTCCATATCCGGTGTCTTTGCCGCTCCCGGCTTGACCGCCTACGTGGCATCCAAGCACGCCGTGGAAGGCATGACGGCGGCCTTGCGGATGGAAATGGCCGCGCACGGCGTCAAGGTGTGCAGCATTGCACCGGGCAAGATCGACACGCCCATCTGGTCCAAGGGCATGGAAACCAGCGACACCCTCAGCAAGCAGCACGAAGGGGAACTGCAGTCCGTCTATCGCCCGCTGCTGGACTTCTACAAGCGCTACGCGTCCACCGAGGCCGGCATCCCCATGAAAACCTTGCTCGATACCGTGGATCGCGCCCTGGACGCCCGTCAACCCCAGGCTCGCTACATCGTTGGTCGCAACGCAAAGTGGCGCGCATGGCTGAACTGCTTGCCCACGCGCTGGCGGGAGGGGCTTGTTCTGCGGGCCGTTTTGAGCAATGTCACCAGACCGAGATGAAAAGTGCGAATCATTGACATATCGCGCCATGCGATACGCGGATATATGGGGGACGCCGGTTAAAATCTTTGGTTACACCAAGTGAATGTCATGCCTGTGACATGCGAGAAAGCCCATGATCTTTGGAAAGCTGCTGCCCCGTGAGGGCAATTTTTTTGAGCTGTTCAACCAGCACGCCAATCACATCGTCGTGGCCGCCCACGCCTTCGCGAACCTGGTCAAGCACTACAACGACGCCACCCTGCGCGACAAGTACAACCAGGAAGTGGACGCAGCCGAAAGCGCTGCCGACACCGTGACGCGTGAGGTCAACCGCCTGTTGCACAAGACTTTCATCACGCCCATCGACCGCGAACAGATCCACACGCTGATCAACACCATGGACGACGTGGCCGACCTCATGCAGGACGCTGCCGAAACCATGGCCCTGTACGACGTGCGCAGCATGACCGAGGAAATCGTTCGCCTGACCGATCTGTGCGTCAAGAGCTGCGAGCGCCTGAAATCCGCCGTGGCCCTGCTGGACGACATCGGCAGCGCCAAGACGGCCGAAGCCGCCCTCAAGACCTGCGATGAGATCGACCAGCTCGAAACCGATGCCGACCGCGTGATGCGCGCAGCCATGAGCAAGCTGTTCCGCGAAGAACCGGACGTGCGCGAAGTGATCAAGCTCAAGGCGATCTACGAACTGCTGGAAACCGTCACCGACAAGTGCGAAGACGTGGCCAAGCTGATCGAGGGCGTGATCCTCGAGAACTCCTGATCCCGAGAGGCTGACCATGACAACCATGCACGTGGCCCTGTGGGTCATCGTCGCGCTGGTGGTGCTGGCACTGCTGTTCGACTTCATGAACGGCTTCCACGATGCTGCCAACTCGATTGCCACCGTCGTCTCGACCGGTGTGCTGCGCCCCACGCAGGCCGTGGTGTTTGCCGCGTTCTTCAACTTCGTGGCCATCTTCATCTTCCACCTCAGCGTGGCGGCCACCGTGGGCAAAGGCATCGCCGACAAGGGGGTGGTGGACGTGTACGTGGTGTTCGGCGCGCTCAGTGGGGCGATCACCTGGAACGTGATCACCTGGCTGTACGGCATCCCCAGCAGTTCGTCGCACGCGCTGATCGGAGGCATCGTCGGGGCCGTGATGGCCAAGGCCGGTGCGGGCGCCCTGATCGGTGCCGGCATCATGCGCACCGTCACCTTCATCTTTGTCTCGCCATTGCTGGGCTACCTCTTTGGCTCGATGATGATGGTGCTGGTGGCCTGGCTGTTCCGCCGCATGTCGCCCTCGCGTGTGGACGGCTGGTTCCGTCGCTTGCAGCTGGTGTCAGCCGGCGCCTACAGCCTGGGCCATGGCGGCAATGACGCGCAAAAAACCATCGGCATCATCTGGATGCTGCTGATCTCGACCGGTTATGCCTCGGCCAGCGACACCTCGCCCCCGACTTGGACCATCGTCTGCTGCTACCTGGCCATCGGCGCGGGCACCATGTTCGGTGGCTGGCGCATCGTCAAGACCATGGGCCAGAAGATCACCAAGCTCAAGCCCGTGGGCGGCTTCTGTGCGGAAACCGGCGGCGCCATGACGCTGTTCATTGCCACGGCCATGGGCGTACCCGTGTCCACCACCCACACCATCACCGGTGCCATCGTCGGGGTGGGCTCGGTGCAGCGCGCCAGCGCCGTACGCTGGGGCGTGGCGGGCAACATCGTGTGGGCATGGATCCTCACCATCCCGGCGTCTGCTTTTGTAGCGGCTTTGGCCTACTGGATCAGCCTCAAGCTGTTCTAAGATCCGGTCACCATGACCGAACATGCAACAGCCAGCCACGACATCGAACGGCTGGCTGTTTTGCTTTCTGGCGGGCCCTTCGCGGTGCTCACCGGTGCGGGCCTGAGCACGGCCAGCGGCATCCCGGCCTACCGTGATCGCCACGGTCAGTGGCAACACCGCAAGCCCATCCAGCACCAGGACTTCCTGAAGTCTGAAACCGTCCGGCGCCGCTACTGGGCGCGCAGCTTTGTGGGTTGGCCGCGCGTGGCGCAAGCCCAGCCCAGCGATGGGCATGCCGCCCTCACCCATCTCTGGCGTGCCGCGGCGCTGGGGGCGCTCATCACGCAAAACGTGGACGGCCTGCACCAGAAGGCGGGCTGCGACGATGTGATCGAGTTGCACGGCGGCATCGACCAAGTTCGCTGCATGGCCTGCCAGCAGGTCTACGCCCGTGCGCTCGTTCAACAGTGGCTCGCTCAGTGCAACCCCGACTTCGCCTCTGACACGGTGGGAGCCGCCGGGCCCGCCCCCGATGGGGATGCGCAACTGGAGGACGCCAGCTACGCCGGCTTCCGCATACCGGCATGCCCGGCCTGTGAAGGTATCCTCAAACCGGACGTGGTCTTTTTCGGGGACAACGTCCCCAGGGAACGCGTTGCGGGGGCCATGCAGGCCGTCGAGCAAGCCCATGGGCTGCTGGTCGTGGGCTCCTCGTTGACGGTGTATTCCGGCTACCGTTTTGCCGAGCAGGCGCATCGCCTGGGCAAGCCGGTGGTCGCCATCAACCAGGGCGTCACCAGGGCCGACCCCATACTCAGAGCCAAGATCGAGCTGGACTGCAACCACGCACTCGCCAGACTCTGCCAGGCCTTGTCCATCCAACCCTGATTGCGCGGTAACCACACTGTGGCGCTGCACAGGCTTCCTCGCCCACAATGGCCACAGGCCCCCAGGTCGCACAGCATCCAGCACATTGGGAGACGGCATGGCTCATCTGGCGCTTCAACCCGTTCGACTGGAACGCATCATCCAGATGCAATCCCTGATCGTGCAGGCCGTGTTCGATCTGGACCGGTTCATGCAGCTGGTGGTGGACAACCTGCAGGAACTGACCCACGCGATGGGTGCGGTGGTCGAGCTGGTGGACGGCGACGACATGGTCTACCGGGCTGCCAGCGGCTGCATGGCGCCCTATGTAGGCATGCGGCTGGCCCAGGCGTCCAGCCTGTCTGGCTTGTGCGTGCGGACCACCGAGGTGCTCACCTGCAGCGACGCCGAGTCTGACCCCCGCGTTGACCTGGATGCATGCCGCCGGGTGGGTGTCAGGTCCATGGTCTGCACGCCCTTGCTGCAAGGTGGTCAGGCCATCGGGGTGCTCAAGGTGATGTCCAGCCAGGTCGCGGCCTTTGACGCCAACGACGAACAGGCCTTGCGCCTGATGGCCGATGTGCTGGGTGCCGCACTGGGCAAGCAGATGGCCTTCGACCAATTGACGAAGGCGGAAGAACGGCTGCGCGCCAGCGAGGCCTTTCTGGACCGCACGGGGCGTGCCGCAGGCGTGGGCGGCTGGGAGCTCGACATGCGTGCGGGCGAGCTGATCTGGTCGGACCAGACCCGCCGCATCCACGAGGTGCCGCCGGACTGGAAACCCGAGCTGGACAGCGCCATTGGTTTCTACGCGCCACAGGCCCGGCACCTGATTCGCCAGGCCGTGGAGCGCGCCGTGCAGGATGGCACATCATGGGATCTGGAGCTGCCCATGCGAACCGCCAAGGGCCGTGACATCTGGGTGCGCAGCTGTGGCGAGGCGGAGCGTGACCACGATGGCATCGTCCGCCTGATTGGGGCCATTCAGGATGTCACCGAGCACCGGCTGCGCAAGGACGAGTTGCGGCGCGAGCAACAGCTTCGCAACGAGATCGAGCGCCATGCGGCGGAAACCAGGGCCTTGCTCGCCGAACGCAGCGACATCCTCAACGTGCTGGCCCACGAAGTCAGGCAACCCTTGAACAACGCTTCTGCCGCGCTGCAAAGTGCTGCACGGGTGCTCACGGACATCCACGAGTCGACGGTCTCCCAAAGGCTGTCGCGCGCCAGGACGGTCATGAGCCAGGTGCTGGCCAGCATCGACAACACCCTGGCCGTGGCGACCTTGCTGGCCCGATCCTCGCCTGCGGAACGTGTGGACGCCGATATCGACACGCTCATCGAGGTCACGATTGCCGACATCGCCGAAGACCAGCAACACCGCATCCAGATCGAACGCGCCACGAGCACGCGCACCGCTGCCATGGACACGAGCCTGATGAGGCTGGCCTTGCGCAACCTGTTGTCCAACGCCTTGAAGTTCAGCCCGCCCGACACCCCGGTGAAGCTGCGGCTGAGCGACAGCGATGAACCACTGGCCCTGGTGCTCGATGTCATCGACCGGGGCCCGGGCATTGCGCCTGCACTCGTGCCCAATCTGTTTGAACGCACCGCCAGGCCCGAAGCGGCCTCACTGGGCGCGGGCCATCACCTGGGGCTGTACATCGTGCGCCGGGTGATGGAGCTGCACGGCGGCCAGGTGCAATTGCAGCGCAACGGCCCCGATGGCGTGACCATGCGCCTGCTGCTGTGCCTGGCGCCTGGTGATTGACCCGATCGCCTGCCTCAGCGCTTGAGCTTGTAGCCCGTCTTGAAGATCCAGGCCACGATCAGCAGCGAGGCCGCCGTGAAGCCCAGCGTCATGGCCAGGCTCACCGCCAGGCCCACGTCGGCCTGCCCATGGAAGCACCAGCGGAACCCGCTGATCAGGTACACCACGGGGTTGAACAGCGAGATGGTCTGCCACATGGGCGGCAGCATCTTGATCGAGTAAAAACTGCCCCCCAGGAAGGTCAGCGGGGTGATGATCAAGAGCGGCACCACCTGCAGTTGCTCGAAGCTGTCTGCCCACAGGCCGATGATGAAGCCCACCAGGCTGAAGGTGACGGCGGTCAGCACCAGAAACAGCAGCATCCACAGCGGGTGCTCGACGTGCAAGGGCACGAACAACCCGGCTGTGGCCAGAATGATCAAGCCCAGGATGATGGACTTGCTGGCTGCCGCCCCCACATAACTGAGCACCACCTCGAACGACGACAC
This sequence comes from Aquabacterium sp. NJ1, assembly GCF_000768065.1. Taxonomy (NCBI): domain Bacteria; kingdom Pseudomonadati; phylum Pseudomonadota; class Betaproteobacteria; order Burkholderiales; family Sphaerotilaceae; genus Aquabacterium; species Aquabacterium sp. NJ1. The sequence continues at coordinate 4,722,905 of NZ_JRKM01000001.1, read as the reverse complement.
CGGCGCAGACAACAACTCGTAGATCGTGCCGGTGAACTTGGGGAAGTAGATACCGAACGAGGCATTGGAGATGCTCTGTGTGAGCAGCGACAGCATGATCAGCCCCGGCACGATGAAAGCACCGTAGCTGATGCCATCCACCTGCTGGACGCGTGACCCGATGGCGGCCCCGAACACCACGAAGTACAGCGAGGTCGAGATGACCGGCGAGATGATGCTTTGCATCAGCGTGCGACGGGTGCGGGCCATCTCGAAGCGGTAGATGGCGCGAATGGCGTGGAGGTTCATGTTTCGTCCTTCACCAGATTGACGAAGATGTCTTCCAGCGAGCTTTGGGTGGTCTGGATGTCCTTGAAGCGGATGCCCGCGTCGATCAGGGCATTGAGCAAGGTGGGCACGTCCACGCTATCGTCCTGCGCGTCATACGTGCACACCAGCTCCTCGCCATCGGCGGACAAGGCCAGCGCGTAGGCCGACAAGCCAGGCGGCACTTGAGGCAGCGGCTGGGTCAGGTGCAGCGTCAACTGTTTCTTGCCCAGCTTGCGCATCAGCTCGTTTTTCTCTTCGACGAGGATGATCTCGCCCTTGTTGATCACGCCGATGCGGTCGGCCATTTCCTGCGCTTCTTCGATGTAGTGCGTGGTCAGGATGATGGTCACCCCGGCTTGCTGCAACTGGCGCACCAGTTGCCACATGTCGCGGCGCAGGTTCACGTCCACGCCTGCGGTTGGTTCGTCCAGGAACAGGATCTGGGGCTCGTGCGACAAGGCCTTGGCGATCAGCAAGCGCCGCTTCATGCCCCCGGACAAGGTGATGATCTTGTTGTCCTTCTTGTCCCACAGCGACAGGTCCTTGAGCACCTTTTCTATCAGCGCCGGGTTGGCCGGTTCGCCAAACAGGCCGCGGCTGAAACTGACCGTGTCCCACACCGTCTCGAAGGCATCGGTGGTGAGCTCCTGCGGCACCAGGCCGATGAGGCTGCGCGTCTGGCGGTAGTGCTGGCCGATGTCCTGCCCGGCTACCAGCACCTGGCCTTCAGTGGCCGTGACGATGCCGCAGATGATGCTGATCAGCGTGGTCTTGCCGGCGCCATTGGGGCCCAGCAAGGCCAGGATCTCGCCGCGCTGGATGTCCAGGTTGACGTGCTTGAGCGCCTTGAAGCCCGAGGCATAGGCCTTGGACAGGTTGCGTACGGTGATGATGGGCTGCATGCGGCAACGATAACCGAAGTGCGTCACGGCCGCTGCCGGCCCTCAGGTTCACCGGCTGGCGCTCGATGGCTTCTTCCGGACAGGTGTCTTTTTGGATGAAGCGCGCTTGCCCGCTGGCCGCTCGTCCCTGGACAAGCGGCGGCTGATCTCGTCGGAATCCATCCAGAAATCAGAGCCCTTGATGATGCTGTCCAGCTCGGCGTCCGACAGCACGCGCGCACAGATGCGGCGCATCACCTTCTCGAACCATTTGCCCACGGCGGCCACTTCGGCCTGCTGCTCGTTGCCCTTGCCCGAGAACACGCCGGAGTAGGTGTGCAGCATCAGCTGGCAGTTGTCGTGCACGAACAACTCGTCGCCGCTGAGGAAGATCATGGCGGCCATGGAGTAGGCGCGCGCTTCCAGCACCGTCACCACCTTGGCCTCACTGGCCGCGATGTTGTTGATGATCTGCAGCCCGGTGTTGAAGTCCCCGCCCGGCGAGTTCAGGTGGATGTAGATCAGGTCGGTGTCGGTGGCCGTGCGCAGGGTGTAGTACAGCTCGGTGTAGTACTGCGGCTCGATCAGCTCGCCGCTGATGTAGTAAGACACCTGCCTGACGGGCGCCTGGCGCTCGAAGCGGATCAGGCCTTGAAAGGGTACCGTTTCCACCACCCCATCGTCATCGGCGCCGCGGGCTTGCACTGGATGCAGCATGGGCTTGTCTCCTCAGCATGAAACCTTGATTATGGTTTCATGCCGAGCGAGCAAGCTGCCTGCGATCAATCCCGATCGTGGCCGCGGCCGCGGCCGGGATTGTCTCGGCCATGATCACGGTGGTCACGGTCATGGCCATAGGCATTGCCTCGGCCTGGGCGGTCACGGCGGTCTCGGTCGTTGCGATCACGCTCATGCTCGTGCTCCCAGCGATCCCGCACCCAGTCCTCCCGTACGAAGTACACCGGCTGCCCGCAAGCGCTGTAGCGGCTGCAATAGCGGCGCCAGTCCCGCTGGTGCGCAGGCGGCACATACAGGTAGATCGGGCGTTGGTAAACAGCCACGGGCGAGGGCTGGATGATCATCGGCTGCGGGTACACCAGAGCCGGTTGCGGGTAGTTGCCGATGTCGATGCGGCCATACACGCCGGGCTGGTTGATCCCGATGGACACCCCGACGGAGGTCTGGGCGAAAGCGGGCACGGCAGCCAGGGTTGCGAAAGCAAGAAGCAGTTTTTTCATGATGGTCTTCCGGTATTGAAGATGCACATTCAACGCAAGGCCCAGCGCCCGAGCTGACCAAGGCGGGCCTGCTTTACCGGAATTTACCCCCGTCAGAGGTAGAGCGCCACCAGCTCGGTCACCTTGTCTTCCACCAGCACGGGCAGCCACAGGCAGGCTTCGCTGCCAGGCAGGCGCGCAGCGGGCTCGGTCAGGGCCGGCACGCCGCAGCCCACAGCCTTGGTCAGCCGCGCATCGGCATCCAGCAGCTTGATGACGTCGCCAGACTGCCCCAGATCACCAGCCTGCTCGCAATGGCCGGCAGCCAGCACAAGCTGAGCGCCAGCGCGGTCCATCACCCAGCGCTCCATGCGCCGGGCAATCGGTGTTTCGCGGCCGGACAGCAGCATCAGCACGTAACTGGCGTGGCTTGTGGAACAACAGGGCATGGCCATCGCGCGGCAGATGCCGGCATCCGTGGCGGCCTCACCGCGCAGAAAGCGTGCGTGGGTGTCTGCCTGGCCCATGATGACGGCCTCGTCGCGCTGCCAGGCCATGCCGGGGGCGCCGGTGCCACGGGGCAAAAATGCGTCGCGTGAGAGGCGCTCGAACTCAGGCGGCAAGCCGCCGTAGTAGCCGTCCAGCAAGCTCATGTCCGAGCTGATGCGGGTGTCGTTGCGCCACAACTCCATCGCCCCCTTGCTGTTCGGGTCGTCGCCACCAAACAGGGTCACCACGGCCGTCAACTGGCCGGCAACAAAAAAGGGAACGGCCACGGCACAGGTCAGGCCAGCGGCCTTGGCTGCGCTGGTGCGCCGAAAATGCGAACCCTCGAACTGCTTGAGCAAAACCGGGTGGCCCAAGTCCCAGGCCTCGCCGGGCAAGCCCTCGGCGCGCCCGAAGCACATGGCGCGGCTGACCGCCGCAAAGCTCAAGGCCTCACCAAAGGCGCCTGCACCAAATTCAAGCAAACTGTGATCAGAAGCGGGCAGCCAGATTTCGGCCGCGCGAATAAAGGACGTCATGCATCAACCTCAGCGTCATGTTTTGTGTGAGCGCATGAGGCAAGCAAAACCCGCACCATGTTGGCGCCAACGCTGGTTCAGTGCTGTTTGCCCTGGCTGCCCCGGGCCAGCTTGACGGCATCATCGATGCTCAGCACGTTCAGCGTCACCTTGGGCAAGGCGGCTCGCTGCAAGACGATGTAGGCGGGGTTCTTCAAGCGGGCCAGCATCAGGCGACGGCCTGCTTGTTGCAGCCAGGCGCTCAGGTCACGCAAGGCCTCGACGCAACTGCCGTCCAGATCGGGGGACTCCTCCAGGCTCAGGATCAGGGTCTGCGCAGAAGGGTGCCTTGCCACTTCGTCCCGCACCTGCGCCATCAGGCTTTCCACATTGCCAAAAAACAAGGGCGCCTCGGGCCGCACGATCAGCATCCCCTCCTCCGGCACCGCCATGGGGGACAGCTTCAGGTCGATGAAGTCATGCCCTTCGTCCAGCCGGCCCAGCACGGCCAGGCGGGCCTGCGCCAAGCCACGCAGGGTCATGAACAGGCTGATGCCGATCGACACCAGCAAGCCATCGAGCACCCCCAGCCACAGCACGGCCGCCACCGCCAGCAAGGCCACCAGCCGGTCACGCTGCCAGATGAAATAGGGCCTGAAGACCTGCGGGTTGAGCATGTGGCTCACCGCGTGGATCACGATGGCGCCCAGCACCGGTTCGGGGATATAGGCCACCAGGGGTAGCAGGCTGAAGGCCACCACCAACAGCACGACCAGGGCCACCAGCCCCGCCCAACGGGTTTTCGCCCCGGCTGATTCGTTGGCCACGCTGGCCGAGTACCCGGCGCCAACCGGCATGCCGTGCACCAGGCTGCTCAGCACATTGGCCACGCCCAGCGCCAGCAGATCACGGTTGGGCTTGACCTCGTCACCGTGCTTGAGTGCCAGCGTGCGGATCGCCCCGTAGGACTCCGCATACAGGATCAGGACCATGGCCACGGCCAGTTCGCCCAGGCGCAGCCACTGCTCGCGGGCCAAGGCGGGCAGCGCCGGCTGATTGAGGTGCAATTCGATCACGCCCACGCGGGCCACACCCCAATCCTCGAGACGCAAATGGTGCTGCGCGGCCATGCCTGCCACCATCACCAGCAAGGCGCCCGGCCAGCGCACCCCTGGGCGCGCGAACACAGCCAGCGCCAGCAAGGACAGCCCACCCAAGGCCAGACTGAGCCGGTGCCAGTGCGCCACCTGCGCGGCAACGCCTTGCAGCATCGACGGCACATCGTGCCCAACCACGCTGATGCCCAGCAAGCGCGGCAATTGTTTGATGATGATGATCAGCGCCAGGCCAAACGCGAACCCACGCAAGACAGGCTTGGATATGAAGGCCGACGCCGCGCCCACCTTCGCGCTGGCACCGAGCAGGAACAGCAAGCCGGTCAACATGACCAGGCCGGCAGCCAGCTCCATGCGTAAAAGGGTATTGCCCCCGGCCAGCGACCCTGTGGCCGCCAGCAGCACCGCCGCCGATGACGAGGTGGCCGACACAATGGCGAACCGGCTGGTGCCCAGCAAGGCGTAGCTCAACAAACCGGCGAACAAGGCCAGCACGCCCGCCTGTGGCGGCATGTTGCCGATACCGGCATAGGCCACCGCTTCTGGCAGCAGCAGGCCGGCTACCGACAAGCCAGCCAGAACATCCCGCCAGCGTGGTCTATCGAATGCCAAGGGCTCACTCCCCTTGCATCAAGGAGTCCAGCGTCAACTCGTAGGCCGAACCGAAGGTCTCCAGGAAGCAGGCCACTTCGGGCGTCATGTGCTCGTCGATCTTGGCCCGCACCTGGGTGGCCGCCTGGGCGAACTCCGTGTTGCCGTAGCGCAGCTCGGCGCGGCACTTCAGCCACGCAGCGAGGCGGTCGGCGGACTTGATCAGGCGGGCCTCGTCATCAGGCCATTCGTGGTGATCCATGGCGGCGCGCAGCGCGGGGCGTACCGACTCGGGCAACAGACGCAGCATTTCCTCGCAGACCTCGCCCTCCAGATTGGCCGTGGCGTGGCGCATGGCCGGCGAGTACTTCACGGGCGTGGGCAGGTCACCGGTGATGGCTTCGGTGGCGTCATGAAACAAGGCGCGCGTGGCCACCGAGTTGGGGTCAACCTGCTTGCCCAGCACGTCGCGGGCGATCACGGCCAGCGCGTGCGCGAGGATGGCCACCTCCCAACTGTGCTGGGCGACATCCTCCTCGACCGCATTGCGCATCAGGCCCCAGCGCTTGATGAAGCGCAGACGCGACAGGTGGGCGTAAAAAGGGCTGTGCGAAACGGCAGATTGAGGCATAAACGAGAAAAACCGGCTGAGCGGGAACAAGCCTTGATCTTCGCGCAAATCGGCGGCGCGCACGAAGGCGCATCAACGAATTGCAACCCTGGCACCACACGCCGCGCACACTGACCGACGCCCACCATGCCTGACGACCTGGGAAAGTACCTGATCATCGCCTTCGTGCTCATCCTGGGCGTGGCAGCCTGGCGCGCCTGGCAGATCAAGGAAGGCAGCCCGAACTGGCCGTCTGTCGAGGGTGAAATGCTGGAAGCCCGGGCCCGGCAGCACAACGAAACCGGCGACCAGCGTGGTACACCCACCCACCACTGGTTTACCGAGGTTCGTTATCGCTACACGGTCAACGGCGTCACCTACACGGGTGACCGCCTGCGGGCCTTTGGTTTGAACCATTTTGACGAGCAACAGGCGCTCACTGAAATCGCGCCCTTCCAGCCAGGCACGAAGGTGAAGGTTTACTACGACCCGGCCAAACCGTCGTCCAGCGTGCTGATCCCGGGCTGAGGCCACGCAGGCCAGCCTTGTCTGGTTTAGGGTGGCGCTTGCGCCCACTGAAATACAGCGCTTGCATACCCCGCAGGGTATATGTATACTCCCCACGGTATAGGAATGAGGAGAACATTCATGGCCAGACACCATGCCTTTGTCACGCTGCTCGGCGCCACCCTGGCGGCCGCGTGCTCGCCCGCCCGCAGCGAGGGCGGCAAACTCATGGTCCCCACCATCCAGGTACAGGCGCAATCTCAGGCGGCTGTCATGGAGTGGGATGGCGTGATCCAGGCCGTGCGCCAGAGCACGGTGGCCGCGCAGGTGCCCGGCAACATCACCGCCCTGCTCGTCAAGGCGGGGGACAGCGTGAAAGCCGGCCAGGCGCTTGCCCGTATCGACGACAGGGACACCCAGGCCGCCCTGACCCGCAGCCAGGCCGACGTGGCCCAGGCCGATGCCCAGTTGACCAACGCGCGCCAGCAGTGGGAACGCAGCCAGGCACTCAAGGCCCAAGGCTTCATCAGTGCGGCCGCGCTGGACAGTGCTCAGGCGCAATGGCGCGCCGCCCAGGCTGGCGTGAATGCGGCCAAGGCAGGCCAGGCTCAGGCCGCGCTGGCCAAAGGTTTCACCACCCTGGTGGCACCGTTTGACGGCAAGGTGCTGTCCACCCAGGCGGATGTGGGGGACCTGGCCGCGCCCGGGCGCCCCGTGCTGACCATGTATTCACCCCAGGCCATGCGGGCGGTGGTGCAAGTGCCCGCCTCGCAGGCGGACCGTGTGCGCACGGCCAGCGCGGCCGAAGTCTGGCTGCCGGCAGGTGGGCCGCAGGCTCCGGCGCAATGGGTGCGCGCCACCCGCGTGGTCACCCTGCCCGGCGCCGACCCCGTTTCCCAGACGGTGGAGTGGCGGCTTGACCTGCCGCAGACCACCACCCTGCCCGGCCAGACGGTGCGCGTGCGCTTCAGTGGCATGGCCGCCCCCACATCCAGCGGCACGGCCGAGGCCGGCCTGGTCGTGCCCGCACAGGCCGTGATCCAGCGCGGCGAACTGACCGGCGTGTACGTGGCCCGCGAAGGCCAGTTCATGCTGCAAGCCGTGCGCACCGCGCCCATGAGCGCTCAGGCCACGACCGTGACGGTGCTCAGCGGCCTGCGCGCCGGTGACACCATCGCCCAGAACGCACTCAAGGCGGGCTTGCTCAACGCCAGCCCCCTCAACCCTGCCCAGGTCAAGCCATGAGCACCGAATCCACCCTGGGCGTTTCGGGCCGCCTGGCACGCGCCTTTCAGGACAACGCCCTCACGCCTTTGCTGGCCCTGGTGGCCATGTTGCTGGGCCTGTTCGCCGTGCTAGTCACCCCGCGCGAGGAAGAGCCGCAGATCAACGTGACCATGGCCAATGTGCTGGTGCCCTTCCCCGGCGCTTCCAGCACGGACGTGCAGAACATGATCGCGCGCCCGGCTGAGCAGGTGCTCGGCCAGATTGCCGACATCGAGCACACCTACTCGGTGTCGCGGCCCGGCATGGCGGTGCTCACGGTGCAGTTCAAGGTGGGTGTGCCACGTACCGACGCGCTGGTGCGCCTGTACGACGTGCTCAACGCCAACCAGGACTGGCTGCCACGCAACCTGGGTGCCATGCCCCCCATCGTCAAGCCCAAGGGCATCGACGACGTACCCGTGCTCGCGGTGACCCTGTGGAGCAAGGATGCGCAGGCCGCGCTGGGGCTGGAGCGCGTCGCGCGCAGCCTGGAGGCCGAGATCAAGCGTGTGCCGGGCACCCGCGAAGTGCAGACGATCGGCGGCCCCGGCCAGGCCGTGATGGTGACGCTGGAGCCCAGCCGCTTGCGTGAACGCGGGGTGGACATCAACAGCCTGCAGCAAGCCCTGGCCGCCGCCAACCAGAGCCTGCCGTCTGGCGCCGTGCTGAACCCGCAGGCCGATGGCCGCTCGCAGATGCTGAGCATCGAAACCGGCGAGTTCCTGCGCTCTGCAGACGACGTGGGTAACCTCGTCGTGGGCGTGAGCCAGGGCAAGCCGGTTTACCTGCGTGAAGTCGCCCGCGTCGAATGGGGTGCACAACAGGCCACGCGCCACGTGTGGTTCACGCCGGGTGCAGGCGCCAGCACCGTCACAGGTGCCAGCGCCACTGCCGCTGGTGGCCGTGCGTCCGAGGCCAAGGCCAGCGCAGGCCAGTCCTTCCCCGCTGTCACGCTGACGGTCACCAAAAAGCCTGGCCAGAACGCCGTGGATGTGGCCCGTGCGGTGCGCCAGCGCCTGGACGAGTTGCGCAACACCGTGCTGCCCGCCGATGTGGAGATGAGCATCACGCGTGACTACGGTGAAACCGCCGCAGAGAAAGCCAACAAGCTCATCCAGAAGCTGGCCTTCGCCACCGGCTCCGTGATCCTGCTGGTGGGCCTGGCCCTGGGTCGCCGCGAAGCCGTGATCGTGGGCGCCGCCGTGATCCTGACCCTGACTGCGACCTTGTTCGCATCCTGGGCCTGGGGCTTCACGCTCAACCGCGTGTCCCTGTTCGCCTTGATCTTCTCCATCGGCATCCTGGTGGACGACGCCATCGTGGTGGTCGAAAACATCCACCGCCATCAACAGCTGGACCCTGGCAAACCGCTGCGCGAGATCATCCCCGGCGCCGTGGACGAAGTGGGTGGCCCCACCATCCTGGCCACGCTGACCGTGATCGCGGCCTTGCTGCCCATGGCCTTCGTGAGTGGCCTGATGGGCCCCTACATGAGCCCGATTCCCATCAACTCCAGCCTGGGCATGGCCTTGTCGCTGGGCATTGCCTTCACGGTCACGCCGTGGCTGGCGCTCAAGCTGATGAAGCCACACGCGGCCGCCCATGGTGATGGTGCAGGCCATGGCGAGCACACGGCCCCGGCGCCAACCGGCCTGGCCGGCAAGCTGCAAGGCCTGTTCGACCGTGTGCTGATGCCTTTGCTCGTTTACCGTGGCCGCCGCTGGGCCATGGGCCTGGGCATCGTGGCCGCCTTGATGCTGTCGGTGGGCCTGGCCACCATCCCCTCGTCGGGCCTGGGCGTGGTGCTCAAGATGCTGCCCTTCGACAACAAGAGCGAGTTCCAGGTGGTGGTCGAGATGCCGGCTGGCACCCCGCTGGAAGACACCGCCGCCACCCTGCAGGACATGGGCGCCTTCCTGGCCAAACAGCCCGAGGTGCTGAACCTGCAGGGTTATGCAGGCACGGCCTCGCCCATCACTTTCAACGGCCTGGTGCGCCAGTACTACCTGCGTGCTGACGCTGAACAGGGTGACTTGCAAGTCAACCTGGTGGACAAACACCACCGTCATGAAAAGAGCCACGTGATTGCGCAACGCCTGCGTGTCGATCTGGAGAAGATCGCCGCACGCCATGGCGCACGCGTGAAAGTGGTGGAAGTGCCGCCAGGCCCGCCCGTGATGTCGCCCCTGGTGGCCGAGGTCTACGGCCCGGATGAAGCCGGTCGCGCCCAGCTGGCCCAGCGCGTGGCCAAGGCCTTTGCCGGCACGCCGGACATCGTCGGCATCGACACCAGCCTCAAGGAAGACGCAGCCCGCGTGTTCCTGCGTGTGCAGCGTCAGCGCGCTGAGTCATTGGGCATCCCCGTGGCCAGCGTGGCGCAGGCGGTGCAGGCTGCCTTGTCGGGCGCCGACCCGGCCTACCTGCACGATGGCCAAGCCAAGCTGCCTGTGCCCGTGCGCATCCAGTTGCCGCGTGAATCCCAGATTGGCCTGGACAAGCTGCTGGCCTTGCCACTGCGCGCTGCCAATGGTCAGTTGGTGCCGCTGTCCGAGCTGGTGCGCATCGAGCGCGGCGTGATCGACAAGCCCCTGTTCAGCAAGGACCTGCTGCCCGTGAGCTATGTCTTCGGTGACATGGCCGGCCAGCTGGATTCACCGCTCTACGGCTTGTTCGCCATCCGCAGCAAGTTGAACGAAGCCGCCCTGCCTGATACCGGCGGCATCCAGGAGTACTGGATCAAGCAGCCCTCCGACCCCTACCGCGCCTATGCGCTGAAGTGGGACGGCGAATGGCAGATCACCTACGAGACCTTCCGCGACATGGGCGCCGCTTATGGCGTGGGCCTCATCCTGATCTACCTGCTGGTGGTCGCGCAGTTCAAGTCCTACAGAACGCCGCTGATCATCATGGCGCCCATCCCGCTGACCATCATCGGCGTGATGCCTGGCCACGCGTTGCTGCATGCGCAGTTCACGGCCACGTCCATGATCGGCATGATCGCGCTGGCCGGCATCATCGTGCGCAACTCCATCCTGCTGGTGGACTTCATCGAGCTGCAGGTGGCGCGCGGCATGGCCTTCAAGCAGGCCGTGGTGCAGTCGGCTGCCGTGCGGGCCCAGCCCATTGCCCTGACCGGCATCGCCGCCATGGTGGGCGCTTTCTTCATCCTGGACGACCCCATCTTCAACGGCCTGGCCGTATCCCTGATTTTCGGCATCCTGGTGTCCACCCTGCTCACGCTGGTGGTCATCCCGGTGCTGTATTACGCCGCTTATCGGCGCCAGCACGAAACCGCCTGATCGATGGCGGCACGCTCTTGATTTGAAAGGAAACCACCATGACCGTTGAACGCATGATCCGCATCGTTGCCGGGCTCTTCATCATGATCTCGCTCGCCCTGGGCGTAGAGGGCAGCCCGCTGTTCGTCTCGAAATGGGCGCTGGCCTTCACGGCCTTTGTGGGCGCCAACCTGTTCCAGTTCGGCTTCACCAACTTCTGCCCGATGGCCATCATCTTGCGCAAGCTGGGCTTCAAGGACGGTGCAAGCTGCGCCGCCTGAGACACAAGTTCAGCCCGCCATGAAGCCTCGCAGCCCCAGCCAGGACACGCCGGCACAGCGCTGCGATCAGGCAGCGCTCACCGACGAAAAGAGCCGCGCTGACATCCGCAACCGCCTGCGGCGCGCGGAAGGGCAGTTGCGCGGCATCCAGCGCATGCTGGAAGCGGGCGACCCTTGCGCCGCGATTGCCAGCCAGATGGCCGCGGTGCGCAAGGCGCTGGACAGCACCTATGTGCGCATGACCATGTGCTTCATGGAACAGCAGATGCGTGGCCAGGACGGGCAAGCCGGCGCGGCCTCCGGCGACACCACCGCGGTGCTCAAGGAAATCGAAGCCCTGTTGGGCAAGATTCGCTGAAAAGCCTTGACGATCAGGGCAAACCCTGTAACCTAGTCGCACTGAAAAGCAGATCATTTCAATATACCCATACCCGTATAGGTAAGGAGATTGAAATGGCACACATCGTGATCCTGGGCGCTGGCATTGGCGGCCTGCCCATGGCCTTCGAGATGAAGGAAAACGCACGGCCGGATGACAAGATCACCGTCATCTCGAACACACCCACTTTCCATTTTGTGCCATCCAACCCCTGGGTGGCCGTGGACTGGCGGGACCGCGACGAGATCGAGTTGCCCATCGCGCCGATCCTCGAGAAAAAGGGCGTCGACTTCATCGCCGTGGGCGCCCAGCGCGTCCACCCCGAGCAGAACCAGGTCGAGCTCTCCGATGGGCGAATGATCGCTTATGACTATCTGGTCATCGCCACGGGCCCCAAGCTCGCCTTTGACGAGATCGAAGGGCTGGGCCCGCAAGGCCACACCCACTCGGTCTGCCATGTGGACCATGCCGAGCACGCCCGCGAAGCCTGGATGCAGTTCGTGGCCGATCCAGGCCCGATCGTTGTGGGCGCGGTGCAAGGTGCCTCCTGTTTCGGCCCGGCCTACGAGTACGCGATGATCATGGAAACGGACCTGCGCCGCCGCAAGATCCGTGACAAGGTGCCCATGACCTTCGTGACCTCCGAGCCCTACATCGGCCATCTGGGGCTCAACGGCGTGGGCGACTCCAAGAGCATGATGGAGTCCATCTTCCGCGACAAGTCGGTGCGCTGGATCTGCAATGCCAAGGTCACCAAGGTCGAAGCCGGCCTCATGCATGTGACCGAGCACGACGAAGACGGCAAGCCCAAGAAGGACCACACCCTGCCCTTCAAGTACTCGATGATGCTGCCCGCGTTCAAGGGCGTGGACGCCATCTTCGGCATTGAAGGCCTGGTCAACCCACGTGGCTTCGTGCTGATCGACGAACACCAGCGCAACCCGCGCTATCCCAATGTTTTTGCAGTGGGCGTGTGCGTGGCCATCACGCCGCCCGAGCCGACACCCATCCCGACGGGCATCCCGAAAACCGGCTACATGATCGAGTCCATGGTGACGGCCACGGCGCACAACATTCGTGCTCTGCTGGATGGTGCGCAACCGCACGAACACGCCACCTGGAACGCCGTGTGCCTGGCCGACTTCGGGGACCGCGGTGCGGCCTTTGTGGCACTGCCCCAGATCCCGCCGCGCAATGTGAGCTGGTTCAGCGAAGGCTACTGGGTGCACCTGGCCAAGATCGCGTTCGAGAAGTACTTCATGCGCAAGATGAAGAAAGGCACCTCGGAACCCATTTATGAGCGTGTGGTCATGAAGGCCATGGGCATCATGAAGCTCAAGGACCACTGATTCATGGGCGCACCAAAAGGGAAAAGATTGGGCACAATCGAGGCCTGCATCTCTTCCCTCGCAAGCACCCCTATGGCCGCCCTGGACAACGACAAAAGCCGCACTGACATCCTCAACCGCCTCAAGCGCGCGGAAGGCCAGTTGCGCGGCATCCAGCGCATGATCGAAGAGGGTGAAGGCTGCCTGCCCATTGCCACGCAGATGGCCGCGGTGCGCAAGGCGCTGGACAGCACCTATGTGCGCATGACGGTGTGCTTCATGGAGCAGCAGCTGCAGACCCGTCTGGGCGCTGACCTGAGCAAGGACGCTGGCGCCATGGGCGAGATGTTCGACGAGATCGAGACCCTGCTGGGCAAGATCCGCTGACCGATCAGCTGGATCAGGATCCGTTCACCTGAGGCGCGGCCTGGCGGCTGAAGCGCCACCAGAGCAAAGCACCTACAAGGATCATGGGCATGCTCAACCACTGGCCCATGCTCAAGCCCATGCTGAGCAAGCCCAGGAAGTTGTCCGGCTCGCGGGTGAATTCCACCGTGAAGCGCGCCAGGCCATAACCCATCATGAACAAGGCCGTGGCTTGCCCCACGGGCCTGGGCTTGCGCGTGAACAACCACATCACCGTGAACAGCACCACGCCTTCCAGCGCGAACTCGTACAGCTGTGAAGGGTGGCGGGGCAAACCGTCACCGGCGTGCGGGAACACCATGGCCCAGGGCGCATCCGGGCTGGTCACCCGCCCCCACAGTTCACCGTTGATGAAGTTGCCAATGCGCCCCGCAGCCAGCCCCAGCGGCACCAGCGGCACGACGAAGTCAAACAAGCGCAGGTAGGGCACGCCATAGCGGCGCGCAAACAGCCAGCCCGCGATCACCACCCCCAGGAAGCCGCCGTGGAAGGACATGCCGCCCTGCCCCAGGTGCAAGGCATCCATGGGGTGCGCCAGGTAGAACGCCGGCTTGTAGAACAGCACATAGCCCAGCCGCCCGCCGATCACCACCCCCATGGCCCCGTAGAACAGGAACTGCTCGACCTGCGGCGCGGTGATGGGCGCCAGGCCCTGCTTCACTCGCCTGCGGCCCAGCACCAGGAAGAGCACGAAACCCAGCAGGTACATGAGCCCGTACCAGTGGAAGCGGATGGGCCCGACGGACAAGGCCACCGGGTCGAACTGAGGATGAACCAGCATGCGCGCAATGAGACCTTGGCTGCCCGGCTTACTTGAACAGCTTGCGGATGTGCTGCCAGGTCTTCAGGACGAAGCCCGACTGCTCGACCGGTTGCAAGGCCACCAGGTTCTGCTCGCCATAAGGCTTGCCATCGATGGTGGCCACCACCTTGCCCAGCACCGCACCCTGGGCGATCGGCGCCTTGATCTCGGGGTTGAGCTGCACCGTGGTCTTGATCTGCGTGCCCTGGCCGCGCGGCACCATCAGGTTCCAGTCAGCCAGCACGCCGGCCGGCACCACATCGGCCTTGCCAAACAGCACAGGCGCCGAAACCACCGGGGTGTTGGCACCCAGGGCCCTGGCCTTCTCAAACGAGCTGAAGCCCCAGTTGAACAAGGCGCGAGTCTGGTCAGCACGGCCTTGCATGCTGGTGGCGCCCATCACGACGGAGATCAAACGCATGCCGTTGCGCTTGGACGAAGCCGTCAGGCAGTAGCCAGCCGCTTCGGTGTGACCGGTCTTGAGGCCGTCCACCGTCGGGTCGGTGTACAGCAAGGCATTGCGATTGCCCTGCTTGATGCCGTTGAACTTGAATTCCTTTTCGGCGTAGATGGGGTAGTAGTCTGCACTGTCACGGATGATGGCGCGGGCCAGCAGGGCCAGGTCACGCGCAGACGCCAGGTGGTTGGGTGCAGGCAGGCCGGTGGCGTTCTCGAAGTGCGTGTGGGTCATGCCCAGGCGCTTGGCTTCGCTGTTCATGGTCTGGGCAAACGCCTCTTCGGAGCCCCCCAGGTGCTCGGCCATGGCCTTGGAGGCGTCATTGCCCGACTGCACGATGATGCCGCGCAGCATGTCCATCACGGAGGCCGAGCTGTTGAGCGGCAGGTACATGCAGGACTCGGTGCTGGAGCCGCGGCACCAGGCGTTCAGGCTCACACGCACCTGATCGGTGGGCTTCAGACGCCCCGACCTCAACGACTGCTCGACGATGTAGCTGGTCATCATCTTGGTCAGCGAAGCGGGCGGCAAGGGCTCGTCCGGGTTGGACGATGCCAGCACCTGGCCCGTGTCGAAGTCCATCAGCAGGAAGGCCTTGTTGCTCAGGGCCGGCGGCGGAGAAATCTCCACGGCGAAGCTCGACGGAGCCCAGCTCAGGCTGATGAGCCCCAGTGCAATGGCGGATGCGAAACGACGGGCAGAGTGGCGGTATTGTTGTGTGGCGATCATGGTCTGTGCGAATTGGGGGCGGGCCCGAAGCAAAGCCTTCGGCGCCGGCGCCCCGCATTATCAGCCCGTCAGCCCCCTGTGCCGACTCATGTCCATATTGCCGGTTTGTAAAGGGCCGCATCGCCCGCAGCCTTGCTGAGCCCTGGCTAGCCCTTGCTCAGCGGGTGCACCGGCGGGATCGTGGCAGCCATGAGCTGCAAGCGCCCGGTGATGACGCCCCGCAGCGTGCTCATGGCGTCCGCAATCGCCTGCAACTTGGTGGCCGGCCCCTGCACCAGCACGACCTCCAGCATCTGCTTGTCCATCAGGTGCACGTGCAGCGAGCTGATGACCTCGTCGATGTGGTGGCATTGCAGGTCCGACAACTGCTTTTGCAACCCCTTGACGGACCGGTCATACAACAAGGTGATGGTGCCCACCATGACCTGCTCGCCCAACTGGCGCTTGTGCTCCAGCAACTGGTCATTGATCATCGTGCCGATGGCCTGGGAGCGGCTCTCGAAGCCGCGGCGGGCCACCATCACGTCCAGTTCCTGAAGCAGGTCCTCGGGCATCGAGATGCTGATGCGCGTGACCGGGCTGCCTCGGGTGTCGAGCGTTTCGTTCATGGTGGGCATGGCGTCAGAACATGGCGCTGTAGCGGGCCGTTTCCCATTGGCTGACGGACAGGTGGTAGGCCTCCCATTCCTGCGTCTTGTACTTGATGAACTCGTCACGCAGGCCCTTGCCCAGCGTGCGCTCCACCAGCGGGTCGGCGGCAAAGGCGGCCACGGCCTCCTGCAAGGTCTGCGGCAGGAACTCGATGCCGCGCTCGGCGCGCTGGGCATCGGTCAGTTCGTACAGGTTGTCCTCGTTGGGCTCACCGGGGTTCAGGCCTTCGCGGATGCCTTCGAGGCCGGCGGCCAGTGCCAGCGCGGCAGCCAGGTAGGGGTTGACCGCGCCATCGGCATTGCGTGATTCGCAGCGGCCGCCACCTGCCGGGATGCGTACCGAGTTGGTCCGGTTGTTGGAGCCATAGGAGTTGAACACCGGCGCCCAGGAGAAGTAGCTCATGGCACCGCGCCGCACCAGGCGCTTGTAGCTATTCACCGTGGGCGCAAAAACCGCACACAGGGCACGCCCATGCTTGAGGATACCGGCCACGAACTGGTAGCCCAGCGGCGTCAGGCCGATGCCGCGCGGGTCGTCCTTGGGGTCGCAGGCGAACAGGTTCTTGCCCGTCTTCAGGTCATACAGCGACATGTTGAAGTGCGCGCCGTTGCCCGTCTTGTCGGCAAAGGGCTTGGGCATCATGGTGGCCAGCAAGCCCTCTTCTTCTGCGTAGTGCTTGGCCATCATGCGGAAGAACGTCAGTCGGTCGCAGGTGATGAGCGCATCGGCGTAGTTGAAGTCGAACTCGAACTGGCCGTTGGCGTCTTCGTGGTCGAAGGAGTAGAGATCCCAGCCCAGGTTGTTGATGCAGGTGGCCACCTTGTCCAGCCAGCTGAAGTTGTCCATGAAGCCCTTGACGTCATAGCAAGGCTTGGTCAGCTTGTCGCTGGCATGCGGCACGGCCAGGCTGCCATCGGCCTGTTGCTTCAGCAGGAAGATCTCGCACTCGATGCCCAGGTTCATGCCAAAGCCCATCTGGGCGGCCTGGGCCATCACGCTTTGCAGCGCGACGCGTGTGCTCAAGGGGTAAGGCTCGCCCTTGAAGTGGTTGTCGGCCGGCATCCAGGCCACCGTGGGCTCCCAGGGCAGCTGCACGATGTGGCGCAGGTCAGGCACCGAGGTCAGCTCGTCTTCGTTGGGGGCCTGGCCCAGGCCGTCCAGGGCGTAACCGGTGTAGCGCTCCGAGCCGGCGGCCATTTGCGGCAGGTGGTCGATGGGCACCACCTTGGCCTTCTGGATGCCATGAATATCGACATAAGCGCCGATGCAGTACTTCACACCTTTGGCCTTGAGCGACTCTTGGATGGCCAGAACTTCTTGAGAGGCATGCATGCTGAACTCCGTTAGCAACAAACGAGGGAGGGAAACAGGCGTGGCGGCTGCGATTCAGGCCACGCGATCAAAGTAGGAATGCGCCAGGGGCGGCGTCTGCGCCATGCCCTTGCAGATCAAGGCGGACAGGTCTTCCACCATCCAGTCAAAGCCTTGCTGGCCTTTTTCAGCGGTGGCCAGGCTGGGCGTGCCGGTGACGCCATTGAGGCTGGTGCGGTTGACGGGATGCGCGAACACCTGGCCTTCGGTACGGTCGGGGTCGTCGGCCTCGTGCAGCAGATGGGGGCGCACCATCTCGGGCGCCACGGCCAGCATCAGCGAGGTCTCGGCATCATTGGCGTGCCAGTCTTCGGCATCGGCGAAGTGGAACGCGCGCACCCGTTCGCTGATTTGCGGCGAGTTGATCACGGCCACCATCAGGTCATCGTGCTCGGCACGCAGCATCTCCAGCGCACAACGCAGCGGCGCGGCATTGGTCACGTGGGTGTTGATGATGAACAGGCGCCGCACGCCGCTGTAGTACGCGCCATCGCCAATCTGCTTGACCAGCTCGATCAAAGTGATGGGCTGAACGGCGATGGTGCCGGGCCAGCGTCGGCTGTGGCCCAGCGAGCACCCGTAAGGCAAGGTGGGCAGCATGGGCACGCCGGTGCGTTCGGCCACGGCCTTGCACAGCACATCGGCGATCACCGCGTCCATGCCGCAGCCCATGTGCGGGCCGTGCTGCTCGGTCGCGCCCACGGGCAGGATGGCCGCTTGTGATGCGGCGATGAGCTGGTCGGGCAACTCGGCCCATGTCAGTTGAGACCATTGCATGCTGCGCCCTCCTCACTCGACGTTGTCGGCCACATCCGTGAGGCGGATCACCTTGGGCATGACCTCCGCATCCTCATCGTGCTCGGCTTGCTCGGTTGGCGGGTGGATCAAGGCTTCGAGCCGCGCCTTGGTGGCCTGGAACTCGGGGCTGGTGATCTGCATGGCCGAGCGGGGTCGCGGCACGGGCACCTCGATCAACTCCTGCACGGCGCCAGGGTGCGCCTTGAGCACCAGGATGCGGTCAGCCAGGAAGATCGCTTCGTCCAGGTCATGCGTGATGAACAGGATGGTGATGTCGATGTTCTTCCAGATCTCCAGCAGATGGCTTTGCATCTTCGCGCGGGTCTGGGCGTCCAGCGCACCAAAGGGCTCGTCCATCAACAGGATGCGAGGCTGGTTCGCCAGCGCACGCGCGATGGCCACACGCTGCTTCATGCCACCCGACAGCTGGTGCGGGTAGTGGTCGGCAAACTTGCTCAGGCCCACCAGCTCCAGCCACTGGCGCGCTTGTGATTCGGCTTCATTGCGGCCGGCATTGTTGACCTCCAGACCGAACATCACGTTCTTCTTGACCGTCAGCCATGGGAACAGGGTGTAGCCCTGGAACACCATGCCGCGATCACGCCCCGGGCCGTTCACGGGCTGGCCGTCCAGCAGCACTTCACCGGCCGAGTGCGACTCCAGCCCCGCCAGGATGCGGATCAGCGTGGACTTGCCACAACCGGAGGGGCCGATCACGCACACGAACTCGCGCCGATGGGTCTTGAAGTTGATGTCCTGCAAGGCGGTCACTGGCCCTTGGTGCGAGTCATAGGTCTTGCCCAGGCCCTTGACCTCCAGGATCACTTCGCGCTGCTTGAGCTTGTCAAAGCGGGCCTTCACGGCATCGCTCTGATCCAGATAAGAGACGTTCATGTCCGACATGGCGGTGCTTTCCTTGAGGGCTCAGTGCTTGCCTTGGGAGCGATCCCAGGGGAAGAGGTGCCGGCCGGCCCAGGCCAGCAGCAGGTCGATGCCCAGGCCGATGATCCCGATCATGGCGATGGCCGCGTACACGTTCTCGAAGTGCTGGTAGCGGGCTTGCTGGGTGATGAAGAAGGTGATGCCCGAACTGGTGCCGATCAACTCGGCCACGATGAGGTAGGTCCAGGCCCAGCCCAGCAGCACGCGCTGGTCACGGTACAGATCGGGCAGGATGCCGGGCACCACCACACGCGAGATCAGGCGCCAGCGCCGGGTGCCCAGCGTCATGGCGGCTTCGAGCAAGGCGTAGTCCAGCTTGCGTGTGGTGTTCGAGATCACCAGCACCTGCTGGAAGAAGGTGCCGATCACGATGATGGCGATCTTGGGGCCGTCATGGATGCCCAGGATGGCCACCGCCAGCGCGCCGAAGGCGGGCGCAGGCAGGTAACGGAAGAATTCGATGAAAGGCTCGTTGAGGCGGGCGATGCTGCTGTAGGTACCGCACACGATGCCCAGCGGCACACCAATCAGCGATGACAGCAAGAAGCCCCAGAAGATGATCTTCATGCTGTGCCACAGGCTCTCGTGCAGCCAGGGCGCGTCCTTTTGTTCGGGCGCCGTGGTGAAGGCTGTGTAGAAGGCCTTCACCACCTCATGAGGGGCCGGCAGGTACACCGGGTTGGCGGGCTCGCCCAGCGGTGCGGCCTTGCCGGCCTCCTGCATGTTGTGCGCCTCATCGCGGAACACCTCCTTGTCCACACGCATGCCAGGCTGGAAGTAGTCCACGTCACCGGGCTGCGTGATGAGCACCTGCGGGTGCCACACGAACGGCAGGTAACTCACGGCGCACCAGAGCATCAAGGGCAGCACGAAGGCCCCGATACCCAGCACCAGCTTGCGGCGCGGCGACAAGGCCACGCGCACGGCGAACCATCCGGTCTGACTCATGAGAGGTGTACCGCTTTGAATGAGGTTGAGACGGGCGCCTTGGACCGGGCGCCGCAAACCAGGCGCCTTACTTGGCTGCCGCGTTCGTCAGGCTGGGGTCGATGTAGCTGTCGACCTTTTGCGCTTCCTTGTAGACGGCGTTCTTGACGTTGAAGTCGTCCGCGATCTTCGAGGAGCCATACAAAGACTTGAAGCCATCGGCCTTGACCATCACCTTCTTGCCCTCGGCCAGCGACAGCAGCTTGGTGCCTTTGAGGAAGTGCATGTAGGCATCGGGCGGCACCCCCACGCGGGCGGCCATGATCTTCACGGCATCAGGCTGGGTCTTGGGGTCTTCGATGTAGCTCACGACCTTGTCCCAGACCATCACGACCTTCTGCCACTCGGCCTTGTGCGTCGCCAGGCTGGCGGGGCTGACCGTCAGCACGTCGTAGATCAGACCAGGCTCGTCAGCGGATGTCAGCAAAGGCTTGGCACCCGGCGAGCCCTTGATGGCCTGCCCGGCGATAGGCTGCCAGGCGCCCACCGCAGCCACGTCGCCGGAAGCAAGCACCTGCGGCATTTCATTGGTCTTCGCATTGACCAGGGTGACGTCGGACTCCTTGAGGCCGGCCTTCTTCAAGCCGTTGAGCAGCAGCAGGTGCTCAACCAGGCCCACCTCGACGGCCACTTTCTTGCCTTTGAGGTCCTTGAGCGACTTGATGCCGGGCTTGCCGACGATCATGTCGTTGCCGTTGGAGTAGTCGGTCAGCATGATCATCACGCCCTTGCCGCCGCCTGCGCCGGTCACCAGCGTGTCACCGTTGGTCATGGTGACGGCGTCGATCTTGCCGGCGGAGAAGGCATCCATGGAGGCGGAGTAGTCGAACCACTCGAACTTCACGTCCACGCCGGCTTGCTTGAACCAGCCTTTGTCAATGGCCACCTGCCAGGCCACCCAGCCCGGCCAGTCGCTGTAGCCGATCTTCAGGGGCTGCGCGGCCCAGCCGGCTTGTGTACCCACCAGGGTGGCCGCCAAGGTCAGCGCCTTGAAGCCTTTGGTCAAACGCTTTACTGCTGTCGTTGAGATCATGATCTGGCCCATTCACGGTTATTACGGGTTGAACATCTGGTAATACCGAATGGGATAGAGCAGCAAGCGTGCCAGGTTGGATTCGCCTCGCTGGTGCACATTGCCGTCCCTGGCGGCTGCAGCGCGCGTGACCTGTGCACCGCCATGCTCAAAGCCTGTGCATGCACGGAGCGGGCATGCCAACCGATGGTGCACACAAAAGAAAAAAGGGCTCCGAAGAGCCCTTGCGGTGCGCCGCCAGCGCGGCTGCATCACCTCACTTGGTCTTGCAAGTGGAAATGCCAAACGGCAGGTAAGCCGGGCACCAGCCCGACAAGCCCGTGGCAATTGGCACCAGCCCGATCCAGCCCCACAGGCCGACCTTGCCGGTTGCAGCCAAGGCCACCAACACCACACCCGCCGTGATACGGGCTGCACGATCCAGACCACCAACATTCGCTTTCATGCTTCTCTCCTAGTGACAAACAAAAAACTTGCGCCCGGGCTCATGCGACAAGGGCATCCCAGGCCTGCTGGGCACTCAGATGCTGCCTGCCCGCAAAACGGATGTCCATACCCGCGGCCTTGAGCCGGTCCATGACCGGCCCCTTGATCTCCGCCAGATGCAGCGTCTTGCCCTGGTCGGCCAGAGCCTCATCCAGCGCCAACAAGGTCTGCGCCGCCGTGTGATCGATGTGATTGACCGCAGACAGCAGCAAGACCACCTTCGATGCGCCAGCGCGCCCATGAACCAACTCGCAGAACTTGAGCTCGACACGCTGCACATTGGTGAAGTCCAGGCTCTCGTCCACCCGCACGAACACCGTGTCCGGCAAGGTCTCGACCTCGTGCCGCGCAACATTGCGAAAATGCGATGTGCCCGGCAAGCGCCCCACCTCGGCCACATGCGGCTGGCTGTGCCGCCAGATCATGGCCGCCATGGACCAGGCCATGCCCAGGCCCAGGCCGGCTTCAAAACCAATGAAGAGCACCCCTAGCGCCGTGCTGACAAACGCCCAGCCCTCGGTGCGCTCGTAGCGCCACGCGGCCCTGAGCGAGCCCAGCTCCACCAGGTTGGCGATCGCGTAAATGATGACCGCGGCCAGCGCCGCCTTGGGCAGCCAGGCCAGCAAGGGCATGAGCAAAGGCAAGGCCGCCCCCAGCAGCAAGGCGCTGATCACACCGGCAAGCGGGCTGCGCGCACCGGCCGCCTCATTGACCACAGACCGGGACAAGCCGCCTGTGACTGGCAAGCCCCCCAGCACGGTGCTGCCTACATTGGCCAGCCCCAGACCCAGCAGTTCACGGTCGGCATCGATGCGCTCGCCGTGCTTCATGGCAAACGTCTGGGCCACGGACACACTGCTCACAAAGCCCACCAGCGCCAGCAGCACCGTCGGGGCAAACAGATCACGCAGATCCGACAGGCGCAGGGCTTGCCAGAAGGCCGAAGAGACCGAGGCCAACGGGCTGCCCAGGGACACCTGCCCGACCAGGGCAGCGCTCAGCCCCTCATGGGTGCTCAAGCCCTTGGCCAGCCAGGCAGCCGCCACCAGCACGGCCACAGGCCACAGCTTGAGCCACACGGCCGATGTCGTTGGCGCGAGCCGCAACACGCGAGCCAGCGCGCTGGTCAGAGGCTGCCCACATGCCAGCATCAACAGCGATGCCCCGCCTACGATGGCATCACCCTTCAAGCCCGCCATGTCATGGCCGAACTGAACCGCCACCGCCGGCACCATGTCCGGCAAGGTGTAGCCCAGGGCGGGCCAGCCCAACAGCGGGGCCAGTTGCCCCAGCAAAATCAGCAAGGCTGACGCCACCGTGAACCCCTGCACCACCGGGCGGCTGAGCAACTGCGACAGAAAGCCCATGCGCAGCACGCCCATCAGCAACATCAGCAAACCTGAGGCCAGAGCCAGAAACGCCGCCATGGCCGCATACCTGCCCACGCTGCCTTGCGCCAGTGGCACCAAGGCCTGCGCCACCATCAAGGAAGTGATGGACCCGGGCCCGACCGACAAGGACGCGCTGCTGCCAAACAAGGCGTAAGCCAGCAAAGGCAACAAGCTCGCCAGCAAGCCAGCCTGCGCAGGCAAGCCCGCCAAGGTGGCATAGGCCAGGCTCTGGGGCACCAGCATCACGGCCACCACCACACCTGCACTCAGGTCGCCGTGCAGCCAGGTACGTTGCCACTGGCGCATCCAGGGCGCGGGCCACGCCCAGGGCGCGTCCGTGCCGGGCAGCATGCGCCTGGGAATGCTCATTGCGCTCAGCCTGCCTGGCCGACTCTGCAACCGCATGCCTGGAACAAGGCATTGGCGCGGCCACCCGAGCGGCAGAAAGCCACGATGGGGTGCGGCAGATCCGCGCACAGCGCGTGATAAGCCATCACCTGCTGCTCGCTGATCATGAGGTTGGCCACGGGGAAGTGCACATAGCGCAGGCCGGCCGCCTTGGCTGCGGCCTCGATCTGGGCGCTGGTCGGTTGATCCGGGCCACCTTCGCCATCAGGGCGGTTGTTGATGATGCTGCGGTAGCCCTGTTTGGCAAATACCGCGACGTCAGCCACGCTGATCTGGCCGCAAACGGCGAACTCGGGGCAAACGGGATTCACAGGCACGCTCAAGGTCATGGGGTTCTCCAATCCATCATCACAAGGTCAACAAGATTTTTCTGACACGGCCGCACCGCATACCCGACTGTGAAGCACTTCCATGATGGCACGTGCATCTTCACTGAGCAGCCGGTAATAGATATGCTTGCCCTCACGGCGCGTGTCGACCAGGCCCTCCTGGCGCAACACGCCAAGCTGCTGGGACAGGCTGGGCTGGCGGATGCCAAGATCGGCCTCCAGCTCGCTCACACAGAACTCGCCCTGCGCCAGGCGGCACAGCAGGACCAGCCGGTCCGCATGCGCCAGCACCTTCAACAAGGCACAGGCCTGTTCAGCCGATGCCTGCAGGGCGTTGAGATCCATGTCCTTCACTTTCATGAATAACATTATGTTGACAAATATATTGTTCGTCAATAAAGTGATCCCATACCCCACCAGGTTCCTAGGAACTGGTCTTTGACAGCCCTCACCCGGAAAGCCCGCCATGTCCGATCAAGTTGTGCAAGTCTCCCTGTCTCAGCAGCAGGACTATCAGTTCAAGGTCACCTTCGAGGGCGACGTCCCCACCCTGCTGGCAGACGAGCCCGCGCCGCTGGGCCAGGGCCTGGGCCCCTCACCTGTGCAGTTGCTGGCCGCGGCGGTGGGCAACTGCCTGTCTGACTCGCTGCTGTTTGCGCTGCGCAAGTTCAAGCAACAGCCTGAACCATTGAGCTGTCAGGTCCGCGCGGAAGTCGGGCGCAACAGCGAAGGCCGCGTGCGCGTGCTGGCCATGACGGCCGACCTCAAGCTGGGCGTGCCCGCCGAGCAACTGCAGCATCTGGACCGCGTGCTCAGCCAGTTCGAGGCCTTCTGCACGGTCACACAAAGTGTGGGCCAGGGCATCCCCGTCACCGTCCATGTGAGTGACGCGAACGGCGTCGTGCTCAAGTAAGCCCACCCTGATTGCCATGTAGGATCAAAGGGCTGTCCATTGCCCGCCCACGCGCTCATGACCTCTGCCCTGCCCCCCGCCTTGCCCCAGGTCCTCCCTGACAACGACGCCTTGCGTGAGGTGCTGCACAACGAGGTCCACGCGCGCCCGCCAGCTCGCATCCGCCTGCCCGCTCTGGTGGTGTACGTGGCCGTGCTCAACGAGGGCGTGAGCCGCGAGCAGGAGTGGCAGCATCTGCGTCAATTGCCTGGCCAGCAAGGCCTCACGCAAGACCAGCTCTCGGGCAACTTCCTGCGGCTGCGTTTTGCCGACCACACGCTCAAGTGGGAACGCCACACCGAGTTCACGCGCTACTCGATCGTGCAGACCTTGCCATCGCATGTGCTGGAAACGGGTGACGAGGCCGAACTGATGCGAGCCCTGGTGGTGGACACAGCCTGGCTGGCCAGCATCCCCGGGCGCACGGTGGCCGCCATCACGATGGCCATGGTGCACGGCGAGGTGGACGACCCGGCCGCCATGCGCGCGCTGGCAGCGCCCTGGTTCGAAGGCCGCGAGACGGTCGCTTCGCTGCTGGGCATCCGGCGCTCCTGCGTCATGACGGACTTCCGCTTGCGCGACAGTGGCTTCGAGCGCCTGCTGGTGATCTCGCCGCCCAATACATCCGAGCTGCGCTCGGGCCGCACCTCGCAACGCCTGCTGGAGCTGGAGACCTACCGGCTGATGGCACTGCGTGGCCTGCCCGTGGCCAAGGACATCAGCGCCATGCTGACCGAGTCCGAGCTGCAACTGGCCGAGATCACGGCCCACATGGAAAGCACCGAGACGTCGGATCAGGAGTTGCTGGCGCAACTGATCGGCCTGGCCGCACGTGTGGAGCGTGCCACTGCCCGCCACATGTACCGCTTCTCGGCGACGCGGGCCTACCATGGCCTGGTCGAGCAGCGCATCGAGCAACTGCGCGAAACCGCCATCCCCGGCACACAGATGGTCGGCGAATTCCTGCTCAAGCGCCTGTCGCCGGCCATGGCCACCGTGCAGGCCACCGCACAAAGGTTGGCCTCGCTGTCCCAACGCATCGAGCGCGCCAGCGCCCTGCTGCGCACGCGGGTGGACATCGCCACCGAGTCGCAAAACCAGATGCTGCTGGAAAAGCTCACTCGCGGGCAAGAGCTGCAGTTGCGCCTGCAAAGCACCGTGGAAGGCCTGTCGATTGCGGCGATCTCGTACTACGTGATCAGCCTGGTGCTGTATGGCGGCAAGGCGGCCAAGGCGGCCGGCCTGCCCATCAATCCGGAGATGCTGGCCGGTGCCTTGATCCCGTTGGTGCTGGCGGCGATCTGGTGGGGCACACGCCAGATCCACAAGAAGCTGCATGCAGACGGGCACTGAGCCTGGCTCACCTCATCGCGCTTCATGGCGTCACAAGCGTCAATCCCAGCGCCAGGACCAGATGAAGTCCACCGCGTTGTCATCACCCGCCTGCGCACGAACCGTGACGCGCTGCGCCAGGCGATAGATCAACTGCCAGTTGCCGCTGGTGGCGTTCAGGTTGCGCTCGTAACCCACGTACCAGTACTTGGACACCTGCTTGCCCAGGTTGACCACGGTGTCACGCACGGCGCCAGCGCTTTCCGACTGGCGCACCGTCAGCTCATCGAGGCCCAGCATGGCCACCAGGTTGTCAGAAGGTGAACTGCCCTCGCCCGACAACAAGGCCACGGCCGCGCTTTGCAGCAGGCCGATGTCGGCACCCCCCAGGCCCGTGGGCGCACGCCCCAGCACCAGCCAGGACAGCTTTTCCGTTTCCGACATGGCAGGCTCGGAGTACAGCCGCACACGCGGGTCCTGCGCCGTGCCGGTGATGTTGACGCCCACCTTCACGTCGCTGGCTGAAGCCGTGGGGGACTGAGGCCGCATGGCCAGGATGTCCAGCCGCGGGTTCTCGACCGGGCCGGTGAAGGCGATGTCACCCTTGTCGATCACCAGCTTCTGCCCATAGGCTGCAAAGGTGCCGTTCTCGACGTGGACAGTGCCGTTGACCGCAGGCCGATTGCCAGGCGTCGTCACGCGCAACTTGCCCGCCAGGAAGGCATCCAGCCCCTTGCCCTTCAAACGCAGCTTGTGGCCCAGGTCCACGTTCACATTGGCGTTGAGCTTGCGCCTGCTCGCCGAAACGCTGCTGGGTTCGGTCAACTCCTCCGGGTCCTGCCCCGGTCGGTTGACCACGTTTACGTCGTCGCCCACGGTAGGCGCATCCGAGCGCGTGATGTCGATCAGGCCCTCGTCAACCTGCAAGCGCCCGTCCACATCGATGTTCTCGACGCCCAGCGTGGCCTGCATGTCGCCGCTGACCACCACGCGGCGGTCCACCCGCTGCAACAAGGCAAAGCGATCGGCCTTGAGCGACAGCCGGGCTTGCGGCGCGGCGCCCAGCACGGCCTCACCCTCCACACTCACGCGCCCCCCTTGCGAGCCCGCCTGCGCCACCAGTTGCGTCAACTTCACCTGCTCGCCCTGCAGGTCCATCTGCAATTGGCCATCGGTGAAGTTGATGCCCATGAGCGCCTGCCCCAGGCCCAGGTTCTGGCCTTTGACTTGCCCCCGGTACTGCGGCGCACCGAGCGTGCCGCCCACCTCGGCCTTGGCCTGCATCTGGCCCGTCAGGCGCCACCCTGCGGGCACCCATGTCCCCCAAGGTCGCAGGTTGGCGATCTGCAGATCAAGCTCCCCGGAGAGTGGGTCACTGCCCGAGGGCAGATCTGCAGGGTTGCGCACCTGCACGACCTGCCGCCCTTTGAGCACGCCCAGCACCCGCCCATCGAACTGCTGGGTCAAGGCCCATACGCCGTCTCGCGCCTGCAGGGCCACACGGGCCTCGCGGATGCCCAGGCGTTGCGGGCTGCTGCCCTGGATGGTCGGCTCGCTCAAGGACAGGTCCCCCGATTGCCGGGCCACCGAGGCGTCCACCACCCAGGGTTGGTGCTGGCTGTGCTTGAGGGTGATGCCACCGTTCAGGATGAGGTCGCCGCCCCAGCCAGCTTGAGGTTGCCACGAGGCCAGCAGGGCAGGCAGGTTCAGCGGGTCCAGATCCAGCGCCAGATTGAGTTCACCCGAAGCGCCGGCGGCATCGGTCCCACCAGCAGAAGCCTGCCAGTCCAGGCGGCGCAAATGCAGCCCCGCGCCCAGGATGTTCAAGGCCGTCGCGCCCACCTGCAAGGAGCGGCCCTGCGCGGCCGACCGCCAGCTGAGGCCAACCGGCTGCACCGCCAGCAAGACACGCGGCCGGGCCCCCTCCAGGTTCAGCGAAAAGCCATTGAGCTGCCCTTGCCAGGTGCCCGTGCGAGCTTGCCAGCCGCCCTGCACCGCACCGGCCACGTGGAAGGCCATGACCTTGCCGCCCTGACTGGGTTTGTGCGTCAGGTCTGCCGACAGCGTGGACTGGTGCTGGCGCAGCGTCCCCGTGATCTGACACTGAGCCTGGTCCAGCAAGACATGGGCGGTCTGCCATTGCGACACGTCCAGTTGCAGCCGCAAAGGCGCATCGTCCGACAAGCCTTCGACCGACCAGCTGGCTTGCGCAGATGCCAGGCCCATGGGCACGCCAGCGGTGCTCACCCATTGCAAGCGGTTCACCCTGATCTGCCCATCCGTCTTCAAGGAGGGCCAGACACCTTGGCCCTTGAACTCACCGTCCATGGCGCCCGACAGCTGCCGCGCACCCAGCAGGGGTGCAATCGGCTGGAGGTTGCCAATCGAAGGTGCATGCACGACGCCCTGCCAATGCAGACTGTCGCTCAACTTGGGGCGCCCGTGCGCATCTGGCCGCCAAGGCAGCTCCGCACTGGCGTTGACCGTGTTGCCGCCCGCGCTCACGTCCAGCACCAGGGCCATGGACGAGCGGTCCAAGGGCGAGCGCCACTGCGCCTGCCCGGACAAGGGCACACCGGCCAACCAGCTGGGGGCCATATCCAGGTTCAAATGCCCACGCCAGTTGGCGTCCAGGGCCACATCCGCCTGGCCCGTGAGCTGATTGCGCCCATCCATGCCGGCGGGCCAGGGCAGCCACACCTTCGGGTCAAAGGCCTCCACCTTGAGCCGCCCCTTGATCGACCAGGCGGGCATGGGTGCACTCGCGCCCCACTTCAGCACGGCGTCGTTCAGGTCGGCCTGCGCCCCTTGAGCCCGCAGGCTGAGTGAGGCCACGTCAAACTGCCCGGGGCCATAGTGGCCATTGAGGCCGAGCGACACGGGCACATCGGCCTGGACCGAAGCGCGCCGGGCGCCAGGTGCGGCAACGGCAAAACTCGGGCCGTAACTGCCTTTCACCTCGGCCATGACAGCCGATTGCAAGCGGGCCCAGTTGCCTGTACCACCCTTGCCTGCACTCCCCTCGCCTGCCCAATCCGGCTTGAGCTGGAGGCTGCCCTGCAGTTGCAAGGGGGGCGCCTGGCGGTGCAGCGCCTGCGGCTCCACAGAGGCCCACGAGGCCTTGAGCACGCGCTTGCCGCCCCAGCCACCCAACAAGCTCACACGGCCATCGGCATGCCCGGCCAGGGAGGGCAACACGGCCAGCAGATCCAGCTCCCCCTGCTGCCCAGCCTGCGCCAGATCCTTGGCGGCACGCACGCCGGGCAGCGCCACATGGCCACGTACCTGCCGCACCGGCAGGCGGCCCTCATCCCAGGCACCCGCGGCCTCATTGCGCACATCCAGTTGGGCCTGCAGGTCATGCGCCGCTTGTGGGGCCAGCGTCACCTGCCCTTGCAGACGCGTCTGCGGCAAACTGGCGAACAGGTCGGCCAGGTTCAAGCCGGCCACGGTCGCTTGCAGGCGCGGCAAAGGCCAGGCGGTAAAGGGCGTCACATCGGCATCGAACTGGAGCTTCTGCGTTGCCGCAGACGGCGACGCCTGCCAGGCCAATTGCCCCTTCAGCAGCAAGGCCGTCAACGGGCCCCTGGCCTGGAGCTCAACATGGCCGCCACCCGCTTCACTCGCCTTGGGCGCCGCTTGGTCGGCCAACAGCCGGGCATCCAGTGGCAGCTTCTTGTCCACACCCAGGCGGGCCTCACCGTGCAGGCGCCAGC
Source organism: Aquabacterium sp. NJ1 (assembly GCF_000768065.1). Classification (NCBI taxonomy): domain Bacteria; kingdom Pseudomonadati; phylum Pseudomonadota; class Betaproteobacteria; order Burkholderiales; family Sphaerotilaceae; genus Aquabacterium; species Aquabacterium sp. NJ1. Next base: position 4,693,329 of record NZ_JRKM01000001.1, on the reverse strand, counting down.
CCAGCCAACTCACCTGAGTCAGCTTGATCTGGTGTACCACCCGTGCATCGCCAGCCTTGTGCTGGGCAAACACCACCGCATCCACATCTTGAAGCGGCTCCAGCCACAGCTTGCTCTCTGCGCTGGCCACCAGCAAACGCCGTGCGCTCACGGCAACCGGCAAGCTCAAATCCGTTGGTGCGCTCAGCGGCGTGCTGACGGGGTTGGGCACCCAGTTCAAGCTCAGGCGACTGGCTTTCAGCAAGGCCATGTCCAGCCCGATGTGCCATGCGGCGTGGCTGTCCCAGCGCAGGCGCAGATCCTGCCAGGCGACATCGGTCAGCGTGAGTTGCCCGCTGCGCGGCAAGTCGATGTCGACACGCGCCGCCTTGAAATCACCCAGCAAGGCACCTTCTGGCGCCACCACCTTGATGCCCGGCAACATGGGCAACAAGCGAGCGGTAAACGCCTCGTTGTGCGCCAGCGCCCACACCGCGCCCACAAGCAGCGCCAATGAGGCCAACAAGGCCAGCACGATGCGCGAGAGCTTGCCCAGCGCGTTCACAGGCTGATCCCCACGCTGAAGTGCATGCGCCAGCGCTGCACCTCGTTGCCATAGGCCAGGTCCAGGCGCAAAGGCCCCACGGGGCTGCGCCAGCGCACACCAACGCCGTACCCCACCTTGGGCTGCAGGTCGCCAAAACGATCGGCCGCATCCCCGGCATCCAGGAACACCGCGCCCCACAGGCTGGGCATCTTGCTGGACAAGGGGTGCGCGAACTCGATGCTGCCGGTCGACATGGCCCGACCACCGACCACCACGCCATCGCGTGTCACACCCAGAGACCGATAGGCGTAACCGCGCACCGAGTCATCCCCACCAGCGCGAAACAGCAGCGTATCGGGCACGCTGACCTGATCACGTGCGTAGACCTGGCCGATCTCGCCGCGCGCCGTGGCGTACCAGTGCAACCACAGCGGCCGGTACCAGGTTACGCGGGCATAGGTGCGGCCAAAGTAACCCTCGTCATCCAGCGCCGAGTAGGTACGGCCGCCGGTGAGCTGCCCCAGCGCCGTGTAGCCCTTGGTGGGCAGGATCTGGCTGTCCACATCGCGGTAGACCCACTGCGCCGTGCCGCTCACGGCCGAGGCATTGGACACCACCACGCTCTGGGCGGACCGCACCTCGGCGCGCTGGAACTCCAGGTAATCCGTGCGCTCCAGGCGCTCGCCCTCACGCAACTGCCCCACGCGCAAGTACTGGCTGGTGGTCACCGTGTCCTCGCTGTCAACCAGGTAAGAGCCCTGCAGCGAGATCAGGCCGCGGCGGTTGCCGGGCCAGGGGTGCGAGGTCAGGTCCAGCTGGCCGGTCGACTCATTGCGGCCCAGTTGCACCTTGGTCTTGCTTTGCCAGTCCAGCCCGAAGATGTTGCGGTGCAGATGCTCGCCCGACACGCGCGGGCCCGTGTTGCTGCTGATACCGATACCCGTGGACGCTGTCTGCAAGGGCTGCTCGTGTACCTGCACCACCACGGGCGTGGCCGTGGCCTGCGTCGGATCCAGATCGGTGGTCACGAACACCGTGTCGAACATATTGAGCTTCTGGATGCGCTCCTGCCAATCCAGCAGCTTCTTCTCGCTGTAGGACTCGCCCTTGTGGAATGGCGCCAGGTTCACGATGGCCGAAGCCGGCTGGCGATTGAGCCCCTCCACGCGGATGTCCCCGAACGCGAAGCCCGGGCCGGAGTCGGCCACCAGGAAGAGCTTGGCCGTGTGGGTTTCAGCGTCCACCGTCACCGAGGTACCGCTCCAGGTGGCGGTGGGGTAACCATCAGCCCGCATCCGGGCGAGCGCCGCGTTCTTGGCGGCGGACCAATCCGCCTGGCGAAACACCTGGCCCTGCGGCAAGCCCCACCCCCGCTCCAGCTTGTCGAGCAAGGCCTGCGCCAGCGGGTCGCTATTGGACAAGCGGTTATCGAGTTCGCCTTCGAACACGAACTGCACCTTGCTGATCACCGTGTGCGGGCCAGGCTCCACCTGGATGCTGACCACCACGGGCTTGTCGGGCTGATCCGGCTGGTCCTCGCTCACGCGGGTCGTGATCTGCGCATTGAAGTAGCCCTCGGCCTCCAGCAAGCCCCTGGCCTGCTCGGGGGCAGACACCACCAGGCGGCGCAACTCGCTGCGGCGGATGCCCAGGCTCTGGTCCTTGCTGGATTCTTCCTGGAAGCGCGCCAGATCCAGGTAGGTGCGCAGCAGCTTGTCCAGCGGCGCGGGTGCGTCGATCTGCAGTTGCCAGACGACGGGCTTGGCGCGTGCGGCGCGTGCGGCATCTGCAGGCAGCGCGGGCGACACGGCAGAAGCAGCTTGCGCGGACGAGGCGGCAGGTGGCGGCAAGGTAGCGGCCGGCACAGGCGTGGTGGCATCGCCATCGCCTGCATCAGGCACGGCAGAGACGGCAGGCAACACCGGCTCACGCTGCGCCCAGGCCGGCATCGAGCCAGGCAGGATCAAGCTGATGGCCAGCAAGGTCGAGGACACCCGCGACCACATTCGTGCCGCGCCCCTGCTCGTCTCCTTCGGCCCCGTTACCGTCATCAACTTATTTGCTGAGCAGGCGCATGGCGGACTCCAGCCCCTGCAAGGTCATGGGGAACATGCGCCCACCCATCAACTGCTGCATGATCGACACGCTCTGGCGGTAGTTCCACACGCCTTGCGGCTCGGGGTTGATCCACACGAAGTTCGGGAAGGCGTGCGTCAGCCGGCTGATCCATTCGGCGCCCGGCTCTTCGTTGTTGTACTCCACGCTGCCACCCGGCTGCAGGATTTCGTAGGGGCTCATGGTGGCGTCGCCCACGAAGATCAGCTTGTAGTCCTTGTTGTACTTGCGGATGATGTCGAAGGTCGGGATCTTCTCGGTGTAGCGGCGATGGTTGTTGCGCCACATGAAGTCGTACACGCAGTTGTGGAAGTAGTAAAACTCCAGGTGCTTGAACTCCGACTTGGCTGCCGAGAACATCTCTTCCACGCGGTGGATGTGGTCATCCATGGTGCCGCCCACGTCCATCAACAGCAGCACCTTCACCGTGTTGTGGCGCTCGGGAATCATCTTGATGTCCAGCATGCCGGCATTGGCCGCCGTGGCATGGATGGTGTGATCCAGGTCCAGCTCTTCCGCGGCACCCTGGCGGGCGAATTTCCGCAATCGGCGCAGGGCCACCTTGATATTTCGGGTGCCTAGCTCCACTGTATCGTCGTAGTCCTTGAACTCGCGCTTGTCCCAGACCTTGACGGCGCTGCGGTTACGGGACTTTTCCTGGCCGATGCGGTAACCCTCGGGGTTGTACCCATTGGCACCAAATGGCGAGGTGCCGCCCGTGCCGATCCATTTGTTGCCGCCTTCGTGCCGCTCTTTTTGCTCTTCCATCAGCTGTTTGAAGCGGTCCATGAGCTTGTCCCAACCCATGGCTTCGATCTTGGCCTTCTCTTCCGGCGTGAGGTTGCGCTCAAAATGCTTGCGCAGCCATTCGAGAGGAATGTCACGAGTCAGGTCGATGGCCTCCGTCACCCCCCTGAAATAGGCGGAAAACGCCCGGTCAAATTTATCGAAATGCGCTTCATTCTTCACCAACGTCATCTTGGCTAGGTGATAGAACTCATCCAATGACGGCCCGATCACGTCATTCTTGATAGCCTCCAGCAAGCTGAGGTACTCCGGAATGGTGACCGGCAGCCGGGCGGAGCGCAAAGCGAAGAAGAAATCGATGAGCATAGAAACGGTCCTGCGAATCAAACTGTATTTTGGCCCCGGATAGCCGAAAACGTGTTGACGCGTCCTGTTTCCTTGCAGGTCTTTTGAGGTTTTACCTGTTGCATCACTGAAGTTCTCACATGGAAGCTCGCCATTTGTTGCTGGCCTTTATCCTGCTCACACACAGTCTGACGACCGTGATGTGGTGGGTGGCTGGCTCGTGGCTGGGGCTGTCTCGCAAGGCGGCGCGCCACTGGCTGCTGGCCAGTCTGGCCAATGGGCTGGCCCTGGCCCTGCCCGTGCTGCCGGAAGTCGGCTCGGCCGATCAGCGCATTGCCCTGGCGGGTTCGCTGGTGGTGCTGGGTGCCGTGTCGCTGCGCCGCGGCCTGCAGTTCTTCCTGAAGATCCGCCTGACGGACGTGGCGCACACGGTGCTGGTCGTCGGGGTGACCGTGTTCAACCTCGTGGTGTGCCTGCGTGAAGGCTGGCATACATCCGGCGTGGTGGTCAGCAGCCTGGCCATGTGCTGGGCGCTGGGCCGAACAGCACGCGAAACATTCAACCCGCTTCGTACGGAGTTCAATGCCGTCACAGCCTGGATGCACACCACCATGTTGAGCCTGGTCGTGACCGTGTTCGGGCTGGTGGCGCTCACCTATGCGGCCCCCGGCGCGCACTGGCCCTGGATGAAGTGGTCCAACGAGGCCTCGCAGTTTGCGATGGTGTTCTCCAGTGTCGCCATGTCGATCCTGGCGAGCTTCGTGCTGGGCTACATCGTGGTGATGCGCCTGGTGCGCCGCCTGGAGCACCTCTCGCACCACGACGCGCTGACGGGCCTGCTCAACCGCCGCGCCATCGAATACCTGCTGGACCGCGAAGACCAACGCCTGCAGCGCTTTGGTGACCCCTACACCGTGCTGCTGGTGGACATCGACCACTTCAAGCGCATCAACGACCGCCTGGGCCACGCCGCGGGCGACGCGGTGCTGTGCGCGGTGTCGCGCACACTGCAGGCGCAGGCCCGCGAGGTGGACCGCGTGGCGCGTTATGGCGGCGAGGAGTTCTGCATCCTGCTGCCGCACACGCTGCACGATGGCGCGCTGCAGGCCGCCGAACGCCTGCGCGAAGCCGTGTGCCTGATCAACATCCCCTGGGGTGACGAGCACATCTCGGTCAGCATCAGCACGGGCCTGGCCTGTGCGGGCGAGCCCGGTGAATCGCTGCAGGCCCTGCTCAAGCGCGCTGACGAGGCGCTCTACCAGGCCAAGGCCGAAGGCCGCAACCGTGTGGTGATGGCCGCCGACCGGCCTGTGCACAGCCGGCAGGCCTGATCGGGGCAAGCCGCTTCAGCGGTTGTGGCGGGCCATGTAGACCAGCTTCTCGAACAGGCTGAGATCCTGCTCGTTCTTGAGCAAGGCGCCCACCAGCGGTGGCACGCTGACCTTCTCGTCCTTGCTCTGCAGCGCCTCGACCGGGATGTCCTCGGCCACAAGCAGCTTGAGCCAGTCGATCAGCTCGGAGGTGCTGGGCTTCTTCTTGAGGCCCGGCAGGTTGCGCACCTCATAGAAGTGGCGCATGGCTGCGGTCAGCAGGTCCTGCTTGATGTGCGGGAAGTGCACTTCCACGATCTGCTTCATCACGGCCGCATCCGGGAAGCGGATGTAGTGGAAGAAGCAACGGCGCAGGAAGGCGTCGGGCAGGTCCTTCTCGTTGTTGGAGGTGATGATCACCAGGGGGCGGTGCCTGGCCTTGATCAGCTGGCGCGTCTCGTAGACGTAGAACTCCATGCGGTCGAGTTCGCGCAACAGGTCGTTGGGGAACTCGATGTCGGCCTTGTCGATCTCGTCGATCAGCAAGGCCACGGGCTGGTCCGCATCGAAGGCCTGCCACAACACGCCCTTGACGATGTAGTTGTGGATGTCGCGGACTTTTTCTTCGCCCAACTGGCTGTCACGCAGGCGGCTGACGGCATCGTACTCATACAGACCTTGCTGGGCCTTGGTGGTCGACTTGATGTGCCATTGCAGCAGCGGCATGCCCAGGGCTTCGGACACCTGTTCGGCCAGCATCGTCTTGCCCGTACCCGGTTCGCCTTTGACAAGCAAGGGGCGCTGTAGCTTCAAAGCCGCATTCACGGCCAGTTTCAGGTCATCTGTGGCGACATATTGATCGGTACCTTGGAATTTCATGCGCTGACTCAACCGGGTTGTTACTGTGTTCGAGTATAGGCTGGGCCCCAATAATGGGGTGCAGTCTCGTGTTTTTCCACCTGCCGGTTATTTTCCCCTGCCAGACACATGAAAACACAGTCCCATATCTTCAAAAATCTCAGTGTGCTGACCCTCGCAGGCCTCGTCGCCTCAGGCGCCATGGCGCAAGACATCAAGCCCGGCGACGCCGCAGCGGCCAAGTCCAAGATCGCCATGTGCATTGGTTGCCACGGCATCATTGGCTACCAGGCCAGTTTCCCGGAAGTGCACAAGGTGCCCATGATCTCTGGCCAGAACGCCAAGTACATCGCCTCTGCCCTCACGGCCTACCGCAAGGGCGAGCGCAAGCACCCCACGATGAAGGGCATCGCCAGCCCGCTGTCTGACCAGGACATCGCCGACATCGCCGCGTACTACGAGGCCAGCGGCAAGGACATGCCCCAGCGCCCTGGCAAGGGTGGCGCCCCCAGCCCCGAGGTGCAGGCACTGCTGACCAAGGGCAACTGCGCGGCCTGCCACGGCGAAGGCCTGAACAAGCCCATCGACCCGAGCTACCCCAAACTCGCAGGCCAGCATGCCGACTACCTGTATGTCGCGCTGAAGGCCTACCAGACCTCGGACAACCCGCAGATTGGCCGCGCCAACCCGATCATGGGCGCACAGGCCAAGCTGTTCACGCTGCCCGAGTTGAAGATGCTGGCCAACTACATTGGCGGCCTGCCCTCTGACCTGAAGACGGTGCCTCAGCCCAAGTTCAAGCAGTAAATGCAAGGAGGCCAACAAGGCCTCACTCGCATTTCATCAGCCCGCCCACCAGGCGGGCTTTTTCATGCTCGCCCGGGTCGTAATCAGGCGTGGTCGACCAGCAGGTTGCCTTGCTGCAGCAGCTTGGCGATGATCTGCACGTTCGTGGCGCTCGTATCCAGCCCCAGGTCGCTCAGGAAGTGGCCACCATCGATCACGATGTGCTGCGAGGCCGTGCCCGAAGCGGCATCACCCGGCACGAAGTCACCCGTCGGTGCCACCTTGATGATGGTGTTGCCGCCCGAGCTATCAAACTGCAGGTAGTGGTCCAGGTTGCCTGTGCCACCCACCGTGTTCTCACCTTGCAGCAGGTCACGCAGGTCCAGCACATCACCACCGGCAGCGTGCGCATGGGCATCGAAGTCCTGGATGGTGTCTAAGGCACGGTCCGCCACGGCGCCAGACGCGCCGCGGTCGCTCAAGTGCCAGGCAAACACGTCAGAGCCACTGCCGCCGAACATGGTGTCATTGCCCTGCCCGCCGACCAGCAGGTCGTCGCCCGCGTCGCCATGCAGCTCGTCATTGCCAGCGTTGCCGAACAACTGGTCATTGCCGCCGCCTGCCACGATGATGTCGTCGCCCTGGCGGCCCATCAACCAGTCAGCTGTGTTGCTGCCCGTCAGCGTTTCGCCCAGGCTGGTGCCGGCGATCACATGGGTGTGGTCAAACTGGATGTCCAGCGTGGACGTGGACGTCTGCCCTTGTTCATTGATCAGGCTGAAGCCGATGATCTCGGTGGCCACGCCGTCTGCCAGCTGGGCTGGTGCGGCGTAGCTGTACTCGCCCGTGCTCATGTCGATGCTGAACAGCCCACCCAGGTTGGTGTGCAAGGTCAGGACGCCGCTTTGGAAAGCATGCTCGGTGCCATCGACCACGATGCTGGACACATGCAGGAACTCGCTGCCTGCCTGGCCCAGCGCACCGCCGGTCGAGATGCTGCCCTGCACGAAGTCATGGGTCGTGCCGCTCAAAACCTGATCGAGCTGGGCGAAGTCCGAGACAACCACACCGTTGGTGTCGGCCACCGCCTGGCCATCGAAGGCAATGCCGTCAAGGAAGGTCTGGCTCACATCGCCGCCCATGCCAATGGCGTAGCTCTTGATCTGGTGGCTGTCCACAAAGTTCAACCAGTCTGCCAGCTCTTGTGCAGAAAGGCGGCCGTCGCCCAAGTTGGTGCCAACATGAGGCTCGGTGGGCACACCATCGGACAGGAAGTAGGCCACGTTCTGGGCGTTGCCCAGTTTGCCGTCAGCCGTGTCAAAGGCGGTCATCGCCGCTGACAAAGCGTGGTTGTAGTAGGTGCCGCCATCGCCGGCGTGTTCCAGCGAGGCCAGCAAGGCCTTGGCCTCCGACACGCTGAGCCAGGCCGTACCCTGCTCGCTCGCGTTGGTCGAGAAGGTCACCAGGCGAACGGCCACGTCACCGATCTGGTCATAGCGGTCCAGCAGGTTGTTGACGGCCTCGATGGCCGCTTCCATGCGCGTCAGGCCATGGATGCCGCTGTCCGAGTTCATGCTGCCGGAGGTGTCCAGCATGATCATCAGGTTGGTGTCAGTGGCGGACACGTGATCGTGGACGGCGGCCACGGGTGGCAGGTCGTTGTCCACCAGCGCGGTCTTGTTGGATGTGGGCACGTTGAGGCCGTTGGCCGTGTCGCCAGCCACCACCGTGGCCATCAGCTTGACGTACTCGGTGGATTCGACTTCCTTGTCGTCCACGGTGGCCACGCGCACATGCCACTCGGTCTGGCCAGGTGCAAACGTCAGCAAGCCTGTGGAAGGCAGATTGACCCAGCTGCCGTCGGCGGCCTGGTATTCGAGTTGGGTGCCGGTATCCAGGCCGATACGCGCGCCCTCGGGGTCGGGCACGCCGCTGGCGTCGGTGATGTTGGCCAGGGCCAGCTTGACCGTGACGGGCGCGTCGGTGGCATGCGTGAGCACGACATTGAAGCCAACCGGGTTGCCTTCGACGGCTGGTTCGCCCTGGAGCACGAGCATGTAAGGCTTGGTGTCGGCGTCCACAATGATGCCAGTACCGGTATTGGCCGGCCCCACGGTGTCATAGGGGGTCGTGACAGACAACTGCAGTGCCTCGATGCCCTCCACCTGGCCATCGACCTTGGTTGACACATGGACGGCGATGTCGGTGTTCGGCGAAGTGAAAGCAGGAAGCGGAACCGTGATGTTGCCGTTGGCATCGATCTGGGCAGACACTGGCGAACCGCCGTCAATCGACACCTTGATGTCGCTGCCTGTGTCAACCCCAGGAAGCGCAGGATGGTCCCCCAACCCTGTCAGCTTGAGCGTCAAGGTCGTGGGCGTGGTGCTTTCGTTAGAGACCTTGACGTGGAACACCAGATCGCCGCCTTCGGTCGTCTGGGCATCGCTGACGCTCACGACATGAGGCCGGTCATCGTCGGCGGTGACGCCTGCAGGCGTGCTGCCTGTGCCGTCATCGTGAATGGTTGCCAGGCCGGTGTCCTTGGCCAGTACCGCGTTCGTGGGTGCACTGAGCTTGACCCTGAAATCCTCTGGGCCCTCATAAACGGCGTCGTTCACGATGGGCACCGACACGGTCTTGCTGGTTTCGCCCGGGTTGAAGGTCACCGATCCGCTTCGCGGCGAGAAGTCACCATCCGCGGCAGTACCGGACTGCGTGCCGTACTGGATCGTCACCGGGCTGGTCGAGGCCCTGTCCAACGTGATCGTGAAGGTGGCAGACCCCGCGCCTTCGTTGACTTCCACGTCATTGATGCTGGCCTGCGGCAAGGAACTCGCCAGCAGACGCTGGTCTGCGGAGGAGCCCACTGGCGGCGCGGCCTGATCACGTGCCGTACCAAACTCAAAGGCCAACTGCCCCACCGATTCGGAGACGCGGTCCACACGCAAGCCAGGTTGCATGCCACCTTCAGCCCCACCGGTCAAACCGGCAGCAGGCGCCTGATCGGGGTCCTGCCCCTCGATGCCAGCAATCGCCTTGCTCACCGCATCAGGTGCCACCGTCGCCTTGTGCAGGATGGATGCCCCGTGGGCCGGCGAGATTTCAACGATGCCGTCTTCATCGGTGAGGATGCGCTCGCCCCCCTTGACCTTGTCGCCCACCTGCACAGGCTTGAGCGAACCATCGGGCAAACGGACAAAGGCATTACCCCAGACGGCGGTGACCGTCCCGGCAGACATGGCGAGAATTGGCATGAGGCACCCGTTACAGCGGATTACAACCCTGTGAGTTTAGGGCCTGCCCGGGTGCGCTTAAAGGCGCGGCCATCCCCTGTGTGGATGGACTACGTCACACATCACCTACCTGATTCGTGACGAAAATCACACTTGACAAGAGCCCGATCAACGCGTCGCGTGCATCAGGAGGCGATCCACATAAGCCTCGCCGTCAAACGGTCTGCCCGATCGCTGGCCTTCCCAGACCATCTCGCCCAGGGCTTCCATGGCCACATGGTGGGCCTCGTGCAGGGAGTTCAGGCGGTGCGCCAGGCGCTCGACGGCTGCCTTGACGCCACGCGGCTGGTCGATGCTGACCTGTTCGGTGATGGACAGGTGCATGGACAGGTGCAGGAAGGGGTTGGTGCGCCCCTCCTCCACCGTGTACTGGCGGGCAATGGCCGCCTCGACATCAGCCAGATCCTCGTGGTACTCGGGGTGCTCGGCGATCCAGTCAGCCGCCTGCGCCTCCAGAGGCGTGAGCGGCTGGCCAGCCTGGTGCTTGGACCAGGCATCGCAGAAGAAGCGGCGAACCTGCTCCTGGCTGGGGGCGAACATGGGTGATCAGACGCCCAGCAGTTCGACTTCGAACATCAGCGTCGCGTTGGGAGGGATCACGCCACCGGCACCACGGGCACCATAGCCCAGCGCAGGCGGGATCACGAGGATGCGGGTGCCGCCAATCTTCATGCCTTGCACGCCTTCGTCCCAACCACGGATCACATGGCCGGCGCCCAGGGGGAACTCGAAGGGATCGTTGCGGTCCTTGCTGGAATCGAACTTGGCACCCTTGACGCCGCCTTCGTACAGCCAGCCGGTGTAGTGCACGGTCACATAAGCGCCGGCCTTGGCGACCTCGCCAGAGCCTTCGACGGTGTCTTCATATTGCAGGCCGGAAGCGGTGGTGGTGACGGGCATGGCGGGTCCTTTCGACTGTCCTGATTACAAAAGAGCGCCGAGTCTACCTGCTTGGCGGCGGTGTGTGTTTCATGGCGTGAATCGCAACCGGATTCGAGCGGGCAAAATGCGCCCTGCGCTGTACCACCCTTGTCATGAAGCCTTCCATCTACTTTGTCGACGTTGACCGGCCCGAAACCTGGACCCGCTACCGCAATGGTCTGTGCGACACCTGCGTGGCCAATTGCTGCACCATGCCGGTCGAGGTCAGGCTGCCTGACCTGGTTCGCCTGCAACTGGTCGACCCGTTCGAGGCCGAACACGAGGCGCCCAAGCAGATTGCCAAACGCCTGAGCAAGGCGGGCTTGATCGAGCATTTCAACTTCAAGCACAGCATCTTCACCCTGGCCCGCCGAGCCAATGGGGATTGCCACTTCCTGGACGCACAGACGCGCCGCTGCACGGTGTACGAGCGACGGCCAGGCACGTGTCGCAGCCACCCGCAGGTCGGCCCCCGGCCGGGATACTGCCCTTACCAGGGCAAAGGCAAGGCCTGATTCAGCATGGACACGAACCGACCATGAGCAGACTTCAAACCGAATGGCGACGCCTTTATCTGCCGGACACCACGGTCTGCCCGCACACCGGCGGGCAAACCGCACCACTGGTCGACGAGCATGCCCGGGTGCGGGCGATGGTGCTGGAGCTGGCCAGGCCTGCCGATTGGGAGGCCTTGTCCGCGGTCTGGCGAGGCGTGCAGCTCGACCTGGCGCTGCCTGCACCCGGCATTGCGGTCTCCGGGCTTGATGGCTACCAGCTCTGGTTCTCGCTGGCCGAGGCCGTGCCGGCCGCGCAGGCCTTTGCGTTTCTGGAGGCCCTGCGCGCGCGGTACCTGCCAGAGGTCGCTGCCAATCGCGTCACCTTGCTGCCGACGGTCGACGCCTGCGCCCCATCAAAGATCCCGCACGCCAGCCATGTGCCTGCCCAGCAGGTCAACGCCGAACACTGGTCGGCCTTCGTTGCGCCGGATCTGGCGCCCGTGTTCGCCGACACGCCCTGGCTGGACTTCCCGCCCAGCGAGCATGGTCAGGCCGATCTGCTGTCGCAACTCGACTGCATCACCACCGCTGCCTTCCAGCATGCACAGTCACTGCTCCAGCCCGCACCGCAGGCAGCGACAACGCCCGGCACCCCGGGTGCTCAAGCCAGCAACGGCGCGCCCCTGCCGCCCGCGCTGGACCCCAAGGGCTTCCTGCTTCGGGTGATGAACGACGAGGCGGCGCCGCTGGCCTTGCGCATTGAAGCGGCCAAGGCGCTGCTGCCCTTCAGCGAAGACGGCGCAAAAGCCTGAGGCTCAGATCGACATCAGCTGGCGCACGCCGTCGGCTTCCATGTCCGCGCCTCGGCCGCGCCGGATGATCTCTCCGCGCTCCATCACCAGATACTGGTCGGCCAGTTCCGCGGCGAAGTCATAGAACTGCTCCACCAGCACCACGGCCATCTTCTGGCCATTGAGGCCCTCGTCGGCCAGCTTGCGGATGGCACGCCCGATGTCCTTGATGATGCTGGGCTGGATGCCCTCGGTGGGCTCGTCCAGGATCAGCAACTTCGGGCCGGCGGCCAGTGCGCGCGCGATGGCCAGTTGCTGCTGCTGCCCGCCAGACAAGTCGCCACCACGGCGGTGCATCATCTGCTTGAGCACCGGGAACAACTCGAACAGCTGCTCGGGCACCTTGGCACCGCCCGGCTTGCTGGCCAGCCCCATCTGCAGGTTCTCGGCCACAGTCAGGCGGCCGAAGATCTCACGGCCCTGCGGCACATAACCCACACCCAGGCGCACGCGCTCATAAGGCTTGAGCTTGTCGATACCCTGCCCGCCCAGCTTGATGGCACCCGACTTGATCGGCACCAGGCCCATCAGGCTCTTGAGCAGCGTGGTCTTGCCCACGCCGTTGCGGCCCAGCACAACGGTGACCTCCCCCACCTTGGCCTCGAAGTCCAGGCCACGCAGGATGTGCGAGCCGCCGTAGTATTGATTGACGCTTTCTACGTTCAACATGTTCAACGCCCCAAATAGACTTCAACGACCTTGTCGTTGGCTTGAACCTGCGCCAGCGTGCCTTCGGCCAGCACCGAGCCTTCGTGCAGCACCGTCACCTTCTTGCGATCGGCGTTGGCGCCTCGGGTAGTGAGTTCGTTGATGAACTTCATGTCGTGCTCCACCACCACCAGCGAGTGCGCGCCTTCCAGCGACAAGAACAATTCGGCGGTGCGCTCGGTTTCTTCATCGGTCATGCCGGCCACGGGTTCGTCCAGCAGCAACAGCTTCGGGTCTTGCATCAGCAGCATGCCGATCTCCAGCCACTGCTTCTGGCCGTGCGACAACAGCCCGGCTGTGCGCTGAGCCTGATCCTTCAGGTGGATGAGCTTGAGCATCTCGCCGATGCGGTCGAGCTGGGCGCTGTCGAGCTTGAAGAACACCGAGGCGCGTGCACGGCGGTCCGCCTTCAAGGCCAGCTCCAGGTTCTCGAACACGCTGAGCTGCTCGAACACCGTGGGCTTCTGGAACTTGCGGCCGATGCCGATCTGCGCGATCTCGTTTTCGCGCTTTTTCAGCAGGTCGATGGTGGAACCGAAAAAGGCGGTACCCGCATCAGGCCGCGTCTTGCCGGTGATGACGTCCATCATCGTGGTCTTGCCCGCGCCATTGGGGCCGATGATGCAGCGCATCTCGCCCACGGCGATATTCAGACACAGCTTGTTGAGCGCCTTGAAGCCGTCGAAGCTCACCGAGATGTCGTCCAGATACAGGATGGAGCCGTGCGTCACGTCCAGTTGATCAGGTTCGACCACGCGGCCATACGAGGCGGTGCGGCCACCCGATTCACCGGCGCCACCGTCCGCCAGCCCCAGGTGTTTGTTCAGGGCTTTGGTGCCCTCTTCCATCAACTCCGGCGTCATGCTTTCACCTCGGTGTTCTTGTTGAGCAGCTTCTTCACCCCACCGACGATGCCGTCGGGCAAGTACAAGGTCACCAGGATGAACAGCGCCCCCAGGAAGTACAGCCAGAACTCGGGGAAGACCTGCGTGAACCAGCTCTTGGCGCCGTTGACAAAGAAGGCGCCGATGATCGGGCCGATGAGCGAGGCCCGGCCACCCACCGCCGCCCAGATGGCGATCTCAATGCCCGAAGCCGCCGACATCTCGCTGGGGTTGATGATGCCGACCTGCGGCACGTACAAGGCGCCGGCGATGGCACACATCACGGCCGACAGCGTCCAGATGGCCAGCTTGTAGGCCAGCGGGTTGTAGCCGCAGAACATGACGCGGTTCTCAGCATCACGGATGGCCTGCAGCACGCGGCCGAACTTGGTGTTCACCAGCCAGCGGGCCATCAGGTAAAAGCCGATCAGTGTGAGGCCGGTGAGCACGAACAGCACCATGCGGGTGGACGGCTGCGCAATGGGCACACCCAGGATGCGCTTGAAGTCCGTGAAGCCGTTGTTGCCGCCGAAACCGGTTTCATTGCGGAAGAACAGCAGCATGGCCGCGAACGTCATGGCCTGCGTGATGATCGAGAAGTACACGCCCTTGATGCGCGAGCGGAAGGCGAAGAAGCCGAAGATGAAGGCCAGCAAGCCGGGCACCAGCACCACCAGGATCATCTGGGCGATGAAGGACTCGCTGAAGGTCCAGTGCCAGGGCACCGTCTTCCAGTCCAGGAAGACCATGAAGTCAGGCAAATCACTGTGGTAGCTGCCATCACGGCCGATCTGGCGCATCAGGTACATGCCCATGCCGTAGCCCCCCAGGGCGAAGAACAGGCCATGGCCCAGCGACAGGATGCCGGTATAGCCCCAGATCAGGTCCATCGCCAGCGCGCAGATGGCGTAGCACATGATCTTGCCGACCAGCGCCACGGCGTAGTCGGACAGGTGCAACGCCGAACCCGCCGGGACAAGCAGATTGAGCACAGGTGCCAGCACCAGCACGGTGATCGCCGCAGCCAACACGGCTGTCCAGCCTTTGGTGCCCAGCGCGCTGCGGGGAACGGTTATCTTGGGCATCGCGATTGTGGGGTTCAATGTTGTTGTCGTCATAGCGGTCAAGCCTCACGTCCTTTCAACGCAAAGATGCCTTGCGGGCGCTTCTGGATGAAGATCACCACAATGACCAGCACCATGATCTTGGCCAGCACGGCACCCGCCCAGCCTTCCAGGAACTTGTTGATCAGGCCCAGGCCCAGCGCGGCATACACGGTGCCAGCGATCTGGCCCACGCCACCCAGCACCACGACCATGAACGAGTCCACGATGTAGCTCTGGCCGAGGTCCGGGCCCACATTGCCGATCTGCGACAAAGCGCAGCCCGCCAGGCCGGCGATGCCCGCCCCCAGTGAAAAGGCCATGGTGTCCACACGCGCCGTGTTCACGCCCATGCAGGAAGCCATCGGGCGGTTCTGGGTCACGCTGCGCACGAACAGGCCGATGCGGGTCTTGCCGATCAGCAGCGTCATGGCCAACAGCACCAGGGCCGCAAACGCGATGATGACAAGCCGGTTGTAGGGCAAGGTCAGGTTGCTGAGGATGTCGAAGCCGCCCGACATCCACGAAGGATTCTCGACCTGCACGTTCTGTGCACCAAACAGGCTGCGCACGCCCTGCATCAGCATCAGGCTTACGCCCCAGGATGCGAGCAAGGTCTCCAGCGGGCGGCCATACAGGAAGCGGAACACGCCCCGCTCCAGTACCGCCCCCACCGCCGCGGCGGCCAGGAAGGAGGCTGGCACGGCCGGCACGATGTACCAGTCGAACGCCCCCGGGAAGTGGTTGCGGAACACGTTCTGTACTGCGTAAGTGGCGTAGGCGCCGATCATCATCAGCTCGCCATGCGCCATGTTGATCACGCCCATCAGGCCGTAGGTGATGGCCAGGCCTAGCGCCGCCAGCAGCAGGATGGAGCCGAGGCTGACACCGGTGAACAGCACGCCCGCGTATTCACCCCAGGCCAGCTTGCGGTTGACCTTGTCCAGCGCCAGTTGCAAGGCCCCCCTCACGGCGGAATCCGTTTCGCCCGCGTCGGCCATGCGTTCCATCAGCAAGGCACGGGCTTCGGGCGTGGCGTCTTCTCCCAGCGCCTTGGTGGCCGCGATGCGCGTACCGGCATCAGGCGACGACAGCATGGCCTGGGCCCGCACCGCCTTGAGCAGCGTCTTGAGCTTGGGATCGGTCTCGGCGGCCAGGGCCTTCTCGATCACCGGCAACTTGGATTCGTCTGCGGCCTTGGACAGAGAGTCGATCGCTTCTGCCCGCGTGGCCGCATCCTTGGACAGCAGCTTGCCCGCAGCCAGGGCCGCTTCGATTTCGCTGCTCATGCGGTTGTTGTTGACCACGTCTTCAGCGCCTTCAGGCAACTTGGTGAGCGCGCCGGTTGCGGCCTCCTTGACCTCATCCCCGTTGACGATGTAGGCCTTGTTGCCGGCCACCTTCACGGTATCGGCGTTGAGGGCTTCCAGGAAGGCGGGCAAAGCCGGATCGCCCTTGGCGACCAGTGCCTGCAAGGCAGCGATACGGGCGTCGTTGTCGCCCGCTGACAGCGCATAGGCTTCTTCCGAGGTCAGCGCGTGAGCTTCGTCGAGCCCTGCGGTGAAGGCCAGGGCCAGCGTCAGCACGAAAGCCGACAGGGTGCGCCATGCTCGCGACGCATTCGTCGATGGGTTCTTGGCGTGATGTGGTGTCACAGACATGTCCTGTCTCAAACAGTCCAGCAGAAAAAAACGCCCCGTTGGAGACCCCAACGGGGCGAACCGCTCTGCTTCTTGGTTCATCCCGTCAGAGAGGACGGGCACTCGATCCGGCAAGCCAGTTACTTGGTTTCAGGCTCGTCCTTCTTCTTGTCGTTGCCCTCGATGTAGGGGCTCCAAGGCTGGGCCTTGATCGGGCCAGGCGTCTTCCACACCACCTTGAACTGACCATCGGCCTTCACCTCGCCGATGAACACGGGCTTGTGCAGGTGGTGGTTCTTAGGGTCCATGGTGGACATGAAACCACCCGGGGCCTTGAAGGTCTGGCCGGCCATGGCAGCAATCACCTTGTCCACATCCGTGGTGCCGGCCTTCTTCACGGCCTGGGCCCACATGTTGATGCCGATGTAGGTGGCCTCCATCGGGTCGTTGGTCAGCGGCTTGTCCTTGTGGCCAGGGATGTTGTGAGCCTTGGCGTAGGCGGACCACTTCTTGATGAACTCGTCGTTGGTCGGGTTCTTGATGGACATGAAGTAGTTCCAGGCAGCCAGGTGGCCGACCAGGGGCTTGGTGTCCACGCCGCGCAGCTCTTCTTCACCCACCGAGAAAGCGACCACGGGCACGTCCTTGGCCTTCAAGCCCTGGTTGCCCAGTTCCTTGTAGAAAGGCACGTTGGAGTCACCGTTGATGGTGGAGACCACGGCCGTCTTCTTGCCTTCAGAAGCGAACTTCTTGATCTTGGCGATGATGGTCTGGTAGTCGGAGTGACCGAAGGGGGTGTACTCCTCCATGATGTCCTCGTCCTTCACGCCCTTGGACTTCAGGAAGGCGCGCAGGATCTTGTTGGTGGTGCGGGGGTACACATAGTCGGTGCCCAGCAGCACGAAGCGCTTGGCGCCACCACCGTCCTTGCTCATCAGGTACTCGACAGCAGGGATAGCTTGCTGGTTGGGGGCGGCACCCGTGTAGAACACGTTCTTCTCGAGCTCTTCACCTTCGTACTGCACGGGGTAGAACAGCAGGCCGTTGTTTTCCTTGAAGACCGGCAGCACCGACTTGCGCGACACCGAGGTCCAGCAACCGAAGGTCACGGCGACCTTGTCCTGGGTCAGCAACTGCTTGGCCTTTTCGGCGAACAGGGGCCAGTTCGAGGCGGGGTCGACCACCACGGGCTCCAGCTTCTTGCCCAGCAAGCCACCCTTGGAGTTGATCTCGTCGATGGCCATCAGGACGGTGTCCTTCAGCACGGTCTCGGAGATGGCCATGGTGCCCGACAGGGAGTGCAGCACACCCACCTTGATGGTGTCGGCGGCGGAGGCCATGGTGCTGAAGGCCAGACCGGCCACGCCCAGGGCGACGGCGGACAGGGTTTGGACGGCGCGGCGACGAGAGATGCTCATGGATTTCGCTCCTTTGAAGCGGTGGGGTTTTGAACGCTTGACTCTTGCTTGTCACGTCTCTGAAGAGCCGGCTTTGGAGGCCGTTTTCAGATCCGATGCGTTC
The DNA here is from genome assembly GCF_000768065.1 of Aquabacterium sp. NJ1. Taxonomy (NCBI): domain Bacteria; kingdom Pseudomonadati; phylum Pseudomonadota; class Betaproteobacteria; order Burkholderiales; family Sphaerotilaceae; genus Aquabacterium; species Aquabacterium sp. NJ1. The sequence continues at coordinate 4,675,224 of NZ_JRKM01000001.1, read as the reverse complement.
AGTGTGCCCAGGGGCTTCAAAGAGCGAAATACGCCACATGGCGTATCAGTGGCGTATCGATATCAAGAGGGGCTCAGCGCTTGAGGCCCAGGTCCCGGTTGGTGCCCGAACGGGCGGTGTCCTTGGCATTGGGGGCCGTGCGGAACAGGCGATCACCCATGCCCATGGAGACACCCCACCAGTAGTTCTCGTTGCGGAAATGGTGCCAGCGGTGCTCCAGCACGCGGCGCTCGTAGTACGCCAGTGGCGGGCACCAGGTGATGTGGGTGAGGTAGTGCACCCACTCGTAGTGCAGCCCCAGCAGCAGGTAGACGAAACAGAAGCTCAGCCACTCGGCCCGCCAGTGGCCGGCAAGGTAGTAGCCCAGCACAACCGCCCCCAGTATCAGGACATGCACGTGCCGGGGCACGAACACCCACGCCAGGTTCCACGGATCGGCATGGTGGCGGCGGTGGGTCTTGGGCAGGTAGAAATCCACCTTGATGCCACCGATCTCGCGAGGGCGATAGTGCAGGATGAACACATGGATCATCCACTCGTTGATGGGGAACAAGGCCAGCAAGCCCAGTGCAATGGCCACGTCCCGCCAACCCAGGCCGCCCGCCTGCCAGCGCAGCACGCCCAGCACGGCCAGGGCCAGCAAAATGATCAAGGGGCTGGGGTGCCGCAGGAAGACACTGAAAGCCTGCCCGGCCGTACGCGGCGAGTCCGCAGGCGGGCGCATCGGGTTGTGGTTGACCGTTTCGTCGGCCGTGGGCATGACCGTATCGGTCGCACGTTGAGCAGGCATGGGCGACTCCGGTAAAACGATCACATCAAGGCGAACACGGACTCGAGCGCCTTGCGCCCCAGGTCCACATGGGCCCTGGCCGCAGCACGAGCTGCTTCGACATCGGCGTGCCGTACGGCAACGGCAATGGCTTTGAGGTTGCCGACGTCCTGAAACTCGCGCGCCATCACATAGGTGAGCTTGTCCCAGACCTCGTGGTAGCTGCGCCGCATGGTGTTGAAGGCCAGTTGATAGGCGATGTTGTCGCAGGCCATGGCCAGGCTCTGCCAGAAATGCATGGCGCCAACCTGCAAGGCGTTGAGGTCGTGCAGCCCGCCTTCCATCACGCTGAGTACCTGATCGAGCCTGTCGGCCAGCTCGGCGCCGCCCAATCGGGCCGCATCGGCCGCGATCTCTGGCGCAATGGCCGAACGCATGCCCATGACGCCCAGCACCACCTTGGGGTCCACCACGCCCTTGCTGTTGATCAGCAGGCTGGGCAGCAACTCCAGGCTGCCTTGCAGGCGGTAATCCAGCACCTCGTGCTTGCCACCCTGCTTGACGGCGACCAGGCCCGCCTGCTGCAGGCGCTTGATGGCCTCGCGCACCGCGCCGCGGTTCACGCCAGACTCTTCGCTGAGCACCCGCTCGGAAGGCAGGCGCTCACCGGGCTTGAGCTCACCATCGATGATCTTGCCCTTGAGCTGCACGTACAGCGCATCCGACAAGGGCTGGCGCAGGATGGGTTCAAGCAATTTGTCCATGCCCGAAACTTATCATACCAGTTGACAAGTTAAGCAAGGGCAAACCCGGCATGACCTACACTCGCTGGCCATTGCCCACTGCCGTCATGACCGAAACGCCCCGCCTCCACACCAACAGCCAGACCGTATCGCTGAGCTTCGAATCCTCCCTGATCCAGAGCTGCATGCGCCTGGACGCGCCGGACGAGCTGGTGCTGGACTACACGCGCGCCATGATGGGCTTCCTGCTGTTCAACCCCGCGCCCAAGGCCGTGCTGATGATCGGCCTGGGGGGTGGCTCGATGCTCAAGTACCTGCACAAGCATCTACCGGCAACCGACCTCACCGCCGTGGAAATCAACCAGGGCGTGATCGACATGCGCCATGAATTCATGATCCCGCCCGACAGCGAGCGCCTGCGCATCATCTGCGCGGACGGCGCCCGCTTTGTGCACAAGCCGCCGCGCCCCTACGACGTGATCCTGGTGGACGGCTTCACCGGTGCAGGCTTGCCCGAAGCCCTGTGCACACGCAGCTTCTACCAGCATTGCCGCGCTGCACTGGCGCCAGGTGGCTGGCTCGTGGCCAATGTGCAGGCTGACACCGAACAGACGCGCGAGGTCATGCGCCGCATGGGCAAGGCGTTTTCTGGCGCGGTGATTTCTGCGGAGTCAGACGAAGGCGGCAATGACATCGCCATTGCAGGCGAGGCAGCGGCGCTCGCCCAGGGGCTCACCGACTTTGAAGCCAGATGGGCGGCGCTGGCGCCGGTTCACCAGGGAATCCTGGCCGTCAGCTCCAGCCGCTTTCAACGTGCCTTGCTCAAGTCGGTTAGGCTTGTGCCACCACCCGCAGCCTGATCCTGCCGACTGAACAAGGGCCAAGGCTGACCGGGGGTCATGCAAGGAGAGAAAGTCAGATGGCATTCAACTACTGCCCCCAATGCGCCAAACCCCTGCAAGCCAAGGTGGACGAGGGTGTGTCCCGCCAGGCCTGCCCGGATGAAGCCTGCGGTTATGTGCATTGGGACAACCCGACGCCCGTGGTCGCGGCCGTGGTGGAGCACGAAGGCCACATCATCTTGGCGCGCAACCGTGCCTGGCCCATGCCCTTCTATGCCTTGATCACCGGCTTCCTGGAGAAGACCGACCCCAGCCCGGAAGAAGCCGTGGCGCGCGAGGTGCAGGAAGAGCTGGGCCTGCAGGCCACCGGCGTGAACTTCATTGGCCACTACGCCTTCCCGCGCCTGAACCAGATCATCATCGCTTACCACGTGCCCGCCGAAGGCGAGATCGTGCTCAACGAAGAATTGGTGGACTACAAGCGCATCGAGCCCGCCAAGGCGCGCTACTGGCCTTCAAGCACGGGCCTGGCGCTGCGCGACTGGCTGATCAGGCAGGGCCATGCGCCACAGGCGATGGACCTGCCCAAGCTCTGAGCGATCAGCCTGGGCCGATCAGGCTATACCCAGCGAGCGCATGCTGTAGAGCAACGACCAGGCCGCACACTGATGCGCCCGCTGGAAGGCCCCCCAGTCCTGAACGTTGATCGCATCCGGCACCAGCGTCAGATACGGTGTGTTCAACTTGTTGAACCTTGGCCAGCTCACCGCGTTGGCCGCGCCATTGGGGTTGCCCGTCTCGGCGAACTGCTTCCAGTACGTCTGCATCTGATCTGACAAACGCTTTTGCGCGGGGCTCAGCGTCAAAGGCGCCCCGCCAACAGGCGTCTGAAACCAATACAAGAGATCCGACGCATGGAATGCCCCGGATTCCATGAACGGGTCCTTCACAAACTCCGGCGCCGTGCGGTCAGCAAACTCGTAGGCATACGTGGGCACCTGGCTGCTCGCCCGGTTGGCCACCTCATTGGCCTGGCAGGCAAACCAGCCGTCTGTCACCAACTGCGAATAGGCCTGAGCCGGGCTGCCCAGCTTGCTGCTGGGGTACATCAGGCCGGTCAACACGGGCTGCATGAAGCTGCCGATGAACTTGTTGGTGGCCGTGATGTATTCGTCCTGCGTCATGGGCGTGCCGTCCAGATCGAATGACAGCGGGATGAAGCCCCTGCCCTCGTCCTTGGTCGTACCCACCATCAACGGCACCTTGTTGAAATTGCCCTTGGACAAGGCGGCAAAGACATCGGTCGTGATCATCTCACCGTCGATGAAATTCCGCCAACCCAGTCCGTCCTTTCCAATGTCCGCGTAAGTGGGAGACACCTTCAGCAGCTCCTGCGGCGACTTGCTGCGCAGACACGTCAATTGCTCAGGCCCTGCGGCGCACCCCACCTTGGCGGCAAACGCATCACCCAGCTCCGCGGCCTTGGCCGAGGTCAACAAACCAGGAGGTTCGATGCCACTGGCCAGGATCGCGCGGTGAAAGAGCCCCGCAGCTGTGGGCGACACCAGGTGCAGGGAAGCCGAGATCGAGCCCACCGACTCACCCGCCATCGTGATGCGATCGGCGTCGCCGTTGAAAGCCTCGATGTGCCGCTTGACCCAACGCATGGCTTCCTGCTGATCCTGCAAGGCGAAGTTGTGCCCCTTGGCCTCGGCAACCATGCCGGAGGTCCACAACCAGCCGAGCGCACCCAGCCGGTAATTCATGGTGACCACCACCGCCTGCGTGGCCTGGGCCAGACGAGTGGCATCGTACTGGCGCGAGGACCCCAGCACCTGACCACTGCCCGGGATCCAGACGATCACCGGGCGTCTACCCGTTGTGCTGCCTTGCGGCACGTAGACATTGAGGAACAGGCAGTCCTCGCTGTTGCGCAGGTTGTCACCAAAAGGCTCGGGCGCCTGCGGGCAGGCTGCGCCGAACTGCGTGGCGTCACGCTGGCCACCCCAGGGCCTGGCGGGCTGAGGCGCGGCCCACCGCAAGTTTCCCACTGGCGGCTCGGCATAGGGTATGCCTCGGAACTGACTGACACCGTTCTGCACGATGCCGATCAGATCCCCCTCGGCCAGTTGAACGACCGGATTGCTTTGCGCCTGCGCCACGCCCATCCCCAGGCAGACCATGGAGATGGTGGCGCCCACGCGCCTTGCCCATGTGTGTTTCATTGCGGAATCCCTTTGTTTGCGAAGGCTGATGAGGCCCGACATGCATCGAGCCTGCAATCTAGGCGCTGCACCACGGCAAGCCAAGGCCGGGCCGATGAATCGCCAATGCAGCAGGCGCATGGCAGATCGAATGCGTGAGCCGCCAGCCAATACCGCCAGCGCGGATCGCCTGCAACTTGCGCTGTTCAAATCGCGATTCACACCGTGAATCCGCATCCTGCCTCGTGTGCCAGGCGCCAGGCACCGCTTCGGTTACGCTCCTCGCCCATGTCTCACCCTGTGGCCCCTTACCCTCCCAACCTGACCTGGCGCCGCATCGCCCCCCGGCTGTTCGTCCTCAACCAGGTACTGCTGGTGGTCGGCGCCTTCTCGCTGCACGCCACGGAAGTGCTCTCCCCACAGCAGCCTCAGAGCCTGGGCCTGGCTTACTACTTCACCTGGCTGCAATGTGTTGGCATGGTCGGCCTGCTGTTGACCGCCAATGCGATGTTGCTGGTGGCCCGCAACGGCTGGCGCACCATGCCCGACGCCCAGGCCCGCTACGACCGGGAAGGGCTGTACAAGGGCCTGCCAACGCGCACCAAGTGGGAATTGCTGGCCACCACGCTCGCGTGCCTGCTGGCCGGGTCCTGGCTGTCTCAGCAGATATTCATCGCCATACAGACTTCGACCTGGGGGCAGGCGCATCTTTCGCAGGCTTATCCGCCATTCAAGCTGACCCTGTTCAATGCCACCTACGGCACCCTGTCTGTCTACGTCTTCGAATATTTCCAGGACCGCGCAGCCGTCACCGAGGCGCGCGAACGCAAGGCACACAAGCTCACCGCAGAAACCCAGCTTCATCTGCTGCGTTCCCAGCTCGACCCGCACATGCTGTTCAATACGCTGTCCAACCTCTATGAGTTGATTGACGACAGCCCGCAGCAGGCGCGGGCCATGCTGCTGCACCTGATCGGTTTCCTGCGCTCCACCCTCAACGGCAGCCTGGTCACCCAGCACGCGCTGGCTGACGAGTTCAAGCTGGCATCCGACTACCTGAGCCTCATGCAGATACGCATGGGCGACAGGCTGCGCACCAGCCTGCTCCTGCCCGATGCGCTGCAAGGTGTCGAAGTGCCCGCCATGCTGCTGCAGCCCCTGATTGAAAACGCCATCAAGCACGGCCTGGAACCCGCCAGACAAGGCGGTGATCTGATCGTGGCGGCCCAGGACGAGGCAGGGCAACTGGTGCTGCGCGTGCGCAACTCGGGCGCCCGCAAGCACGGCACCACATCGGACTCACATGAAGCAAAGGCCGACCAAGGGGGCTTTGGCTTGCGTTATGTGAGAGAACGCCTGGAAAACTTGTATGGCGAGGCCGCTCAACTGGAGCGGTCGCACCATCCTGATCAGGACATCACCGAAGTCACGATCCGCCTCCCTCTGGCGACCACACCGAAACACGCTGCATGAATGCCCTTGCACCCACCGCCCTGATTGCCGAAGATGAACCTGTACTGGCCAGAGGCCTGGTCAAGACGCTGAGCAAGCTTTGGCCGGCGCTGCAGATCTGCGCCATCACGCACGACGGTGAGGCCGCCATCGAGGCGGCCGGGCTACACCTGCCCGATGTGATGTTCATGGACATCCAGATGCCCGAGCGCAATGGCCTGGATGCCGCCGAACAGATCGTCGACGACTGGCCCGAAGACCGCCCCCTGCCCTTGATCGTCTTCGTCACCGCGTTCGACCGTTTTGCCATTGATGCCTTCGAGCGCGCTGCCGTGGACTATGTGCTCAAACCCGTGGAGCCCCAGCGCCTGTCGCTCACCTGTGAACGGCTGCAGCGCCGCCTGCAGGAGCGCCAAGGCGGTGATGCGGCGGCCCTCGCCCCCTTGCGCGCCCTGATCCAGTCCCCCAGGGCGGAGCCGCCACTCAAGCTGATCCAGGCGGGCTTGGGCTCGACACTGCAGATGGTGTCCACCAACGATGTGCACTTCTTCGAGGCCGACGACAAGTACGTGCGCGTGGTGACGGCAGACCGCGCGCTCTTGATCCGCACGCCCTTGCGCGAGTTGATGCCCAGGCTGGACAACCAGCAGTTCATGCAGATCCACCGGGGCACCATCGTGCGCACCGAACTGATCGACAGAGTGGTCCGTGAGGACTCTGGCAAGATTCACCTCTACCTCAAGGGGCGCACCGAGCGTCTGGCGGTCAGCCGCAGCTACGCGCACCTGTTCAAGCCCATGTGAAGCCGGCTGGCCTGAGAGCTGTCAACGCACCTTGAGTTGCGCCACGCGGCTCATGGCCAGCCCGGCAGCCGCCGTGCGCGTCTCCACGCCGAGCTTGGCGAACACGTGCTCCAGCTGCTTCTTGACCGTGGCCGGGCTGCTGCCCAGGATGTCGCCGATGTCGCGGTTGGTCTTGCCCTTGACCACCCAGTACAGCACCTCGCCCTCGCGCGCCGTGAGCTTGAACTCCGCGCTGAGCGCATCCATGGCGGCCTGGTCGGAGCTTTCCTGCATCACCAGCAACCACTCGTCGTCACCCGTGGGTTGGTGCAGGGTGAAGCTCAAGCGGCGACCGGCCTGGTTCACGGCCCAGACGGGCGCACTCACAGGGGCCTGGCCCTCGGCGATGTCCTTGCTCAGGCGGGGCGCGGCCTGGCTCAGCCACGCAGCCAGTTCCAGCGGTGCCACCGACTCGGGCGTGTCGAAATAGTCCTGCAGCAGCTTGCGCGCCAGGGGCGTCTGCCACAGCACCCGGCCATCGGTCACGCGCACGGTCAGCGAGGCATGGCCAAAGGCATCCAGCGCATTGCGGGCCTGCCTGGCTTGCCGCGCGCTCTGCATGTGGGCCTCGATGCGGGCCATCACCTCGCGCGGCCGGATCGGCTTGACGACGTAGTCCACGCTGCCTGCGGCAAAAGCTGCCACCACATGCTCGGTCTCGGTGAGGCCGGTCATGAAGATGATCGGGATGTGGCTGGTCTCGGGTTGGGCCTTCAGGCGCCTGGCCACTTCGAAGCCATCCATGCCAGGCATGATCGCGTCCAGCAGGATGATGTCGGGCACCGCCTGCGTGGCGCGCTGCAAGGCGGCCTCGCCGTGCGTGGCGACCAGCACGGTGTAGCCGGCCTCGTCCAGCGCGTCATGCAGCAGCGACAGGTTGTCAGGCACATCGTCCACGATGAGCACGACGTCGGTGCGGCTGCGATCAAGTCTCTCGAACATGGTGACAACAACAATCAATCAGAGGCTTGAGACACGTTTCATGCACCGGATTGTGCCTGCTGCAATGACTCTTTCAGCAAAGCGGCCATGGCATCGAGCTGAAACTGCCTGGCCATCGCGCGCAGGCGCTGCACAAAGGCTGCACATTGCGGCTCGGCCGCGGCAATCTGATCCAAGGCCTTGTGCACCCCCCGGATGTAGCCCGCGTGAACCTGGTCTTCCAGGCTGCGCAGCGCGGTCACGGAAGGCAGCGCACCCGATGCAGCCTCATCGCCAACCGCCGCTTCCGTCGCCACAGGCGCCACAGCCCGCTCCACCTCGATCCATTGCAGCGCCAGCTTGCGCCCCAGCCAGTCCAGCAGATCTGGCACACGCACGGGCTTGACGATGAAATCGTCGGGGGTGATGCCCACATCGTTGTCCAGCGCCTTGTCAAAGGCGTTCGCCGACACGATGGCCGCAGGCGCCTCGCTCAACTCGGACACGCGAATGGCCCGCAGCGTGGCCCAGCCGTCCAGGCCGGGCATGGCCAGGTCCATGAACAAGGCATGGGGCATCAGCTGGGGTGGGCAGGCGCGCAAATGGGCGAGGCACTCCAGGCCCGAGGCCAGTGGCGTCACCTCGAAACCCAGCGGCTCCAGGATGCGAACCAGCAAGCCGCGATCGGCTTCCTCGTTGTCCACCACCCAGATGCGGCGGCGCTCGCCCACGTAGCCGGTACGCTGCCCTCGCGGGGCCGCCCGCATGGCCTCGGCCGCGCGCACCTGGGGCAAAAACAAGCGGATGCGGAAGTTGGTGCCCAGGCCCAGCTTGCTTTGCACCTGCATCTCGCCCCCCATGAGATCGGTCAGCATCTTGCTGATGGTCAACCCCAGGCCGGTCCCGCTGATGGCATTGCCCGCCGCGGAGGAACCACGCGCAAAGGGCTCGAAGATCTTGTCGAGCTCTTCCTGCGCGATGCCAGGCCCCGTGTCGCTGATGTCGATCTGCGCGATCTCGCGGGCATAACGCACCTTGAAGGTCACCTGCCCTGTGGAGGTGAACTTCACCGCGTTGCCCAGCACATTGATCAGGATCTGGCGCACCCGGCGCTCGTCCGCACGCACGGCCTCGGGCAAGGCGGAGTCGATGTCGGCCACAAAACGCAAGTGCTTGGCTCTGGCCTCATGCTCGATCAGCCCCGTGATCTGCTTCAGGAGTTCATCCAGCCTGACGGGCTTCACATCCAGTGTCAGCTTGCCGCTTTCGATGCGGGCGATGTCCAGCGTGCCCTCGATGAGCGACAGCAGGTGATCCCCACCCCGCTTGATCACCCCGACACCATGCTTGACGTGCTCGGGCAAGGCGCTGTCTTCATCCAGCAACTGCGCATAACCCAGGATGCCGTTCAGCGGGGTGCGCAACTCATGGCTGATGGTCGTGATGTAGCGGCTCTTGGCCTGGTTGGCCTGCTCGGCCGTTTGCTTGGCCTGCTGCAGCTTCTCGTCGGTCACGCGGTGTGAGGCGATTTCCCGCACCAGCAGGTGCGTCTGCCGGTTGGATTCTTCCTGCGCCACCTGCCGACTCTTGTGCGTGAGCACCACCCACCAGGCGACCACCCCCACCACCAGCAGCAAGGCCGCAAACACCTTGGTGAAGGCGGCTCGCAGCATGTCGGCAGCGGCACCGGTCGAAGTCAGGTCCAGCACATCCAGGTCGCGCAGCTGTTGCTGGTAGACCAGGCCGAACACCCCCGCCAGCAAGGGCCCCAGCACCAGCATGATCAGCATGAACTGCCCCAGCTCGGTGTCCATGCGTCGCCAGATGAAAGCGGGCATCAGGCGCCGCCCCAGGCCGCGCCATTGCTCCGCCCAGCGCGCCTCGGGCTTGCACAGATCCTGGCAGCGGGCGTCCAGCGAGCAGCACAAGGAGCAGATGAAGCCCTGGTAGGCCGGGCAATGAGCCACATCGTCGGCCTCGTACTCACGCTCGCACACCGTGCACTTGTGCAGCGCCCGCAATCGGATGACCTTGCTCAGCGGCCGCCCCGCCACACTCGCATCGGCTTCATGAACGAATGGCGGGCGGCCCACCTGGGTTTGCGTCAAGGGCTGGCGTGCCAGGTAGTAGCGGCCTTTGGTGGCCCAGGCGATCAGGGGCGAGGTGACGAAGGCCACGACCATGGCGATCACCGCCGAGAAGGCCTGGGCGATTTCCCCCAGCCACCCCACATAGGCCATCACGGACACGAGCGAAGCCAGGCCCATCGCGCCCACACCGACCGGGTTCACGTCATACAGGTAGGCGCGCTTGAATTCGATCCCTTTGGGCGACCAACCCATGGGCTTGTTGACCACCAAGTCAGCCACCACGGCCATGATCCAGGCAATCGCGATATTGGAATAGAGGCCCAGCACCTTGCCCAGCGCCTGGAACAGATTGAGCTCCATCAGCAGCAAGGCGATCACCGCATTGAACGCCACCCACACGACGCGCCCGGGGTGGCTGTGCGTGACCCGGGCAAAGAAGTTCGACCAGGCCAGCGAGCCCGCATACGCGTTGGTCACATTGATCTTGAGCTGCGACACGACCACGAAGAGCGCCACCGCGGCAATCGCCCAGGACTGGCGCGGGAAGATCTTTTCCCAGGCCACCAGGTACATCTGGTTCGGGTCCAGTGCCCGGTCCACCGGCACCGAATAGCTGATGGCCAGATAGGCCAGCAGGGCACCGCCCAGCATCTTGAGCACACCGGGAATGACCCAGCCGGGGCCACCCACGAACACCGCCGCCAGCCAGCGGGCCTTGTGCCCGGGCCTGGCCTCGGGCATGAAGCGCAGGTAATCGGCCTGCTCGCCCATCTGCGTGATGAGCGCGATGCCCACCGTCATGGCGGAGCCGAAGGACAGCAGATCAAAGCCGTGGTGGGTGCCGTCCTCCCCGGCGTAAGCGGCCAGGTCCTGCAGGATGTGCGGGTGCTCCTTGAACACATACACGAAGGGCAGCACCAGCATCAGCAGCCACAGGGGCTGGGTGAGGAGTTGCAGGCGGCTGATGATGGTGACGCCATGGGTGACCAGCGGCACCACCACCAGGGCGCAGATCAGGTAACCCCAGGCGGGCGGGATGTCGAACGCCAGCTCCAGCGCGTAGGCCATGACCGCGGCTTCGAGCGCAAAGAAGATGAAGGTGAACGAGGCGTAGATCAGCGAGGTGATGGTCGAGCCGATGTAGCCGAACCCGGCGCCCCGCGTCAGCAGGTCCATGTCCAGGCCGTGGCGCGCGGCGTACACGCTGATGGGCCAGCCCGCCAGCAGAATGATCAGGCCCGTGGCCATGATGGCCCAGAAAGCGTTGATGAAACCGTGGTCCACCAGCAGCGTGGCGCCAACGGCCTCCAGCACCAGAAACGCCGCCGCACCAAAAGCGGTGTTGGCCACCCGCCAGTCCGTCCAGCGCCGGGCCGAGCGGGGCGTGAAGCGCAGCGCGTAATCCTCCAGCGTTTCAGAGGCCACCCAGGTGTTGTAGTCACGACGCACCTTGACCACCCTTTGCAAGGCTTCGCTGGTTTGATCTGCTGGACGGTTTTGGTCTGGGTCTTGCATAGTGTGGATTCGTCTGTGCCTGACATCGCAATTTCGATGCCGAAGCCTTCACCCCGAGAGACCCGATGGAACTCACCCCTCGCGAAAAAGACAAGCTGCTGATCTTCACCGCTGCCTTGCTGGCCGAGCGCCGCATGGCCCGAGGCCTGAAGCTCAACTACCCAGAGGCCGTGGCCCTGATCACGGCCTTCATCATGGAAGGCGCCCGTGACGGCAAGAGCGTCGCCTCGCTGATGAGCGAAGGCAAGACCGTGCTCACGCGTGAGCAGGTCATGGAAGGCGTGGCCGACATGATCCCCGACATCCAGGTTGAAGCCACCTTCCCCGACGGCACCAAATTGGTGACCGTGCACCAACCTATTGCATAAACGAGCTGCTTATTCAGACTTTGTAGCCTCATGCACCAAATAAGCGCGCAACGAGCCCCAGTCTTACTCACCCACACCATATTGGAACCATGACCATGCAAAGCACTCAGATTCGCCGCACCATCATGGCCACGATCGGCGCCACCGCCGCACTTGCCTCCCCGCTGGTGATGGCGCACGTCGGCGCCGATGGCGCGCCACACCTGCACGACGGCAGCATCCTGTCGAGCCTCATCTCGGGTGCCGCCCATCCACTTACCGGCCTGGATCACCTGGCAGCCATGGTCAGCGTGGGCGCCTGGAGCGCCTTGGGGCAGTCCAACGAGGGTGACGACACCAGCCGCGTGCGCACCTTGCTGGCTGCGCCGGCCGCCTTTGCCTCGGCGCTGCTGCTCGGGGCCATGGCCGGCATGGCCGGGCTGAGCCTCCCCGGCGTCGAGCCCATGGTGGCCGCATCCCTGCTGGTGCTGGGCCTGTTGCTGGCGACCCGTCTGCATGTGCGCGCCGGTCTGGGCGCCTTGCTGGTCGCGGTGTTCGCCGTGTTCCATGGCCTGGCGCATGGCAGCGAACTGGGTGGCCACGCCGCTGCCGCGCTGACGGGCATGCTGATCAGCACCGTCGGCCTCCATGCACTGGGCATCGCCTTGGGCTTGCGCCTGCGTTCTGCCCGACACCACCAACAGCGCCAGCTGGCCAGCTGGGCGGGTGCAGGTGTGGCCCTGCTGGGGCTGAGCATGCTGACACCGGCCATCGCGGCTTCGTTCTGAGCCCCTGGCCTCGCACCCACCAAAGAAAGCCCTCCATGATCCCCGGCGAACTCATCACAGACGGCCCAGATCTGCCCCTCAACCCCGGCCGGCGCGCCATCACGCTGGTGGTGGAGAACACCGGCGACCGCCCCATCCAGGTCGGCTCGCACTACCACTTTGGCGAAACCAATGGCGCCTTGCGCTTTGACCGCAACGCAGCCCGCGGCATGCGCCTGAACATCGCTTCAGGCACGGCCGTGCGTTTCGAGCCCGGTCAACAACGCACGGTCGAGCTGGTGGATTACGCCGGCGATCGCGTGGTCTATGGCTTTCGCGGCCTGACCCAAGGCAAGCTCTGAGCAAGCCACCTCACAAGAAGCAAAAGAAGGATCCGCAAGATGGCAAGCATCCAGCGACGCGCTTATGCCGAGATGTTCGGCCCCACCGTGGGCGACAGGCTGCGTCTGGCCGACACCAATCTGGTCATCGAGGTTGAACAGGACCTGACGCTGCGTGCCGGCGGTTATGGTGAAGAAGTCAAGTTCGGCGGCGGCAAGACCATCCGAGATGGCATGGGCCAAAGCCAGGTGCCCAACGGGCCCGGCGCCATGGAAGCCTTCGACTGCGTGCTGACCAACGCCCTGATCCTGGACCACTGGGGCATCGTCAAGGCCGACATCGGCATCAAGGCAGGCCGCATCGTGAAGATCGGCAAAGCCGGCAACCCCGACGTGCAACCCGGTGTGAACATCGTCATCGGCCCCGGCACCGAGATCATCGCGGCCGAAGGCATGATCGTCACGGCAGGCGGCATCGACACCCACATCCACTTCATCTGCCCGCAGCAGATCGAAGAAGCGCTCAACAGCGGCGTGACCACCATGATCGGCGGTGGCACGGGCCCCGCCACCGGTACCTTTGCCACCACCTGCACACCGGGCCCCGACAACATCGCCATGATGCTCAAGGCCGCCGAGGCCTTCCCGATGAACCTGGGCTTTCTGGGCAAGGGCAACGCCAGCCAACCCCAGGCGCTGCGCCAGCAGGTTGATGCCGGCGTGATCGGCTTGAAGCTGCACGAGGACTGGGGCACCACGCCAGCGGCCATCGACACCTGCCTGAGCGTGGCCGAAGAGGCCGACATCCAGGTCGCCATTCACTCGGACACGCTCAACGAATCCGGTTTCGTGGAAGACACCGTGGCCGCGTTCAAGGGCCGCACCATCCACAGCTTCCACACCGAAGGCGCGGGTGGCGGCCACGCGCCCGACATCATGAAGGTGGTGGGCGAGCCCAATGTGCTGCCGTCTTCCACCAACCCGACGCGGCCCTTCACGGTCAACACCATCGACGAGCACCTGGACATGCTCATGGTGTGCCACCACCTGGACGCCGCCATCGCCGAGGACCTGGCCTTCGCCGAAAGCCGCATCCGCCGCGAAACCATCGCCGCCGAGGACATCCTGCACGACCTGGGCGCCATCAGCATGTTCAGCTCCGACTCGCAGGCCATGGGCCGCGTGGGCGAAGTCATCATGCGCACCTGGCAGACCGCCCACAAGATGAAGGCCCAGCGTGGCAAGCTGCCCGGCGACACGGAGCGCCACGACAACCACCGCGTCAAACGCTACGTCGCCAAGTACACCATCAACCCTGCGCTGGCGCATGGCGTGGCCCATGAAGTGGGCAGCATCGAGGAAGGCAAATGGGCCGATCTGGTCTTGTGGAAACCTGGCTTCTTTGGCGTCAAACCCAGCCTCATCCTCAAGGGCGGCTTCATCGCGGCGGCGGCCATGGGTGACCCGAACGCGTCCATCCCCACCCCGCAGCCTGTGCACTACCGCCCGATGTTCGGTGCCTTCGGCGGGGCCTTGTCGCGCAGTTCGCTGACCTTCATGAGCCAGGCTGCCATCGCCGCCGGCCTGCCTGCGCAATACGGCTTGAAAAAGCAGGTGGTTGGCGTCAAGGGGTGCCGCTCAGTCAAAAAGGCCGACATGGTTCACAACGCTTACATGCCGGTGATGGAAATTGACGCGCAAACTTACCAGGTGCGCGCCGATGGGCAACTGCTCACATGCGAGCCGGCTACCTCACTACCCTTGGCTCAGCGGTATTTTTTGTTTTAAATCGTTTCACTTGTCGTGCCTGATGGCCGAAAACAATAGGCCCGCTTTAAAATAGGCGGGCCTTTTTCGGCAATTTAATATATTTTTCAGGCATGGCAGTACCAGCAGTATCTGCAGGCTCGGTTGCAGGGTTTAACACCAAAGCGTTATCCCAGCGGCTGAACTGGGTTGTAGACGTCCGAGGTTTCCTCGCGATGTATGTCTTGCTTCATCATGCGGCATTGAATATCGACGCCAGCGGCGCCCTCGATGATTTATGGTCCGTTCTGCACGTGGCTTTCGGGCATGGGCAGTTTCGCGTCGATATTTTCTTTGTACTTTCTGGTTACTGCCTGACGCTGGGTTTGCGTGGCGCAACACGCATTGCCAACTTCCAGGATTTCATATTGCGCCGATCCGTTCGGCTGCTCATCCCTTATTTTGCGGGATGCGCAATGAGCGTGCTCTTATTGCATTTCTGGCTAGGCACCCCCACCGGCACCCATTGGGACTACAGCCTGCCCGTGACGGAAGGCAGCGTCATCACCCATTTGCTGTTGATCCACAACTGGTGGCCGCAATATGCCATCACGCTCAACCATCCCTACTGGTCCATCGGGGTCGAGTACCAGCTGTATTTCCTGTTTCCCGTGCTGCTGTGGTTTCAGAACAGGCTGGGCCCCTGGAAATCGCTGGCCCTCGTCACCGCCGTGGGCTACCTGTTCTGGCGCCTGAGCTTCACCACGCATGTCGGCAACCCCTCCGTCTTTGGCTCATCGCCCTACTACTGGGCCCTGTTTTCGATGGGCATCAGTGCGGCCCGCCTGGGTACCCCCCAGCCAGGCCACATCGCCCGGGAAGTCTCTTTGCTCGACAAGCTGGCCGTCGGCTTGATCGTGCTGATGATGGGCTTGTGGTGGGGCGTCGAGTGCATGCGCTACCACGGGCATGTGGCCGACCCCATCACCAGCTTCTTCGTCGGCCTGATCACGCTGCTCGTGCTGCTCTATGGCAGGCAGATTGGCCTGTTTGCCCTGGTCAGCAAGCTGTGGCCCCGGCGCTTCCTGCGGTTTGCCGGTGAGCGCAGCTTCTCGCTGTACCTGGTCCATGCCCCCATGCTGCAGATCGTCTGGCTGCTGCTGGTACATCCCTTGCATCTGCATTCGGCAGGGGAACAGGTCTTGCTGGAGATGCTGGCGGGCTCTTTGCTGTCGCTGCTCATCGCCGATCTGTTCTACCGGTGCATCGAACAACCCAGCCACGAATGGAGCCGGCGCATCACAAGGCCCTGATCGGCGCGACAATCCGCGCTGTCAAGTTCAACTCGCCACGCGGACCCATGCTCACCGTCAACAAACTGCTCCCCCAAGGCCAAGGCCTGGCCCCTGTCCTGCTCAAGCGCGCTGCCACCGTCGAGCTGGATTGGGACGTTCGGCAAAGAAGCCGCTTTGATGCCACGGACAGCCAGGGGCGCGCATTGGGTGTGTTCCTGCCACGCGGCACGGTGGTCCGCGGCGGCGATGTGCTGGTGGCCGAAGATGGCGCCATGATCCGCGTGCAGGCGGCTGCGCAAGCCGTATTGGTCATCACGCCTTGCGCCGACCATGGCAGCGCCTTTGATCTCGTCCGTGCCGCCTACCACCTGGGCAACCGCCACGTCCAGATCGAGCTGCAACCGGACCACCTGAAGATCGAACCCGATCACGTGCTGGCCGACATGCTGCGCGCCATGCACCTCACCGTCAAGGCAACACAGGCGGCCTTCGAGCCTGAAGGCGGCGCCTATGCGGCCGGTGGTCATGGCCACGGCCATGCACACGATCACGACCACGGGCATGCCCATGCCCACAGCAACCCGGCGCACGGCGAACCCGGACACGTCCATGGCCCCGGGTGCAGCCATGATCATGGCCATCACGGTCACGAGCACGGCCCGCATGATGCCGCGGCCCCGTCGACCACGCCCGCAGCACCGCGCGGCAAGCCAGTCGGCATTGCCATCAAGGCCGCCACCACGCCCCACGTACATGGCCCAGGGTGCAACCATGATCACGATGATCATGGTCATGGCCACAAGCACTGACACCATCCATGCCGCGTGTTGTTGCCCGTTCCGAGGCCTTGAACGCCGCCGCCCGTCTGCAGCTGATGTGGCTGGCCTCTCCGGCCCTGCCCGTGGGCGGCTTCAGTTATTCCGAAGGTCTTGAGGCTGCCGTGGAGTCCGGCCAGGTCACCACCGAGGCGCAAGCCGCCCTGTGGCTGCAGGACCAGTTGCACCTGAGCCTCGCGCGCGCCGATCTGGCCGTGGTGGCCAAGGCTTTGCTGGCCTGGCTGCGCCATGACATCGCCCGCGTGACCGAGTTGAACGACTGGGTGGTGCAGACCCGTGAGACCAGCGAGCTGCGCCTGCAGACGGAGCAGATGGGCCGCTCGCTGGTGGAGTGGCTGCGCAACCGCAGCGGCGACGCATCGCAGGCGGAGGCCGACCAACGTCTTGCGCAATGTGCAGCCCTGCCGCCCGCCCCCACCTGGCCCGTGGCCTTCGCACTGGCGGTGGCGCAATGCCTGCCCGATCGCGCGCGCAAAGGCGCGGCTCAGGCGAGTGCTTCAACGGCACGCGAAGCCCTGCTGAGCTTCAGCTTCGGCTGGGCCGAGAACATTGTGCAGGCCGCCATCAAGGCCGTCCCCTTGGGTCAAAGCGCGGGCCAACGCATCCTGCAAGCCCTGATCGACCAGATCCCGGCCGCCATCGACCACGCCCTGGCGCTGCCCGACACGCAGCGCCAGGCCTTCACCCCCATGCTGGCCATCCTCAGCGCCCAGCACGAAACCCAGTACTCACGCCTGTTCCGATCATGAGCAACCTCCACAACATCCCCGGCCGAACCAAGAAACTCCCACCGCTGCGCGTGGGTGTCGGTGGCCCCGTGGGCTCCGGCAAGACGACCCTGGTCGAGATGCTGTGCAAGTCCATGCGCAACACCTATGACCTCATCGTGGTCACCAACGACATCTACACCAAGGAAGACCAGCGCCTGCTGACGGTGGCCGGTGCACTCGACCCCGAACGCATCATGGGCGTGGAAACCGGCGGCTGCCCCCACACCGCCATCCGCGAAGACGCCTCCATCAACCTGGAGGCCGTGGACCGCATGCTGGCCAAGTTCCCCAATGCGGACATCGTGTTCATCGAATCCGGCGGCGACAACCTGGCGGCCACCTTCAGCCCCGAACTCAGCGACCTGACCATCTACGTGATCGACGTGGCCGCGGGTGAAAAGATCCCGCGCAAGGGCGGCCCCGGCATCACCAAGAGCGACCTGTTCGTCATCAACAAGACGGACCTGGCTCCTTATGTGGGCGCCAACCTGGACATCATGGAAGCCGACACCAAACGCATGCGCCCCACCCGCCCCTTCGTGATGACCAACCTCAAAACGCAACAGGGCCTGCAGGACGTCATCGCCTTCATCGAAACCAAGGGCATGCTCAAGGCATAATGCCGCCTGCCTTGATCTCCCCGTAGTTCAATGGATAGAACGGCCGCCTCCTAAGCGGCAAATACAGGTTCGATTCCTGTCGGGGGGACCATCAAGTTGGCGCGGCCTTGTCCGAAAACCATGTGACCGTCAAGGCTCTTCGGATGTGGCCTGACGCTTTTCAAGGCTACGCCAACATGGTTCCCAAAGCTCCCCATACATCCGACGACGTCGAAGCGCTGGTGGCGCGCACGCATGTGCCGCTGTCCTACCAGAAGCAATGCGTGCTGGATGCCGTCCACCGCATGCGCAACGGCCTGCTGCTCTACCCCGCGGTCTGGGTGGTGCTGATGCAGGTTGACAACTACGCCAGCCTCCACACCCGCTTTGCCATTGGCCATGGCGTGGCCCTCTTCCTGGCCAGCGCCATCAGGTTGATCTACAACAGCGGCCTCAAACGCGCCATGGAGCGGGACTTCCTCCGCGCACAAAGGCTGTTTCGGGCCTTCTCGCTGCTCTACAACGCCTACTGGGGCACGCTGTGCGCCATCATCCTGGTCGCGCCAGATGCCCCCACGCTGCGCTGGCTCATGTTGATGAGCACCGTCGGCATCACGGCTGGCGGCACCGTGATCGTGGCCATTGATTCGGTGCTGCCCCTGCTCTACCCGCTTTGTACCTTGGGCCCGAGTGTGCTGGCCGTGCTGCCTCGGGGCGGGGCGGCAGACCTGGCCATTGCCGGTCTCAGCGCCATCTTCTTTGCCTACTCCTTGGGCATTGCCAGGATGGTGGGGCGGGAATACTGGGCACGGCAACGCTCTCAGGCCCAGCTCGAACAGCGCGCCCGGGAATTGGAGACCCTCAGCCGCACCGACGCGCTCACCCGTGTGCCCAACCGCCTCAAATTCCAGGAGAGCCTGACGGTGGCCTGGCGCGACGCACGCCGGCGCCACGAGCCGCTGTCAGTGGCCATGGTCGATCTGGACTACTTCAAGCACATCAACGACAGCCACGGCCACCCCTTTGGTGACCTGTGCCTGCAAGCCGCTGCGCAGGGCTTGAGCAGCAAGCTGCGCCGCCCGACCGATCTGGTGGCCCGCTACGGTGGCGAAGAGTTTGTTGTGCTGATGCCCAACACGGGCCACGAAGGCGCCATGCAGATGGCCCAGCTGATGCTCGATCAGATCATGCAGACTTATGTCACCCAGGACGAACACGCCGCGATGTTGAGCTGCAGCATCGGGGTCGCCACCTGGCAGCCGGGCTCCGACGACCAGGCCCAGGCCTTGGTTCAACAGGCCGATGCCGCCTTGTACCAGGCGAAACGCAGTGGCCGTGGGCGGGTGGTGGCGCATATGCCGCCGCCTCCGGAAAGCACCGGCGAAACCACCGACACCGCAGGCGAGAACCGTGAATTGGGTGTGCTGGCCTGATCAGGCCTCGGAAGCGCTCTCGCTTTGAGGCAGGCGCAATTCTTCAACGGTGTAACCCTGACGGGTCAGAGCCTCGCGCAACCAGGTTGGCTGGGCACCTTCGCCATCCCAGGTTTCACCGGTGCGAGGGTGCCGATATTTCAACACCGGCACGCGCACAGGCTCCTGGACCCTCACAGGTTCAGGAATACCAGCTAGTTCGTCCGCAGTGATTTGCCAGAAAGCGACGAGCTTGCGCACCGACCGCAGCACGGCTTCTTGTTCTGCTGTTCTCATCGTGTCTCTTGAGTCGGCAAGCCCGACGATGATGGGCGACCGTATCGGCCTATGGTATCAAACCGCCGGCTGATTTGCCCAGCCGGGCATTTTCAATAAATCCACGGAAAATGCCAGATTGCGCAAGCCCCGATACCCCGCATGGCATCCCGAGGGACGAAGGGTCTAAACTGAGTTCAAGCTGAAGTCCGTTCCCATGAAACTCGCGATCCTCTCAGACCTGCACGCCAATCGACAAGCCACGGAAGCCATCTGGGAACACGCCCGGCAACAAGGCTGTGAGCGTACCGTGTTGCTGGGTGACTACGTGGACTACGGGGCCGACCCCGTCTGGGTGCTGGACTTCGTGCAGCAAAGGGTTCAGGAAGGCGCCATTGCGCTCAAAGGCAACCACGACGATGCCATCCGCCACGAAGGTTCGCACAACATGGGCGAGCACGTTCAGGAGTCCCTGACCTGGACACGGCAGCAACTGAGCGCCGCCCACGTGGCCTTCATCGAATCGCTGCCGCTGGTGGCCGAACTGGACGACTGCCATTTCGCGCATGCCAACCTGCATGCGCCATCGAAATGGGCCTATCTGGACGGCCGCATGGAAGCCGTGCGCAGCATGCAGGTCAGCGCGCACCCCTTCGTGTTTTGCGGGCACATGCACCAGCCCTGCCTGTACCACCTGTCTGCAACGGGCAAGTCAGGCGAGTTCTCACCGGTGGACGGCACGCCCATCATCCTGTCACCCATGCGGCGCTGGCTGGCCATACCAGGCTCGGTCGGGCAGCCGCGTGATGGCAACCCTGCCGCCTGCTATGCCGTGTTCGACACCAGCAGCAAGCAGCTGACTTTCCACCGCGTGCCTTATGACCATGAACGGGCCGCGCAACGCATCCTCGAAGCGGGCTTGCCGATGTTCCTGGCGCAACGCCTGCGCGACGGGCGTTAGCGCTTTCCGGTCAGATCACCACCAGATCACGGCCAATCAAGATCAGCAGACAAAGGACCAGCCGATGACGCCACCTGGAAAACTGCAAGCCGGCGAGGTGATCGATCAATTCAAGCTGAAGGACAAGCTGCACTTGGGCGGCATGGCCACCTTGTGGGATGTGGAGGCGTTGCAAGGGGATCAGGATGTGCCCCTGATCATGAAGATCCCCCGCATCAAGGGCGGCGAGGATCCGGCCACCATCGTGGGTTTCGAGGTCGAGCAGATGGTGATGCCCATGCTCAGCGGGCCCCATGTGCCGCGCTTCGTGACCAAGGGCGACTTCATCCAGCAACCCTACATCGTGATGGAACGCATCCAGGGTGAATCCCTGCGCCCCAGGCTGGACAAGGCGCCCTTGCCTTTTGACGAGGTAGCCGATATCGGCCAGCGCGTGGCCTTCGCCTTGCACGAACTGCACAAGCAGCACCTGGTGCACCTGGACGTCAAGCCCAGCAACATCATGTTCCGCCACACGGGTGAGGCGGTGCTGGTGGACTTTGGTTTGTCCAGCCACGCACAGCTGCCCGACCTGCTGGAAGAAGAGTTTTCGCTGCCCATGGGCACGGGGCCGTACATGTCGCCCGAGCAGGTGCAGTTCATCCGCAACGACCCGCGCAGCGACCTGTTTGCGCTCGGCGTGATGCTCTACCACCTCACCACCGGCGAGCGCCCTTTTGGCAACCCCACCAGCGTGTCCGGCCTGCGCAAGCGCTTGTACACAGACGCCGTGCCGCCGCGCGCGCACCGCCCTGACACCCCCCCTTGGCTGCAGGAAGTGATCATGCGCTGCCTGGAGGTGGACCCGGCCAAGCGCTACCAGACCGGCGCCCAGCTCGCGCTGGATCTGCAACACCCGGAACAGATCCCCTTGACCAAACGAGCCGAGCACACGGCACCCAGAGGCAGCCTGAGCAACATCAAGCGCTGGTTCAAGGCCATGGGCGCCGAGCCCGAAGCACAGGCCAACGCCACCCAGCATGTCGAGCACAGCCCCATCATCATGGTGGCCATCGCGACCAAGGCCAGCACACCCGAGCTGGACAAGAAGCTGCTGGCCACCGTGCGGCGCATCATGCAGATCGAGCCGGGTGCGCGCCTGGCCTGCGTCAGCGTCATGAAGATCAACCGCGTGGGCATGGACAAGCTCATGGACGAAGAAGGCAACAGCCTGCATGTGCAGCAGCTGGTGACCATCAAGCATTGGGCGCGCCCGCTGCAACAACAACTGCAGCTGGACGAGCACCGCCTGACCTTCCATGTGCTGGAGGCCACGGACACGGCCCACGCGCTGGTCGAGTTCGCCAACAAGAACCAGGTGGACCACATCGTGATGGGCGCGCGCGGCAACTCGGCGCTGCGGCGCTACCTGGGCAGCGTGAGTGCGCAGGTGGTGGCCGAGGCGGAATGCTCGGTCACCGTGGTGCGGGTCTAGGGCTCGACGCGCGCTCGCGCTCAGGGCTCGACGTACAGGTCGATCATGGGCGTGCTGCCCGGCGTCACCAGATAACGCTCGAAGTCGGTCACGCCAGCATCACGCAAGACCTGCTCATCCAGGTAGAACTGGCCAGTGGCCTCGCGGCTGGCGCGGGTGAGGATGAGGTAGGCGGCATCCGCCATGATCTCGGGCGTGCGGCCCAGGGTGCCCAATTGAGAGCCGGCGACGTTCAAAGCCGACGTGGCGATCAGCGTGCGTGGCCACAGTGAATTGACGGCAATGCCCTTGGCACGCAGCTCGGCGGCCAGACCGAAAGCCACCATGCTCATGCTGAACTTGGACACCGTGTACGCCGCGTGCGACTCGAACCACTTGGCCTGCAGGCTGATGGGTGGCGACAGCACCAGGATGTGCGGGTTGGCCGCTTTTTCCAGGTGCGGCAGGCAGGCCTGTGAACACATGAAGGTGCCGCGCACGTTGATGTCCATCATCAGGTCATAGCGCTTGGCTGCGGTCTCGGGCGTCTTCGTGAGGTTGATGGCGCTGGCGTTGTTGACCAGGATGTCGATGCCACCAAAGTGCGCGGCGGCCTTGGCCACCACCTCGCGTACCTGGTCCTCATCGCGCACGTCAAGCACCAGGGGCAAAGCCTTGCCGCCGGCCGCCACGATCTCCTCGGCAGCGGAATGGATCGTACCCGGCAGGCGCGGATCCGGCTCGGCGGTCTTGGCGGCGACCACGATGTTGGCGCCATCGCGCGCAGCACGCAAGGCGATGGCCTTGCCGATGCCGCGGCTGGCGCCGGTGATGAACAGTGTCTTGCCTGCAAGGGATGTCATGGGATTCCTGATCGTTGATGTGATCGTCTATGGCCTCTGGCCACCGAGCCTAACCCAGGCGCGCAGGCCTAGCTTGTTGGCGTTTTCCAGCTTGTTTGCGGCCAGCCCCACCTGCCGTGCCTGACCCATACGTCAATGAACCAACCGCACCCAACCATCGCGTCAAAAAACGTACGCACCAACACAATCTCGATGAACTTTAGCCAGGCTCAACAAACGGGCAACAATGCCGCCGCACACTGATGACCTGTCAACAAACAAGGTTCCGTTTCCAACTGGAACGACTGCCATGCAGATCTCTCGCGAATGGGCCACGCCCCTCACCATGGGCGCGTTCGTCCTGATGGCCACCACCGGCATCCTGATGTTCTTCCACGCCGACATCGGCCTCAACAAGGAAGCGCATGAATGGCTGGGCTGGGCCATGGTCGCTGGCGTGGGCGCACATGCCCTGGCCAACATCAGCTCGTTCAAGCGCTACTTCACCAAGCCCGCAGCGTTGGGCATCGTGGCCGTGTTCCTGCTGATCCTGGCGGCTTCGTTCTTCATCCAGGAAGAGAAAGATGGCAAGGGCGGCAACCCCGGGCGGCGCGCCACCATGGCCGTGCTGAATGCACCGATCAGCGACATTGCGCCGCTGGCGCATCAGACACCACAAGCCCTGCTGGCCGACCTGCAAAAGGCCGGTTTCCTGATCGAGTCCACCAACCAGAGCCTGATCAGTGTCACGGGGCCCGAGCAAGCCAATCAGTTCAAGGCCTTGGCGGTGGTCTTTCACTGAGTGGCTTGTGCGCACTGAGCGCCGCAGCTCAGGCCAGCGGCAACACGCGCATCACCTTCTGGAAGGCGTCCACGGCCTTGCCCTTGCGGGCGCGCTTGCCGATGTGGGCCGTATAGGCCGAGTTGCGCACGTCCTCTTCCTTGGCCTTGCCTCCTCGGCCTGAACCGATCACCTTGACGCCGTTGTGCACAGTGGCCACCGAGATCAGCGGGTCCTTCTTGGCATCGACTTCCATCAGCGTCAGGCCGCGCCCGCCGTTGGACTGCAGCTTGAGCTCGTCCAGGCCGAACACCAGCATGCGGCCGCCTTGCGCCAGGCAGGCCACCTGCGTGTGGCCCGGCTGCACCAGAACCGGTGGCAGCACCAGATCACCTTCATCCAGCGTCAGGAAGCCCTTGCCGCCCTTCTGGCGCGTGATGAGGTCGCCCAGCTTGGCCAGCAGGCCAAAGCCGCCGGTGTTGGCGAACAGCAGCGTCTGCTCGACGTTGCCTGCCAGGTAGTGCACCGGCTGCGTGCCCGATTCCAGCTCGATCATGGTGGTGATCGGTGAGCCGTCGCCGCGCGCACCCGGCAGCGCACTCACGGGCACGCTGTAGACACGGCCATTGCTGCCGACCACGATCATCGGGTCCACGGTGCGGCATTCGAAAGTGCCGTAAAGGCCATCGCCCGCCTTGAAAGCAAAGCTCGCCGGGTCATGGCCATGGCCCGTTCTGGCGCGCACCCAGCCCTTGAGGCTGATGACCACCGTCACCGGCTCGTCAATCACCTTGACCTCGGCCACCGCGCGCTTCTCGGCCTGGATCAGGGTGCGGCGCTCGTCACCAAACTGCTTGGCATCGGCTTCGATTTCCTTGATCACGGTGCGCTTGAGCACGCCGGGGTTGTTCAGGATGTCTTCGAGCTTGGCTTGCTCGCCCTTGAGCTCCGCCAGCTCCTGCTCGATCTTGATCGCCTCCAGCCGCGCCAGTTGACGCAGGCGGATTTCCAGGATGTCCTCGGCCTGGCGGTCGCTGAGCTTGAAACGCTCGATCAGCGCGGCCTTGGGCTCGTCGCTGTTGCGGATGATGTGGATCACCTCGTCGATGTTCAGCAGGACAAGCTGGCGGCCTTCGAGGATGTGGATGCGGTCCAGCACCTTGCCCAGGCGGTACTTGGTGCGGCGGGTGACCGTCTCCATGCGGAAGCCGATCCACTCGCCCAGCATCTGGCGCAGGCTCTTTTGCGTGGGCTTGCCATCGGCGCCGACCATCGTCAGGTTGATGGACGAAGAGGTTTCCAGGCTGGTGTGGGCCAGCAAGGTGGTGATCAACTCCTGCTGGTCGATCGTGCGGGTCTTGGGCTCGAACACCAGGCGCACGGGGGCGTCCTTGCTGGACTCGTCGCGCACTGTGTCCAGCACCGACAGCACCGTGGTCTTGAGCTGGGTCTGCTCGGCGGTCAGGGCCTTCTTGCCGCTCTTGATCTTGGGGTTGGTGAGCTCCTCGATCTCTTCGAGCACCTTGGCCGTGCTGGTGCCATGTGGCAACTCGGTCACCACCAGTTGCCACTGGCCACGCGCCATGTCTTCGATCTTCCAGCGGGCGCGCACCTTCAAGCTGCCACGACCACTGCGGTAGGCGTCCTGGATGTCCTGCGCGCTGGAGATGATCTGGCCGCCACCGGGGAAGTCCGGGCCCTGGATCAGCTCGAACAGCTCGTCGTCAGGCAGGCGGTCGTTCTTGATCAGGGCCACGGTGGCCGCGGCCACTTCACGCAGGTTGTGGCTGGGGATCTCGGTGGCCAGGCCTACGGCGATGCCGCTGGCGCCGTTGAGCAGCACGAAGGGCAGGCGCGCGGGCAACTGCTTGGGCTCTTCGGTCGAGCCGTCGTAGTTGGGGATGAAGTCCACCGTGCCCATGTCGATTTCGTCGAGCAGCAGGCGGGAGATCGGTGCCAGGCGGGCTTCCGTGTAACGCATCGCGGCAGCGCCGTCGCCATCGCGGGAGCCGAAGTTACCCTGGCCGTCGATCAAGGGGTAGCGCAGGGCGAAGTCCTGCGCCATGCGCACCATGGCGTCGTAGGCGGCGGTGTCGCCGTGCGGGTGATAACGGCCCAGCACGTCGCCCACCACACGGGCGCTCTTGACCGGCTTGGGCCCGCTGTTGCCCGAGTAGCTCAGGCCCATGCGGTCCATGGCGTACAGGATGCGGCGCTGCACGGGCTTCTGGCCGTCGCACACGTCCGGCAAGGCGCGGCCCTTGACCACGCTCAGGGCGTATTCCAGGTAAGCCCGCTCGGCGTAGTGGGCCAGGGTCAGGGATTCGCCGCCATCGGGGGGCGGCGGGTTGAAATCGATGGTCTGTTGGGTCATCGCTAAAAATCAGGGTCAGAAATCCAAATCTGCGGTGCCGAGTGTAGTGGGTGCAAGCCCCTCCTCCCGCCACGCCCAGATCCGAATGCCTGCAAGCGTGAAACGATGCATTGACAAGCCTTTGACGCCACTTTTGATGACTGATCACCCCACCATCGGCGTCAACATGGCGGCATGCCCTCTGCACTTGTCTGGTTCAAGCGCGACCTCCGCACACCCGATCACGCCGCCTTGCGTGCGGCGCAGCGGTTCGCGGATGGCGGCCCCGTTCGTTGTGTGTACGTGATCGAGCCCGGCCTGTGGCAGCAGCCGGACGCGTCGGCACAGCACTGGGGCTTCGTGCGCGAGTGTCTGGCCGACCTGGAGGCCGCGCTGAGCGAGCTGGGCGGCGAACTGTGGGTGATGGCCGGCGAGGTCACCGCCGTGCTGGCGCGCATCCACCAGGTTGAGCCTTTCCTGGCACTGTTCTCGCACGAGGAAACGGGCAATGCCTACACGTACGCCAGGGACGTGGCGGTGGGTCATTGGTGTCGAGCGCACGGCATCGCGTGGCAAGAGCGGCCTCAGTTTGGCGTGGTGCGCCGCCTTCGCGACCGCGACCTGTGGCACCGCCATTGGCACGGCTTCATGAACAAGGCGCCGCTGGCTGTGCGGCCCTTCGCTGCCACACCGGCCACCGCGGCTGTCAAGCCAGATGCCTCAGGGCTCAAGCAGCTTGTTCACCTGCCGGCCGAGCGGTGGCCGAGTGCCAGCCAGTTGGGCCTTGCGCCAGAGGAGCCGCCTGCTCGCCAACGTGGCGGGCGCCGCGAGGCCCTGGCGATCCTGGATGACTTCCTGCACGACCGTTGCGGCCAGTACCGCGGCGGCATTTCTTCGCCACTGTCCGCGCCAACGGCCTGTTCGCGGCTGTCCCCCTACCTCGCCCACGGCTGCTTGAGCATCCGGGAAGTGGTGCAGGCCACGCAGGCGCGCTTGAATGATCTGGAAGACGAGGCCTCCCTGCCTTGGGCGGCGCGCCAGCGTTCGGGGCTCAGCGCCTTCATGAGCCGCCTGCACTGGCACTGCCATTTCATCCAGAAGCTGGAGAGCGAACCCGAGCTCGAGTGGCGCAACCTGCACCGCGGTTACGACCAATTGCGCGAACCCGACTTCAACGCCCGGCATTTCGAGGCCCTCATGCAGGGGCGCACGGGCTGGCCACTCGTAGACGCCTGCGTGGCGATGCTGCGCCACACCGGCTGGCTCAACTTCCGCATGCGGGCCATGCTGGTGTCGGTGGCGGCCTACCCGCTGTGGCTGCACTGGCGGCCCGTGGGCGAGTGGCTGGCACGGCAGTTCCTGGACTATGAGCCCGGCATCCACTGGAGCCAGTTGCAGATGCAATCCGGCACCACGGGCATCAACACCACGCGGGTCTACAACCCCATCAAGCAGGCCCGTGACCATGACCCGCAGGGGCACTTCGTCAGGCACTGGCTGCCCGTCATGCGCCGGGTGCCGCCTGAGTGGCTGTTCGAACCCTGGCTGATGCCCGAAACCGTGCAGACTCGCTGCGGCCTGCGCGTCGGCGAAGACATCCCCGTGCCCTTGGTTGATCTCGCGGTCGCCACACGGGCAGCGAAAACCAGCGTGCATGCCCTGCGGGTCAGGCCGGAGATCAGGGCCGCTGTGGGCGAGATCGTTCACAAGCACGGCTCGCGCATGCACCGCGACGGCACCCGCTCACGTGCCACGCCGCGCCCCGTCAGACGCGAGGCCGATACGGCCGCAGCCGCATCGCACGGCAGCCCTCAACTCACGCTGGATTTTTGAATGCGCATGATCAAGAAAGGCGATTTGCCTCAGAAGCCTTGCCTTCACTGTGGGCGCCCCTTTGCCTGGCGAAAGAAGTGGGCCAAGGTCTGGGATGAGGTGCGTTATTGCTCCGAGCGATGCCGTCTCAACAAGAAGCCCTCATCCGCGCCATCCTCGCCATGAAGCCAACGCCCGAGCAGACTTTGCGCCTCGTTCTGGGCGACCAGCTCAACCCGCTTCACCCCTGGTTTGACGAGGTGCGTGAAGACGTCGTCTACGTGCTCATGGAAGTACGCCAGGAAACCGACTACGTGCTGCACCACGCGCAGAAGATCCTGGCCATCTTCGCGGCCATGCGGGCGTTCGCCCGCCAGCTTCGCGAAGCCGGCCACCGCGTGCGCTACATCGCCATCGATTCGCCCAGCAACCGCCAGTCGGTCACGGCCAACCTGGATGCCTTGATGACGCACTACGGCGCCTCGTCGGTGCAGTACCAGGCGCCAGATGAGTGGCGACTCGACGCGCAGTTGGCTGCCTGGCGCGAAAGCCTGATCCAGCGGGGTCTGCATGGCGAGATGGTCAGCAGCCACCATTTCTACACGGAGCGCGACGAGGCAGCCCGTCTGTTCGAGGGCCGGCGCAGCTGGCTGATGGAGCACTTCTACCGCCACATGCGGCGGCAGCATGGCGTACTGATGGAGACGCCCCAGAAGCCCGCTGGCGGGCAATGGAATTTCGACCATGACAACCGGGAGCCGTGGAACGGCTCGCCGCCCGAACCGATGGACTGGCGCCAGCAACATGATCACCAGGCCTTGTGGCACACCATCGAGACCAGTGGGGTCCAAAGCTTCGGTCAACCGCAAGCCAGTCAGTTCGCCTGGCCCCTGCATCGCGACGAGGCCTTGCAGCACCTGGAGGCCTTCATCCAGCACGCCTTGCCCCACTTTGGTCGGTTTCAGGACGCCCTCAGCCAGCAGAGCTGGCGGCTCTTCCACTCGCTGCTGTCCTTCGCGCTGAACGTGAAGATGCTCCATCCCCGCGAGGTGGTCACCCGCGCGGAAGCAGCCTGGCGCGAAGGCCACGCGCCCCTTGCAGCGGTCGAAGGCTTCATCCGGCAGATCCTGGGTTGGCGAGAGTACGTGCGCGGTGTGTATTGGGCCCACATGCCAGGCTATGCACAGCACAACGCGCTGGCACACCGGCATCCCCTGCCCGACTGGTTCTGGACGGGCGACACCAGAATGGCCTGCCTGGCAAAAGCCATCAGCCAGTCACTGGATCAGGCGTATGCCCACCACATCCAGCGCCTGATGGTGATCGGCAACTTCGCCCTGCTCGCGGGCTTGAACCCGCACGCCGTTCACCAGTGGTACCTGGGCGTGTACATCGATGCCTTCGAGTGGGTGGAGCTGCCCAACACCCTGGGCATGAGCCAGTTCGCCGACGGTGGTCTGCTGGCGACCAAGCCCTATGTGTCGTCAGCGGCCTACCTGGATCGCATGGGTGACCATTGCGGCAACTGCCACTACCGCAAGAAGGAGCGGCTCGGCGAGCGGGCCTGCCCCTTCAACGCCCTGTACTGGGACTTCCACATCCGCCACGCACCCTTGCTGCGTCACAACCCGCGCATCGGCATGGTCTACAGGCAGATCGACAAGATGGCACCAGAGGCCATCACGGCCATTCAGGCGCAAGCCAGGCACCTGCAAGCGAACCTGGCCGAGCTGTAGATCCGCGCTTGCAGGCCCGGGTTGATTGCAGGAAAAGGCCGCAAGAGGCCCTGGAACTGCTCGCATGGTGGCGCCGGGCTTCGCGCTATCTTGCAAGTTCCTGGATTCTGTTTCGGAGACGCGTCATGGGCCAACCCGCAAGCCTTGCCTGTCTGCGCACCCTCGCGCTGACCAGCCTGCTGTCGGCTGCCTGCGCCACGTCGGGCGCACGCGAGCTGGATGCCAAAGACCCGGTCCGTGCATCGCTCATCAACCTGGCGCGTGACGTTCAGGTGGCCGGCCTGCCCAATGATTCAAGACTGAGCCTCAGCCTGGCCTGGATCGACGGCGGGCAGGCCAAGGTGTGCGCTGCGGCAAGAAGCGCGGATGGCGACTTGCTTGTGCAGGATGGCCGACTGCAGCTCAAACGGGTGGTGTTCCAAAAGCGAGGCGCACGCTGGGCGGTAGAACGCGCCGAGCACCTTGTCATGCGCGAGGATCAGTCCATGCCCGACGCATGTGGGCACGGCGCACCCGATCCCCAACTCGCCACCGCGCTCAAAGAGCTGGACGCGCATCCACCGACAGCGGGCATCCGAAGCGCGCCGGCCGCGAAAGCCGTGGCCCATGCGGCCAATGCGCCGGCAGGCACGCAGGCCCAGTGCGCGGACGCCGAACCGAAACACGCCAACCCGCAACCGTCAGGCCCCGGCGTGGTCAGCCTGCCGGGCCGCAGCCTCTTGCACTTCGCCCCGGATCTGGCGTGCTTCATGGGCAAGCACATCGTGGGCGGCGA
This sequence comes from Aquabacterium sp. NJ1, assembly GCF_000768065.1. Lineage (NCBI taxonomy): Bacteria > Pseudomonadati > Pseudomonadota > Betaproteobacteria > Burkholderiales > Sphaerotilaceae > Aquabacterium > Aquabacterium sp. NJ1. The sequence continues at coordinate 4,644,744 of NZ_JRKM01000001.1, read as the reverse complement.
CAAGGTTCAGATCCTTGCCCATGTACCTGGCTGGACGCGTGTGAGCTACACGCACCCGATCACCCATGTCACCACGCAAGGCTGGCTCAAGAGCGAGCGGGTCAGGCTGGACGAGCGCTCGGCCGCCAGCCTCTGAACCAGCCTGCGACAGGCCCCTGATCAGATGTCGATCTCGACCGCGTCGCCGTGCAGCTCCATGAGTTCACGACGTGAGGCGGCTTCGCCCTTGCCCATCAGCTTGTTGAACGAGCCCTCGGTCGACTCGAAGCCGGGCTCGCCGTAAGCCACAGGCAGCAGGCGGCGTGTATCCGGGTTGAGCGTGGTGTCCCACAGCTGCTCGGCGTTCATCTCGCCCAGGCCCTTGAAGCGGCTGATGGACCAGGCGCCCTCGCGGCAACCCTCCTTGCGCAGCTTGTCCAGAATGGCGGTGAGCTCGCCTTCGTCCAGCGCATACAGCTTGGCCGCCGGCTTCTTGCCACGCGCGGGTGCATCCACCCGGTAGAGCGGCGGGCGCGCGATGTAGATGTGCCCGGTCTCGATCAGCTTGGGGAAGTGGCGGAAGAACAGCGTCAACAGCAACACCTGGATGTGCGAACCGTCCACGTCGGCATCAGACAAGATGCAGATCTTGCCGTAGCGCAGGCCTGACAGATCGGGCGAGTCGTTGGGCCCGTGCGGGTCCACGCCGATGGCCACCGAGATGTCGTGAATTTCATTGTTCTTGAACAGCAGGTCGCGCTCGACCTCCCAGGCATTGAGCACCTTGCCGCGCAGGGGCAGGATGGCCTGGGTTTCCTTGTCGCGGCCCATCTTGGCGCTGCCGCCGGCCGAGTCACCCTCGACCAGGAAGACTTCGTTCAAGCTCAGGTCACGGCTTTCGCAATCGGTCAGCTTGCCGGGCAGCACGGCCACGCCGGAGCCCTTCTTCTTCTCGATCTTCTGGCCGGCACGCTGGCGGGCTTGCGCCTGCTTGATCACCAGCTCGGCCAGCTTCTTGCCGTATTCCACGTGCTGGTTGAGCCACAGCTCCAGCCCAGGCTTGACGTAGGTGCTGACCAGGCGAACGGCGTCGCGGCTGTTCAGGCGCTCCTTGGTCTGGCCCTGGAACTGCGGGTCCAGCACCTTGGCCGAGAGCACGAAACTCGCGCGGCTGAACACGTCATCCGGCATCAGCTTGACGCCTTTGGGCATCAGCGAGTGCATCTCGATGAAGCCCTTGATGGCATTGAACAGGCCGTCCTTCAGGCCTGCCTCGTGCGTGCCGCCTGCCACCGTGGGGATCAGGTTGACGTAGCTCTCGCGCATGGGCGAGCCCTCTTCGGTGAAAGCCACGCACCAAGCGGCGCCCTCGCCTTCGGCGAAGTTCTCGGTCTCGCCGCCGGAGGCGTACTGCTCGCCTTCGAACAGCGGGATGATAGGGTCGGTGGTGAGCGTCTGGGTCAGGTAGTCACGCAGGCCGCCCTTGTACAGCCAGGTCTGCACCTCGCCGGACTTCTCGTGCGTCAGCGTGATGGTCACCCCAGGCATCAGCACGGCCTTGCTGCGCAGCATGTGCACCAGCTCGGCCTTGGGCAGCTCGGCGCTTTCGAAATACTTGGCGTCGGGCCAGGCGCGCACGGTGGTGCCGTTCTTGCGGTCGCCGCTGGCGGCCGGGCGCACCGTCACCGGCTCGATCACGTCGCCGCCGCTGAAGGCCAGCTGGGCCACCTGTTTTTCGCGACACACCGTCACCTGCAGGCGGGTGGACAGCGCGTTGGTCACGCTCACGCCCACGCCGTGCAGGCCACCCGAGAAGCTGTAGGCGCCGCCCGAACCCTTGTCGAACTTGCCACCCGCGTGCAGGCGGGTGAACACGATCTCGACCACGCTGACGCCCTCTTCCGGGTGCAAACCGAAAGGAATGCCGCGCCCCTCGTCTTCCACGCTGACCGAACCGTCGGTGTGCAGCGTCACGGCAATGCGTTTGCCGAAACCCGCCAGGGCCTCGTCGGCGGCGTTGTCGATCACCTCCTGGATGATGTGCAGGGGGTTGTCCGTCCGGGTGTACATGCCCGGGCGCTGTTTAACAGGCTCCAGGCCCTTGAGGACCCGAATCGAGCCTTCGCCGTAGTTGGCACTGGGTTGAGACGACACGCTGGCGGCTTTGGGGGAAGACTTGGATGACATGGGCGCCGATTCTACGAACTTCGGTGGCACTTACTTCGCGGGTTTGCCGGATACCCGGGCGGGCACCTTGTCGAACACTTCCGTGATGGGCTGCAGATTGAGCCACTCTTTCTCGGCCTCCGAGCCCGAGCCATCCACCACCTTGTGGTAGCGCCGGAAATCGTCCTTGAAGCGCGCAAGGGCCCCGTTGAACCACAACACGGTCGACAGCACATTGAGGTGATCGATGCGCTGCTCGTACACACCGGGTTTGACGCCCGCGCCATAAAACAGCGTGGGGATGCGGTGCGTGCCGGTGATGTAGGCATCACCCCGGCTGTCGTCGGTGCTGCCGTCTTCGTCGAAGGTGATGATCAGCAGGCTGTTGTGCTTGACCGCCCATTCGGCATACGGGCCGATGTGCTGGCGCAGCCAGTCGTCAGCCGCCTTGGCCGTGTTGCTGTGGGCGTCGTGCTGCTCGTTGGGCACGACGATGGCCACATCAGGCAACTTGTCAAAAGGCAAAACGGTGCCATCGGCGTGCTTGGCAAAGCCCCGAAAGCTCTGCTTGAGCAGCGGGTCGCGGGTGGGCTCGAAGGCCAAGTTCACGCTCAGGGGCATCACATGCTGGGCCAGATCACCGTTGAGGCCACGCGGGCTGGTGGGGTGGATCTGGTCCGTCCAGTTGACCGTAGGGTTGTGCTTGCGGCGGTAGTCGTCTGACAGGGCGAAGTTGGCGTTGCAAGGCGCGATGCTGGAGTCCGTGCCGCAGTTCCAGCTCGGGTACGGCAGCGATTCGCAAAAGCTCAGGAAGGTGCCGCCGCCCTGCAAGATGGCCGCGCCCAAGTTGGGCGAGGTAAACGGCAGCCAGGCGTTGGGCACGTTGCTGTTGGCCACGCCCACATTGGTTTCACTCTGGGTGGCCAGGGGGTTGCCATTGCGGTCGCGCAGCGCCACGCCCTTGTACGGTGAGCGTTCATCTTCAAACCACGCGGGCAGCACACCCTGGTGGTGGCCAGAGAACAAAAACAGGTAATTGGGCTGGCTGGAGCGCGTCGGCAGCGGCGAGTTGTAAGGCGTGCGCCCGAAGTTCGAGTTGCTGAAACGTGCGCCCTTGTCGGCCAGTTCATTGAGGAAGCGCCAGTCCGAAGCGGCGTCGTACACCGGCGCCTTGCGCTCCTTGCGCTGGCCCGCGGTGGCGTCATAAGCCGACAGGTTTTCCAGGACGACGATGACGGTGTGGTCCGGCTTCCAGACGGGCGTGGGCTCGGAGGGCTTCTCGCCCTTCTCGCCCTTGGCGGCCCAGGCGGGCAGCCCCACCGTGCCGCTGACACCTGCCCCCAGCAAGCCGCCCAGCACCTGTCGCCGCGCGAGGCCGTCAGCCTGCGGCGCGCCCTCGGGCGAGGCCTGTGTCGAAGAAGCGGGATGGGATGGGCGAGATGGCACTTTCATGGGCGCCAAGGTTAGCGCCAATTCAGTGCAAGCGTGGCAAGCTCAGGGCCGAAATGGCCAGATCAGGTCGTCTGCAGACCTACTGGAAGTAGGCCATCATCCGCTCGAGCGCCATGGTCAGCGGCGTCTGCATCATGGGCAGCGTGAGCCACAGGCCAGTGAACCCCACCGCCAGCGTGATCGGGAAGCCGATCGAGAAGATGTTCATCTGCGGCGCGACGCGGGCCACCAACCCCATCACCATGTTGACCAGGATCAGCATGGACACCACAGGCAGCGACACCCACAGCCCCAGCTTGAAGACCTCGGCGCCCCACACCTGCGGCTGCACCGCGTTGAGGAAGTTCAAAGGCTCGGGTGACACCGGGAAGGCATGAAAGCTGCCCAGCACAGCACCCGTCAGCATCAGATGCCCGTTCATGACCACGAACAGCCAGGCGGCCGTGGTGCCGTAAAAGCGGCTCACCGCCGTGACCTGCGTGCCACTGAGTGGGTCGAAGAAGCTCGCGAAGTTCAGGCCCATCTGCAAGCCGACCAGTTCGCCCGCAAACTCGATGGCAGCGAACACCACGCGGGCCGCAAAACCCATGGTCAGGCCGATCAGCACCTCGTGCGCGATCACCATCAGCGAAGCAGCAGAGTTCAGCGAGATCGGGGGCATCTCGGGCAGGCTGGGCTGCGCGCACACCACGATCAGGATGCCCAGGCTCAGCCGCACGCGGCGCGGGATCACACGCATCGACAGCACGGGCGCCGAGGTGAACAGGCCCATGACCCTGAAGAAGGGCCACAGCCAGGGCGTGATCCACGCCAGGACCTGGGCTTCGGAGAAGCTGACCATGTGTGAAGGCCGATCAGCCCACCACGGACGGGATCGACTGCAGCACCTGCTGGATGTACTCCACCAGCTTGGTCAGCATCCAGGGGCCGGCCACCGCCAGCGTGGCAAAGGCCGCCAGCAGCTTGGGCACGAAGGACAAGGTCTGTTCATGGATCTGGGTGGCCGCCTGGAAGATGCTCACCAGCAGGCCCACCACCAGCACCACCATCACGATGGGGCCGCAGACCATCAGCAGCGTCAGCAAGCCGTCACGGCCAAAGGTCAGTACTTGTTGGGGATCCATGATCCGGCCTCTTTCTTATTGCACTTCTTATTGCACGAAGCTGGCAGCCAGCGAGCCCAGCAACAGGTTCCAGCCATCGGCCAGCACGAACAGCATCAGCTTGAAGGGCAGCGCCACCATCACGGGTGAAAGCATCATCATCCCCAGGCTCATCAACACACTGGCCACGATCATGTCGATCACCAGGAAGGGAATGAAGATCAGGAAACCGATCTGGAAGGCGGACTTCAACTCGCTGGTGACAAAGGCCGGCACCAGCACGCGAAACGGCACGGTCTCGGGCTTGACGTCGCCCTCGATCTTGGCGAGCTTGACGAACAGGCCCAGGTCGGACTGGCGGGTCTGCTTGAGCATGAAGGCGCGCATGGGGCCCTGGCCACGCTCCAGCGCTTCGTTGAAGCTGATCTGGTTGGCAGCGAAAGGCTCGTAGGCGTCCTTGTAGACCTTGTCCAGCGTGGGGCCCATGACGAACATGGTCAGGAACAGCGACAGGCCGATCACGACCTGGTTGGGTGGCGCCGCCTGCGTGCCAATGGCCTGGCGCATCAGGCTCAGCACGATGGCGATGCGGGTGAAGCCCGTCATCATCAGCAGCACGGCGGGCAGGAAGCTCAGTGCCGTGAAGAACAGCAAGGTCTGCACAGGCACCGAATAGCTGGTGCCACCAGCGCCCTGCCCCACGAGCAAAGGCAAGGTGCTGCTGCCGCCGGCGCTTTGCGCCATGGCCGTGGACGAACCCAGAACCAGCACGGACACCAGCGCGGTACTCAGCCAGCCCTTGGAAACCGAAGCAGCGCGCATCAGGCTTGCCCCTTGTCTTGCTGGCCCAGCGAGCGGCGCAGCAAATTGGTGAAAGATGGTGTGGCGTTGTCGCCAGCGGGAACAGCCTGAGGCGCCATGGTGTGCAGCGTGTGGATGTTCTGCGCGGTCACGCCCAGCACCAGCCACTTGCGGTCATCACCTGTGCCCACTTCCACGGTCACCAGGCGTTGGCCCGGCCCGAGGCTCATCTGGTTGATGGGCTTGATCAGCGCTTGCGTGGCACCCACGGTGCCATTGGCCAGGCCGGAGCGCTTCAAGGCCCACAAGGTCAGCGGGATCAGGGCCACGATGCCCAGGAACCAGATCACGGTCAAACCGGTAGATGGCATGTCAGGTCGATCCTCAGTTGCCCTTGCTCAGGCGGCGCATGCGCTCGGACGGCGTCACGATATCCGTCAGCCGGATACCGAACTTGTCGTTGACCACCACCACTTCACCCTGCGCGATCAGGAAGCCGTTGACCAGCACGTCCATGGGTTCGCCGGCCATCGCGTCCAGTTCCACCACCGAGCCCTGCGCCAATTGCAGGATGTTCTTGATGGGGATGCGGGTGCGGCCCAGCTCCACCGTCAGCTGAACCGGGATGTCCAGGATCATGCTGATGTCGTTGCCAGCCGAGCTGGCCTGGGCCGGCGCGAAGTTGGCGAATGCGGCCGGCGTCATCTGCGGCTGGGCATTGGTCACTTCGCTGGCAGCGTTGGCGAACTCGTCCATGTCAGGTTGCGGTGTGGCGGCCTGTTGCGCCAGCGCGGCCTCCCATTCGGCGGCCATGGCGTCCTGTTCGGCGTTGCCACCAGACTCGGGCGGGAATTCTTCAGACATTGTGGTCTCCAAGCCAACTCATGTTGCCGGCGGTCAGAAGCTTGTCGATACGCAAGGAGTACTTGTTGTTCGACGTACCGTAATAACAGTCAAAAACGGGCACACCGTCCACCTTGGCCTGGATGACTTTTTCCAGGTCCAGCTCGATGAAGTCGCCGGGCTTGAAGGCCAGCAACTGCTCGACGGTGGCGGGCGCATGCGCCAGCTCGGCCACCAGCTCCACCTCGGCGGACTGGATCTGCTGTGTCAACAGCTTCACCCAACGGCGGTCAGGCTCGGCCGAGTCGCCCTGGATGGACGAGAACAGGATGTCGCGGATGGGCTCCAGCGTCGCGTACGGGATGCAGATGTGGATGGTGCCGCTGGTGTCGCCGATTTCCAGCGTGAACGAGCAGCACACCACGATCTCGCTGGGCGTGGCCACGGTGGCGAACTGGGGTTGCATCTCCGAGCGCTGGTAGTCCAGTTCGACGGGGTAGATGCCGTGCCAGGACTTCTTGTACTCGGCGGTGATGACCTCGACCAGGCGGTGGATCACACGCTGTTCGGTGGCCGAGAAATCACGGCCTTCGATGCGGGTGTGGAACTTGCCGACGCCGCCAAACAGCGCGTCGATCACGCCGAACACCAGGGTCGGGTCGCACACGATCAGGCCGGAACCACGCAAGGGGCGCACGGCCATGATGTTGAAGTTCGTGGGCACCACGATCTCGCGCAGGAAGGCGCTGTACTTCTGCACCTTGATGCCGCCCACCGACACTTCCGGCGATTTGCGGATCAGGTTGAACAAGCCGATGCGGATGTTGCGCGCAAAACGCTCGTTGATGATTTCCATGGTGGGCATGCGCCCACGCACGATGCGTTCTTGCTGAGCCAGGTTGTAGTCGCGAATGCCTTCCTTGGGCGCTTCTTCCTGCTCCAACTTCTGGCTCTCGCCGGTGATGCCTTGCAAGAGGGCATCAACTTCGTCTTGTGAGAGGATTTGCTGGTTCATGGCCTGAGGACTTCCGGGACCGTTGACAAGGGGCTCAGCTGGACATCACTGGATGATGAAGTTCGAGTAATGCACTTGAACAATCGGGTTGTAAGGCTCGGCCTTCTTCTTTTTCTTCTTCTTTTTCTTGGGGGCTTCGTCGTCGGCGGCAGCCGGGTCCTCTTCTTCGGGCTCGGCGACCTCGTACCCCATGGCGCGTGCCGCTTCGCGGCGGATTTCTTGTGCCAGCTTCAGCTTGCCCTCGGAGCTCAGCAACTCGTCAGACGATTTGTGCGACAGGATCAGCAAGATGGCGTTGCGGATGGCCGGCATATAGGCCTTCATCTCGTCAGCCATGTGCGGGTCTTCAACCTGCAAGGTGATGCCGATCTGGGCAAAACGCTCGGAGTCGCGGTCGGACAGGTTGACGATGAAGGGTTCCAGCGGCACAAAAGCGGGCGGCGTGCCGTGATCGCCCTTGCCGTGTTCGGCCTTCTTGGCTTCCTTGGCGGGACTGGCGCCATCACCACCATCTTCTTCGTCCGCAGCCGCGGCGGCGGCTTCGGCCTCGGCAGCCTTTTTCTTCATGATGAAGAAGGCCCCGCCTCCGCCCAGAACCAGGAGCAGGACGACGGCAGCAATGATGATGATGAGCTTCTTGGGGCCCTTCTTGGGGGCTTCGCCTTCGGCCGGGGCGGCGGGGGCAGCTGACATTCGTGTATCTCCTGGTGTTCATGACAGGGCGCCAAAAAGTGCCGCTGCCATGTGAGGATTATTCGAAGTCAGCGCCGTCGCAATGGATCAATAAACGATGGGAAAGTCGCTTGATTCCCGGCGGCGGCCTGTGCGGGCCTCTTGAGAGGCTCGGGCAAGGCTCAGGCGTAGAGGTCCAGACCGCCCAGGCGGCCAGGACGAGGTGCGGCAACCGCTCGCATGCTGGCGGGCTCTACGCCCGTATCGGCATCATCACGGCCGGACGCACCGGTTCCGCGACCGTTACCGCCTTGTGCCTGGGCAAAGTTCTGGTCGAACTGCTGCTGCGATGTCTGCGAGGAAACATCACCGCCGGTCATGTTCAACCCGACGTCACTCAGGGCGCTCGACAGCATCGGGAGGCTGGCTTCGATGGCCTTTCTCGTTTCTAACGCCGCGGCGGCGAAATCCACCTGCGCCGTTTGGCCATCGAGTGAAATTTTCACGTTGATCGGTCCCATGTCTGCCGGGTTGAGGTGCAACTCGGCCGTCATCGAGCCATCGTCCTTGGCCGAACCCACCCACATGCTGACCTTGTCGGCCAGTGCCTGGGCGAAATCGGGCGAATCCAGCGGGGTGCTCAGCGTGGCGGATTCATGGCGCGCCACGTTGCCGGCCTCGCTGGTGCCAAAGCCCGCGCCTTTGATGCCGCCGCCAGCCACCAGGCCGGCCAACGGGTCCACGTCCACCTTGCTCTCTTGCGCCCGGCCCGACTGCCCCAACAGGGCGTCAACCTGCAGGCTGGCGGTGCTGCTGGCGCTTTGCCACAAGGGGTTGTCCAGGGCAATGGCACCTTGTGCGCCCGCGGCTTTGGGGTCCAGCAAGGCGGCGTCCTGCGCATGGCCATCCGTGCCCTGCAGTTGTGCGGTGCTCGTACCCGAAGCGTCGCCCTGTACGTCGCCCGCCACGGCCTTGCCATGGGCCAGGTCACCGTGGGTCAGGCTGGCCAGCCAGGCCATCATGCCGGCGGCGTCACCCGCCTGAATCGTGGCGGGCGGTGTGAGTTCACGCACTACAGCAGCCCCATCACCGGTGGCCGTGCTGAACTTCACTTCGTCCTGATCGTCCTTGTCGGCATCATCCTTCTTGTCAACCTTGTCGCCTGCCTTGGCGGCCTTGTTGCCGGCAGCGTCCTTGCGCGTCGTGCTGGCGGGGCGGCTGTCAACCTTGTCGGCGTCATCGTCCGCCTGTTGAGCCGTCTGCTCGGCAGGTTTGTTCTCAACGGACTTGTTGGCCAGCATCGCTTGCTGGCGCTGGCGAGCCAGGGCCTGCTCCGCAGCTCGTGCGTTCGCATTGGGCTGTGCAGAAGGCGCCTTGGCCGGCTCGGTATGGGCTTTTTTAGGCGCGTCACTGGCGGTCACGGTGTGTTTGTCCATCCACTGGGCAAACGCCATCTGCTGGCTCTGGCCATCGCCGCCCTGCGTGCCGAAACGCGCCAGCAGATCGCTGATGGCGGGAGACACGCCGTTCACACCGGGGTTCATGCCCGAGTTTGTCGTCGATTTGATCGGTGTAGCCATGATGTGATCCTTATCTGATGACCCGGTCCAGCCCGGCCGTCATCCAAGCGAACCGGACGCCAGCGGGTTGCTGCCTGCGCCCAGCCCCTGACTCATCCGGCCTGCGCGCGAAGCGATTTCATCGGTGGCTTTCTGCTCCTGCCGGTTCTGCTTCGTCTGCAGTTCGGCAAGCCTTCTGTCCATCAATTGCGCCACCGCAGCCACCTTGCGCTCGCGCTCTATCAGCAGAGCACGGCAACGGTCCATGTACAGGCGAGCCTGCTCTACCCTCTTATCCTGATCCGAAACGGCCTCGGCCAATCGCTGCATGAAGTCCTGATAACACCGCATGATCTCCATTCCACCCGTCTGGCGAAATTGAGCCTGCCAGCGTTGCTGGTATTCGCGACGCCAGTCTGACAAGGACTGCGCCTGTTGGCGGGCCGCTTCATAAGCCCTTTTGCCGCCTTCGAGTTCGGCCACAGCCTCGTCCCGAGCCTTCTCCGCAGATTCCAGTACAACCATCAGCGATGAATTGGCGCTCATGAAATGGGTCCCCTGCCCTGTCGGGCTTGACTACTCAGACAACATCAACCGGAAACGATCTGGTGCAGCTCCGCCACGCTGTCATGCATGTGCGAAGGCGTGTGCATGTCCTGCTGCAGCAGGTTGACCATGTGCGGGTGCAGCTTGACGGCCAGATCCAGGTCATGATCGCCACCCGGGGTGTAGGCGCCCAGCTGGATCAGATCACGCGCCTTGCTGTAGCGCGACCACAGTTGGCGGAAACGGCGGGCATCGTCGATGTGGTGGCTGTCCGCCACGTTGTGCATCACACGGGAGGCAGATCGCTCGATGTCAATGGCCGGGAAGTGGCCCGATTCGGCCAGCTCGCGTGACAGCACGATGTGGCCATCCAGGATGGCGCGGGCCGCGTCGGCAATCGGGTCCTGCTGGTCATCGCCTTCAGACAGCACGGTGTAGAACGCCGTGATCGAGCCGTGGCCGTTGAGGCCGTTGCCGCTGCGCTCCACCAGTTGGGGCAGCTTGGCAAAACACGATGGCGGGTAGCCCTTGGTGGCAGGTGGCTCGCCAATGGCCAGGGCAATTTCACGCTGTGCCATGGCGTAGCGGGTGAGCGAATCCATCAACAGCAGCACGTGCAGGCCCTGATCGCGGAAATGCTCGGCCACGGCCGTGGCGTAGCTGGCGCCCTGCATGCGGGTCAGCGGCGGCGCATCAGCAGGTGCCGCCACCACGACCGAGCGGGCCAGGCCCTCTTCGCCCAGGATGTCTTCGATGAATTCCTTGACTTCACGGCCCCGTTCGCCGATCAGGCCCACGACGATGACGTCGGCCTGGGTGTAGCGCGCCATCATACCCAACAGCACGGATTTACCCACGCCGGAGCCGGCAAACAGGCCAATCCGCTGGCCACGGCCCACGGTGAGCATCGAATTGATGGCGCGCACGCCGGTGTCCAGCGGCTGGCGCACCGGGTCGCGCTCCATGGCGTTGATGGGGCGGCGCGCCAGTGGCTCGCTGCGCACGTGCTGCAACGGGCCCTTGCGGTCCAGTGGTTCACCTTGGGCATTCACCACGCGGCCCAGCAGGCCACTGCCGACGGGCAGATGACGGGTGCGGTCTTCGCTGCGGCGCCATGGGTGATTGGGGCGGCCCAGGATCGGCGGGTTGATCGGGATCGTGCGCGGCACCACGCGGGCGCCGCTGGAAAGACCGTGCACTTCAGCCGTGGGCATGAGGTAGGCACGGTCACCGGCAAAACCGACCACTTCGGCCAGCACGGGCGTCGATTCCAGGCGGGTTTCGGAGTGGATTTCGCACACAGCCCCCACCGGCAGGCGCAAACCCGCAGCTTCCAGCACCAGGCCGGCCACCCGGACCAGCTTGCCCTGGTTCTCCAGCGGCAGCCGCGCGCCGGCGCAGGCATCGAGGTCGTCCAGGAACCGGTTCCAGCGGTCCATGGCCACATCGTGGTTGACGCGAATGGGCATGTTCATACTTCACCCTCCCCACGCGGCGCAGCCGACACTTCGGCTTCGCTCTCAGGCCAATCATCCAACTCATCCGCCCCTTCTGGCAAGCGGACTTCGGTCGAACCGAGCGCTTCCTTGCCATCGTTCCAGGGGGCGTTGTGCCCCAGGGAAGCCGCTGCGCGGTCCCAACGGGCCTCCACCGAGGCATCCACCACGGCAATGTCCGACTCCACCACGCAACCACCGCGGGTGATGCTGGCATCAGGCACCATGCGGGCACCACGCGCGGCCAGCACATCCGTCAGCTGCGCTTGCGCCATGGCGTGGTCGTCCGGATTCAGCCGCAGCACGATCTGGCGGGCCGAAGCCAGCAAGGTCGTCAGCGCCTGCTCGGCCACGTCCACCACCACTTCCGGGTTCTGCTTGAGCTCGCTGCGCACCACCTGGCGCGCCAGCTCCAGCGCCACGCCAGCAATGCGGCCAGCCAGTTGCTGCTCCAGCGACTCCAGCCGCTGGTGGAAATCCGAAGCGAGCACGCCAACCTGGTCACTCATGTAGGCGGCCATCTGGGCAGCCTGGGTCTGTTTGTAGCTCTCCAGGGCGGCCAGGCCATTGCGGTAGCCATCCTGGTAACCCGTCTGGCGGGCCTCGCGCACCAACTCTTCCACGTCTGGTGCAGGCGGTGCGGGGGGCGCCTCGGCGGCCTTGCTGGGCGCTTCAGTCGGGGTTTCGCCGGGCACGCCGCCCACGATCGGTCGTTTGGCAGCAGCTGGCTTGGCTTGAGCAGGTTTGGCCGCAGCTGATGCGGCAGGAGCAGCGCCACCCGTGGCTTGCGGCGCATGCCGGGCGCCATTGGCCTTCATATTGGGCGGGCGCATCTCGGCGGCGGCGCGCTCGGCCAGCGTGGGCTTGCGCACCCCCCCCTCTTCGCCATTGGCGGGCCTGGCAGGCTGCTCGAAGGTTTCCGGCGCCCAGGCCGAGAAGGCACCCAGCTCTTCGCGAGGGATGAAACGCGTGTACGAATTGGGCGCCGACGTGCTGTTGCTGCCGTTGCTGCCGTTGCCATTTGGCTGAGCGCCGCCAGGCGGGTTGCCCGGCTTAGACGTATTCATCGTCGCCTCCGCTGGCCAGCGTGATCTGGCCTTCGTCGGCCAGGCGTCTCACGATCTTCAGCAGTTCCTTCTGCTCGGCTTCCACTTCGGACAGCTTGACCGGGCCGCGGGATTCGAGGTCCTCGCGCAGCGTTTCGGCCGCACGGCTGGACATGTTCTTGAACACCTTCTCGCGGATCTCGGGCGAACCACCCTTGAGCGCGATGATGAGCGATTCGGTCTGCACTTCCTTGAGCAGGGCCTGGAAGCCCTTGTCGTCCAGCTTGATCAGGTCGTCGAAGGTGAACATGTTGTCCATGATCTTCTGCGCCAGATCGCCGTCGGCCTCGCGGATGTAATCCAGGATAGAGGTCTCGTGGCTGGAGCCCATCAGGTTGATGATTTCCGCAGCGGGCTTGGCGCCACCCAGCGAGGCCTTGCGCAGCTGCGTGCCACCGGCCAGCACGCGCGACAGCACCTCATTGAGGTCCTTCAAGGCCGAAGGCTGGATGCCGTCCAGCGTGGCGATGCGCACCATCACCTCGTTGCGGTGGCGATCAGAGAAACACTTCAGCACCGACGAAGACTGGTCCGGATCCAGGTGGACCAGGATGGCCGCCACGATCTGCGGGTGCTCGTTGCGCAGCAGTTCGGCCACAGAGCCCGGGTCCATCCACTTCAGGCTTTCGATGCCGGTGACGTCGCTGCCCTGGATGATCCGGTCGATCAGCAGATTGGCCTTCTCATCGCCCAGCGCCTTGCGCAACACGGCCTTGATGTACTCGTCCGTATCGGGCACCAGCATGCCCATCTCGGTCGACTCCTTGGAGAAACGGTCCAGCACATTGCCGATGCGATCCTTGTTGATCGTCTTCATCTTGGCAATGGTCTCGCCCAGGCACTGGACTTCCTTGGGCTCCAGGTGCTTGAACACCTCGGACGCCTCTTCCTCACCCAGTGACATCAGCAGGATGGCGGCGTCTTCGAGACCTTTGTCGTCCATGGCTCTCAGTCCTCGGTCAGTTGTTCATCCAGCCGCGCACCACGTTGGCCATGGCCATCGGGTTGTCGCGGGCGAACTGGCGGGCAGCGTCCAGACGCTCGTCTGTGGCGGGTGCCTCCAGTCGGGGCATGTGGCCAGCCTGGTTCGTCACGGGCAGCTCTTCGGCGTCGTCCACCACAGCGCTGAGCTTTTGCAGGCGGGCTTCCTCTTCAGGCGTGACCACCGGTTGGGCCGCCTTGATGGCCGGGCGGATCGCGCCAAACACCACGATCAGCGCAGCCAGCGTCAGCGCGCCCGGCACGGCCAGCGTGCGGATCATGTCCACCGTCTCGGGCTGTTTCCACAGCGGCGTGTTGTCCGGTTCTTCCTTGGTCACCTGGAACGGCGCGTTGATCACCTTGACCGAATCACCGCGCTTTTCATCAAAGCCGATGGTCTCGCGCACCAGGGCGGTCAGTTGGTCCAGCTCTTCCTGCTTGAGCGGCTGGGTGGTGGTCTTGCCCTTGGCATCGGTCACCGTGCGGTTGTTGATCACCACAGCGGCGTTCAGGCGCTTGATGCCGCCCGAGGCGTTGCGCGTCACCCGCACGGTCTTGTCCACCTCGTAGTTGGTCACGGCTTCACGGCGGCTGTTGCCCCCCGTGGTGCCACCTTGTGCGGCCTGCAGAGGCTGGGAGGCGCCATTGACCGGTGCCGTCGCGGGCACAGGGGGCTGGTTGCTGGCCGCGCCGGGTACGCCGGAAGGCGTGGCACTGCCCTGCCCGATCTGCTCGGTGGTCTGCTGGCTGCGAATGGATGCCGAAGCCTGCTGCCCCTGGTTGGGCTTGTACTCTTCTGCGGTGGATTCCACCTGCGAGAAATCCAGCTCGGCGTTCACCTGGGCACGCAGATTGTCCTTGCCCACCACCGGCTCCAGGATGTCGCGGATGCGCTGGGTGTAGCTCGATTCGATCTGGCGCACGTACTGCAGCTGCTGCGCGTCCAGGCCGCTTTGATCAGCGCCCTCTTGCGGGCCGGACAACAGCGAACCGCTCTGGTCCACGATGCTCACGGCCTTGGGCGACATTTCCGGCACGCTGGACGACACCAGGTGCACGATGCCGGCGATCTGGCCGCGGTCCAGGGTGCGGCCAGGGTACAAGGTCAGCACCACCGAGGCGGAGGCCTTTTGCTGTTCGCGAAAGAAACCGTTCTGATTGGGCAGCGCCAGGTGCACGCGGGCACTTTGCACGCTGGCCAGGGATTGAATGGAGCGCGTCAGCTCGCCTTCCAGGCCGCGCTGGAAGTTCAGGCGCTCTTGAAATTGGGTCACGCCGAACTTCTGGTTTTCCATCAGCTCGAAGCCGACCACCGAGCCCTTGGGCAAACCGGCCGAGGCCAGCTTCAGGCGCACGTCATGCACCTTGTCGGCCGGCACCAGGATGGCGCCGCCACCATCGGCCATCTTGTAGGGCACCTGCATCTGCTGCAGCTGAGTCAGGATCGCGCCGCCGTCCTTGTCGGACAGGTTGGCGTACAGCACGCGGTAATCACCTTCGCGCCCCCACACCATCATCGCCAGGAAAATGGCGAAGATCGCGGCAATACCACCGGCCAACATCAGCTTGCGCTGCATCGGCAGGGCCATGACCCGCTGGACGAATCCAGGAGGCTGAGCTGGGTCGATCACCATGCCAGGTGAGGCGACAGCAACAGGAGTGGGTTGAGCGACAGTGACTTCCATGGGCGGTCGAGGCGTTGGGCCGCGCATCGAAACAATACGATGCCGCAAACCCGTCGTAACGACCTCATTATTCGGAGTCTGGCCGGGTAAAAGTGCCGGAAACAGCCAGCCAAATGCCGCCCTCTTTCAAGCATGGCGCCGCCAAAGGGTGGGTAGAGTCCAGATCGTGGTGAACTGGATCACGCCCTGTCAGGACTTATCGGCATCATGGACCTGAAACTCAAGCCCTTCGATTTCGCGCAAGCCGCCGCCCGGGCCGGCATGGCCGACGTCGCCCGGCGGGTGGAAGCCAAGACCCGCGCCGAGGCCACCGGCCAGGCATCCGGCATCGACAAACCCAGTTTCCAGACCAGTTTCAGCAGCGCGCTGAACGCGATCAGCCAATCGCAGGCCACGGCCGCGACCATGCAGCGCGAAGTCCAGTTTGATAACCCCACTGTCAGCCTGGAAGAAACCATGGTCGCCATGCAGAAGGCCCAACTCGGCTTCCAATCTGCTGTCCAGGTACGCAACAAGCTTGTGCAGGCGTACACGGATATCATGAACATGCAGGTCTAGCCCACCCCCTACGCGCTGCGCGCGCCCCCTCAAGGGGGCACCACCAGCGGACCGGCGAAGCCGGATCCGCGGTGGTCGCTGGGATGGGGGTTGGGGCATGCTTGCGTGTGTGCTCCCCTTCCCACCATTGAAACTGGCATGACTCAGTTGGCGTCTTCTGACCGCCCCATTCCGATGGGGCAATTGCTTTTGTGCGGCGCGCTGATCGTGACCATGTCCATGGGCATTCGGCACAGCTTTGGCCTGTGGCTGCAGCCCATCACCATGGCCCATGGCTGGACGCGAGAGGATTACTCGATGGCCATGGCCATCCAGAACCTGGTGTGGGGCGCTTCGGGCCCGGTGATTGGCTGGTGGGCCGACCGCAGTGGCGCGTTCAAGGTGCTCTGGGCTGGCGCCCTGCTGTATGCCCTGGGCCTGGTCGGCATGGCCACCGCCAGCCACCACGGCGGCTTCATCCTGACCACCGGTGTGCTCATCGGGTTGGCGCAGGCCTGTAGCACCTACACCGTGATCTTTGGCGTGGTCGGGCGCAATGTCACGGCCTTGCAGCGCTCGTCGGCCATGGGCATCACGGCAGCAGCGGGCTCGTTTGGCCAGTTCCTGATGGTGCCGGTTGCCAGCTTTCTGCTGCACAACATGGACTGGTCCTCGGCGCTGCTGATGCTGGCCGCCACGGCGCTGGTCATCGGGCCACTGGCTTTCGGATTGCGGGAAGCGCGGTTTTCGGCACAGGCGGGTGAGCCCACATCCACATCCGCGTCTTCTGCAACCGATGCCTCACCCGGCGCCTTGCAGGCCCTGGCCGAAGCGTTCCAACACCGCGATTACTTGCTGCTGACCGCCGGCTACTTCGTGTGCGGCTTCCAGCTGGCCTTCATCGGCGTGCACCTGCCCAGTTACCTGAAGGACCACCAGTTGCCACCCCAGGCCGCCACCACCGCCCTGGCCTTGATCGGCCTTTTCAACGTGCTGGGCAGCTATGCAGCGGGCGCACTTGGTGCCCGTCTACGCAAGAACTGGATCCTGTCGAGCATCTACTTCCTGCGCGCCATGGCCATGCTGGCCTTCATCCTGGCACCGCTGTCCACCTGGAGCGTCGGCCTGTTTGCCGCCGCCATGGGCACGCTCTGGCTCTCGACCGTCCCGCCGACCAACGCCATCGTGGCGCAGATGCATGGCATCAAACACCTGTCCATGCTGGGCGGTGTGGTGTTCTTCTCCCATCAGATCGGCTCATTCCTGGGTGTCTGGCTGGCCGGGCGCCTGTATGACTTCACCGGCAGCTACCAGGTCGTCTGGTGGCTGGCCATCGCCTTGGGCTTGCTGGCCGCCACAATCAACCTGCCGATTCAGGAACAACGCACGCCACTGACTCGCAAGGTGGTAGCTGCATGACAGTGCGTACCCGCTGGCGACAAATCGCGCTGATTGTCGCGATCTTGTCAGCCCTGGGCGCCGTGTTCTGTTTATATTGGCGCCCCGAACTGGCCTTCGACCTGGCCACGCGCATCTGGAGTTGTTTCTGATATGTCGACAAAAGTGGTGATCATCACGGGCGCATCCGATGGCATTGGCGCGGAACTCGCCCGCCAGCTTGCTCAAGAAAGCGGCAGCCATGTCGCGCTGGTTCTGGCAGCCAGAAGCAAGGACAAGCTGGAGCAGGTCGCCCAGCAATGCCGCACGCACGGCAGCAAGGTCCTGGTGCGCCCGACCGACGTCGGCCAGGAGGCTGACTGCCGCGCCCTGATCGCCGAAACCATTGCCCAGTTCGGCCGCATCGACACGCTGGTCAACAACGCAGGCATGTCCGCGCACGCACAACTCAGCGAGGTCACCGACATGGCCTGGTACGAGCAACTCATGCGCATCAACCTGTGGGGCAGCGCCTGGTGCACCCATGCTGCCCTGCCCTACATCCAGGCAAGCCAGGGGCGCATCGTGGCCGTCTCCAGCCTGGCCGGGCTGGTGGGGGTCCCCGGGCGCACAGCCTACAGCTCAACCAAGTTCGCCATGACAGGCTTCTTCGAGGCCCTGCGCGTTGAAATGGCGCCGTACGGGGTGTCGGTCACCATCGCTTACCCCGGCGTGGTCGCCACCGAGATCCGCTACCGAGGCTTCGATGCCCACGGGCAGGCCGCTGGCAAGAGTGGCCTGGACGAGTCCGGCGCCATGACGGTCGAGGCCTGCGCACACCTGATCCGTGTTGGCATGGCACGGCGCGAGCGCGACATCGTGATGTCCACCAAGGGCAAGCTCAGCCGATGGATGAAGCTGCTTGCACCCAAGCTGGTCGACAAGCTGGCCATGGCGGCCCTCAAGCGCGAAGTGCGCCCTCATTGAGCTTTGCTGTCCTGACAACCAGATTGCCCGCTCATCCGTTGTCGCATCTGGGGCTTTCACTGAAAGCGCACCGGGATCAAGGCATGTGTCATGGCCGGTAGAATCTCGGGATCAAAGGAATCAGCATGAAACCAATTTTTGGCAGCATCGTTGCGTTGGTCACGCCCATGCATGCAGACGGCAGCGTCGACTACGACACGCTGCGCAAACTGATTGAATGGCACATCGCCGAGGGCACCAACTGCATCGGCGTGGTCGGCACCACGGGCGAATCGCCCACCGTGAACGTCGAAGAGCACCGCGAAATCATCCGCGTAGCGGTCGAACAGGCCGCCGGGCGCGTGCCCATCATGGCTGGTGCGGGTGCCAACTCCACACAAGAAGCCATCGAGCTCAGCGAGTACGCCAAGAAGGTCGGCGCCGACTGCACCCTGCAGGTCGTGCCCTACTACAACAAGCCCACGCAAGAAGGCATCTACCAGCACTTCAAGGCCATCGTCGAAGCGGTGGACATCCCTGTGGTGCTCTACAACGTGCCCGGCCGCACCGTGGCCGACATGCTGCCTGAAACCACCCTGCGCCTGGCCCAGCTGCCCGGCGTGATCGGTGTCAAGGAAGCCACCGGCAACCTCGAGCGCGCCGCCTGGCTGATCAAGCAAGCCCCCAAGGGCTTCTCGATCTACTCCGGTGACGACCCCACCGCCGTGGCCCTGATGCTGCTCGGTGGGCACGGCAACATCAGCGTGACGGCCAACGTGGCACCACGTGGCATGGCCGACCTGTGCAAGGCCGCCATGGCCCAGGATGCCAAGGCCGCGGTCGAGCTGCACATGAAGCTGCTGCCGCTGCACAAGCACCTGTTCGTCGAGCCCAACCCGATCCCGGTGAAATGGGCCCTGGCTCGCATGGGCAAGGTTGGTGGTACGCTGCGCCTGCCGCTGACACCGCTGAGCGAATCTGCCCAGACGGTGGTCGAAGCCGCCTTGCGCGACGCCGGCGTGCTCTGACACAAACTTGGCTCTTACGACACCGCGCCCGGCTCGCGCCGGGAGCAGAACCTCATTACCCATGTCGATCAAACAACGTCACCAGACCACCCTCGTTCTGAGTGCAGCGCTGGCCTCCACGCTCGTCACCTCCGGCTGCTCCTCCATCAGTGACACGCTGGCGGGCGACAAGGTCGACTACCGCACCACCGGCACGCAGAGCGTGCGCCTGGACGTGCCGCCCGACCTGAGCCAGCTGCCCGGCCAGACGCGCTTTGGCCAGGCGCCAGCGCCCGTGGTGAGCGCGTCCAGCCTGCAGCGCGCCAGCGACAAGCCTGATGCCAGCGTCAGCAACGTGGCCCCCAGCAAGGGCAACGGCGTGACCCTGGAACGCCAAGGCCAGATGCGCTGGCTGGCCGTCAACCTGCCGCCCGAACAGATCTGGGGCCAGGTCCGCAGCTTCTGGGCCGACATGGGTTTCGAGCTCACCACCGATCAGCCCGATGTGGGCCTGATGGAAACCAACTGGTCTGAAAACCGAGCCAAGGTGCCGCAAGACGGCACGGTGCGCAAGGCCCT
This sequence comes from Aquabacterium sp. NJ1, assembly GCF_000768065.1. Lineage (NCBI taxonomy): Bacteria > Pseudomonadati > Pseudomonadota > Betaproteobacteria > Burkholderiales > Sphaerotilaceae > Aquabacterium > Aquabacterium sp. NJ1. Next base: position 4,624,874 of record NZ_JRKM01000001.1, on the reverse strand, counting down.
GGGTCGCGTGTTTGACATGCTGTACGACACCGGCGAGCGCGACCAGTACCGCACCCGCATCGAGCGCACGACCACGGGCTGCGAGGTGTACATCAGCCACAAAGGCCTGGTTGAAGAGTACGAAGACGCCAAGAAGGATCACACGACCTGGCGCGTTCGCCCTAGCGACCCCGGCCTGGAAGCGGAAATGTTGTCACGGCTGATGCTCAAGCTGGGCGCCCCCAAGGAAGCGGCAGCCGCAGCCAAGGCAGACAAGCCAGTGGCGGCCACGCCTGCAGTCGCCAGCCAGGCGCGCATGAACGCTGACGGCCTGTCCCTGACGGTGGATGCCGACTACGACACCGCCTGGCGCCGCGTGGGCCTGGCCCTGGATCGCAGCGGCTTCACCGTTGAGAACCGTGACCGCAAACAAGGTTCGTTCGAGGTGCGCCTGTCTGACGGCGACCCGGAAGCCAGCAAGCCAGGCTTCTTCGCCCGCCTGTTTGGCGCCAAGGCTGAAAACCAGGACGGCCTGAGCCACTACCGCGTTCAAGTGCAGGGCCAGGGCAAGAGCAGCCTGGTCAGTGTGCTGAAGGACAACGGTCAACCCACGACGTCCAACACGGCCAAGCGCATTGCCAAGCAACTGCTGGATGAACTGAGCTGATACAGCACGCTTTGACGCGCACAGGATCCCGGCCAATCCAGCCGGGATTTTTTTCGCCTGAATATCCTGGCGCTCAGTTATTTACGCCAAATATGGACGAAAAAAAGCCGCTCCGAAGAGCGGCTTTTTGTACCATCGAACTGGAATTAGTTCGAGGCAGCGCTGGCAGCAGCAGAAGCGGCTTCAGGAGCGGCCGAAGCAGCTTCAGAAGCAGCCGAAGCGGCGGGAGCAGCAGCTTCAGAAGCAGCAGGTGCGACTTCGGAAGCAGCGGAAGCGGCTTCAGCAGCAGCGGGAGCTTCTTCTTTTTTGCCGCAAGCGGTCAGAGCCATAGCAGCGATCAGCGAAGCCAGCAGGAGCGACTTTTTCATGCTTGTGTCCTCAAAAGGAGTGTCAATAAAACCGTGGTCTTGGAACTATGTGCAGAGCCCACAGTCCCATAGCAATACGAGACAAGGGCAAAGGATGCATCGCAACTGGCGTTGCTCCACATTCAGCCAACGATTATACGTCGTATAAGGCTATTCCCTATAGCCCCAGGGTCGTGGGAGGCATCGCCTCGTGCGAGCGTTGCAAATTTACGTCAACCTCACTCAACCATGTCCGCAAAACCCCTTTGTCCCGCGTCCAGATGCCGGCGCCGTGAAGGGGCTCGTTCAGGCGCAGGCCGATGCAATCGTGCACGACCAGCATGGGCACCAGCCCGGCAGCCAGCTCGTCAGGCGCCTCCCAGCATTTGACACGGTGGGCCCAGGTGCCCCGCCAGGCCACCCAGCGAGGGTGCTGCCTTGGAAACGCCTCGTAATGTGCTGCCAAAAGCTGGCAATGCGTGCCTTTTGCGAGCAAAGACCACTGGTGCAAGGCTTCCATGACGCTGCGCTCACCCAAAGGCCAGTGAACAAAGTCAGTGTCCACCATGGTCAGATCGCAGGCCAGGGTCGCCGCCATGGCCATCGCCGCACGGAAGCGGTCCTGAAAGTCTCGCCAGCTGCTGATCTGACCGGACTGCTCGCCGTCCTGCTGTGTCACGGAAACCTGATCCATGGCAAAACCCTTTCATTCAAGGCAAGGGATGCAGCCAGCCGTCCTCAGCCCATTGGTCCAGCAACTCGCGCAAGGCCGGGCTGGCTTTGGCCACGTCGGCCGCAGACAACTGGCGGCGGTCGGCCAACTGGCGCAAATGGCGCGCATCCTTGCCCGCCGCCACCCAGGACTCGCCATTGGCGAACACCCGCTTTTCATCGTAAACCATGCGCGTACGCGGATCGAGCCGAACCCCCACCCCTTGCGGCAAAGGCTCGCTGGCATGGAACCACACACGCGGCTTGGGCTCGGTCAGCACCTCACCCAGGGCTGAACGCAAGGCAGCCGGGTCCTTCAAGGCCTTGGCGATGGCTTCAGCGGCAAAGGCCTGCAAGGCCTCCGGGATCAGGCCAGGCGTGGCCGTGGCAGGCTGCCTGGGGTCCTTGTACAGATGGGGCTGCGCCGGGCACTCCAGAGCCTCGACCAGGCGCACCAGCACCTCGCGCGCCAGCTCGGTCTCTTCCGGCACGCGAAAGCCGATGGAGCAGGTCATGCACTCGCCTTGCGCGATGCCGTCATGCGCCCATTTCGGCGGCAGGTACAGCATGTCACCGGGCTCCAGCACCCACTCGTGCTCAGGCACGAAGTTGGTGAGGATCTTCAAGGGCACGTCGGCCTGCAGCGTGGGGTCGCTCAACTGCCCGATGCGCCAGCGGCGCTGGCCGTGCACCTGCAACAGGAAGACGTCGTAGGAGTCGAAATGCGGCCCCACCCCGCCGCCGTCCGTGGCGTAGGAAATCATCAGGTCATCCAGGCGCGCATCGGGCACGAAGCGGAACTGCTGCAGCAGGTCATACGCAGCAGGTACATGCAGATCCAGCCCCTGCACCAGCAAGGTCCAGCCGGGCTGGGTCATGGGTGGCAGGCTGCGGCGGCTCAGCGGGCCGTGTGACAGGCGCCAACCGGCATCCGCCTTTTTAGGCTTCTTGGCTTTGGCGCCCTCCGCTGCGGTCTGCACGATCAGGCGGGACTCCACCTCGTCGCTCTCGGCCAGGGCAAACAGCTTGCTGCGCTCGATGGGCGGCTTCACACCGGGCATGGCCTGGCGGATCAGCAATGGCTTTTTCTGCCAGTACTTGCGCATGAAGGTCGCTGGCGAGATGCCCCCGAGCAAAGGGGTGATCTGGTCGATGTCCAGCGGCAAGGACGGTGCGGATGTCTTGGAGGCTTTCATGCCGCCATTGTGCGACCAACGCGGGCCGGCCACCCCTGATCAGGCTCAACGAGGCGCGGGCGTGAGATGATCGCGGCATGATCATTTCCTCACCTTGCGTCGTGAGCCTGATGTGGCGTCTGGAAGACGCCCAGGGCCAATTGATAGACGAACTGACCCAACCGATGGAGTTCCTGCTGGGCGGCGAAGACCTGTTGCCCAAAGTGGAAGAAACCCTGCTGGGCCAGAGCGAAGGCTTTGAAGCCAATCTGTACCTGGAGCCCGAACAAGCCTTTGGCGATTACGACGCCGAGCTGGTGTTCTTCGAGACCCGCGACATCTTCCCGCCCGAAGTGTCGGAAGGCATGCAGTTCGAAGGTCCACCTGAAGGCTCGACCACGCCTGATCTGCCTCAGGACGCGATCTACACGGTCACCGAGGTGTACGAAACGCACGTGGTGCTGGACGGCAACCACCCGCTCGCAGGGCTGGCGCTGCGCCTGGCCTTGAAGGTGTGCGACGTGCGCCCGGCAACCGAAGAGGAAGTCGAGCAAGGTTCGGTGGCGGACTCGCCTTTCAGCCTGATGCAGTCGGCACCGCCTGACGAGACCCTGCACTGAGGCCGCACAGCAGCCTCGCTGAGGCGCGGTGCAGAGCCTGCCTGCGGCTCATGACCAGGCCAGGTCAGCCGCGACCTGTAGACCCGAAACCGCCCTCGCCCCGGTGCGAGGCCTCGAAGCTGTCAACCTGGCGGAATTGAGCCTGCACCACCGGCACGATCACCAGCTGGGCGATGCGCTCCATGGGCTGCACGGTGAAGGCGGTGTTGCCACGGTTCCAGCAACTGACCATCAGGGGCCCCTGGTAATCCGAATCGATCAGGCCGACCAGATTGCCCAGCACGATGCCATGTTTGTGGCCCAGGCCCGAACGCGGCAGGATCATGGCGGCCAGCCCGGGGTCACCCAGGTGCATGGCCAGGCCCGTGGGGATCAACTGAGCCTGCCCAGGCTCCAGCACCAGAGGTTCATCGAGGCAGGCACGCAGATCCAGCCCTGCGCTGCCCGGCGTGGCATACGCGGGCAGGCTGTCGGCCATACGGGGGTCGAGAACACGGATATCAACGGTGGTCATGCTTGAACTGCTTGAAGACGGTTGGCCAGCTCCTGCATCAGGGCGCGGGCCAGGGTGAGTTTGTCGGTGGGGCGACCATCGGCTGGCAGCGCGTGGTCTGACTGGGCGTCCACGACCAGCAAGGCGTTGTCATCACGGCCAAAAGTGGCCGGCCCAAGGTTGCCGATGATCAGCGGGATGCGCTTGCGCAGCAGCTTGGCGCGGGCGTGCGCGAGCAGGTTCTCGCTCTCGGCCGCAAAGCCCACGCAATAAGGTGGCTTGGGCAAAGCGGCCACGGCGGCCAGGATGTCGGGGTTCTCAGTCAGCTCGAAGGTGGGCGCAACCTTCTTGCCCTCCTTCTTGATCTTGTGCTCGCTCAGGCTGGCGGGGCGCCAATCGGCCACGGCAGCCGTGGCGATGAACACATCGTGATCGGCTGCGCAAGGCACCACGGCGTCGTACATCTGGGCGGCCGTCATCACGTTCTGGCGCTTGACGCCGCGAGGCGTGGACAGGTGCACCGGGCCAGCCACCAGGGTCACATCGGCGCCCGCTTCCACCGCGGCGCGCGCCAGGGCGAAGCCCATCTTGCCGCTGGAATGGTTGGTGATGCCGCGCACCGGGTCGATGGGCTCGAAGGTGGGGCCCGCCGTGATCAGCAAGCGGCGGCCGGCCAGCACCTTGGGCTGGAAGAAGGCGATCAGCTCGTCGAGCAACTCTGTGGGCTCCAGCATGCGGCCGTCGCCCACTTCACCGCAGGCCTGGTCACCGCAACCGGGACCGAGGATCAGCGTGCCGTCTTGCGCCAGCGTGGCCACATTGCGTTGCGTGGCCGGGTGCGACCACATCTCGCGGTTCATGGCCGGCGCCACCAGCAAGGGGCAGCGCTCGCGCGGGCGCGCCAGGCACAGCAGGCTGAGCAGCTCGTCAGCCCGGCCTTGCGCCAGCTTGGCGATGAAGTCGGCACTGGCGGGCGCCACCATCACGGCATCGGCCTCTCGACCGAGGTTGATGTGGGCCATGTTGTTGGGTTCGCGAGCGTCCCACTGGCTGGTCACCACCGCGCGGCCCGACAAGGCCTGCATGGTGACCGGCGTGATGAAGGCCTCGGCCGCCTCGGTCATGACCACCTGCACGGTGGCGCCCGCCTTGGTCAGCAGGCGCACCAGTTCGGCCGATTTGTAGCAGGCGATCCCGCCCGTCAGGCCCAGCACGATGCGCCGGCCTTGAAGATCTGAACGTTCTGACATGGGCCGGACTCTATCAGGGTCTGCCCATGCTGCGCGGGCTCAACGGCTGTTCTGCCCCAGTTGGTCGCGATAGGCGCTGGGCGACAGGCCCGTCCAGCGCTTGAAGGCGAAGGTGAAGGCACGGCGGTCCGAGAAGCCCAGCTCCATGCTGATGGACTCCATGCTGATGGCGCGGCGCTTGAGCATGGTCTGCGCGCGCTGGCATTTGGCCTGGGACTGGATGTCCACGTACTTGATGCCCTCGGCCTGCAGGCGGCGCTGCAGGGTGCGCGGGTGCAGCGCCAGCGCGGCGGCCGTGGCCTCCAGGCCATCACGCAGCAACTCGGGGCGGCGCTCCAGCGCCCAGCGCACCTCTTCGACCAGGCGGCGCTCGCCCACTTCCCGGCTCATGCGGCGCTCGATCATCATGCGAGCCTGGTTGTGCGCCTCGGGCACGAAGGCGTTGAGCGGCATGTCCAGCCAGCGGCGGTCCATCACCAGTGCGTCGGCGGCCTCGCCAAAGAACACCGGCACGCCAAAGTGCTGGGTGAACTGCTGTTGATGGCTGGGAGGTGTGCTGGCCACGCGCACCGACAGCAGCCAGCGCGAGCCTTTGGTGGCGCGGCGGATCAGCTGGTTGATGGCCGACAGGGCCACTTCACGCACATGGCAAAGGGCGCGGGGATCGGGGTCCGGCACCGCCATTTCGACGCGCAGATGTGCCTCGGAACCGAACTCATCAAGGTGGATGATCATCCACGGAGCCAGCAGCTCTCGCGCCCAACTCGCCAGCTCCAGCATCTCGCGCAGCGTGGAGCAAGAGGCGATGAAGGCGTCGAACTCGGCGAAGTGTTCGAAGACGAAGGAATCACCCAGGGCAAACGGGAAGTGATGGCCCTTGGCGCGTTCCACGCACATCGAGAAGGCCTTGAACAGGTTCAAGGGCGGCACCCTCATGGGCGCCTGGGTCTCGCTCGCCACGATGCCGGCGTCACGAAACACCGGCTCGATGGTGAAGCCGCACACGTTGGCAGCCTGGCGCCAGCTGCCCAACGCGGGCAACGGAACAGATGAGGTGGTCAGCGATTGAAGCATGGTGAGCAAGCCTGTGTTCCAGCATCGACAACATATCTGACAACATTCGTAATCAATAAATTAACCCGCTTGTTGCAGCAACCCGGAGATGCGTCCGAGTCAGTTCAGACTATGGGCTGGGGCCTGGATAGGCAATATTGCACGTCATCCGGGAGGATGAAATCGCGACATTTTCTTGATCAAAATGAAGGGCATAACCCTTTTGTGGCAAGCATTTACCCGCGAGCAGCAAGAATAAGGGGCCATTACCTGGCCCCTTATGTCAGTCAACTCATCAATTTGACTTTCTAGAAAGTCAAACAGCACATCTGCACAGAATCAAGCCTGCTGCTCCCGCCAGGCACTGGGTGTGGTCCCCTCCCAGCGCTTGAACGCGGCGGTGAACGCTCGACGATCCGAGAAGCCCAGGCGAGCGCTGATGTCGTCGATGGACACGTCGCCCTGGCGCAGCCATTGGCAGGCCAGGCGGTGGCGCATGCGCGCCTGCACGTGGAGGTAGCTGTCGCCCTCGTCCTTCAGGCGGCGCTGCAGGGTGCGGGGGTGCAGGTTGAGCCGGTCGGCCATGTCCTCCACGCCCAGCGCGAGCAAGCTCGGGTCGCGGGTGATGAACTCTTCGATCTCGGCGGCCACACCCTGGCGGCGCGCCTCCTTGCCCAGGCGTTGCTCGGCCAGGAAGTGCGCCTGCTCGTGCAAGGCCGGGAAGGCACCTTCCAGCGGTTGGTCCAGGATGCGGCGCTCAAACACCAACGCGTCCTGCGGCGCATTGAAGGTGACCGGCACGCCAAAGAAGGGCTCGAACTGCGCCGCATTAGGCGGCGGTGGGCATTGCATGGTCACGCCCACAAAGCCTTGCTCGGAGCCTTGCAGCGTGCGGCCGAATTTGCGGATGCACGCCAGGATGGCTTGGGACACCAGACTCAAGGGCAGCCCGTAGCCGGCCAGATTGGGAATGGGCACATCAAAGCCCACGATGACCTTGGCCAGGTCACCCTCTTCCTTGACCTCCAGCGTCAACCAGGGCAAGACCATGCGCCGCGCCAGATCCGCCACGCGCAAGGCCTCGCGCAAGGTGGGGCTGGTGGTCAGCAGGGTTTCGAATTCAGGCAGCGACTCGAAGGCGAAGGTGTCGCCCAGCACCAGCGGAAAGTGCTTGTCCGGCGGGGACATGGCCACGCATTGCTCCAGCAGCGAAATCAACTGCAGAGGCGAGACGCGGGCATCTTCCAGTCGGATCAGGTCGATCTTGATGCCGGCCTCCTTGAACAGGGGCTGGACATTGAAACCGCATTTGGCAGCCGCCTTGATCCAGGCGGACAACATGAACAAGGGAATGGGCTTGATGCCCATCGCCTCGAGGACAGCTTGTGGTGGCAGTGGAATACGCATAAACGAAATCGGCACACCCCCATGGAGTGTGCCGAAGTCTAACCAACTACAGGGCAGTCAATGCAATAAATATCAACGCGCCATCGCTGCGCGCATCAATTCACTGGCTTCCACCGGGTCCCGATGCAGGTCGAACGCCTGCAGCCACTCCTCGTAGCCCGGCTGATCGGTCTCGTCCCAGGGGTGGTAACCGGGCTTGTAGTACAGGAAGTAGTGGCTGTAGAGCGGGCCCACAAAACCACCCGGCTTGAGCAACCACCAGATGCCGCCGGCATTGAGCTTCACGCGTTGCCACCAGCTGAACCCGTCCTGCTTGAGCATGAAGTTCAGGAACTTGAAGATCACCAGGGGGAAGATCACGGTGGTGTGCAGCAGCGTCCAGATGCGCAGGGCGTAGCCCACCTTGGCGTAATCGACCATCACGTCGTAAGCCACGCCCTTGTGCTCGACTTCCTCGATGGCGTGCCAGGCGTACATGGCGCGCACCTTGGGGTGGGCTTGCTTGAGCACGTCGCGCTTGTCGAACAAGGCATGGGCGCCCAGGGCGGTGAAATGCTCCAACGCCGAGGTGATGCCCAGGGTGTATTCGCGGCTGTAGCGGCTGCGGTAGGTGTCGAACAGCAGCTTGTTGAGCCAGTCGATCAGGTAGTCGACGTCGATGCCCTGATCCTTGAGGTGATCGTTGTACTGGTTGTGCACCAGGGTGTGCTGGCCTTCCTGGCGGTTGAAGTCCTTGATGTCCTGCAGCAGCTTGGGGTCGTTGACGCGATCGCGGAAGTCCCGCACCGAAGTCATGAAGAACTTCTCGCCCGGGGGAAAGATCACCGACAGCGCGTCAAAGAAGCGCGACTTGAAAGCATCACCCCCAAACCAGTACTTGGGGATGCTCTTGTCGAAACCAAAATCCAGCTTCTCGCGGGGGATGATCGGGTGCTGGGCTTCAGGATGTTTTGCCATGTTGTAACTCTCTCCTCGTGTCTCCGGGATAGAGGAACTGTACAAATTGACACTGACAGGCGACAGGATGAGGCGTGACAGCAGGGTTTCCTGCACGACAGCCCTGACTCGGTGTTTCCACCAGGTTTCCGGGCTTTTCAGGACACATCAAACCAAAACGAAAAAGGCCTCCGAAGAGGCCTTTGCATCCCAATTCAGGCGCGTTCGTCAGGCGGACAGGGCCAGATCGTGGCGCATCTGTTCGCTGGCCTTGACCGGGTCCTTGGAACCATTGAAAGCGGCCAGCCACTCTTCGTAGCCGTGCTGCTCGGTTTCCTGCCAGGGGTGGTAGCCGGGCTTGTAATAAGTCCAGTAGTGCTTGGCCATGGGCTGCAGCAGGCCGCCCGGCTTGAACAACCACCAGGTGCCCTTGGCCATCAGCTTGGCGCGCTGCCAGGCGTTGAAGCCGTCATGGATCAGCAACTGGCGCTGGATCGTGAAGATCGTGATCGGGAACATGACGGAGGCATGCACCAAGCCCCAGATGCGCATCCAGTAGCCCACCTTGGCGTAGTCTTCCATCACGTCATATGCGACGCCCTTGTGCTCGACTTCCTCGATGGCGTGCCAGGCGTACATGGCGCGCACGCGGTGGTCGGCTTCCTTCATCACATCGCGCTTGTCAAACAGGCTGTGGGCAATGATGGAGGTGAAATGCTCCAGGGCCGAGGTGATGGACAGCGTGTACTCGCGGCTGTACTTCTTGCGGTAGTCCACGTTGAGCATCTTGTCGACGTACTTGGTGAGCTTGTCGACGTCCACACCCTGGCGGCGCAGGCGGTCGTTGTCCTGGCGGTGCACCAGGGTGTGCTGGGCTTCCTGACGGTTGAAGCCCTGGATGTCTTCCAGCAGCTTGGGGTCGCTGATGCGGTCGCGGAAATCGCGCACGCAGGTCATGAAGAACTTTTCGCCGGGAGGGAAGATGACCGACAACGCGTCCCAGAAACGGCTCTTGTAGGCGTCGCCGCCGAACCAGTACTTGGGCACATCGCCATCCAGACCAAAGTCCAGCTTTTCGCGGGGAATGATGGGATGCACGGCATCGTGTTTGGTGTTGTTTGCGCTCATGTTCATCACCTTCAGATCGGTTCTTCGGTGTTGTTAATTTAGCCCTGCATACCCTCATGCGCACAGGATTGGGTGTGACAGCAAGGGTGTCGCCGCGACAAACGCACACATTCGTGCGCCAACGCAATGGCGCATGCGTGATTTAGCTCACGAACCGCGCGACTCAAGTCGCTCTTGCCACATTCCGATATCCAGGGATGCTCAATGCAAAAAGTCCCGGCATGGCCCTGTCCTCCTCCACCATGGCCCCCCCCCACCAGAGCTGGCATGGTTTGGATGCCATGCAGGCTGACGCGTTTCGTTCCCTGCTGCAGGGTGTGGCCCTCATCTGCGGCCTGACGCATCTTGCGTTTTGCGCGCTGTTCTTCTGGGCCGATGTGTCGGCGCTGGCTTATGTGAGCGTTGCCAGCGTGTTGAGCTATGGCTTTGTATTCCAGCTGGCGCGCCGTGACCGGGTTGCACAGGCCTGGACGGTGACTGTGCTGAGCGTGCTGGCACATGCCGTGCTCGCCGTGACCGTGATCGGTTGGGACACCGGCTTTCACTACTACATCCTGCTGATGATCCCTGCCGCGGTGATCAGCTCCATCCGCCCCCTGGCGCTCAAGGCCGGTACGGTGCTGGGCCTGATGCTGACCTACCTGAGCCTGGACATTGTCTTGCGCCACCGTGCGCCAGCCAATGTGCTGCCGGACTTCGTTGTGGAAGGCCTGCACTACTTCAACGTGATCGGCATCATGGTGATGTTGATTTCGTTTGCCGGCTACTACTTCTACCTGCTGGAGAAGACCGCCGCAGCGCTGCGCGAGATGTCGCAGACCGATGCGCTGACCCAGTTGAAGAACCGCCGCGCCATCACGGAGGCCATCCGCCGTGAGGAGAGCCGCATGCGCCGCGGGGATCACCCTCTGTCCTTCGTGCTGTGCGACCTGGACCACTTCAGGGCCGTCAATGAATCCGCCGGGCATGAGGCCGGCAATGCTGTGCTCAAGGCCGTGAGCCGGACGCTGGAAAGCTGCATGCGCGACGTCGACTTCGTCGCCCGCTGGGGTGGCGAAGAGTTTATGGCCGTGCTGCCAGACACCAATCAGGAAGGCGCCCGGCTGGTGGCCGAGCGCATTCGCCGCAAAGTCGAAGGCCAGTTGATCGAGGCCAATGGGGGGGCGCCCATCAAGATCACGGTGACCCTGGGGGTGGCCACGATCGAGCCCGGCGAGGATGCCGAGCAAGCCATTGTGCGCGCCGATGAGGCGCTGTATCAGGGCAAGGCGGGCGGGCGCAACCAGGTGGTCAGCGCCGCCGCCTGATCAGGCAGCCCCCACACCGCCATTCAAGGCCGATCAGAGCTTGTCTGCGGCCCAGCCCTGCACGCTGGCCAGCGCCTTGGGCAGGCCAGCTGCATCGGTGCCACCGGCCATGGCCATGTCCGGCTTGCCACCGCCCTTGCCACCGACTTGCTGGGCCACGAAGTTGACCAACTCGCCGGCCTTGATCTTGCCGATGGTGTCTGCCGTCACGCCCGCGGCGATCTGGACCTTGCCGCCCTCTACCGCAGCCAGCACGATGGCAGCGGTCTTGAGCTTGTCCTTGAGCTTGTCCATGGTGTTGCGCAGCGTGGCGGCGTCGGCGCCTTCCAGCTGAGCGGCCAGCACCTTGACACCCTTGATATCGACAGCCTGGGCCATGAGCTCGTCGCCCTGGCTGGAGGCCAACTTGCCCTTGAGCGCGGCGATTTCCTTTTCCAGCGCACGGATCTGGTCCATGGCGGCGGCCACGCGGGCCGGCACCTCGTGCGGAGTCGCCTTGATCAGGGCAGCCACGCCGTTGAGCGTGGTTTCCAGGTTCTGGGTATAGGCCAGCGCGCTGGCACCCGTGATGGCTTCGACGCGGCGCACACCGGCGGCCACACCACCTTCGGCCACGATCTTGAACAGGCCGATGTCACCGGTCCGCTTGACGTGGGTGCCGCCACACAGCTCCTTGGAGGAGCCGATGGTCTGCACGCGCACGGTCTCGCCATACTTCTCGCCGAACAGCATCATGGCGCCGGACTTCTGGGCGTCATCCAGGGCCATGACCTGGGCTTGCGCCTCAGCGTTGGCCAGGATCTCGGCGTTGACCAGCTCCTCCACTTCGCGGATCTCTTCGTCCGTCATCGGGGCGTTGTGGGCGAAGTCGAAACGGGTGCGGTCGGCCGTGACCTGCGAGCCCTTTTGCTGCACGTGATCGCCCAGCACTTCGCGCAGGGCCTTGTGCATCAGGTGGGTGGCGCTGTGGTTGCGTACGGTCTTGGCGCGCAGCTCGGCATCGACCTTGGCATTGAGCTTGTCGCCCACCTTGATGGCGCCTTCAACCACGCGGCCGTGGTGGCCGAACACATCGGCCTGGATCTTCTGCGTGTCTTCCACGATGAAGCGGCTGGTGGCGTTGCGCAGGTCACCACTGTCGCCACATTGGCCGCCGGACTCGGCGTAGAACGGGGTGTGGTCCAGCACGATGACGGCGTCTTCACCAGCATTGGCTTGCTGCACCGAAGCGCCGTCCACGTAGATGGCCGTCACGTTGGCTGCGTCCACCGTCAGGTGCTCGTAGCCATGGAAGCCGGTGGCCACGCCCTTGTATTCGAGGCCGGCTGCCATCTTGAACTTGCCGGCGGCACGGGCCTGCTCGCGCTGGCGGGCCATGGCGGCGTCGAAGCCAGCCTGGTCCACGGTGACGTCGCGTTCGCGGCAGACGTCGGCGGTCAGGTCAACGGGGAAGCCGTAGGTGTCGTGCAGCTTGAAGGCGGTTTCGCCATCCACCTGCTTGGCGCCCGATGCCAGCGCGCCTTCCAGGATTTCCATGCCGTGGGCAATGGTCTGGAAGAAGCGTTCTTCTTCGGTCTTCAGCACATCGGTGATGCGCTTTTCGTTCTGGCGCAGCTCAGGGTAAGCATCGCCCATCTGCTCAACCAGGGCCGACACCAGCTTGTGGAAGAAGGGGGTACGGGCGCCCAGCTTGTAGCCGTGGCGGATGGCGCGGCGGGTGATGCGGCGCAGCACGTAGCCGCGACCTTCGTTGCTGGGGATGACGCCATCGGCCACCGTGAACGAGCAGGCGCGGATGTGGTCGGCGATCACCTTCAGGCTGGGGCTGGACGCATCCACGTCGCCACCACCAGCGGCGTCCACCGCCGTCTTGGCCGCGGCCAGCAGCGCCTGGAACAGGTCGATCTCGTAGTTGCTGTGCTTGCCTTGCAGCACCGTGGCAATGCGCTCCAGCCCCATGCCGGTGTCCACCGATGGCTTGGGCAGCGGGTGCATCACGCCGTCTTCGGTGCGGTTGAACTGCATGAAGACGTTGTTCCAGATCTCGATGTAGCGGTCACCGTCTTCATCAGGGCTACCGGGAGGGCCGCCGGCAATCTCGGGGCCGTGGTCGTAGAAGATCTCGGTGCAAGGGCCGCAAGGGCCGGTGTCGCCCATCATCCAGAAGTTGTCGGACATGTAGCGGCCGCCCTTGTTGTCGCCGATGCGCACGATGCGCTCGGCGGGCACGCCCACCACATTGTTCCAGATTTCGTAAGCCTCGTCGTCTTCCTGATAGACGGTGACCCACAGCTTGTCCTTGGGCAGCTTGAACTTCTCGGTCAGCAGTTCCCAGGCGAAGCTGATGGCATCGTGCTTGAAGTAGTCACCAAACGAGAAGTTGCCCAGCATCTCGAAGAAGGTGTGGTGACGCGCCGTGTAGCCGACGTTGTCCAGGTCGTTGTGCTTGCCGCCCGCGCGGATGCACTTCTGCGAGGTGGTGGCGCGGCTGTAGGGGCGCTTGTCAAAGCCCAGGAACACGTCCTTGAACTGGTTCATACCCGCATTGGTGAACAGCAGGGTCGGGTCATCACCCGGCACAACGGGGCTGGACGCCACGATGGTGTGGCCCTTGGACTGGAAGTACTCCAGGAAGGTCTTGCGGATATCAGCGGCTTTCATGAGGGCTTTCTGCTTGTCGCTCGAATCAGATGTCGGGCTGCCTTAGTCTGGGCGGTGCTTGTGGCGGGTGCGAGCCACCGCATGCGCGCAGACGGGCGGAACCCGAGATTATAGGTTTGAGGCGCCCTATCATGGCGAATCAAACCAGACCCGTTTCAACGCCGTTCGCAACGGGCCACCCCGTGTTGGACCTGGGGCCCACAAAGGATTCGAGGACAGACAAGATGAGCAACACCACTTCGCCGCTGGCATCCCTGCAAGACCCTTCCCTGCTGAAGACCCAGGCCCTGATTGACGGCCAATGGGTGGACGGTGCCACACGCTTTGCCGTGACCGACCCGGCTACCGGTGCCAGGCTGGCCGAAGTGCCCAACCTGGGCGCCGCCGAAACCAACGCGGCCATTGACGCAGCCAACCGCGCCTGGCCTGCCTGGCGCGCCATGACGGCCAAGGCCCGCGCCGCGATCATGATGAAGTGGTTCCACCTGTTGAATCAGCACGCCGATGACCTGGCCCGCATCATGACGGCCGAGCAAGGCAAGCCCCTGGCAGAGGCCAAGGGTGAAGTGGGCTACGGCGCCAGCTTCATCGAATGGTTTGCCGAAGAAGCCCGACGCGTGTACGGCGAAACCGTGCCCAGCACCGACCCGAGCAAGCGTTTCCTCGTGATCCGCCAGCCCATTGGCGTGTGCGCGGCCATCACGCCCTGGAACTTTCCCATTGCCATGATCACCCGCAAGGTGGCCCCTGCCCTGGCCGCCGGCTGCCCCGTGGTGATCAAGCCGGCCGAGGCCACGCCGCTGTCGGCCCTGGCGGTGGCCGAACTGGCCCAGCGCGCCGGCATGCCGGCCGGGGTGCTCAACATCATCACCGCCGACGCAACCCAGTCCATTGCCGTGGGCAAGGTCTTGTGCGCCAGCGACACGGTGCGCCATCTGTCCTTCACCGGCTCGACCGAGGTCGGCCGCATCCTGATGCAGCAATGCGCGCCCACGGTCAAGAAGCTCGGGCTCGAGCTGGGGGGCAACGCGCCCTTCATCGTCTTCAATGACGCCGATCTGGACGCGGCCGTCGAGGGCGCCATGATCAGCAAATACCGCAACGCCGGCCAGACTTGCGTGTGTGCCAACCGCCTGTATGCGCAAGCCGGCGTCTACGACGCCTTCGTGGCCAAGCTCGCAGAGAAGGTCAGGCAGATGAAGGTGGGCAATGGCTTTGAAGCCGGCGTGACCCAAGGCCCGCTGATCGAAGCCGAGGCACTGACCAAGGTTGAAACCTTGGTGGCGGATGCGCTGAGCAAGGGCGCCCAGGTGGTGACCGGTGGTGCGCGCGTGGACATCCCAGGCGGCCATTTCTACCAACCCACCGTGCTGGCCAATGTGTCGGCCGACATGCGCCTGGCCCGCGAAGAGATCTTCGGGCCCGTGGCACCGGTCTTCAAGTTCGAGACCGAAGCCGAGGCCATCGCCCTGGCCAACAACACCGAATTCGGCCTGGCCAGCTACTTCTACAGTCGTGACGTGGGCCGCATCTTCCGCGTCAGCGAGGGGCTGGAGTACGGCATGGTGGGCGTCAACACAGGCCTGATCTCGACCTGCGAGGTGCCGTTTGGCGGCGTCAAACAATCCGGCCTGGGCCGCGAAGGCGCGCGCCAGGGCATGGACGACTACGTCGAGGCCAAGTACATCTGCCTGGGCGGGCTCGACCGGTAAGCTTTTGCGCCAGGCGGGCGAGGCACACCAGCCAGCCTAGCGCAGCCCACCCTTGTTGAGAACCATGCTGAACATCGCTTGCTGCTGCGCGCGTGACAGCATGGGGCCACTGGCGCTGATCTGATCGAGCAAGAGCGCATCCACCGTCACCAGCACCATGGGCGCCAGGCCGGCGGGATCAGCCACCCCGGCCCGGCTCAGCGCCACCTCGGTGGCCGCCAGGAAATGCTGCCGCTGCTGCGTCACGATGGCCGCCAGCTCCGGGTCTCGCGAGGCCATCATGAACAGTTCGAAGCGGGCCAACAACCGAGTCCGCTTGGCCGGGGACAACCAATCCGCCACACGCTCGGTCAGCAGATCGATGAAATCATCCGCGCGCCACTCAAGCCGGGACATCCGCTGCGCGTCTGCCTGCAGGTCAGCCATGTCGAGCGCCGCATGCCGCAGCAGCGCCAGAGTCAGCAACTCCTGACGGGTGCGGCAATAAAACGAAGTTGACCCCGCGGGCAGGCCTGCTTGTGCATCCACAGCCCGGTGCGTCAACCCCTTTGAGCCACCGCTCGCCAACAAGGCAATGGCGGCGTCGGCGATCACGGTCTTGCGGTCTCTTTCCATTCAGAACATCCGCTCAACGGCGGTCTACCAAGGGTTTGCAATGATGCACGCCAAACTCTACAAACGTAGAGTTCAGACATCCTCTACAAGAGTAGAGCCGCAACAGGAGCCCCCATGCTGACCCCTCATCGTCTTTCGATCTTAGCCCGCCCCTTGGCCACCGCCGCACGCTGCCTCGTCGCGGGCGCAGCCGCCAGCCTGTTTCAACCAGCCTACCTGGCGCAAGGGCTGCCAGGCGAGGCTCAAGCACAGTCAAGCGGCGCCTACACGCAGTTCACCGTCAAGGCGGTGCGCCCCGAGGCCTTCAGCTGGCTTTGGGACAATATGGATGAGGCGCTTTTGGTGGGCGCCAACGGCGAGAACAAGTCCTTCTCCTGGTTGCAGGCGCCCTCCAGCCCAGAGCACCTGGGCTATTCCGCAGGTGCGCGCTACCGCTCGGTTGAGGCCTTTGGCGGCGCCACGCACTGCCTGGAGGTCACCTACCTCGAGCCGGAGACCATGCGTGGACGGGTGGCGTCCGACAATTTCCTGGGCAGCAAACCCTACAGCTTTCTCGCCCAGAACGTGTCGGTAGACGGTAAGCCACCGTTCACCGTGCTGATCCAGTACAACCCCGTCGGCAGCACGTTCGCCGACAGCTTGTTCACGATCCAGGCCACGATGGCAGCGGACCCGGCCTTGGCCCAAGCCTATGTGGCGCATGTTCGCAAGACGCTGGCCGGGCTGCAGCCCAACCTGATGGATGCGCTCAACACGCGCTACTTCAATGCGGTGCTCAAAAAGCGCGGCTACTACAGCGCCGGCCCGATCGACAAGAACCTGAACATGAAACTGACCATCGTGCAGGAGATCAAGGGCATCGACTCGCAGATGCTGTCCTGGTGGTGGGACCACATCGGCAACACGGCCCGCTACCGCCTGTGGCAACCGATCGATCACGTGTCCTTCGAGTGGACGGTGCCGCCCAACAGCCCGGACCTGCAGTACGACGTGGGTGCCGTGCAAAAAGCCAAGGAATACATCGGCAAGCACACGATGACACTCAACATCACCGGCGCCGACCCCAAGGCCATTGCACCTCCGGCCGACATCATCGACCCGGCCTATTTCTATGCCCGAACTGACTTGACACTGCTCGCCGGCATCCTGCCCAGCAACGCGCTGGTGCACCAATGGCGCCCGAACGCCGGCGGCGATGGCGTGATCCTGACCAGCACTTTTGTCAACACGGCGCTGGCGCTCATCATCAACCCCACCTTCAACGACGACCTGGGCTCCCACGCGCTGCGCGAGTTCCAGATGCTGCCCTACTTCCTGCCGCGTCTGTACAAGCGCGAATACCTGAACCAATGAGGTAGCGACACGAGCGCGTCATGGACGGAAAAAAGGCCGGTCAGTTGACCGGCCTTTTGGCATCTGGAGCGGGTGATGGGAATCGAACCCACGTTATTTGCTTGGGAAGCAAGAGTCCTACCATTGAACGACACCCGCGATGGCTGCGCAGTTTACCCCAAGCCAGGCGGGTGCTTTCCAGGCTGTCGTTTTCAGGCCTTCATCTTGCGACGAGCGACCACTGCGATGCCGCAGAGCCCCAGGCCCAGCATCGCAGCGGGAGGCGCCTCAGGCACGGCCGCCGTGTAGGGCGTGGCATTGACCGGCGAGCGCAGCGCACCATTGATGTCGATCGTGATGGTGCCGAAGTCCATGGTCTTGAGTGGCGTGAGCAGTGCCTTGCTCAGGTTCAAACCCGATGTGAAGGACGTCAGGGCCGTATCGGTAAATACCAGGTTGCTCAATTGCTGGTGCATATTGAGTGTCAAGCCGTTGAGCCCGATTTTCAAATCGGTGGCCGTGAATGAATACAGGGAGGTATTCTTGGTCGTGATGCCGTTGGCCGTAATATCGGCCAGAACGAGGTCCTTTGAGTAATCGATCACGAAATTGGCCAATACCACCGACCGTGAGCCGCGGGTAATAGCCAACGCGGAGCCGGTTGCATCACCCCAGTTGGGCGAAACCAGCGGCGAGAACGGTGGCAGGCCCAGCGAAACATCCACCTTGGTCACTGGCAAGTTGAATGCCGTGGAGCTTGAATTCGCTGCCGTGGCATTGCCCAACGCTGACATGCTGGTGCTGGCAGCACCCATGGCGTCCATCGCGTCTTGCGAAAGTGCAAACACAGAGTTGGCCTGCAGGAAGGTAGTGTCCAGCGTCAAGGCCTGCGCCGAGGTGGACATGGCCAAGGTGGTGACGGCAGCAATGCCGGCGGCCTTAAACGAGTATTTGATGGTGTTCACGAGAATAACTCCTCGAATGCGTGTCTGTTGGATCAATCATGCATCGGTTCCCCTTGAACAGGTGGCATCCATACCTAGCGAAGACCCCCATCAATTGCAATTAAAAGCAACGCTCGTGAAATACGCACAGGGCCCGATCAATCCATATATGAGGGGAAAGGGCAATCTGAAAAATATGCAAGCGTGCATAAATCACATAGGCAGCTGGTGCACGAGAACGTCAAGACTTCAGGCACACTCTCGCCCTTGACTTGTTTTCGAACCCGATTTGCGCATGTCCAGCAGCGACCCCACCACCCCACCGGCAGACGCCACCACTGAAGTCGCCGAGGCCGGCCCGGCACACCCTCGAGCCATCCGCAGTTATGTGATGCGAGCAGGCCGCACCACCGAAGGCCAGGCACGTGCGCTGACGGAACTGGGCCCACGCTTTGTGCTGCCCTACACAGCTCAACCCATGGACTTCGCCGCGACCTTTGGCCGTCAAGCCCCGGTCGTGCTGGAAATCGGCTTCGGCATGGGTGACGCCACGGCCAAGATTGCCCAAGCCTTGCCAGGCACGGATTTCATCGGCTGTGAAGTGCATGAACCAGGCGTCGGCGCCCTGCTCAAGCACATCGGCGAGATGGGTTTGAACAACCTGCGCCTGGTCCGCCACGATGCGGTTGAAGTGCTGGAACACATGATCGCGCCGAACTCGCTGGCTGGCGTGCACATTTTCTTCCCCGACCCGTGGCACAAGAAGAAGCACAACAAGCGCCGGCTCATCCAGGCACCGTTTGTGGCCAAACTGCTGACCCGCGTGGCACCCGGTGGCTATCTGCACTGCGCCACCGACTGGGAGCCCTATGCCCAGCAGATGCTGGAAGTGCTTGGCGCCAATCCTGAGCTGGTCAACACCGCATCAGGCTTCGCAGACAAGCCCGCCTACCGGCCGCTGACCAAGTTCGAGAACCGAGGCCTGCGCCTGGGCCATGGCGTGTGGGATCTGGTCTTCCGCAAGAAGGCCTGAACCGCAGCAAAGCCAAATGAAAAAAGCCTGCACATCGGTGCAGGCTTTTTCTTGGGCGCCAGTCAGATCAGTTGCCGAACTTGTAGTCCGTCTTGGCCTTGCCCTTCAGCTCTTCGCGGAACTTGGCCAGCTTGGCCTGGTTCAGGCGCTGGATGATCTGGCCCTTGACTTCGTCGAAGCTGGGGAACTTCGTCTCGCGCACATCTTCCAGCTTGATGATGTGGTAGCCGAACTGCGACTTGACCGGGGTGTCGGTCATCTGGCCCTTTTGCAGCTTGGTCAGGGCTTGCGAGAACTCAGGCACGTAGTTGCCGGGGTTGGCCCAATCCAGATCGCCACCGTTTTCGGCGGAGCCAGGGTCCTTGGAGTTCTTCTTGGCCAGGTCTTCGAACTTGGCACCAGCCTTGATCTGAGCGATCAGGGCCTTGGCGTCTTCTTCCTTCTCGACCAGGATGTGGCGAGCCCGGTATTCCTTGTCACCGTTGGCAGCCTTGATCTTGTCGTACTCGGCCTTGGCTTCAGCGTCGGTCGTGGGGTTCTTCTTTTCGAAGTCCTGGAACAGCGCGCGGATCAGGATGGACTGGCGGGCAAACTCCATCTGGGTCTTGTAGTCGGCGGTGCCCTGCAGGCCACGGCGCTCGGCTTCCTGCAGGAAGATTTCGCGCAGCACGATTTCGTCCTTGACCTTCTGCTCCAGCTCAGGCGTCTTGGGCGTGGCGGGCTGGCCAGGCTGCTGTTGCTTGAGGATCTGTTCGAGCATGGCGTCCACGCGTGCCTTGGGCACGGCCTTGCCATTGACGGTTGCGATGTTTTGCGCGAACGCCAGCGGAGCAGCCAGCGAGAGCGACACGGCCAGCATGGCTGCCTTGGCGATACGAGAAGTCTTCATGGTGAGCAGATAAAGCTTTTAAGAAAGATTCAGACGGGCTCGGCTTTGATGACCAGCGCATGAACACCCTGGGCAATCAAATCGCGCAGGGCATCATACACAAGCCGATGACGCTGAACGTGTGACAAACCGTTGAAGCAACGGGCCCGGACATGCACCGAAAAGTGCGTGCCAAAGCCCGTGCCATTGGCGCCTGCATGCCCCGCGTGCTGCGCGCTGTCGTCCGTCACGGTGCAGGCTTCGGGTTGCAAAGCCTTGCACAGCGCGGCTTCCAGCTGGCTGGCGGTGATGGAGGCACTGCTCATGATGGAGCCCTTTCGTGACAATAAGTTCAGTCTGATTCACCGGCCTTCTCGGGCACCATGTGGCGCCCCAGATACAGGCCCTGCGCCAGGGTAAATCCCAGGGTGAGGCCCAGGCTGCCCCACATCTTGAAGTTCACCCAGGTGTCCAGCGGGAAGTTGAACGCCACCCACAGGTTGAGCACGCCCATCCCCACGAAGAACAGCACCCAGGCCCAGCCCAGGTTTCGCCAGACGGTGTCGGGGGCATCGATCTGCCCGCCCATCATCTGCGCCAGCATCTTGCGGCCCAGCACGATCTCGGTGACAAAGAAGCCGCCGGCCATCAGCCAGTAGATGACGGTGGGCTTCCATTTGATGAAGGTCTCGTCGTGGAACCACAGGGTCAGGCCACCCAGCACGACCACGATCACCAGGCCCGCCCAGAGCATCTTGTCCACGGGCTTGCGCAGCGCCTTGAGCACCACGATCTGCAGCAGCGTCATCACGATGACCACCACGGTGGCCAGCAGCACCGGCGCCTCGGTGACGCCCACTGTGCCGCCGGACACGGCAAAGCCCAGGTACTGGTTCATCCACAGGGCAGCTTGTGCCTTGTGCCCTTCAGCCCATTTGAAGCTGGCGAAGAACAGGATGATGGGCAGCAGGTCGAAAAAAATCTTCATGACGATGGCAGCCCATGCACGGGGCCGCGGGTTACCGCGATCAAGCGTCGCGCGGCACGAAGTCTAGCGCGGCAGAGTTGATGCAGAAGCGCTCACCCGTGGGGTGAGGGCCATCGTCGAAGACATGCCCCAGGTGCGCGCCACAGTTCTGGCAACGCACCTCCACGCGGACCATGCCATGACTGTGGTCCATGACGCGCTCGATGATGCCGTCCTGAGCGGGCTGGTAATAACTGGGCCAGCCGCAGCCCGCATCGAACTTGGTGTCGGACTCGAACAGCTTGGCCCCACAGCAGATGCACTTGTAGGCACCGTTCTCGAAGTGATCCCAATAACGCCCGGTGAAGGCCCGCTCGGTGGCCGCCTGGCGCGTGACCTGGTAGTCCATCGGGGCGAGCTGCTCACGCCACTCGGCATCCGTCTTTTTGACTTTGTAATCGCTCATGATGAACAAGACACCTCGATGGCCTGGGCCCATTCGGGCGGAAAACCTGCGTCAGCCTCGGCGCCGGGCTGTTCGTCGAACGGCCTTTGCAGAAGCTGATGCAAGCGCTGCACCTCACTGTAGTCCCCCTTTTGCGCACGCTGGATGGCCAACTCCGCCATGTGATTGCGCAAGACGTAGACCGGGTTGACCCGGCGCATGCGTTGCGCGCGCTCGGCATCCACACTGCCTTCGGCCTGAAGCCGTGCGGCATAACGCTGCGCCCAGGTATCAAAGGCGTTACGGTCCATGAACAGATCGCGCACCGGTGCATTGGCGGCGTGATCTGGTGACACGTCAGCCCGGTAGTCGCACAAGCGGCGAAAGGTGATGGTGAAGTCCGCCTTGCTGGCCGCCATGGTCTGCAGCAAGGCCACGGCCAGCTCGCCATCGCCCTCCTGCTCGGTCAGCAAGCCCAGCTTGGCGCGCCAGCGGGCCCGCATGGCCTGCGGGAAGCGTTGCTCGTAGGTTTGCAGCACGTCGATGACCAACTGGGTGTCATCCTTGGCCTCAGGGATCAGGGGCAACAAGCCCTGGGCCAATGCACGCAGGTTCCAGTAGCCGATCTGGGGCTGGTTGTTCCATGAGTAACGCCCATGGTCATCGGAGTGGTTGCAGATGTGATTGGGGTCGAAGGCATCCAGAAAACCGAAGGGGCCGTAGTCGATGGTCAGCCCCAGGATGGACATGTTGTCCGTGTTCATCACGCCATGGCAAAACCCAACAGACTGCCAGTGCGCCATCAGCTCGGCGGTGCGCGCCACCACGGCACCCAGCAAGGCCAAGGCACGATGAGGCTTGTCGGCCATTTGCGGGTAATGGTGCTCGACCACGAAGTCCACCAGGGCCTGCAAGGCGTCCAGGTGCCCAGGCTCACCGCTGTGGGCAAAGTGCTCGAAGTGCCCGAAGCGGATGAAGCTGGGCGCCACACGGGCCACCACGGCCGCGGTTTCAACCGTCTCGCGCCGCACCGGCTGGGGCGACGCCACCAGGCTCAGTGCCCGCGTGGTGGGCACGCCCAGCCCGTGCATGGCCTCGCTGCACAGGTACTCGCGAATGGATGAGCGCAGCACCGCACGACCGTCCGCGCGCCTCGAATAAGGCGTGGCCCCGGCGCCCTTGAGCTGGATCTCCTGGGGCCCCATCGGCGAATCGATCTCGCCCAGCAGCAAGGCACGGCCATCCCCCAACTGCCCGGCCCACACGCCGAACTGGTGCCCGCTGTACACGGACGTGAAAGGCGACATGCCGGGCCAGACGCCGTTGCCGCTGAACACCGACAGCGCCGGCTGTGCCGCACCATCCGCGTCACCCAGATGCCACCCCTCGGGCCAGCCCATGTCGCAGGCCAGCGCCTGGTTCACCGCCACCCAGCGAGGCATGGGCAAAGGGTCACCCTGCCAGTTGACGCCCAGCGGCACCTGGCATCGGGCTTGCGTCTGCTCGCTCAGTTGCACGAAGCGGTTGAGCCAATGGCCAGCGTCGGGCGACCAGGCAAAGTTCTGTAAAGGGTGGGGATTCAAAGCTGCAGACATGTGGCGCAGTTTAGACAAGCCCCCCTGTCCCTGGGGCGGGGTCGGCTAATCGCTGCGCCACGCTGTCCTAAGATGCCGCACCAATTGACGCTAGCGGGAAGTCGAACGTGGATATCGTGCTGTTCATGAAGTCTGCCCTGATGGGCATTGTGGAAGGTCTCACCGAGTTCCTGCCCATCTCGAGTACTGGCCATCTGATCCTGGCGGACTCCCTGCTGGACTTTGCGCGCAGCACCGGCGCCGACAAGGCCAAGGTCTTCGAGATCGCGATCCAGACGGGCGCCATCTTCGCCGTGATCCTGGTCTACCTGCAACGCGTCAAGGACACGGTAACCGGCCTGTTCTCTGACCCCAAGGCCCAGCGCTTTGCCCTGAATGTGTTCGTCGGCTTTTTGCCAGCCGTGGTCATGGGCCTGGCCGTTGGCAAGGCGATCAAGGCGCATTTCTTCACCGCCACTGTGGTCGCCACGACCTTCATCCTGGGGGGCGTGATCATCCTGATTGCGGAGCGCTTTGCAGCCCAACGCCCGCAGCAACGTGTGCAGACGGTGGACGACATGAGCCTGATGGACGCCTTCAAGGTGGGCGTGATCCAGTGCCTGGCCTTGATACCCGGCACCAGCCGCTCCGGTGCCACCATCATTGGCGGCATGCTGATGGGGCTGTCGCGCAAGGCGGCCACCGACTTCAGCTTTTTCCTGGGCATCCCGACGCTGATCGGCGCTGGCGTGTACAGCCTGTACAAGGAACGTGCGCTGCTGTCGGTGAATGACCTGCCCTTGTTCAGCGTGGGCCTGGTCTTCGCGTTTGTATCGGCCTGGTTGTGCGTGCGCTGGCTGATCCGTTATGTGTCCAGCCACAACTTCGTGCCCTTTGCCTGGTACCGCATTGCCTTTGGCATCTTCATCCTGGTGTCGGCCAATATGGGCTGGATGACCTGGGCGGAGTGATCGCCCAAGGGCAGCAGATCGCGAGGCCTTCAGCGGGCGATTGCATGGGCATCGCTGGGGCATCGCAGGCTCACCGCACAATACGGGCATGAGCCTGAGAGACCAAGCCCTGCAGATCCTGCTGATCTGTGATCCGCAAGACAAAGCCCTGGCAGCGCTGGCCTGCCAGGAGGCCCTGCAAGGCGCCACGGGCCCTTGGCTGAGTGAAGCCGATCGACAGGCGCCATTGGCCTTGACGCCCGAGCAGGCCGCACACATGCCTGGCCGCCCTGCCCGCCCCTTGCTGGTCCCAGCCAAGCAAGTGCCGTCTCGGTCACCCTTTACCCTGGAAGGCCGTGCGGCCCTGCTTCACGCCATCTGCCACATCGAGTTCAATGCCATCAACCTGGCGCTGGACGCGGTGTGGCGTTTTGCCGGCATGCCAGCCGCGTTCTACAGTGACTGGCTGAAGGTGGCGGCCGAAGAAGCCCTGCACTTCAATCTGCTGCGCGCGCACCTGCAATCGCTGGGCTACGACTACGGCGATTTCGACGCCCACGATGGCCTCTGGACCATGTGCGACAAGACCAAGGACGACATCCTGGCGCGCATGGCCCTGGTGCCCCGCACCCTGGAGGCCCGCGGGCTGGATGCCACCCCGCTCATCCAGGACAAGCTGACCAGAGCGGGCGATCAACGGGCGGTCGAGATTCTGGACATCATCCTGCGCGACGAGGTGGGGCACGTGGCCATCGGCAACCGCTGGTTTCACCACCTGTGCCAGGCGCGGGGCGAAGACGCCGTCTCGCTCTACCCGCAACTGGTGCAACGCTACGAGGCCCCTCGCCTGCGCCCACCCTTCAACGAAGCCGCGCGCAAGGCCGCGGGCTTCACGGACGAGGAACTCGCCTTTCTGCTCGGGGTGGACTGAATTGCTCAGCCGCGCGGGTGGTGCCGCGCGTGCAACTGCCGCAAACGCTCACGCGCCACATGGGTGTAGACCTGCGTGGTGGAAATGTCCGCATGCCCCAGCAGCATCTGCACCACGCGCAGATCGGCGCCGTGGTTGAGCAGGTGCGTGGCAAAGGCGTGACGCAAGGTGTGCGGCGACAACGGCTGGGTGATGCCTGCCAGCACGGCGTATTTCTTGATGAGCTTCCAGAACATCTGCCGCGTCATGGGGCCACCTCGGCCGGTGACAAACAAGGCATCGCTGACCTGACTACCCAGGATCATGTGCCGGCCCTTGTCCAGATAACGTTGCAACCACTCGCCGGCCTCGGCACCAAAGGGCACCAGCCGCTCCTTGCTGCCCTTGCCCATGATGCGCAACACCCCTTCGTTCAGCCCGACATGGACGGATTTCAGCTCGACCAGCTCACTGACGCGCAGGCCACTGGCGTAGAGCAATTCCAGCATCGCCCTGTCCCGCAGGCCCAGCGGCTCATGGATGTCGGGGGCAGCCAGCAAGGCCTCGACCTGATGTTCGCTCAAGGTGCCGGGCAGGCGCATGCGCTGCCGGGGTGCATCCATGCGCACCGTGGGATCAGCCGCGCACAGCCCTTCTCGCAGGGCCCAGCGGTAGAAGCGGCGGAACACGCTCAGGCGCCTTCCCGCGGATGACGGCCGTGAGCCGGCATGCCGTGCGGCGGCGTACCCCTGCAGGTCAGTCTCGCGGGCATGCACCAGCGAACGCCCCTCTGCGTGTTCAAGCAACCAGGCACCGAGCCCTTGCAGATCGCGCCGGTAGGCCGCCAGGGTGTTGGCGCTCAGGCCATCTTCCAGCCAGATGGCATCGACAAAGCGATCCAGGTGGGGGTCTGTCACCAAGTCAGTAGCCACCACGCAGCAGGCCTTCCTTCATGCGACGGTCCACCGGGTGGTCGCCTACAAAAATCTTGAGCACGCAGCGGTAGAGGTCGTCGCCAGAGACGGGTTGGCCCACCACCTTGTCATTGAGGCGCAGGCTGACACCCTTGTCGGGAATGAAGTCGAGATCCAGCGTATCGCCGGGCTTGAGGTCGCCCACGCTGTCGATCAGGGACGCCAGCCCAGTGAGGCGATCACCCAGCCTGTCGCGCACGGCCTGCGACTCATGGTCCTCGATGCGACCGACCAGGGAGCGGGTCAATTCATGACTGGGTGCGTTGAGCATGATCTTGAGCCGAATCCGCTTGGGCCCAGGCATGGCCAGAATCTGGGCGGCATCCTTGCTCGGCGCAGACAAGTACAAGCCAGCGACGAAGGCCTTGACCCAGGCCACGCCGCGCAAGCCAAGGCCATTGAGACGCAAGTTGCGGTCAGCCAGCCCCATGGTGCGCTCGAACTGCTGGCCCTCCAGGGTCGGGATACGGGCCTCGCTGGCGGCACAAGCCGGCAGCGGCACGCCCAGACCAGCGGTGAGCCCCAGCGACAACGCCACCACGCCGAAGCGACGGGCCATGCGCCAAATCCAGTTCACAGAAGACATCAACACCCCTAGTACGGTGCCCCGCGTGGTCGATACCTCGCGGCGCCGGCAACAAGCCTGCAATCCACAACGCCCCCGGCAGCACCGGGGCTGACAAGAACAGCCTTGCCGCTTCGTAAACTATCGCAAAACAAAACAGCCTGCAGAACACCAGGCTTGAAGACCCGGATTCTGCAGGCTGCACCCCACGCAGGGGAAACGTGCTCGGCGACCTGAACTCAGTCAGGTGCGTTGCACGCACAAGGAGAGATCAATCTCGATTCGATTCAGGGAGCGGGCACGTAGGGCGTCATCGACACAGGCTTGCTGCGGAACTTGACGACGATGTCCTGCGTCAGGGTGCCGAAGTCGGTATCGTCCAGCACAGCGCGGTTGTACGAAGGCAACTTCAGGCCGAGCATGAAGGAGTCCTTGGTTTCTTCCGTCAGGAACAGCTTGTCCAGCACCTCGTGAGCCGTGATGGTCAGGGGGAACTTGTACTTGATGCCCAGGGGGGCCTCGGTGTTGTAGTTGTAGATGGCTTGCTGAACCACGCGGCTGGCGGTGGTGGAAGCGGTGCCTTTGATGGACACGTCGGCCAGCACTTGCTTGCTCACGTAGTTGATGGTGAAGTTGGCCAGCGTGACAGCGTAATCCACGCCCTTGAAGGTGCGGCCGAACTGCAGAGCGGAACCACGTGCATCACCCTTTTCGATCTTCAGGCCGGAGCCGATGGTGATCGTGGTGATAGGCAGGTTGAAGGTGTCACCGGCGTCGCCCACGGCCGT
This sequence comes from Aquabacterium sp. NJ1, assembly GCF_000768065.1. Taxonomy (NCBI): domain Bacteria; kingdom Pseudomonadati; phylum Pseudomonadota; class Betaproteobacteria; order Burkholderiales; family Sphaerotilaceae; genus Aquabacterium; species Aquabacterium sp. NJ1. The sequence continues at coordinate 4,597,463 of NZ_JRKM01000001.1, read as the reverse complement.
GGCGTTACCCAGCGCGCTGACCGACACGGCCTGCAGGCCGAAAGCATCCATGGCCAGGGAAGAGAACTTCTGCACCGAGTTGGCCACGAGCGCGTTGGTGGGGATCGTCAGGCTGGCGTGAGCCGAAGCCGTGGCGGCAACCAGCGCTGCTGCGATGGAAACAGAGCGCAGGGACAGGGTAGAAAAACGCATCTCGAGAACTCCTAATCGGGTCGGTTTGCTTGCGTCGTGCAAGGCGTGTTGGTGTAGTAAGAATGGTGCCCCACCCGCGTTTTCCCCAAGCCCCCTCGCCTCGGGGGGAAGGGTGACGAAAAGCGTGAAGAAAACCCGCAAACCTAGGGTTGCCACCTAGCATGTTTGCGGGGGTTTTCTCAGGGGTTCTACCAAGCACCCAGCACAAATACCTAACCCAATCAGGTTGCACCCGATGCTCAGAACTCACCGCTGTTGTAGGCGCGGCGGACCTCTTCCATCGCTTGCTCCAGCTTGGCCTGGGTGCGCTCGGCCGGATTGGTCTTGGCCTGCCATTCGGCAAAAGCCGTGGCCTGCCGGCGTTTGAGTTCGATCTGGCGGTTCTTGGCCTGCATCTGCTGCTCGTCTTCGCTCATCGGCATGATGGCGTTGAGCTTGGCCTGCTGCTCTTCCAGGCGCTGGTTGCGCCTGGCCTCGTCTGTCTCGACGTCGGCCAGCAGGACCGCACTCATCAGATTGGCTTCAATGGGCGTGAATTCACCACCGGCCAGACGATCTGGCAGCTCGCTCAGCAAGGCCTGCGCCATGCGCTGACGCTTCTTGGCGTCCTTGGTTTCATCCAGGGTTTGCCAGGTCTCGAAGGTGTGCTGGTAGCGCAGGTAACCCACGATGCGCGTCGCCTCGGACTTCTGTGCGCCCATCTTGTCGAGCACCTGGTTGAGGATGGTCCAGTCATCTGGCTGGATGTCGGAGGGGCGGCCATCGGACGCCACAGCGGGCTTGAGCGCCGCGACCGGGTCGTCATTGCCCACGCCTGGCTGCAGCCAACCAGAGGGCGCCCCTTTGTGATCGGCCAGCACGACACCGTCATGGTTGTCGCCATCCTTCTGTCCAAACCACCAATAAGTAGCACCACCAGCGACCGCGATCGCCAGCCCCGCAGCCGCCATTTGCCAGGATTTAGAACGTTGATACGTGATCATCTTTGGGAAACCTCTACGAACATGCACCCGAATGCCCGCAGTCTGCACCAACAAGCCGACGCATGGCGTCGCACGCCATCGGCGTTGCCAAAAAACAAGTCCTGCAAACCATACAACCGTTTGCAGGACTCAAAGAGCTTCTCGAGAGAGAGGCAGGGGGAGAGCCCCTGCCACGTGATCCGATTGATCGAGAATTACTGGGGCACGTACAGCGTGGTCGACACGGGCTTGGCGCGCAGCTTGACCAGGATGTCCTGGGTCAGCGTGCCGAAGGTGGTGATGGAATCCAGCGCGGCGGCCAAAACAGGCGTCAGGGCCAGCGCAGACTTCATCGTGGCGTTCATTTCAGGCGTCAGGGTCAGCTGGTCCAGCACTTCGTGGCCAGTGATGGTCAGAGGGAACTTGTACTTGATGCCCAGGGGCGTAGCAACGTTGAAGTTGTACAGGGGAGCTTGCTTGGTCGTGGTGCCGCCCAGGGGGGTGGTGTCAGCCAGCACTTGCTTGGTGGTGTAGTTGATGGTGAAGTTGGCCACCGTGACGCCGACCTTGCCCACGTTACGGGCGATACGCGAGATTTCCAGCGCAGAGCCCTTGGCGTCGCCAGAAGCGATCTTCAGCTGGTTGTTGATGGTGATCGAGGTGATGGGGAAGCTGAAGGCGCCAGCCACGCCGTCCACAGCGGTGGCGTTGCCCAGGGGGGTCACGGTCACGCCGCCCACTTCAAAGGCGTCCAGGGATTCTTGCGAGAAGGCTTGAACGGAGTTGGCAACCAGGCTGTTGGCGGGGATGGTCAGGTTGGCGTGAGCCGACGCGCCGGCAGCGACCAGTGCGGTTGCGACAGCGATCGAGCGGAACGACAGGGCTTTTTGCATTTCGATGCTCCTAGTGGTGTTGCTTGCTGCTATTGAGCGAAGCGGTGTTGATGTGCGATTAATGTTGCCTGCGCGCCGATTTTCCTACCCCCCCTGCTTCGGGGATCCAAGGGCCTCAAAGGAGGCCCAAAAGCATCAAACTCAGGGTAAGCATTGACGTAAAAAGTACCACCCTGATTCGGGATTCCACCATCCCCCGGTAGATGAGGGCCATCTGGCATGCCAGCACGCCTGGCGCATACCCCGTTCCATCACTTTGCCGAATCCCATGAAGCCTTTGATGCCCATCAACCAGTCACCCCGCCTCATGCTGGAGGGTGATCTGGATGCCGTCATCAGCCTGCAAACCACCTGCTACGGCCTTGAATTTAACGAACCGAAAGCATCTTTTGCGTCCAAGTTGCTGGCGGCCCCGGAGAGTTGCTGGGTCATGCCGGGGCCCTCTGGCCTGCTGGCGTATCTGGTTTGCCTACCCATCGAGGGGGATCTGCTGCCCGCGCTGCATTCACCCGATTGGACTAGGCCAGCCGACCCGAACTGGCTATACCTGCATGACCTGGCGATCCACCCCGATGCACGTGGTACCGGGCTGGCCAGCTTGATGCTGCAGAGGGCAACCGAGCTGGCGCAGGCGCTGGGACTGGGGGCCATGGGCCTGATTGCGGTGCAGGGCTCCGTGCCCTTCTGGCGCCGCCACGGCTTCGAGCCGGTCGGGGGCACGGCGAACCAGATCAGCGAGGCCAAGCTGGCCTCTTTCGGTGAAGGTGCCACATTCATGCTGCGCCGCACCATCACTTCATGAAGTAGCTTGACCCGAATCAAACTCGCGTCATGCAAAAGTCATACGATCGACTGAACTCAAGATCCATGAGACGCCACTCAGCGCGCACCGGCCATGCCCTCCCCGCGATCCACAGAAGCCAGCCGAGGCGCTCACGCACGCGAGCGCATGATCCTGGCTGCGCTGGATCTCTTTGGCCGGCATGGCTTTGACGCCACCACGACACGGATGATCGCGCAGGCGGCGTCCATGAACCTGGGTGCCATTCCTTATTACTTCGGCACCAAGGAAGATCTGTACGCCCAGGCAGCCGGGCATCTGGCCAGTTTCATCGAACAGGCGCAGGCAGCACCACTGGCCAGGCTGCGTGAACAGAGTGCACAGACGCCGGACACACCGGGCCTGATCGATCTGATGGTCAGCTTCCTGTTGGACGAAACGCGTTTGCTGCTGGCCGACAAGGTGCCCGCCAGCTGGGTGCAGTTCTTCCTGCGGGCGCAGGCCGAGCACGGTGAAGCCTTCGAGCGCGTGTTTGCACAGGTGGTCGAGCCCGTGCAGTGCTGCCTCAACCAGGTGCTGGCGCGCATCATGCAACGCGCCCCTGAGGACTTTCATGTGCGCACCCTGTCTTTTTTTCTGATTCATCAATTCATCTGCCTGCGTCTTGCAGACTCGGTGCTGATGCGCCGGCTCGACTGGGACGCCATCACCCCTCAGCGCGTCGAGCAATTGCTGGACGTACTCACACCGACGCTTCGCGCCCAGTTGCTGAGCGCCGCCAACCTGTCTTCCACGCCATGAGCAAGAAAACCACCCCCTGGCTGATCCTGGCCGCTGTCATCTGTGCCGCGGGCGGCGTGGCCTGGTGGGTCAACAGCCACCGCGACCCGATCCCCGCAGGCCTGATCCGCAGCAATGGCCGGCTGGAGGTCGAACGCATCGAGATCGCCGCCAAATACCCTGGGCGCATCATTGAACTGCCGGTCAACGAAGGGGATCTGGTCAAGGCAGGCGATTTGATCGCACGACAGGACAGCACCGAGCTGGTCGCACAACGCGCCGCCGTGGAGGCCGCTCGCCAGCGTGCCAGCCAGGCCATGGCGCGTGCGTCCGCCGAGACCGAGGTCCGCAAGGTGCAGGCCCGCATCGCGCAGCTGGAGCTGGATCACACCACGAAGCTGAAGCAGGACGCGCTCGTATCTGGTGCCGAAGTCGAGCGCAGGCAAGCGCAGCGCGATGGCGAGAATGCCGGTGTGCAGGTGGCCACTGCGGCCATTGGCGAGGCCACGGCGGCACGGTCCGAAGCCGAAGCGCAGATGAAGCGGCTGGACATCGCCATTGAAGACATGAGCCTGCGCGCGCCGGTCAATGGCCGCATCGAATACCGCGTGGTCGAACCCGGCTCGGTGATCCCGTCCGGCGGGCGCGTGGCGACGCTGCTGGACACCTCCAATGTGCACATGACGGTGTTCCTGCCCACCTCGATCGCCGGCAAGCTGCAGGTGGGCGACGAGGCCCGCATCGTGCTGGATGCGGCCACACAGTTCACCATTCCCGCGCGCGTGTCGTTCGTGGCGGCTGAGGCGCAGTTCACGCCCAAGTATGTGGAGACGACCTCCGAGCGTGACAAGCTGGTCTACCGCGTCAAACTCAAGGTGCCCACCGAGGTGGCCATGCAGTACGCGTCCTACGTGAAGGCGGGCCTGACAGGTTATGGCTTTGTGCGCGCCGACAAGTCGGTGAAGTGGCCGGACAACCTGGCCGTCAAGCTGCCGCCGGTGGACACTGCGAAGAACTGACACGAGGCCAGCAACATGACCCGGCCTCAAGCCGCCCCCACCGTGGATGCCCGCCAGGATCTGGCCGTGCGCATCACGGATCTGGGCCACACCTATGGCGCCACACGCGCCATGGACCACGTCAACCTGGCTTTGCCCGCGGGCAAGACCATCGGCCTGGTCGGGCCCGATGGCGTGGGCAAGTCCACGCTGCTGGCCATCATCGCAGGCGTCAAGCGCCTTCAGCATGGCCAGGTCGAGGTGCTCGGGCTGGACATCGCCCAGGCCGACAACCGGGCGCAACTGGCGCCACGTGTGGCCTTCATGCCCCAGGGCCTGGGCCGCAACCTCTACCCCACCCTGTCCGTGGCCGAGAACATCGACTTCTTCGCCAGGCTCTTTGGCCAGGGCGCAGCGGAGCGCGAAGCCCGCATCCAGCGCCTGATGGATGCCACGGGCCTGGCCCCTTTCCGCGACAGGCCGGCCGGCAAGTTGTCGGGCGGCATGAAGCAGAAGCTCGGCTTGTGTTGCTCGCTGGTGCATGACCCGGATCTGCTGATCCTGGACGAGCCCACCACGGGCGTGGACCCCTTGTCGCGTCGCCAGTTCTGGTCCTTGGTGGAAACCTTGCGCCGGGAACGCCCAGGCATGACGGTGATAGTGGCCACCGCCTATATGGAAGAAGCCGAGCGCTTTGAATACCTGGTCGCGATGGACGAAGGCCGCATCCTGGTCTTCGACGATACGCAGGCTGTGCTGGCACGCACGCCCGAAAAGACGCTGGAGGCGGCCTACATCGCCATGCTGCCCCCCGACAAGCGCGGCAGTGGTGAGGCACTGGTGATCCCGCCACGCGAAGCCACGGAAGGGCCACCCGCCATCGAAGCCAAAGGCCTCACCCGGCGCTTTGGCGATTTCATTGCCGTCAACAACGTGAGCTTTCGCATCGAGCGAGGCGAGATCTTCGGCTTTCTGGGCTCCAACGGCTGCGGCAAGACCACCACAATGAAGATGCTGACGGGCTTGCTGGACATCAGCGAAGGCGAGGCCATGTTGCTGGGCCAGCCCATCGATGCCCATGACTTGAGCACGCGCATGCGGGTGGGCTATATGTCGCAGGCCTTCTCGCTGTACGAAGAGCTGAGCGTGCGCCAGAACCTGACGCTGCACGCCAGGCTTTACCAGTTGGAAGGCGCGGCCGCCGAAGCCGCCATCGAAGATGGCCTGCGGCGCTTTGATCTGGTCGACCATGCTGACGCCAAGCCCATGCAGCTCTCACTGGGCATGCGCCAGCGTCTGCAACTGGCTGCCGCGTGCCTGCACCGCCCCGAGGTGCTGATCCTGGACGAACCCACCTCGGGCGTGGACCCGGCCGCACGTGACATGTTCTGGCGCCAGCTGGCCAAGCTGTCGCGCGAAGAGCACGTAACCATCTTCGTGTCCACGCACTTCATGAACGAGGCCGAACGCTGTGACCGCATCTCGTTGATGCACCGCGGCACCGTGCTGGCCGTGGGCTCGCCCCGGGCCTTGCGTGACAGCAAACAGGCGGATTCGCTGGAGACCGCCTTCATCGCCTACCTGGAAGAAGCGGATGACACCGTGCAGGCTGCGCAGGCTGCCGCCACTGTCAAAGCCGCACCCCAGGCGCCCGCGGTGGAGCCCGACCGCTCTGTCAACGCGCCACAAGGCGAAGCGCAGCCCCATGCCAAGCACATCGGCCTGCTCTTGTGGCTGTCACGCACCTGGGCCTTCGCGCGGCGCGAAGCCATGGAGCTCAAGCGCGACCCCATCCGCCTGACCTTTGCCCTGCTGGGCCCCATCATCCTGCTGGTGACGGCGGCCTGGAGCATCTCGTTCGACATCGAGCACGTGGCCTTCTCGGTGCTGGACCATGACCAGAGCTACGACAGCCGCCAGCTGATCGAACACTTCGCTGGCTCGCGGTATTTCGAAGAACACCCGCCCTTGCGCGACATGGCCGACATCAACCGGGCGCTGCAGTCTCACGATGTATCCCTGGTGGTCGAGATCCCGCCCAACTACGGCCGCGACCTGATCGGCGGGCGTCACCCCGAGGTGGCCTTCTACATCGATGGTGCCGGCCCCTTCACGGCCGAGAACGTGCGTGGTTACGCCACCGGCATCGTGATGGAACACGCCATGCGCTTCGCCAAGGAGCAGCCTGGCCTGGTGCCCCCCACCCTGCCCGCCAGCCTGGAGCCGCGCTTCTCCTACAACCAGGAGTTCCGCAGCATCTATGCCTCCACGCCTGGCTTGCTGATGCTGTGCCTGATCATCATCCCCGCGATGCTGACGGCGCTGGGCGTGGTGCGCGAAAAGGAGATGGGCTCCATCATCAACCTGTACGCCTCACCCGCCAGCGTGGGCCAGTTCCTGCTGGGCAAGCAGCTGCCATACATCGCGCTGGCCATGGCCAGCTTCCTGACCTTGGTGTTCCTCACCATCGTGCTGCTGCAGGTGCCCCTGAAAGGCGACTTCTTCGCGCTGACCCTGGGTGCCCTGACCTTCGTGTTCGCCACCACGGCGCTGGGCCTGTTGATCTCGGCGTTTCTGCAGACACAGGTGGCCGCCTCATTTGCCTCGGCCATCATCTGCCTGATCCCGTCGGTGAACTTCTCCGGCCTGCTCTACCCGGTGTCCACCTTGACCGGCTCGGCGCTGTGGGTGGGCAAGGGCTTCCCGGCGTCCTGGTTCCAGTTGATCAGCCTGGGCGCCTTCACCAAAGGCCTGGGCTTTGGCAGCTTCCTGCCCATGTATGCCGCACTGATGGGCTTCGGCCTGCTGTACCTGGGGCTGGCACGCGTGCTGGTCAGAAAGCAGGAGGGTTGACCATGTACAAGCCTGCATGGCAATGGACCCGCAATGTGGCCCGCCTGGCCAACAAGGAATTGCGCAGCCTGTTTGGCGACGTCCCCTTGATGGCCTTGATCATCTTCGCCTTCACCGTGGCCATCTACAGCACCGCCAAGGGCGTCAAGGCGGAGGTGGCCAACGCCTCGGTGGGCATCATCGACAGTGACAACTCGGCCCTGTCGCGCCGACTGCGCGATGCCATTCGCCCGCCCTACTTCAAGCCGCCGCGCGACATCACCCACCAGCAAGCCGGCCCGGCGCTGGACAGCAGCGACGTCATCTTCGTGATCGACATCCCGCCGCGCTTCGAGGCCGATGTGCTGGCCCGGCGCGCGCCCGCGATCCAGGTCACGGTGGACGCCACCGCCATGACGCAGGCCGGCCTGGGTGTGGTCTACCTCAACCAGATCTTCCTGAAAGAGTTGCTGGACTTCTTCCACCAGCAAGGCATCGAGTCCATGCTGCCGGCGCCACCGGTGATGCACGTGCTGTTCAACCCGAACAACCAGTCGCACTGGTTCACATCCGTCATGCAGATCGTCACCAATGTGACCGTGCTGGCCATCATCCTGGTAGGGGCAGCCGTGATCCGTGAACGCGAGCACGGCACCATCGAGCATTTGCTGGTCATGCCGGTGCGCCCCAGCGAGATCGCCATGGCCAAGATCCTGGCCAATGGCGGCGTGATCCTGCTGGCAGTGAGCCTGTCGCTGTGGCTGGTGGTGCATGAATGGCTGCACGTGCCCTTGCTGGGCTCGGTGCCGCTGTTCCTCACAGGTACGGCGCTGTACCTGTTTGCCGTCACGGCCCTGGGCATCTTGCTGGCCACGCTGGCCTCGTCCATGCCACAGTTCGGTTTGCTGGCCGCCCCGGTGTACGTGGTGCTGTACCTGCTGTCTGGCGCTGCGACGCCGGTCGAGAGCATGCCTTTGCTGATTCAGCGTATCGTTCAGGTATCGCCCACCACACAGTTCGTGAAGATGACGCAGGCGGTGCTGTACCGTGGTGCCGGGCTGGACATCGTCTGGCCCGAGTTGCTGGCAGTGGCTGCCGCCGGTGTGCTGTTCCTTTTCATCGCCCTGACAAGGTTCCGTTCCATGCTGGCCCGACAAGGCTGACATAACGACAAACAAGGTGACCCACATGAGCAACCAGATACAGGCACAAACTCAGACGCTCCCGACACCCTCGGAACAATGGCAGGACCTGGTCCACAAGATCGACCGCCACACCCAGGGCAAGATGGGTCAGATGATGGGCGGCGTCTCCCCCATCCACAGCATGCTGGTGTACCTGGACTGGCTGTCGCACCTGGCCATCTCGCCGGGCAAACAACTCGATGTGGTCAAGGGCACGCTGGAGGATGCGCAGGAAGCGGCGGCCAACATCATGCAGCCGGATCGGCAAAGCGGCATCTGCTGTACTGACCCACGCTTTGCCTCTGCCGCCTGGCAGCACTGGCCCTACAACCTGTACGCACAGACCTTCCAGGTCATGGAACGTGCCTGGGACCGCGCCACGCGCGATGTGCCCGGCGTGAGCCACAAGCACGAAGACGTGGCCACGTTCGCCGCCCGCCAATGGATGGACGTGTTCTCGCCGTCCAACGTGCCCTGGATGAACCCGGACGTGGTCAAGGCCACGGCGGACGAGCACGGCATGAACCTGTTCCGGGGCGCGCTCAACTGGCTGGATGACCTGCACCGCATCGTGCACAAACTGCCCCCCGCTGGCGTGGAGGCTTTCACGCCCGGCGACAACGTGGCCATCACGCCTGGCAAGGTCGTCTTCCGCAACCATTTGATCGAGCTGATCCAGTACAGCCCCAGCACCGAGAAGGTCCATGCCGAGCCCATCCTCATCGTGCCGGCCTGGATCATGAAGTACTACATCCTGGATCTGTCGCCTCACAACTCGATGGTCAAGTTCCTGGTCGACAAGGGCCACACCGTGTTCATGATCTCGTGGAAGAACCCGACCTCGGTCGACCGCGACATGAGCATGGAGACCTACCGCGCCGATGGCGTGATGGCCGCCATCGACACCATCAGCCAGATCCTGCCCGAGCGCAAGATCCACAGCGTGGGCTACTGCCTGGGCGGCACCATGCTGGAGATCGCGGCCGCCACCATGGGCCGAGACGGCGATGAGCGCCTCGCGTCCATCTCGCTGTTTGCCGCACAAGGTGACTTCACCGAAGCCGGTGAGCTGCTGCTGTTCATCAACCACAGCCAGGTCAACCTGCTGGAGGCCATGATGTCCGAGCAAGGTGTGTTGCAAGGCTCGCAGATGGCCGGCGCCTTCAAGCTGCTGCACACCAGTGACCTGATTTGGTCACGCGCGCTCAAGGATTACATGCTTGGCCAGCGCGAGAAGCCCAACGACCTGATGGCCTGGAACGCCGATACCACCCGCATGCCCGCCCGCATGCATTCCGAATACCTGCACAAGCTCTTCCTGCACAACGACCTGGCCACCGGCCGCTACGAGGTCAATGGCGCGCCCATCTGGTTCACCGACATCCGCGTGCCCTGTTTTGCAGTGGGCACGGTCAGCGACCACGTCGCGCCCTGGAAGTCGGTCTACAAGCTGCACCTGCTGCCGCTGGACATCACCTTCGTGCTCACCAGTGGCGGCCACAACGCTGGCATCGTCAGCGAGCCGGGGCATCCCAACCGCCACTTCCAGCTGCGCCGCCGCACACCCGAAGAGCGCTACATCGCACCCGAGCGCTGGCAGGCCGAGGTGCCGCACCAGGAAGGCTCCTGGTGGCCGGCCTGGGAAAACTGGCTGGTGGGCCACTCCAGCGGGCTGATCGCCCCCCCGCGCATGGGCTTGCCCAACCAGAAAAAGAAGCTGGCCGATGCGCCCGGTGAATACGTGCACGAACAATGAACTGAGCCGGGACATGAGCCCCATTGCCAACACACCAGTCCTGCTGGAGAACCGCTGCTACGACGAGTTGAAGGTCGGTGACAGCGCATCCCTCACGCGCGTGCTGACCAAGGACGACATCGAGCTGTTCGCCATCCTCAGCGGCGACGTCAACCCGGCGCACCTGGACGAGGCCTACGCACGTGACACGCCTTTCCACAAGGTGATCGCACACGGCATGTGGGGCGGCACGCTGATCTCGACCGTGCTGGGCACCAAGCTGCCCGGGCCCGGCACCATCTACGTCGGCCAGCAATTGCGTTTTGTGCGGCCGGTGGGCCTGGGAGACGTCATCACCGTCACCGTGACGGTCAAGGAAAAGCGCGACAAGAACATGGTGCTGCTCGATTGCATGTGCAGCAACCAGTTGGGCAAGCCCGTCATCACCGGCAAAGCCGAAGTCATGGCGCCGGCCGTGAAGGTTCAGCGCGAGGCACAGCGTCTGCCTGAGCTGCACCTGCATCGGCATGAACGCTTTGCGCAGCTGATGGCCCTGACCAAGCCGCTGGCCGCCATCCGTTGCGCCGTGGTCTACCCGGATTCGGTCGACAGCCTCATGGCCGCGCTGGATGGCGCCCGCTGCGGCCTGATCCAGCCCCTGCTGATTGGCCCTCGTGAGCGCGTGCAGGCCCTGGCTCAAGCGCATGGCCTGGATCTGTCAGGCTGCGAGTGGGAAGAGGCCTCCTCTGCCGCGTCCGCAGCCTGGCAGGCCGTGGCCCTGGCCCGCGAAGGCGATGTGGCCGCCATCATGCAAGGGCAGATCACTCGCGACGCCCTGCTCCAGGCCGTGACCGCGCGCGAGGGTGGCTTGAGACAGCACCGCGAACTCACCCACGCCTATGTGGCCGATGTGCCCGACTACCCTCGCCCTTTCATCGTGACCGATGCGGCCATCCATGCCCAGCCAACGCTGGAGACCAAGCGCGACATCGTGCAGAACGCGATCGACCTGGCCCGCATCCTGGGTTTCGACGAGCCGCGCGTGGCCATCCTGTCGGCAGCCGACGCCGTCACCAGCGCGCTGCCCTCATCCATGGATGCCGCAGCCTTGTGCAAGATGGTCGAGCGCCACCAGATCACAGGCGGGCTGGTTGACGGCCCCTTGTCTTTTGACGCCGCCATCAACCCCGATGTGGCCCAACGAAAGAACCCCGACTCCCCCGTGGCTGGCCAGGCCAATGTGCTGGTGGTGCCCAACCTCGAAACCGGCGACATGCTCGTCAAGCAACTGAGCTTCCTGGCTGACGCCGACGTGGCCAGCATCGTGCTCGGCAGCCTGGTGCCGGTGATCCTGATCGACAAGGCCGACAGCCCACGCACCCGCGTGGCCTCCACAGCGCTGGCCGTGCTGCTGTCCGAAGCCCAGGACCGGCTCGACCCTGTCGCGCACCTTCAATGAACAGCATGCCTCGTGAGCCCTTCATGATCCCCACACCGGCCCTGCGTGCATGCAGCCTCGCGGCCATGCTGTGCCTGACACTCGGTGCGTGCACCACCATCAAGGTGGATGTGCCCGCCAACATGGCCACGCCCAAGGCCTTCGATCACGCGCCCACGGCATCCAGCCCTGACGCGGCAACAAGCACTGACATTGCCGCCTGGTGGCACACCATCCCGGACCCCACGCTGATCCAGCTGATCGACCAGGGCCTGGCCGCCAACCCCGACATCCGCGCCGCCGTTGCCCGCGTTCGTGAAGCCCGCACCGTGGTCACCACCGCCGAGTCCGCGCTCTACCCCACGCTGATGGCCTATGGCGCCACCGGCCGGCAGAAGTTCAACGATGTCAGCCCGCCCACGGTGCCCTTGCCGATTCCGATCAACCTGCCGCCGGTCAACGTCCCCATCAGCTCGTTCAACGGCAGTGGCTTTGCCGCTGCCTGGGAGGTGGACATCTTCGGCTCGCGCCGCAGCGATGCAGAAGCCGCACGCCAGGCCGCGCTGGCCTATGAAGAAAAGCTGCACGGCGCCCAGATGATGGTCGCCGGTGACATTGCCAGCAACTACATCGAAGCCCGCAGCCTGGAGCGCCGCATGGACGTGCTGGCGCGCAGCATCACCACGGCCCAGCGCCTTCAACGCTATGCACAAGGCCGCTTCGACGCTGGCCAGGCCACCCGCTATGACATCGACCGCAGCAAGGCCGCCGTAGAGGCTTTGGGCGCCATGCAGGCCCCGCTGGAAAGCCTGTTGGGCGCCCGACTGCGCCGCCTGGCCGTGCTGACCGGGCAAGCGCCTGAAGCACTCAAGACCCTGCCCCGCCCCACCGCCAGCGCCCCCGCTGACGCCAGCGCCATCTCCGACAAGTTGCCCGGCATCCTGCCCTCCGACGTGCTGGAGCGCCGCCCGGATGTGAGAGGCAGCGCCAACGTGGTTCGCGCCATGGCGGCCCGCCTCGGCAGCGCCAAGGCCGAGGTGCTGCCCAAGTTCTACCTGGGCTTCCTGTCCAACGATGGGCACCTGGAGATCGGCAGCCTGCCCTCGGCCTCTTCCAGCTTCACGGCATGGGGCGCCGGGGTGAAGCTGCCCATCTTCGAAGGCGGCCGCATCCAGGCCAACATCAAGGCCAGCGACGCTCGGCTGGATGCTGCAGCGGCGCAGTACGAACAAGCCGTTCTCACCGCGCTGGAAGATGTCGAAAACGCCTACAGCGCACGCCATGCACTGGACCAGCGCGCGCAGCAGCTGACCACGGCCTGGCGCACGTCTGCCGATGGTGCCCTGCACGCGCAAAAGCTGTTTGACGAAGGCACCGGCCTGCTGCAACCCGTGCTGGAGGCGCGCCTCAGCGCGCTGCAACGAGAAGACGAGCTCATCCAGGCGCAGACAGCACGCGCCATGACCACCGTGCTACTCTACAAAGCCATTGGTGGCGGTTGGACGGCAACACCTGTGCCAGACAAGCCAGCCGCAGCCAGCACCCCCTGATCCAGTCCGACACAGGAGGCTCGACATGCGTGACGCAACCCAGGCCTTCCGTCTGCGCTACCGAACCCAGGTAAGCCCCCACTACAGCGCGCTGCTGCATGCGGCATTTGTGTTTGGCCTGGGCCTGGCGGCCTATGTTGGCTTGCTCAGCCAGGTCCACGACAGCCAGCCCTGGCAATGGCTGGCCGCGCCCATCGGCCTGCTCGTTTTCAACGCAGCCGTCTACCTGGTGCACCGCGAACTGGGCCACCACAAGCGCAGTTGGGCCGCCCTGTTCTACGCCCGCCACACGGGCGATCACCACAGCTTTTTCAGTGAACAAGCCATGAGCTACGAGCAATGGCAAGACTGGCGCGTGATCCTGTTCCCACCCTGGCTGATCGTGGTGTACCTGCTGGCGTTTGTCGCGCCATCCATCTGGCTGATCAGCACCACCGTCAACGCCAACGTGGCCTGGATCTACGGCGCCCATGCCACGCTGGGCTACCTGCTGTACGAGTTCTTCCACACTTGCCACCACCTGCGGGAAGACCACTGGCTGACCAGTCTGCCCTGGTTGCGCGAGATGCGCCAATTGCACCGCCTGCACCACCGCCGCGACCTCATGCACACGCACAACTTCAACATCGTGCTGCCGCTGATGGACCAGCTGTGCGGCACCTTGCATTGGGAGGCCCCCGTGAGGCCAGGCGCCAAGAAAAAAGCCGCCTGAGGCTTGCACACCCCGGCGGCTTTCATTCAAACGATCATCCCACCGGGCCAGGCCCGGCAGATGGATCAGTTCTTCGACTGGTCAACCAGCTTGTTCTTGGCGATCCAAGGCATCATGGCGCGCAGCTCGGCACCCACGGTCTCGATCGGGTGCACGGCGTTCAGACGACGGCGAGCGGTCATGCTCGGGTAGTTCGTCTTGCCTTCCTGGATGAACATCTTGGCGTATTCGCCAGTCTGGATGCGCTTCAGAGCGTTGCGCATGGCTTCGCGCGACTTCTCGTTGATCACTTCCGTACCCGTCACGTACTCGCCGTACTCGGCGTTGTTCGAGATCGAGTAGTTCATGTTGGCGATGCCGCCCTCGTACATCAGGTCAACGATCAGCTTCAACTCGTGCAGGCACTCGAAGTAGGCCATTTCAGGCGCATAACCAGCTTCGGTCAGCGTCTCGAAGCCCATCTTCACCAGCTCGACAGCACCACCGCACAGCACGGCTTGTTCGCCGAACAGGTCGGTTTCGGTTTCTTCGCGGAAGTTGGTTTCGATCACGCCACCCTTGGTGCCGCCGTTGGCAGCAGCGTAGGACAGGGCGATGTCACGGGCCTTGCCGGACTTGTCCTGGTACACAGCGATCAGCGAAGGCACGCCGCCGCCCTTGAGGTACTCGGAACGCACGGTGTGGCCAGGGCCCTTGGGGGCGACCATGATCACGTCCAGGTCAGCGCGGGGCACGACCTGGTTGTAGTGCACGTTGAAGCCGTGAGCGAAAGCCAGCGTGGCGCCTTGCTTGATGTTGGGGGCGACGTTGTTGTTGTACACCTCGGGGATGTTCTCGTCGGGCAACAGGATCATCACGACGTCGGCGTTCTTCACGGCGTCATTGACTTCAGCGACCTTGATGCCGGCGGCTTCCACCTTGGACCACGAAGCGCCACCCTTGCGCAGACCGACCGTCACGTTGACGCCCGAATCACGCAGGTTTTGAGCGTGGGCATGGCCTTGCGAGCCATAACCGATGATGGCCACGTTCTTGCCCTTGATCAGGCTCAGATCGGCGTCCTTGTCGTAATAGACCTTCATGTTTGTATCTCCGTCGGAAAAACTGTTGAATGCCTGAACGAATCAGGCAAGGGATTCAGGAATAGCGGGAAGAGAAAAGAGACTGCGGTGAGTCAGACGCGCAAGATGCGCTCGCCGCGCCCGATCCCGCTGGTCCCGGTGCGCACGGTTTCAAGGATGGCGGCGCGGTCGATGGCTTCAATGAAGGCATCGAGCTTGGCAGCGTCGCCAGTCAATTCGATGGTGTAGGTCTTGTCGGTCACGTCGATGATGCGGCCGCGGAAGATGTCCGCCATGCGCTTCATCTCTTCGCGCTCCTTGCCCACGGCACGCACCTTGATGAGCATCAGCTCACGCTCGGTGTAAGGGCCTTCGGACAGGTCCACGACCTTGACGACTTCGATCAGGCGGTTGAGGTGCTTGGTGATCTGCTCGATCACGTCATCCGAACCGGTGGTCACGATGGTCATGCGCGACAGCGAAGGGTCTTCGGTCGTGGCGACCGTCAGGCTCTCGATGTTGTAGCCGCGTGCGGAGAACAGGCCCACCACGCGCGACAGCGCGCCAGCTTCGTTCTCGACCAGAAGGGCAATGATGTGTTTCATAAAGATCGTCCTTGCGGGCTCTTTAGCCAGAGGGCGGTAACCCAGGGGCCGTGGCCACGTAGTGCGACAGGTATCGGTTTTAGCGTTGATCCCGGCAGGTGCGTTCAAGGTCGTCAGTCAGGCACCGGCAAGCGCCTGACTGCACCCTGCCCCGCTCAAGCCGGGCCTTTGTGAATTACAGGTCTTCGGAACCCAGCAGCATCTCGGAAATGCCCTTGCCGGCCTGAACCATCGGCCAGACGTTTTCCGTCGGGTCGGTGCGGATGTCCAGGAACACGGTGCGGTCCTTGAGCTTGATGGCTTCGCGCAGCGCGCCTTCCACGTCCTCGGGGCGCTCGATCAGCAGGCCCACGTGGCCATAGGCCTCGGCCAGCTTCACGAAGTTGGGCAGCGCATCCATGTAGCTGTGCGAGTAGCGGCCGCCGTAGTCCAGCTGCTGCCACTGGCGCACCATGCCCAGGTAGCGGTTGTTGAGCGACAGCACCTTGACCGGCGTGTTGTACTGCAGGCAGGTCGACAGTTCCTGGATGCACATCTGGATCGAGCCTTCGCCCGTGATGCAGAAGACATCGGCGTCCGGCTTGGCCAGCTTGATGCCCATGGCGTAAGGCAGGCCCACACCCATCGTGCCCAGGCCACCGGAGTTGATCCAGCGACGCGGCTCTTCAAACTTGCTGTACTGCGCGGCGAACATCTGGTGCTGACCGACGTCCGACGTGATGTAGTAGTCGGTGCCCTTGGTCAGCTCAGCCAGCTTCTCGACCACGGACTGAGGCTTGATCACCTCGGTCGAGGTCTTGTACTTCAGGCACTCGCGCTTCTTCCACTCGTTGACCTGGTTCCACCACGCGGCCAGCGCGTTCTGGTCAGGCTTGAGCGGCGACTCCTTGATCTGCGAGATCATTTCCAGCAGCACGTCCTTCACATCGCCCACGATGGGGATGTCGACCTTGACGCGCTTGGAGATCGACGAGGGGTCGATGTCGATGTGGATGATCTTGCGCTCGACCTGGGCAAAGTGCTTGGGGTTGCCGATCACGCGGTCGTCGAAGCGGGCGCCCACGGCGATCACCACGTCGGCGTTCTGCATGGTCATGTTGGCTTCGTACGTGCCATGCATGCCCAGCATGCCCAGGAAGGTCTTGTCAGATGCGGGGATGGCACCCAGGCCCATCAGGGTGCTGGTGCTGGGGTAGCCCAGCATGTCAACCAATTCGCGCAGTTCTTTGGAAGCCTCACCCAGGATCACACCGCCACCGGTGTAGATGTAGGGACGCTTGGCCGTCAGCAGCAGTTGCACGGCCTTGCGGATCTGGCCGCCGTGGCCCTTGCGCACCGGGTTGTACGAGCGCATTTCCACCGTCTCGGGGTAGTGGAAGGCGGTGGTCTTGAGCGACACGTCCTTGGGCACGTCCACCACCACAGGACCGGGGCGACCGGTGCGGGCGATGTGGAAGGCCTTCTTCATGGTCGCAGCCAGGTCGGCCACGTCCTTGACGAGGAAATTGTGTTTGACGATCGGGCGGGTGATACCGACGGTGTCGCACTCCTGGAAGGCATCCAGGCCGATCGCAGGCGTGGGCACCTGGCCGGTGATGATCACCATGGGGATGGAGTCCATGTACGCCGTGGCGATGCCGGTGATGGCGTTCGTCACGCCAGGGCCGGAGGTCACCAGAGCCACGCCGACGTCGCCCGTGGCGCGTGCGTAGCCGTCAGCGGCGTGAACGGCAGCCTGTTCGTGGCGCACGAGCACGTGCTCGATGGTGTCCTGCTTGTACAGGGCGTCGTAAATGTAGAGCACCGCGCCACCGGGGTAGCCCCACATGTACTTGACGTTTTCTGCCTGGAGGCAGCGCACAAGGATGTCGGACCCGTTGAGGATCTCGCCGGAGGGGGATTGGGTGTGGGCGTCGGCCGTGCCGGCGCGCTTGATGTCCGCAGGAGACATGTCCATGATTGAAAGAACCTTTCCGAATTTCTCTAACGAAAAACGATCGGTGCCCCTCTACATCGCCACAGCCTTTTGTGAGGTCTGCAACAACAGCACTGCGGCAACGGATTGCCAGCGTGCTCGCCCTTGTGAGGCGGATTTGGAGCCTGCGCGGTCTGCCACCGGAGCCTACTTAAGGGTCGGGCTGTCCAGATTCAGACCAGATCGAGATGGCGCAAAGACGAACATTATCGCATCCCTTCGCGTCAATTCAAGCAGACCCTGAGATGCAAAACCCCACATTCACCTGGCAATGCCATAATCCGCCGGCGAAATGGCTCGCCCACCGGCTCATTCGGTCTTGACTCCCCTGCCCAGTCCCTCCTTTGAAGAGGAACTCAACGAGTTCCTGAAAAGCGTCGAGCGACGTGCTTTCAAGCGCACGGTCTATGCCGTGCGCGACGAAGAGGCCGCCCTGGACATCGTGCAGGACGCCATGATCCGCCTGACCCAGAGCTACGCCGACCGCCCCTCGAACGAGTGGCCCATGCTGTTCCAGCGCATTCTGTCCAACGCCACGCTGGACTGGTTCCGTCGCCAGAAAGTTCGCAATGCGGTGTTCATGAACATCGGCGACCTGGAAGCCGCGGTTGATGACGACGACAGCGGGGACTTCAACCTGCTGGAATCGCTCAGATCTGACAACGGTGGCACCGAAGGTGCTGATGATTCCGCCGCCAGAACCGAAATACTGGCTCAGATCGAAGACGAAGTCGGCAAATTGCCGGCGCGTCAACGAGAAGCGTTCCTGCTGCGTTACTGGGAGGAACTGGATGTTGCAGAAACGGCAGCAGCCATGGGTTGCTCGGAGGGCAGCGTGAAGACGCACTGCTCACGCGCGGTCCAATCCCTCGCCAAAGCTCTTCAATCTCGCGGAATTACATTGTGAAAACCCGGCCCCCAACCCCGCTGACGCCAGCGCAACGCGAAGCCCTTGAGGCGCGCTTTGCCATGCGTCTGAGCGCGCGCCTGGAAGAGGGTGCGCAATCTGTTCCTTACGATATTTCCGAGCGCTTGCGCGTTGCGCGCGAACAAGCCGTCCGAGCGGGTCGCGAAGCCCGCGTGGCCGCACTGGCGCCCGTGATGGCGCCGGCACCCACGGTCAACGTGAGCGTGGCCGGCCTGAGCACGGCTGGCGCCGGTGGCATGCGTGTCGGCCCAGGCTGGAGCGAAAGCCGTTACGCCCGCTCCAACGATCATGGTCGTCGCCTGGATGACAGCCCACCGTCCTGGGGCTGGCGCCTCGCTTCGGCCCTGCCGGTGATCGCCCTGGTCGCCGGCCTGTGGGGCATCCACCGTTACTACAAGCACGAGCAGGTCCAGGCCGCCACCGATGTGGACATGGCCTTGCTGACAGACGACCTGCCACCGAGCGCCTATGCCGACCCCGGCTTTGCCGAGTTCCTGCGCTCGGATACCGGGCCGACGGTACGCCCCATTGATGAAACAGCCCCCGAAGCCTCTGGCGATCTGCAAACCACCGAAACGGCACCCGCTTCGACCACGCCCTGACCTTTGGCTTCCATGACGCTGTACCACGCCCTGCTCCGCCCCCTGCCCGCCACCCTGGTGGTCGCCGGCATGCTGTGGCTTGCCCACGGGCCCGCCCAGGCAGATGGGTTGGTGCGCAAGGCCCAAGCCGACAGTGCCGTTGAAGTGGACGCGCCGACAGAATGGCATGAACTCACGCCGGCGCAGAAAAAGGTGCTGATGCCACTGCAACGCCACTGGTCATCCATGGATGACACCGGACGAGACAAGTGGATCAATGTGGCCGACCGATTTGACAAGTTGTCGCCGGCCGAGCAGCAGCGCGTCCAGGAGCGCATGAGCCAGTGGGCCAAGCTGCCGCCGCAGGAACGCGGGGAAGCTCGCCTGCGCTTTCAGCAGACACGGCAACTGACGGCTGATGAACGCCAGCAGAAGTGGGCAGCCTACCAGGCCTTGCCCGTCGAAGACCGTCGGGATCTGGCGCATCAGGCCAAGCGCAAGGCCAAGCCCGTTTTTCTGGCCGACAACATGATGGGCCCGCGCGAAGCCCGCCAGGCCTACGCCAACAAGCGCAACAGCGCCCAGGTCGTTTCCGACAAAAAATCCAATGTGGTGCCCAACGCCCTGAGCGCCACGGCGCCTGTGCAGACCGTGGTCCGCCCGACCATGGTCAAGGCCGGTGCCGGCGCCACCACCAGCCTGGTCAGCCAGCGCCCCACGCCGCCCCTGCACCAGCACACGGGTCTGACCAAAATCGCAGCCACCAAAGGCTTTGTGGATCCGGTCACCATGTTGCCCAAGAAGGGCGCCCAGAGTGCCGCCATGGCTTCTCTGCCTGCTGCCGCAACGACCGATCGGCCGCAACGCCGCTGACAACCGGCTGGCACCCGCTCCAAGCTGGTGTATCGTTCGGCCCTCGTTGATCGCCTTCTTCATCCCATGACGGTTTCCCCTGCTTCGACGCCGGTCGGGCCGAGCGCCACGGCCAGCCTTGAGCGTGCGCAAGGCCCTGCACCCTCACTGCGGCGGCGCATGGCCGCTTTCATCTACGAAGGCGTGCTGCTGTTCGGCTTGTTCATGGTGGTGGGCTTCATCTACTCCGTTGTCACCAACCAGCGGCATGGTCTGCATGGCCGCGAAGGCATGATGGCCGTGCAGTTCCTGGCTCTGTCTGCCTACTTCCTCTGGTTCTGGACGCATGGCGGCCAGACGCTGGCGCAGAAGACCTGGCACATCCGCGTGGTCACCCAGGCTGGTGGCCCTGTGCCCCTCAAGCAGGCCTTGCAGCGCTACCTGGCCTCCTGGCTCTGGTTCATGCCAGCCTGGGCTGGCGCATGGCTGGCGGGCTGGCATCAATCCAAGCTGCTGTATGGCGCCATGGGCGTCTGGATCCTGATCTACACCGCGTTGACATGGCTATTGCCGCAGCAGCAGTTCCTGCACGACGTGATCTGCAAGACTCGCCTGATCGACACCCGAGCCTGAACATTTGAAAAGCCCAACCATGTCACTGTCACTGTGTGTCTACTGCGGTTCGCGCAACGGCCTGGACCCGGCCCATCTGGCGGCAGCCCGCGAGGTCGGGCGGCAGATCGGCCTGCGCGGCTGGCGGCTGGTCTACGGTGGTGGCAGCACAGGCCTGATGGGTGCCGTGGCTGATGCGGCGCTGGCGGAGAATGCCCAGGTGATCGGCGTGATCCCGCACCGGCTGATCGAGAAGGAACTGGGCCACGGCGGCGTGACCGAACTGCAGGTCGTCGACAGCATGCACGAGCGCAAGCACAAGATGGCCATGCAGTCGGACGCCTTCATTGCCCTGCCCGGCGGCATCGGCACCATGGAAGAAATCTTCGAGGTGTGGACCTGGCGCCAGCTGGGCTACCACCGCAAGGCCCTGGGCCTGCTCAATGTGGCCGGCTACTACGACGAGCTGCTGCGCTTCATCGACCGCAGCCGCGACAGCGGTTTCCTGTGGCCTGATGTGCAGGAACTGCTGCTGGTCGACACCGACATCAACGCCCTGCTCGACCGCATCGAAGATGAATTTGCGCGCCTGAAAGCGCAAACGCCGCCGGACCTGGTTCAACCTGGCCCGGGCGGCGTTGCACAAGAGATTTAAGCCCCCCCTACGCGCTACGCGGACTTGCAGCCCGCGCCCTCCCGTTCCGGGAGGCCCCTTCGCCAGGCTTGGACAGATCTGTCCAAGTCCAAGCTCAGCCCCCTCAAGGGGGCGACACCAGCAGCCCGGCGAAGCCGGCTCTGCGGTGTTTGCTTGATAGGGTGGTGCTATGCGAAGGGCTCAAACAGCCGCTTCGTCAGTTTCACCGGTGCGGATGCGTACCACTTGCTCGACCGGCGTCACGAAGATCTTGCCGTCACCGATCTTGCCGGTCTTGGCGGCCTTGATGATGGCCTCGATGCAGCGCTCGACGTCGTCCGTCTTGACGACCACTTCGATCTTGACCTTGGGCAGGAAATCCACCACGTACTCGGCACCACGGTACAGCTCGGTGTGGCCCTTCTGGCGGCCAAAACCCTTGACTTCGGTGACGGTCAGGCCGGTCACACCGACTTCGGCCAGGGCTTCGCGGACTTCTTCCAGCTTGAAAGGTTTGATGACGGCGGTGATCTGTTTCATGGCGGGAACTCCGAAATAAAGTCAGCGAATAAATGGGCGATGCTGCATCGCATTACAGCTATTTAAGCACGTCTGAGGGCCGATCGGCACATGCCGATCACTGGAAAAGCAAGCAACTCGGGCTCAGGCGCGGAATCGCGAAGTGATGGGGTAGCGCCAGTCGCGGCCAAAGGCCCGGTGCGTGATGCGGATGCCCACTGGCGCCTGCCTGCGCTTGTACTCGTTGATCTTGATGAGGCGGGTCACCTTGTCCACATCGGCTCGGTCAAAGCCGGCGGCGATGATCTCGTCGATAGACTGGTCCAGCTCCATGTAACGCTCCAGGATCGCGTCCAGCACGTCGTATTCGGGCAGGCTGTCCTGATCCTTCTGATCGGGGCGCAACTCGGCCGAGGGCGGCCGCGTGATGATGCGCTCAGGGATAGGCTCCACGTGCCCGGCCTCCAGCGCCTGGGCATTGCGCCAGCGTGACAGGCGGTAGACCAGGGTCTTGGCCAGGTCCTTGGTGACGGCAAAACCACCGGCCATGTCGCCATACAGCGTGCAGTAGCCCGTGGCCATCTCGCTCTTGTTGCCCGTGGTCAGCACGATGGCGCCGGTCTTGTTGGACAGCGCCATCAACAAGGTGCCGCGGATGCGGGCCTGGATGTTCTCTTCCGTGGTGTCTTCTTTGCGGCCGACGAACAAGGGCGCCAGGGACTTGTTGAAATCCTCGAACATGGGGGCGATGGCGATCTCGTCATGCTGCACGCCCAGGCGGTCGGCCATGTCGCGCGCGTCGATCCAGGAGATGTCTGCCGTGTAGGGCGACGGCATCATGACGGTGCGCACCTTGTCGGCGCCCAGGGCATCCACGGCGATGGCGAGCACCAGCGCCGAATCGATGCCGCCCGACAGGCCAATGATGGCGCCGGGGAAACCGTTCTTGCCCACATAGTCGCGCACACCGCACACCAGGGCAGCCCAGATCTCGGCTTCCGGCGACAGCGCCGGCGCCAGCGCGCCACGAACCTGGCCACCAGGCTGCAGGCTGACCGACAAGATGGCCACTTCAAAGCTGGGCGCGCGCGCGGCCACCCGACCTTGCGCGTCCACGGCGAAAGAGGCGCCGTCGAACACGACTTCATCCTGGCCACCCACCATGTGGGCGTACACCAGCGGCAGGCCCAGTTGACGGGCTCGGTCACCCATGCGGCCTTCACGCTCGGCCCGCTTGCCCGCATGGAAAGGCGAGGCATTGAGCACCACCAGGGCTTGCGCGCCCTGTGCCATGGCGGATTGCGCGGGCTCGTCGAACCAGGCGTCTTCGCAGACCAGCAGGCCCACACGCCAGCCCAGCACATCCACCACCACGGGGCCCAGCCCTGCTTCACGACCGCTGACGAAGTAGCGTCGCTCGTCGAACACCTGGTAATTAGGCAGCTCGCGCTTGGCGTAGCTGGCCACCAGTTGGCCACCCCGGATCAGGCTGGCGGCATTGAGGTGGCGCGGCACCGACCAGGAACGCGTGCGGACATCGTCGCCCGGGCCGGTACGGGGGTGGCCCAGCACCAGGTGCAGGTCGGGCAGATCAGCCAGGGCTTGCGCGATCTGGCCCACGGCGTCGTCGCAAGCGGCCATGAAGGCGGGGCGCAGCAGCAAGTCTTCCGGGGGATAACCGCACAAGGCCATTTCCGGCGTCACCACCAGGCGCGCGCCATTCGCGTACGCTTGGCGACTACCTTCGATGATGGCCCGGGCATTGCCCTGGAGGTCACCCACGACAGGGTTGAATTGCAGCAAAGCCACTTCCAGCGCTTGGGCGGGCGTGGCAACAGACGACACAGCGTTCATGGACAGATTCGATTCAGTAGGTGCGCGAGCCGATGCAGGTGCGCAAGCCAGCATGGTACCGGGCCTGACGGCGCATTGGCACGATGACCTGGCTCAGATCCCCGCAGAGGCATGGGACGAACTGGTGTCGACCGTGGATGGCGGCACGCCTTTCCTGCGCATGGCGCTGCTCAAGGCCATGGTGGACAGCGGCAGTGCCTGTAGCGAAACCGGCTGGCAACCGCAGTTTCTGACCTTGCAGGACGCACAAGGTCGCATCCTGGGCGCCTGCCCCTTGTTCGTCAAAAGCCACTCATATGGCGAGTACGTGTTCGACTGGGCCTGGGCCGACGCACACGACCGCGCACTGGCCCGCCATGGCCAGCGCTATTACCCCAAGCTGCTGAGCGCCGTGCCTTTTTCACCCATTCCGGGGCAGCGCTTGCTGACGCATCCTGACTTGTCAGCATCGGAGCAACAAGCCGTGCGCCGGCGCCTGCTGCAAACGCTGGCCGAGCGGTGCGAGGCCCAGGGCCTGTCTTCGGCGCACGTGCTGTTTGTGTCTGACGATGAGGTTTCTGTCGCGCGCGAGCAGGGCTGGCTGGTGCGCCAGGGCGTGCAGTTTCACTGGCAGAACCGCGTCCCTGAACCCTTTGCCGACTTCGATGACTTCCTGGCCAGCCTGCAGCGGGACAAGCGCAAGAAGATCCAGCAGGAGCGGCGCAAGGTGCGCGAGGCCGGCGTGAGCTTCGAGGTGCTGCAAGGCCCAGAGATCCAGCCGCCTGACTGGGATTTCTTTGCGCGCTGTTATGCGCAGACCTATCACGAGCGGGGCCAGCAGCCCTACCTCACCCCAGGCTTCTGGCAACAGGTGGCGAGCGCCCTGCCCGACTGCTGGGTGCTGTTCGTGGCCAGCCAGAACGGGCAACGCATCGCGGCCGCCCTGCTGGCCATCGACCCGGTGCAGAAAGTGGCCTACGGGCGCTACTGGGGCGCCTTGGCCGAGGTGTCCTGCCTGCACTTCGAGGCCTGCTACTACCAGCCCCTGTCGTGGTGCATCACCAAGGGCATGCGCCGCTTTGAAGGTGGCGCACAAGGCGAGCACAAGCTGACGCGGGGCCTGCTGCCCGTCCAGACCCAGTCTGTGCACTGGCTGCAACACGCAGGCCTGCGCGAGGCCGTGGCCAATTTCCTGATGCGGGAAACGCTGGGAATCGATCAATACAAAACGGAATTAGGCGAACGAAGCCCGTTCAAACCCGCAGACCAGCCGCCTTGACGAAGTGCGACACTCACGGGCGAAACGCACCACGTCAGAAATCAGGGCAACAGATGTCGGTTTTCTACCCTCAGGCTTCGGCCGCTTCGCCACCCGCCATATTGGACATAGAGGCCTCAGGCTTTGGCCTGGGCAGCTATCCCATCGAGGTCGGGTTTGTGCAACCTTGTGGTCAGGCATGGTGCAGCCTGGTCAAACCGCTGGACGACTGGCAGCATTGGGATCCCAATGCCGCCGCCGTTCACAACATCACGCGTGAGCAGTTGCAGCAACGTGGGCGCAGCCCGCTGGAGATCGTCGAGGTGCTCAATGAGCGCCTGCACGGCATGGTGGTCTACACGGATGCCTGGGCGCACGACTACACCTGGCTCAATCGGCTTTATGAAGTGGCCGACCGCAGTCCCAGCTTCAAGCTGGAGAGCCTGCGCAGCCTGCTGTCAGACGGCGATGCCGCGCGCTGGCATGACGTGAAGCGCCGCGTGGCCCTGGCCTCGGGCCTGGTGCGCCACCGAGCCAGCGCCGATGCACGCCTGCTGCAACAGACCTGGCTGGCCTTGCGCCAGAACAACGACCGAGCCGCGGCCTGAGCCCTTTGCAGGCGCTTCAGTAATTGGGGCGCTGGGCCGCCTCCTGCTGCCGCATGCGCTCACATTCCGGGTGGGCCGCGTATTCAGGCCTGGCGCAATGGCGCTTCATGCAGATGGCCAGCAAGATGAACGACTTGCCCGAGCAGGCCTTGCGGGGGTTGAGTGGCTCATTGGTGTCTGCAACCCGTTCTTCGTCCTTGCGAGGTGCCGCGCTTTCCTGACGGGCCTGGCGCCGGGGCCTGGCTTCGCTGGCGCTGGCTGCGGCCAGGGTGGTCGTTGGTTTGCGGGTATCCGATCGGGCATCCTGTCGAGCTTCTGGTCGGGTATTGGCGCCTGATGGATCCGCGCGCCTCGCATCGGGCGTCGAGGCCGCTTTTTTAGCGACGGCCTGCTGTGCGGCCACCGTCAGCGCATCTTGAGGCCGCGCCTTGTGACTGGTCCGCTGCAGCCACCAGATGGCCATTACCCCAAACAGTACCAAGGCTGCAAGCGCCCACTTCAGGCCATGGCGTGACCAACCGTGCGAGCGGCCACTGGCCAAGCCCCGCGCCACCGCATCGCGAGGCTGGGGCGGCGGTGAAAGGGGCATGGTCACGGGCACGGTATCACCTGGCTGCCGCGCGGACGGCCAGGTCGGTGGCGCATGGAGCTGCCCTGCCGCCGGGATGGTGGTCATGTAGGCCTGGGCCTCGATGGCTTTGTGCCCTGGCGATGTTTCGTGGCCTTCCTGACGAACCAGGACGGTCTGGGGCGACCAGTCCGGCCCATGTTCGACGCCTGCAGCGGGCGCGCTGACGATGCCTGACAAGGCCTCGCGCCAGGCCGCGATGGATTCCGGCCGATCCTGCGGCCGAACGGCCAGCGCGTGGTCGATGGCGCTGGCGAAAGATTCACTGAGGTGGCAATCGAAGCCGCTGGCCAGGCCCGAGCTCATCTGCTTCAAGGTGGGCAGATCGTCGTGCACGGCGCGCGCGGTCGCGGGCATGGGCGGGCGTCCGGTGATACAGAAGTGCACCACGGCAGCCAGTGCGTACAGATCCGTCCATGGCCCCTGGCGGATCTGGACTGTTTCGGCGTACTGCTCGATGGGCGCAAAGCTGGGTTTGACGATGGCCGTCAGCGTTTGCGAATGGTCGCCGATGACCTTGCGGGCAGCCCCCAGGTCCAGCAGGACGGGGCGGCCCCTGGCCGGGCCATCTTCGTCGTCCAGCAAGAGGATGTTGTCCGGGGCGATGTCGCGGTGGAAGACGTTTTCCTTGTGCAGGCACTCCAGCGCGCCCAGCAGGGGCATGATGAGGCGGCGCAACCAGGCCTCGTCTGGCGGGCCACTCATGGCGCGGCGAACCTGCAACAGCGTCTGGCCCTGGTAATACGGCATCACCATGTAGGCGGTGCCGTGTGCCTCCCAGAAGCGGTAGACCTTGACCAGCGAGGGGTGGTCGAAGCGGGCCAGCAGGCGTGCCTCGTTGATGAACGAGCGCAAGCCCAGTGTGAAGGTCTCCGCGCCGGCGGCCGAACGCACGATGACGTCGTTGTCAGGCCCACGCCCGGCCAGTGCGGCGGGCATGTATTCCTTGATGGCCACCAGGCGCTGCAGGGCATGGTCCATCGCCAGGTAGACGATGCCAAAGCCGCCGATACCCAGGATCTTCTGGATCTCGAACTCGCCAAGTCGGGTGCCTGCAGGTAGTGCGTCGTGCTCGGAAATGGTCGGCATGGAACGGATGATGGCCATCCGGTATGCCGGCAGCCCTCTCAACACACGGGGTCGTTGATGCAGTGGGGGGCAGCTTAACGCAGGCTGGGCATCCCACCTATCGGAAAACACCCCTCAAGCCGCGCATAGATCATCCGAAAACCCGGCAACTGTTATTTATTTGCAGTCGGGGTGTCCATGTCTTCGCTCATCCATTCGATGACCATGGGGACGCCCACCACCCATCGTCGCCCTTCGGCAACAGCGCAATTGCTGTCCACCGCAGGCCTGGCGATCGGTCTTGTGTTGTCGTCCTCGCCACATTTTGCAGCCCAATGGCCGGGCGCGCTCATTGCCGGGGCGGCGGGCTTGAGCATGTGGCTCTGCCACAGGCGCATGCACCGGTGCCTGCACCAGACCTTGCAGACCGAGCGGCTCTGGCAGGCCGTGGCCACGGGCTGCGAGGTGGGCATCGTGATGCTGCAACCCAGGCGAGACCCGTTTGGCCGCTTCCTGGGATACCAGATCGCGCAGGCCAACCAGCGCGCCCACGATCTCTTGGGTGCCGACGCCTCACCGCTTCAGGAGCAGATGCTGATGGACGTGCTGCCCTCGCAGCTGCAGCACAGCTTCCTGCATCTTGTGAACGCCGCCATCGAGTCCGGGCTGCCCCAGATCGAGGAGCATCTGTATGCCCGCCAGGGCGACCAGCTGGGTGCACGCTGGCTGCACCACCAGATCATCCCGCTGGATGGTGGCGTGGCGCTGGTGTCGCGCGACATCACCGAATCGCATCAGGCCATGGATGCAGCCCGTGAACGTGAAGCTTTCTACCGCACGCTGGTGGACTGCCTGCCCATGGCCGTGTTCGCGCGCAGCACCCGCCCCAGCACCGCTGGCGAGTATGTGGTGTGGAACAAGGCGGCCGCAGAGATCATGCAACTGCCCGCCAACAAGGTGCTGCATCGCAAGGCCAACGGCCTGCTGCCGCCAGAGATCACGCGCCGCGGTGACGAGCAGGATCTGGCCGTGCTGCGCGACCCGCGCATCCACCACTTTCCCAATCTGGTCTACAACACGCCCAACGGTGAGCGCATCGTGGACCTGATCAAGGCGCCGGTGTATGGCGTGGACGGCGAGGTCGACCATATCCTGTCCATCGCCCACGATGTGACCGCGCAGCGGGAAGCCGCCGCGCAACTCAAGCTGGCCTCGCGGGTGATCGACGAGACCGGTGAGGCCATCGTGGTGAGCGATGCCGTGGACCGCATCGTGATGGTGAACCCGGCCTTCCTCAACCTGACGGGCATGACACCCGCCGAGGTCATCGGGCGCAGCGCCGAATTGCTGGGGATGCCGCCCTTGCGTGAATCGCACCTGCCGGGCGTGACGCAAGCCTTGCGTGGCAGCCAGCGTTGGTCGGGCGAGAGCCACCAGGTCTGCCAGGATGGGCGCAATCTGGATACCTGGTTGAGCGTGAGCACCCTGCGCAATGACCTGCAGAAGATCACCCAGCACATCCGGGTGTTCAGCGACATCTCCGTGCTCAAGGCGCACCAGCGCGAACTGGCCGAGCAAGCCCGCCACGACAGCCTGACCGGCCTGCCCAACCGCCGCGCCTTTGGCGAACGCCTGGGCCAGGCCTTGGCGCGGGCCCGACGCAACCCGCAGGCCCTGGCCGTGCTGTATGTGGACCTGGACGGCTTCAAGGGCGTGAACGACCGCTACGGCCACGCCGCGGGCGACAAGCTGCTGGCCGAGGTGGCCAGGCGCCTGCTGACCTGCGTGCGGCTGACTGATTGCGTGTGCCGCCTGGCAGGTGACGAATTCACCGTGATCCTGGAGGGTGCGGGCAACCCGGGTGAGGTGGTACGCATCTGCCAGCGCATCGTTGAGCGCCTGTCGGTGCCGCATGACATGGACGGGGACGCTGTGGTGGTCAGCCCCAGCATCGGGGCGGCCATCATGCAGGACGGCGAAACCGGCGAAGCCTTGTGCCAGCGCGCAGACGCGGCCATGTACGCGGCCAAGCATGCGGGCAAAGCCGGTTTCGTCATATCGAAAGCGCCCCTCACCTCGGACGCCGAAGCCTGCCCACCCCTGCGCCAAGGGGCGATTTGATGCAATTTACCCGCAATCAAGGGGCGCACCAGGGAGGTGCAAAGCCACATGAAAGAGTGGGTTACTGGTATAAATACCTAGTTCTTTAGGACGCTGGCGCGCAAGCTGCCCGGCGCCTGTTCGTCCCACCTTCCCTCTTGTCGCGCATGACCCTATCTACCTCGTCGTTCTCTGGTACCGGATCAACCCCTGCGCAGCAAAAACCCCGCGTCGTCATCATCGGCTGCGGGTTTGGCGGCCTGGAGGCGGCCAAGGCCTTGTCTGGCGCGGACGTCGAGATCGTGGTGATTGACCGCACGAACCACCACCTGTTCCAGCCTCTGCTGTACCAGGTGGCGACGGCCGGCCTGCCGGCACCGGCCATTGCTGGCCCGATCCGCCACATCCTGCGCAAGCAGATTGCGCGCGGCAACCTGACCGTGCTTATGGGCGAAGTGACGTCCATCGACACCGCTTCGGACTGCGTGGTGCTGGATGGCGGCGAACACATCCACTATGACCACCTGATCCTGGCCGCTGGCGCGACACACAGCTATTTTGGCAGAGACGACTGGGCCAAGTACGCGCCCGGCCTGAAGACACTGGGTGACGCCTTCACCATTCGCCGTCGCGTGCTGACGGCCTTCGAGCAGGCCGAGCGCGAGACCGACCCTGCCAAACGCGAACCCTGGCTGACCTTCGCCGTGGTGGGCGCGGGCCCCACCGGTGTGGAAATGGCCGGCACCATGGCTGAAATCGCGCAGCAGACCTTGAGCGCCGAGTTCCGTCGCATCGACTCGCGCGTGGCACGCGTCATCTTGCTGGAGGGCGCACCGCGTGTGCTGGGCACCTTCACAGAGGAATTGTCCAAGCGAGCCAAAGAGCAGCTGGAGATGCTGGGCGCCGAGGTGCTGACGGGCGCCAAGGTCACCAACATCACGGCGTTTGGCATCCACTACGACATCAACGAAACCCAGCCTGATGGCAGCACCAAGGTGAGCTCGCACTTCCTGCCCAGCCGCACCGTGGTGTGGGCCGCAGGCGTGGCGGCTTCACCGCTGGGCCGCGCCCTGGCCAAGAGCACCGGTTGCCAGCTGGACCGTGCTGGCCGTGTCATCGTGCAGCCTGATCTCACCATCCCCGGGCACGGCAACATCTATGTGGTGGGCGACCTGGCTTCGGCCAAGAGCTACCTGGACCCCAAGCACCCCACGCCCGTTCCTGGCGTGAGCCCGGGCGCCAAGCAGATGGGCCGCAAGGCCGCGTTCAACATCATGCGCCGCATGAAGGGGCTGGAGCCCCAGGCCTTCCGCTACTTCGACTACGGGTCGATGGCCACCATCGGCAAGCGCGCCGCCGTGGCGATGCTGGACATCCCCTTCACCAACAAGCAGATCAAGTTCAGCGGCTTCTCGGCCTGGTTGTTCTGGCTGTTCGTGCACGTGTACTTCCTGATCGGCTTCCGCAACCGCACGGTGGTGATGATGGACTGGGCCTGGGCCTACTTCACCTCGCAGCGCCACGCACGCGTGTTCCCGGACCCGCACGCGCTGGAGCCCAATGCCATGCTGGTGCGCGTGGCACCGCCCCCCGTGCCACCCGTGAGCGTGACCGCAGCCACCCCGGCTGTCACGCCGGCACCGTCAGCTTCGGCGGGCCCGGCCGGCGCGCAGCCCTCACCGGCTCGCTGAGCCAGCTTGAGCCACACGCGGTGGCTGGGGTGTCTGGCCTCCGCCACCGCTTCACCCCGGCCAACCCATGGCCGCGCGGCTCGTGGCAACATGGGGGCCTGTTTTTGACCTGCGCGCAACCAGGCGCCGCCCCTACCCCGTGAACGCTCCTGCCCCCGCCCCTGCAGCCAGCCCCATCTCCGCACGACTTCGAGCCCTGCGTGGCCGCCTGGCCGAGAAAGGTTGGCACGCCGCGCTGATCCCCAGCAGCGACCCGCACCTGTCCGAGTACCTGCCCGAGCGCTGGCAAGGGCGCGTCTGGTTCAGCGGCTTCACCGGCTCTTCCGGCACGCTGATGGTGTCACCCACCCGCGCCGCCGTGTTCACCGACAGCCGCTATTGGGAACAAGCCGAGGCCGAACTGGCCGGCAGTGGCGTGGACCTGGTCAAGCTCGATGGCCCGGCCGTACCCGCCTATGTGCAATGGCTGGTCGAGCAGCCTGATCTGGCCGCGCTGAATGCCGACCAGAAGCAGACGCTTACCCTTGCCGTTGATGGCACGGTGATGGGCCTGGCCCAGGCGCAGATGCTGGCCGACGCCCTGAAGGCATGCCAATGGCAACTTCGCACCCAGGACGACGTGCTGGATGGCATCTGGCCCGATCGCCCGGGCTTGCCCACGGCTGCCGTGTACGAGCATGCCCTGCCTTATGCCGCCACGCCCCGCCGCGACAAGCTGGCCGCCTTGCGCCAGGCCATGCAGGACAAAGGCGCCACGCACCACTGGATCGCCACGCTCGATGACCTGGCCTGGCTGTTGAACCTGCGCGGCGCGGATGTGGACTACAACCCCGTGTTCCTCGGGCACGCCCTGGTCAGCTTGGACAAGGTCGATCTCTTTGTGGGTGAAGGCAAGGTGGATGCCGCCTTGCAGGCACGGTTGCTGAACGACGGTGTGCGGGTGCAGCCATATGCGCAAGCCCTGCCCGCGATCCGCGCCCTGCCCCAAGGCGCCTGCCTGCTTATCGACCCGAAACGCATCACCTGGGGCCTGCGTGAAGCCGTGCCCGATGGCGTCAAGGTGATCGAGGCCATCAACCCGAGCACACTGGCCAAGTCGCGCAAGACCGATGCCGAGGCCGCCTTCATCCGCGAGGCGATGGAGCGCGATGGCGCCGCCATGTGCATCTTCTACGCGTGGCTGGAACAGGCTCTGGGCCGCGAACACATCAGCGAGTTGACGATCGACGAGCGCCTGAGCGCCGAGCGCGCCAGGCAACCCGGCTATGTGTCACTGAGCTTCCCCACCATCGCGGGCTTCAATGGCAATGGCGCCCAGCCGCATTACCGCGCCACGCCTGAGTCACACGCCCAGATCAGCACGCCACAGGGCTTGTGCGCCGAAGGGCTACTGTTGATCGACTCCGGGGCGCAGTACCTGGGTGGCACCACGGACATCACCCGCACCTGGGCCATCGGCACGCCGAGCGCGGCCCAGAAACGCGACTACACGCTGGTGCTCAAAGGCACCATGGGCTTGTCGCGCATGCGCTTTCCGCGCGGCACCCTGGGCCCCATGCTTGACGCCGTGGCGCGCGCGCCCATGTGGGAGCACGGCATGGATTTCGGCCATGGCACAGGACACGGCGTGGGCTACTTCCTCAATGTGCACGAGGGGCCGCAGTCCATCTCCAAGGCCATGCCGGATCCCAATATGGCCATGCAGCCGGGCATGATCACGTCCATCGAGCCGGCGCTGTATCGCCCCAGGCAATGGGGCATCCGCATCGAGAACCTGGTGTTGAACGTGCCCTTGGCACCGCAAGTGCCTGATGCGCCGGTGGGCACGCCAGAGCATGGCGAGTACCTGGCGTTCGAGACGCTCACACTGTGCCCGATCGACACGCGCTGCATTGACCTGAACCTGATGCGCGATGACGAGCTGGCCTGGCTCAATGCCTACCATGCTGAGGTGCACCGCCGCCTGATGCCGCTGCTGGAAGGCGATGCGCTGGCCTGGATGATGGAGCGCACCAGGCCGTTGACGCGCTGAGCGACCGGGTCCGGGTCAGCAGCGCGGGCCAGGTCGAGATCAGATGGCGATCTAATCGCCGTCAGGTCGCGACCACGAGGCCAGGGCCGCGCTGCCTTCGGCGGGCGCGTCGGCTACGGTCGCTCACATGCCGCTTGACGATGCGCAGCAGCTCCCCGTGCAGGAAGGGTTTGGACAAGCAATCGTTCATGCCGGCCTGCAAGCAGGCTTGCTGAACGTCCTGATGCGTGCTGGCCGTGAGCGCCACGATGGGCACGGGCGCATCGCCGCGTTGGCTCTCGATGGCGCGGATGTGTCGGGTGGCGTCAAAGCCGTTCATCTCGGGCATGTGGCAGTCCATGAGCACCAGATCCGCCTCGTGCTCGGCCAGCCAGTCCAGCGCGAGCTGGCCGTTTTCGGCGTGCGCCACCTGCAAACCCATTTGCTCCAGCTCGGTGCGCGCCACGATGGCGTTCACGGGGTTGTCCTCCACTAGCAGCACGGTGGCCGCCTGCTGTGTGGCGCTGTCATGCACAGGCTTGCCGTTTGCCTCGGGCAAGGCTTCGCGCGGCACCGCAGCGCCAGCCGGTGTCTCATGATGTACGGGGGCCATGGCGGCCCGAGGCGCAACCTGGGCTGCGGATGCGGCGTCGCTCACCACGGGCGCCGGTACGCGCTTCAAGGGCAACACGCAGCGAAAAACAGAGCCTTTGCCGGCCTCGCTGTCGCAGGTCAGGTCACCGCCCATGGCCAGGCAAAGCTCACGCGCGATGCTCAGCCCCAGGCCGCTGCCGGCCGTCCGGCGCTCGTAGCGGCCATCCACCTGATGGAAGGCGTCGAACACACGGCTCAGCTCATGCGAGGGGATGCCGATGCCGGTGTCCTCGACCTCCAGGCTGATTTGCCGCTGGCCTGCGCGCGCATCGGCGATCTCCCGCACCCGCATGGTCACCTTGCCGCGCTCGGTGAACTTCACGGCATTGCCCAGCAGGTTGTAGAGGATCTGCTTGAGGCGGCCGCCATCCACCTCGACGACATAGTCATCAGGCAGCTCGCAGGCCATGGCCACATCCAGCCCTTTGTCGAGCCCGTTGACCGCCGCCAGCGAGGTCACCTCGCGAACCAGCGCAGGCAGGCGAAGCGCCGCAGGGGACAACTCCATCCGGCCGGCTTGCAGGCGAGAGTAGTCCAGCACGTCGTTGATCACACCCAGCAGGTGCTGGCCTGATGCCTCCAGCAGGTTCATGCGTTCGTGCGCATCCTGGCTTTGCAGCTCGGCCCGGATCAGACGCGACAGCCCCAGGATGCCGTGTAGCGGCGTGCGCATCTCATGGCTCATGGTGGCCAGGAACTGCCCCTTGGCCTGGTTCAGTTCCTCCGCCTCGCGCAAGGCGGCGGCCTGGGATGCGGTGACGCGGTCATTGGTGAAGCGCAGGAACAGCAACTCGTCCATGCGGCGGTGCGCGCGCCCGGTTTCAAGCCACAGCACACCGATGAAGCCCGCCACATTGATGAAACCGAACAGGCCCAGCACCGAGCCCTGCGCTGCGCAGTACGCCGCCACCGACATCAGCATGGGCGTGAACCAGCAACGCGCGCTGGCCCGGTCCACCGTCAGCATGAAGGCGCCGCAGGCTGCCAGGCCGATCAGCGCCCCCACCAAGGCGGCCTGCACATCGACATGGCCCTGGATGGGCATGGCCCACAGCAGGCCGCCCCACCAGGTGCTGAGCACCAGGATGGACAACTTGACCCGCTTCAACCAGGCAGGATGGCCCCGGTCTCTGGATCGGAAGAACCTGAGACTGCGGTGGATGTGCGACAACGACAGCGCCACCAGCCCACCCAGCCAGATCCAGGCGTGCAGGCCGATCGCCCCATCGACCAGGTAAGCCACCATGAGGGTGATCAGGCAGCCCAGGCCGACGGCGACGGACGTCCCCAGCGGGATGTGGGAAAAGAGCAGCCGGGTCCGCGTGATGCGGACTTGTTCGGACAGTGTTTTGGCGTGAGCTTGATCGGCAGACATGTGGTGGGTCACCCGACAAGGACCAGACAACAACCCCAGGCGACAAGTTCAGTATCAACAGCGGCGAGCCCCGACAACACCGTAAACGCCCTTGGGTGCACTGCACAAATGCGGCAGAACAGGACATTCCAGCCCCCTCAAGCCGGGGGAACGCACCAGATCCGAGCCCCGGAAAACACCCGGTCCGGTCTTGCACCAGGGTCGCGCACCAGGATCAGGCAGGCGGCCGCCCGAGAAGCTCAAACGGGGCGCGAACAAGGTTCAAACAAGGCTCAAACCAGGCCCAGAACGCCCTCCAGGCGCCTTGAAGCCGCCTGCCGCGACCTGGCATCACTCTTGCTCATTGAAAAGCACAGAGAGGAACGGCTCATGGTCGTTGCTTTGAAAAGGTGGCTAGGGTTCCGGCTCCGCACAGCGGGGTGACTGGTCCGAGAGCTGCCGGCCCGAGTCGGCTGCATACCGACACTGGCTCCACGGCGGGACAAAAGCCCGGGAGGTTCGCTTCAGCGCATGAAGTGTCCTCTCACGTGCTTTCAACCTGCCTTGGAGGGTGCCTGATGCAAGCCGACGAACAGCGTAGTCCGTCATCCAGTGATGAACTGTCTGACGCCCGTACCTGGAGCCATGGTCGCGGTCGCCGCGATCATGGCCCCTCAGGTACCCCCGGCGCAGATGCGCACACAGCCTCCCCTGCCAACCCACCATCCAGCCAGCCGGTAGACGCATGGCCGCATTGGCGAGGCTTTGCACCTGAGCTGCCCGCCGAGCGCGTGATGTGGTCCGAGATCGTGCCAGGCGGTGGCCACTGGTCCTATGTGATGCCGAGGGGAAGCCGCCTGCGTTTGGTGGCGCTGGACGCTGGTGCGAACCTCAGCATGGTGCTGTATCACGCCCGGGAAAAGCTGGAGCGCTACAACATGCCGGACTCGCTCAAGGCACAGCACACGGCCCACTACACGCGCGGCCACGTGTTGATGAGCGACATGGGCCGCGCACTGGCCAGCATCACCGAAGACAGCCTGGGCTGGCACGACCCCATGGGCGCCTTGCTGGATGCCGAGCGCCTGCATGCCCAATATGGAGACCGCAGCTTCCACACGCATCGCAATGCGATGTACCGAAGCGGCAAGGACGGCCTGCTGATCGAGATCGGCAAATACGGCTTGAGCAAACGTGACCTCATCGCGCCCGTCAACTTCTTCAGCAAGGTGTCGGTGGATGCCGATGGGCGATTCCAGTTTGCGCCGGGCCATGCGGCGGCGGGTGCGATGGTCGAGCTGCGCTTCGACATGGACACGCTGATCGCCTTCTCCACCGCGCCTCATCCCCTGGACCCCAGCAAGACGTACGCGCCCGGCAAGGTGGGCCTCGCTGCGTGGAAGTCTGGCCCTGCCCTGCCCGACGACTTCAACCGCGCCTTCCGCCCCGAGTGCGCGCGGGCGCTGCACAACGCCGACATGTACTACCTCTGAACCGGAGCGCCCTGCCATGAACGCCAACGCTGACTACGCGCCAACGACGCCAACGCCCTCCGCCACAGCCGTGCGCATCCAGGAAAGCCATCTGGATCCGGCGCAAGCCGTTCTCAACCACGTGCTGCCATCCGGCGAGCCCTATCTGCTGCACATCGCGCAAGGCCAGACCCTGCGCATCGTGGACCTGGAGGGCAACCAGGCGGTGGACGTGATCTTCTACAACGCCAACGATGCGGCCGAGCACTACAGCGCCACCGACACCATGCTGGCGCAAGGTGGCATCTACCTCACCACGGGTTCGGTGCTGATGTCCAGTGAGGGCAAGCCCATGCTCACCATCGTGGCCGACACCTGCGGGCGACACGACACCCTGGGTGGCGCCTGCGCAGCCGAGAGCAACACCGTGCGCTATGCCTTGCAGAAGAAGTTCATGCACAGCTGCCGCGACAACTACCTGATCGCGCTGCAGCACGCCGACATCGGCCTGGGCAAGCGGGACCTTGTGCCCAACGTCAACTTCTTCATGAACGTGCCGGTCACCGAGGACGGCCAGCTCACCTTTGCCGACGGGGTCTCCGGCCCCGGCAAGTACGTGGAGCTGCGCGCCGAGATGGACGTGCTGATGCTGGTGTCCAACTGCCCGCAGCTCAACAACCCGTGCAATGCCTACAACCCCACCCCCGCGCAATTCCTGGTCTGGGACTGAACACGCATGACTGACACCACCCAACGCCAACCCAGGTTCGATACCGTCCTGATCGCCAACCGCGGTGCCATCGCCTGCCGTGTGATCCGGACCCTGCGCAAGATGGGCCTGCGCTCGGTCGCCGTCTATTCGGAGTCCGATGCCGACGCGCGCCACGTGTCCATGGCCGATGCCAGCGTGTGCATTGGCCCGGCACCGGCGGCCCAAAGCTACCTGGACGTCGACCGCATCCTCGCCGCCGCCAAGGCCACAGGCGCTGGCGCCATCCACCCCGGCTACGGCTTCCTGTCGGAAAACCCCGGCTTCGCACAGGCCTGCGAAGAAGCGGGCATCGCCTTCATCGGGCCCACGCCAGCGCAGATGAAGGCCTTCGGCCTCAAGCACACTGCGCGCGAACTCGCCCAGCAGCATCAGGTGCCGCTGCTGCCTGGCAGCGATCTGCTGCAGGACGCGGCCGATGCCCGTGCACAAGCCAGCCGCATTGGTTACCCCGTGATGCTCAAAAGCACGGCAGGTGGCGGCGGCATCGGCATGCGCCTGGTGCGCAATGAAGCCGAGCTGGATGCGGCCTATGAAGCCGTGGCACGACTGGCTCGCGCCAACTTCAAGGACGCGGGCCTTTTCCTGGAAAAGTTCGTTGAACGCGCCCGCCACATCGAGGTGCAGTTGTTTGGCGATGGACGCGGCCAGGTGGCGGCATTGGGCGAGCGTGATTGCTCGGCCCAGCGACGCAACCAGAAAGTGATCGAAGAAACACCCGCCCCCGGGCTGCCTGCCGCCACACGCGAGGCCTTGCTGGAGGCCGCCGTGCGCCTGGGCCAGGCCGTGTCCTACCGTTCTGCTGGCACCGTCGAGTACGTGCTGGACGCCGACACCGGTGCCTTCTACTTCCTGGAAGTCAACACCCGCCTGCAGGTGGAACACGGCGTGACCGAGCAGGTCACCGGCATCGACCTGGTCGAATGGATGGTGAAGCTGGCGCGCGGCGATCAATGGGCGCTGCAGGCACCTCAGCCCAAAGGTGCATCCATCCAGGTGCGCCTGTATGCCGAAGACCCCGCTCGCAACTTCCAGCCCAGCGCGGGCGTGCTGACCGAGGTGGTCTTCCCGGATGATGCACGCGTGGACGGCTGGGTTGAGCGAGGCACCGATGTACCCGCCTTTTACGACCCCATGCTGGCCAAGCTCATCGTCACGGCGGACACACGCGAACAAGCGGTGAGCAAGCTGCAGCAGGCGCTGGCCGCAACGCGCCTGGCGGGCATTGAGACCAATCTGCGCTACCTGCGCGCCGTGGCAGCCTCGCCTGTGTTCATCCAGGGGCAGGTGGTGACCCGCA
The DNA here is from genome assembly GCF_000768065.1 of Aquabacterium sp. NJ1. Lineage (NCBI taxonomy): Bacteria > Pseudomonadati > Pseudomonadota > Betaproteobacteria > Burkholderiales > Sphaerotilaceae > Aquabacterium > Aquabacterium sp. NJ1. The sequence continues at coordinate 4,558,893 of NZ_JRKM01000001.1, read as the reverse complement.
CGCTGGGCGAGTTCCAATGGCAACCGCGTGCCATCGAGGTCATCGACGGCGGCGTGCAGACCACCGTGCAGGACTGGCCGGGCCGCATCGGCTACTGGGATGTGGGCGTGCCGCCCAGTGGCCCCATGGACGAACTGCACCTGCGCCTGGCCAACAAGCTGATCGGCAACGGTGAGGGCGCCGCAGCCCTGGAATGCACCGTGGGTGGCCCGACCCTGCGCTTTCATGCCGACATGGTCATCGCACTGGCCGGTGCGCCCATGCCGGTCACCCTCAATGGCGAACACCTGCCTTATGAGCAGGCGTTCAACCGTGCGCTGGCCATCCGGGCAGGCAGCACCTTGAAGCTGGGCACCGCACCACTGGCCGAAGGTGGTGGGCGCACCTATCTGGCGGTTCAAGGCGCGCTGGATGTGCCGCTCTACCTGGGCAGCCGCAGCACCTTCACGCTGGGCCAGTTCGGCGGCCATGCAGGCCGTGCGCTGCGCACCGGCGACATGCTGCACGCCGGCGCTGTGCCTGATGGCGCGCCGACGTGGGCCGAGGCATCTGCCCCGGCGCCCCACCTGGGCCACGCCCTGCCCGCGGATCTGGTGCCCACCCTGACCCGCCACTGGGACATCGGCGTGATGTATGGCCCCCATGGCGCACCGGACTTCTTCACCCCGGCAGACATCGACGTCTTTTTCTCGACCGACTACCAGGTGCACTACAACAGCAGCCGCACCGGTGTGCGCCTGATCGGGCCCAAGCCCCAGTGGGCGCGCACGGACGGTGGCGAGGCCGGCCTGCATCCCTCCAACATCCACGACAACGCCTACGCGATCGGTGCCATCGATTTCACGGGAGACATGCCGGTGATCCTTGGCCCCGATGGCCCCAGCCTGGGCGGCTTCGTGTGCCCGGCCGTGGTGGTGGGTGCAGAACGCTGGAAGCTGGGCCAGCTCAAAGCCGGCGACACGGTGCGCTTCCACGCCCTGACGCTGGAGCAGGCCCTGGCCATGCAAGCCGCACAGGACGCCCTGATCAAGACGCTGGGCCCCCGCTCGACGCCGCATCAGGAGGCAGCCCAAGCCGCACCGCAGACCGGCTTCCCCAACCTGCCTCAAAGCGTGCCGGCCAGCGAAGTCACCACCAGCTTGTCGCCTGTCGTCGATACGCGTGATGCAGACCCCGAAGCACCCCAGACCCGCCCTGCCCGCGTCATCCGCCAGGCTGGCGACCGCTACATCCTGGTCGAATACGGCCCGCTGCAACTGGACCTCACGCTGCGTTTTCGCGTGCATGCCGTGATGAGCGCCTTGCAGGCCCTGCGCGGCCAGGGTGCGCTCGAAGGCATCGTGGACATGACGCCCGGCATCCGCTCACTGCAGATCCATTTCGAGCCCTCGCGCCTGCCCCGTGCCGAGCTGGTGGCCGCGCTCGATCAAGCCGAAGCCAGCCTGGCCGGCACCGATGACCTGGTCGTGCCGACCCGCACGGTGTGGTTGCCCCTGTCATGGGACGACAGCGCCACGCGTCTGGCCATCGAGAAGTACATGCAATCGGTCCGGCCTGACGCGCCCTGGTGCCCCAGCAACATCGAGTTCATCCGCCGCATCAATGGGCTGGACAGCATCGAAGACGTCAAGCGCATCGTGTTCGACGCCAGCTACCTCGTGATGGGCCTTGGCGACGTCTACCTGGGCGCCCCCGTGGCCACGCCGCTGGACCCACGCCACCGCCTGGTCACCACCAAGTACAACCCCGCGCGCACCTGGACCCCCGAGAACGCCGTGGGCATTGGTGGCGCCTACATGTGCGTCTATGGCATGGAGGGCCCAGGGGGCTACCAGTTCGTGGGCCGCACGGTGCAGATGTGGAACCGCTGGCGGGATGCGGCCAGTGGTGCGGCCGACTTCGAGCCCGGCAAACCCTGGCTGCTGCGCTTCTTTGACCAGATCCGCTTCTACCCTGTCAGCGAAGCCGAACTGGCCCAGATGCGGCGCGACTTCCCCGCGGGCCGGCTCCAGCTCAAGGTCGAGGAAGGCCAGTTCAGCCTCCGGCAGTATCTGGGTTTCCTGTCGCAACACGCTGACAGCATCGACGCCTTCAAGCAGACCCAGCAGGCCGCCTTTGATGCCGAGCGTGAACGCTGGCGGGCCTCTGGCCAGGACGGCAGCCTCAGCGAGCCCGATCACGCACCGGCCGCGGATGCCGACGCCGTGCCCGAGGGGGCCAGTGCCGTGGGCAGCCCCGTGCCCGGCAGCGTGTGGAAGGTGCTCGTCCAGGAAGGCGAGCAAGTCACCGAAGGGCAGACCTTGGCGATCGTGGAATCCATGAAGATGGAGTTCCCGGTGCTGGCCCCCTCAAACGGCCAGGTGCTTCAGGTGCGTTGCCGCGAAGGTGGCGCCGTGTCCGCCGGGCAGAACGTGGTGGTGCTGGCGGCCTGATCCGGGCGCCACTTGCCCGGGCTGACACCGAACCAGCGCACGCAGGCCCGGCTGAAGGCGCTTTGCTCCGAGTACCCCAGCCGCTGGCTGATCTCGGCCAGCGGCATGCTGGCGGCCAGGTACTGGCGAGCCAGGCGCTGGCGCACGGCGTCCACCTCGTTGACCAGGGTGGTGCCCGCCTCCGAGGCCTGTGCGCGCAACTGGCGCGGCGCCAGCGACATGGCCTGTGCCACCTGGTCCAGCGAAGGCGTGCCATCGGCCAGGCAGGCCTCGATGGCCTGCACCAGCCGCACCATGAACTGTTCGCCTTTGGCGTAGCGCGCCACGCGACGTTGCAACTCCTCGCGCATCAGGTGGCTCACATGAGGATTGGACGCCGCCAGCGGCCTGCTCAACAACGGGGCAGACACATGCACCGCATGGCACGGGCGCTCGAAATACACCGGGCAATGGAAGAAGGCCTCATACACGGCCACGGGCGCTTGGGCCTGGTGCGCGAACTCGATGCACGTGGGGTGAGACACATTGCCCGTGATCCAGCGCCCGAACTCCACCCAGCCGGCAAACGCCGCTTCGATCTGCAAGGGCAGGCTCGCCCATGAGCCCGAGACCTGCATCTCCACCAGGGCCTCCTCACCTTCGTACCGCATGTCACATCGGGCGAAGCCCAGCCGATAGGGCTCGAACTGGCACAGGAGTGCGATGGCCTCGGCCAAGGTGCTGCTGCTCATGCTCGCGTAGGCCAGCACATCCAGCGCCACAGGCGTCACGGCGGCCCCCAGCCTCAAACCGAGTGGCAGCCCAGGCGCCTGCCCTGAAGGTGCCCCCAAAGCCTGATTCGCCAGTAGCGCTTGGTGTGCCGCATCGGCCTGCACGGCCTTGTTCAGGATCTGATCGATCACGTCCAGCGACACACGGCTGGATGGCTCGGCCAGCGCGGCCTGGTCCAGCCCCATCGCGCGCAGGTCTGCCGACAGATCCACACCCAGGCCAGCCAGCGCGTCAAGCAGGTAACGCAGATAAAAGCCTGCGGCAGTCAGCACGGTGATGGTCATCTCCCCAAAATCGCTTCGCGGTGTCAAAACGCCCTGTCAACCCGGTCAAGACAAGCCGCCGGGCCGCTCACTAAGCTGGGCCCATCGTAATGAACAACTAAGGTGACATCGTGCCGCTTCCCACACCCGAGGCCTACCAGCACTTATCCCAACGTGGCGACGCGCTGGCCGATGCCGTGATCGAGGCCTTGATGAAAAACGGGCGCCGGGATGGCGACCTTCTGGGCCAGGTGCGCCAGTTGGCGGATCAGGAAGGCGGCGTCTACCGGCAGTTCATGGACAGCGTCAACCATGTGCCGTCCTGGGCCGATGTGGACGCCATGCAGGCGGGCCAGGAGCTGTTTCTGCGCTGTGCGCCCTTGTCCATCGCCTCGTTCGTGCTGGGCAGCCTGCTGATCACCTACACGCCGCCGGGTTCGGCCAAAGTGCTGTTGCACACAGGCCGCCTGCGCCAGGACGTGGTCCGCCGCCTGTTCGAAACATCAACCATGGTCCATGCGGTGATGCAGCCTGGTGGCCTGAAGGTGGGCGCACCGGGGCACCAGGCCATCATCCGCGTGAGGTTGCTGCATGCCATGGTGCGCCACCATGTGCTGACCCGCACCCAATGGCCGAATGCCGAATTGGGCGGACCCATCAACCAGTTGCAACTGAGCCTCACCGCGCTGGGCTTCAGCAGCATCCTGCTCAACAGCATGAGCAGCCTGGGCGTGCGCGTCAGTGACGAAGAAGCACGCAGCTACCAGTTGCTCTGGCGCTGGGGCAACCACCTGCAGGGCGTGGACCTCAGCCTGCTGCCCGACACGCTGGAGGATGAGGCCCGGCTGTATCAATACTTCCAGCGCGATCTGATCAAGCCGGACGACAACAGCCGGACGCTGGTGGCCGCCGTGCACCAGGGGCTGGCCTGGCAATCACCCTTCTTCTTGCCACAAGGTGCGCTGGAGGCCGTGTCGCGCCGGCTGCTGGGCTCCGCGTGGGCCGATCAGCTGCACATCCCCCGTCACCCGGTGTGGGCAGCGGTGCTGAGCGTGGTCGCGGGCCTGCACCGTGCCACGTCCATCCGCTACCGGATTCCGGGCTGGCGTGCCATGGAGGTCCGCGCGGGCAGCCGCTACTTCAGCTACCTGGTGGCCAAGGGGCTCAAGGGCAAACCGGCGGACTACGCCCTCAAGACCTCGCACTGAGGCCAGCCCCAAGCCAGGATCAGGGTCAGAAGCTGTAGCTCACGCCGAAATCGGCGGACAACTCGCCATCCTTCTCTTGTGAGTCGAAGGGAAAGGATCGGCGGTACAGCACCTCGTACTTCAAGCCGATGTGGTTGGTCAGCTTGTTGCGCAAGGCCAGGCTCATGGTGCGGAAGGTCTCGCGGCGGCTTTGCTCTTGCACGCCATTGAACTTCAGCGACAGCTGGTCCGTGATGTCCCAGGAAGCCTTCAGACTGGTGGTGTAGAGCACCTCGCTGATATTGTCATCGTCTTCGGAATGGGCCACGCGGTAACCGGAGCCCAGCTCCAGGCTCAGGTTCCAGTTGCCATCGCCACCAAACTTGCGGCCCGCCCCCACCCGCATGGCCTGCGCCGACTGGTAGTAACCAAAGCGGTTGTGACGCACGCGTGGCGACACATACAGGTAATACGGCTCATCGTCGAAGAACTGCTTGAACTTCACGCTGGCGTCATACCGGTCCCGGTTGATGGCCTGCGGCACGCCCTCCTCCTTGATGTACTCGCGGTCAAAGCGCAGCTCGCCGTCCAGTTCACGCTGAGGCATGGGGTAGGCCAGGTCGGCGGCCAATGTCAGCCGGCGGCTGGTGTACTCGGACTTGTTGTAGCTGTATTGCCCGTCAACGTCGCCCGTCAGCTTGTCCTGCACCGGGGTTTCGGCTTGGGCCACGCCAAGGTCCATCAGGCCAATCAGCGCAATCAGGGCATACGTCACCACCAGCAGGCCATGCCATCCACCTCCGCGCTGGCGCCGCCCGCCCTTCATCTCATCCATACCGTCAACTCAGGCTGATTCACACAGGCCAGCATCATGCCCGGACTCCAGCCCCGGATCGGCTCGCAACCGGCCGCCCGGGCGCATTTGCGCCAACTCAAACGCCGCCGAGTCGGCCGTCGCCCCTTTGCGTCAGGCCGGCCAGGGGGCCTGATTTCTTGAACTGCTTCAAGGACAGTCCTGTTTCCCAGGTCGAACATGCCCTTGCTCTATCTGAGGGTATGTCGCCACCCCGAGCAGGTACCACCCGCTGGCACCCCCAACGGCACAGCACCGGGCCAGGTTGTCCGCCGGCCCCATCGATACTGGAGAAACCAAGATGAACACTCCGCGCATGGCCAGACTGGCTGCCGCCATGATGGTGGCACTGGCATTCGGGGCCCAGGCTGAAGAGGTCAAAAAGCCCTCGCAACCTGAGATCAACTACCAGGCAGGTACTTCGCCACTGGCCACCGAGCCGATGTACCAGAGCAGCAACCCCAAGGCCCCGCCCATGACCCAGGCGGAGTTCGACAAGGCCCGCAAGATCTACTTCGAACGCTGCGCCGGTTGCCACGGCGTGCTGCGCAAGGGCGCCACTGGCAAACCCCTGACACCGGACATCACCCTGAGCAAGGGCACCGACTACCTCAAGGTCTTCATCGCCTACGGCTCGCCCGCCGGCATGCCCAACTGGATGACCTCGGGCGAAATGAGCGAAGCCGATGTGGACCTGATGGCCCGCTACATCCAGCAAGACCCTCCGACACCGCCCGAGTTCGGCATGGAGCAGATGAAGTCGACCTGGAAGGTCATCGTCCCACCAGACAAGCGCCCCACCAAGAAGCTGAACAACTACAACATCAGCAACATCTTCTCGACCACGCTGCGTGACAGCGGCGAGGTGGCCCTGATCGATGGCGACACCAAGCAGATCATCAACATCATCAAGACCGGCTATGCGGTGCACATCTCGCGCCTGTCGGCTTCGGGTCGCTACCTGTTCGTGATCGGCCGCGACGCCAAGATCAACATGATCGACCTGTGGATGGAAAAGCCCGATAACGTGGCCGAGATCCGCGTGGGCCTGGAAGCCCGCTCGGTCGACACCTCCAAGTACAAGGGTTATGAAGACAAGCTGGCGATCGCCGGCAGCTACTGGCCGCCTCAGTACACCATCATGCGCGGCGACACGCTGGAGCCGCTCAAGATCGTGTCCACCCGCGGCATGACGGTGGACAAGCAGGAATACCACCCCGAGCCCCGCGTGGCCTCGATCGTGGCTTCCCACTTCAAGCCCGAGTTCGTGGTCAACGTGAAGGAAACCGGCAAGACCCTGCTGGTGGACTACTCGGACATCAATGCACTCAAGACCACCGAGATCGGCACCGCCCGCTTCCTGCATGACGGCGGCCTGGACTCCACCCACCGCTACTTCATGGTCGCGGCCAACCAGTCCAACAAGATCGCGGCCGTTGACCTCAAGGAAGGCAAGCTGGCGGCGCTGATCGACGTCGGCAAGATCCCCCACCCGGGTCGTGGCGCCAACTTCATCCACGCGAAGTACGGCCCCGTGTGGTCGACCGGCCACCTGGGTGACGACAGCATCTCGCTGATCGGCACCGACCCTGTGCACCACAAGGCGCAGGCCTGGAAGGTGGTCGAGACCATCAAGAGCCAGGGCGGCGGTTCGCTGTTCATCAAGAGCCACCCGAAATCCACGCACCTGTATGTGGACAACCCGCTGAACCCGGATCCTGCCATCTCGCACACCGTGGCCGTGTACGACATCAAGAACCTGGCCAAGGGTTTCACGGTCCTGCCAATCGCCGATTGGACCGGCATCAAGGACGGTGGTGCCATGCGCGTGGTTCAGCCTGAGTACAACAAGGCCGGTGACGAGGTGTGGTTCTCTGTGTGGTCGGCCAAGGACAAGCAGTCTGCCATCGTGGTGGTCGATGACAAGACGCTCAAGCTCAAGGCGGTCATCAAGGACCCTCGCCTGATCACACCGACCGGTCACTTCAACGTGTTCAACACGCAAAACGACATCTATTGACCCCCACACGAGGAAGCACATCATGATCAAACGTATCCTGATCCTGAGCGCCCTGGCGCTGGCTGCAGGCAGCAGCATGGCCACCGTCGATGAAGCCATGACCAAGGCGGGCTGCATGGCCTGCCATGCCAAGGACAAGAAAGTGGTCGGCCCGGCCTTCAAGGACATCGCCGCCAAGTACAAGGGCGACAAGGAAGCGCCCACCAGGCTGGCCGAGAAGGTCCGCAAGGGTGGTTCGGGTGTGTGGGGCCCCATCCCCATGCCGCCCAACCCCGCAGAGAAGATCAGCGACGCCGACCTCAAGGGGGCCGTGGAACTGATCCTGAAGACGCAGTAAGCGGACCTTCAGCGGCAAACAACATGCGGCCAGACATCCTCCAGCCACTCAGCCCGGGATGGGTGGCCGCATGCCGACAAGCCACCGTGGGGGCGCTGTGCCTGCTGGCCGGTGGGGCGTGGTCTCAGGCAAGCGATACCGAACCATCGCCAGCCAGGCAACAGACCCTCATCCACATCGTCAGACAGGACTGCGGCTCCTGCCACGGCATGCGCCTCAAAGGCGGCCTCGGCCCTGCCCTGACGCCCGAGGCACTGGCTGATCGCCCTGTGGCTGCGCTGGTTTCAACCATCCTGCAAGGCCGCAGCGGCACCCCGATGCCCGGCTGGCAGGGCATGCTCGATGAACAAGACGCGCGCTGGATTGCCCAGCAACTCCTGCGCGGTTTTCCTGAGGTGAAACAGCCTTGACCACCACCCTGCGCTTGATCCTCTCGCTGAGCCTGACGCTCATCCTCGCGGCCTGCGCCAGTGCGCCAACTCCCGTCGGTACAGGTGACCTGGGCGTCGTGATCGAGCGCGCCAATGGCACCGTGGCCGTGGTCAACACCAGCACGCAAACAGTGCTGGGTGACATCGCGGGCCTGGGCGATCTGTCTCACGCCTCCGTGGTGTTCTCGCGCGATGGCGCCCACGCTTATGTGTTCGGCCGCGATGGTGCGCTCACCAAGCTCAACATCCTCACCCGCCAGATCGAAGCCCGCACCCAGCAGGCCGGCAACAGCATCGGCGGGGCGATCTCGCAAGACGGCCGCCTCGTGGCCGCGCAGAACTACGAGCCCGGCGGCGTCAAGGTGTTCGATGCCCAGACCCTCGCCCTGGTGGCCGACATCCCCGCCGAGTACGCGCCCGGCAAGCTGTCCCGCGTGGTGGGCCTGGCGGACCTGCCCGGCCACCGCTTCATCTTCTCGCTGTTCGATGCCGACCAGATCTGGATCGCCGACCTCAGCACGCCGCAAAAACCGGCCCTGCAGAAGTTCACGCAGATCGGCCACCAGCCCTATGACGCCCTGGTCACACCGGACGGCCGCTACTACATCGCCGGCCTGTTTGGCGAAGACGGCCTGACCCTCATCGACCTGTGGGCACCCCAACCTCAGGCCCGCCGCATCCTGCAAGGCTATGGCCGCGGCCAGCAACCCCTGCCCGTCTACAAGATGCCCCACCTGCGCGGCTGGGCCGTGGCTGGCCGGCAAGCCTGGCTGCCCGCCATCGGGCACCACGAGGTCCTGATCGTGGACACCGACACCTGGCAGGAAGTGGGCCGCATCCCCGTGGCGGGCCAGCCCGTGTTCGTGATGGCGCGCCCCGATGGCCGCCAGGTCTGGGTCAATTTCGCTGTGCCCGACTACCACCGCGTCCAGGTCATCGACACGCAATCGCGCCAGATCGTGCAGACGCTGGAGCCCGGCAAGGCCGTGCTCCACATGGAGTTCACACCGCGCGGCGAGGCCGTGTGGATCTCCTCGCGCGACGCCAACCTGGTTTCCATCATCGACACACAGACCTTGCAGACGCTCAGCACCTTGAGCCTGCCCTCACCCAGCGGCATCTTCTTCACCAGCCGCGCAGCACGCATGGGGTTTTGACATGAACCTGTCCGACCGTCCCGCTCTGGATCAGTTGCTGCTCAATGACTGGCAGCGCGATTTCCCGCTGTCCGACACGCCGTTTGCCGGTGTGGCCCTGCGCTGCGGCAGCGACGAAGCCACCGTGTTGGCCACCTACCGCCGCCTGCTCAAGGAAGGCAGCGTCAGCCGCATCGGTGGCATCTGGGGCGCAGGGGTGGGTGGTGCGGCCATGTTGTGCGCCCTGTCGGTGCCCGAGGCCCAACTCGCCCGCGTGGCCGAACGGGTCAACGCCATCGAAGGCGTCAACCACAACTACGAACGTGAACACGACTACAACCTGTGGTTCGTCATCACAGGCCGCGACCGCGACACGGTGCACGCCCAGGTCAACCAGCTGGAAGACGCCACCGGACTCAAGGCCCTGCGCCTGCCCATGGTGCGCCCTTACCGCATCGACCTGGGGTTCGACCTGCGCCAGACCAAGCAGTCCCCTCACCCCGGTGAGGCTCACCCTGCACAACGCCAACGCGGCACCCCCGTGGCCGTGGCAGATGAACGCCTGGCGGCCCTGGTGGAGGAAGGCCTGCCCATCATGCCCCGCCCCTACGATGCCTGGGCCGAGGCCCTGGGTTGGTCCACCGAACGCATCCGCCAGACCCTGACCCGCTGGCTGGCGCAAGGCACGCTGCGCCGCTTCGGCGTGGTGGTGCGCCATCATGACCTGGGCATCAGCGCCAATGCCATGACCGTGCTCGACGTGCCCAACGAGCTGGTGGACGCCTGCGGCGCCCGGCTGGCCTCACAGCCCGGCATCACCCTGTGCTACCGGCGCGAACGCCATCGTGACTGGTCCTACAACCTCTACTTCATGGTGCACGGGCAGAGCCGCGAGGCCGTCAGCGAGATCATCGAATCCGCCATCCAACAAGCCGGGTTGGGCGACTACCCACGCCAGACCCTGTTCAGCGGCACCCGTTTCAAGCAGACGGGCGGCCGCTATTTCCGTGCCCTGTCCGACACGGCTCCCACAGAGGCCGCCCATGAACAAGCTGCATGACCCCACTCGACTCGATGGCCTGCCCAGCGCCTGGCTGGATCATGTCGATGCCCAGTTGATTGACCGGCTGCATGGCGGCCTGCCTTTGACCGAACGTCCTTTTGCAGACGTGGCCACCGACCTGGGCCTCACGGAAGACGAGGTGCTGCAACGCCTGCAGCGCCTGCTCGACACCGGCCTGCTCACGCGCTTCGGGCCCCTGTTCCAGATCGAACGTGCGGGTGGCCAGTTCCTGCTGGCGGCCATGGCTGTGCCCGAAGCCGACTTTGAGCGCGTGGCCGAGCAGGTCAACGCCCTGCCCGCCGTGGCCCACAACTACCGCCGCACGCACCAGCTCAATATGTGGTTCGTGATTGCCGGCGAAACGCCTGATCAGGTCAAGCAGACCTGCCAACAGATCGAAGCCCAGACCGGCCTGCGCGTGTTTGCCTTTCCCAAGGAGCGCGAGTTCTTCGTGGAACTGCGCTTGAGCGCCCAGGCCGCCTTGGCCAAGCGCGAACGCGCCGGCCAGACCAGCCAAGGGGTGCCCCATGTCACTCACTGATTTCGACCGCCGCCTCATCACGGCCACGCAAGGCGGCCTGCCGCTGGTGCCACGCCCATATGCCCAGGTAGCCGCCCAACTGGGCGTGCCCGAGGCCGTGGTGCGCGAGCGCCTGGCGGGCATGCTGGACGAAGGCCTGATCCGCCGCATTGGCGCCGTGCCCAACCACTACAAGCTGGGCTACACCGCCAACGGCATGACCGTGTGGGATGTGGACGATGCCCTGGTGGACGAACTGGGCGCCAAGATCGGCGCGCTGCCCACGGTGTCGCACTGCTACCGCCGCCCACGCGCCCTGCCCGAATGGCCCTACAACCTGTTTGCCATGGTGCATGGCCACAGCCGCGCCGAAGTCGAGCGCGAAGCGGGCCGCATCCATTGCCTGCTGGCCGATGCCTGCAAAGGCTTCGACATCCTCTACAGCACGGCCATCCTGAAAAAGACCGGCCTGCGCCTGCAAGCCGCCTGAGCCCCAACCAGGAGCCCCTCATGTTTCGCATCTCCCAATACCTGCGCGAAGTGGTCCAGGCCGAGCGACAAGGCAGCTACCCGCTGGCCCGCCATGGCCATACGCCACCGGGGCCCGTCGTCATCTGGAACCTGACCCGCCGCTGCAACCTCACCTGCAAGCATTGCTACGCCCTGTCTGCCGACCACGACTACCCGGGCGAGCTGAGCACCGACGAGGTGTTCAACGTGATGGACGACCTGCGCAACTACCGCGTGCCCGTGCTGATCCTGTCCGGCGGGGAGCCCTTGCTCCGCCCCGATCTGTTCGAGATCGCAGCCCGCGCGCGCGACAAGGGCTTCTACGTGGCGCTGTCCACCAATGGCACGCTGATCGACGAGCCCATGGCCGAGCGCATCGCCCAGGCGGGCTTCGAGTACGTGGGCATCAGCCTGGATGGCCTGCGCGAAACGCATGACAAGTTCCGCCGGCTGGAAGGCGCCTTCGATGCTTCGCTGAACGCCCTGCGCCTGCTCAAGGCCCGCGACGTCAAGCTGGGCCTGCGTTTCACCATGACGGCCATGAACGCGCATGACCTGCCCGCGCTGCTGCAACTCATGCGCGACGAGGGCATCGCCAAGTTCTACTTCTCTCACCTGAACTACGCGGGCCGCGGCAACATCCACCGCGCCAAGGACGCCCATTTCAGCGCCACCCGTGATGCACTGGACCTGCTGTTCGCCACCGCCTGGAAGGCCGCGCTCGAAGGCCGCGACGAAGAATACGTCACCGGCAACAACGACGCCGATGCGCCTTACCTGCTGGCCTGGCTGCGCCAGCACATGCCTCAATGGGCCCCCGCCCTGCGCGAACGCCTGCGTGCCTGGGGCGGCAATGCCTCGGGCCTGCACATCGCCAACATCGACAACCTGGGCGATGTGCACCCCGACACCATGTGGTGGCACCACAGCCTGGGCAATGTGCGCCAGCGCCCCTTCTCTCAAATCTGGTCCGACACGAGCGAGCCCCTGATGGCCGGCCTCAAGACCCAACCCCGCCCAGTCGAAGGCCGCTGCGCCAGCTGCGTCCACCTGGACTTGTGCGGAGGCAACACGCGCGTGCGCGCCGAGCAGGTCACCGGCAACCCCTGGGCGGAAGACCCCGGTTGCTACCTGGACGACCACGAGATCGGCCTGCAGACCCACACGGCCGCCACGCGCGTGGCCGTGACACCGTTCAGCAGCCCGAAAAGCTCGAAAGGCCGCAAGGTTTCCATCCCTATTGCCACCGAAACCTGAAAGCGGTTTGCACATGATCACCGATGTCATCTGGCGCGTGCTGCTGGCCGTCGCCATGCTCCTGATGGGCTGGGACATGAGCCGCGCCGCCGAGCCCGCTCCTGCAGCCGTGACCGCCCCCATTACCGCCCCTGTTCCTGCGGCCCAACTGTTCAAGCAGCACTGCGCCACCTGCCACGGCGAGCAGCGCACCGGCGGCATGGGCCCCGCACTGCTGCCAGAAAGCCTGGAGCGCCTGCGCAAGGCCGAAGCCATCAAGGTGATCGGCCAGGGCCGCCCCGCCACCCAGATGCCCGCCTTTGGCGGCACCCTGAGCGAAGAGCAGATCACGCAGCTGGCCAACTGGGTCTACACACCGGTTCAGCCTACCCCCACCTGGCGCGACGAGGACATCCGCGCCTCGCGCACCGAAACCTCGCCTGCACCAAACGCACAGGCCAAACCCGTCTGGCAGGCCGACCCGCTCAACCTCTTCGTGGTGGTGGAAGGCGGTGACCACCACGTCTCCATCGTGGACGGCGACAAGCTGGAAGTCATCCACCGCTTCGCCAGCCGCTACGCCCTGCATGGTGGCCCCAAGTTCTCGCCGGATGGCCGCTTCGTGTACTTCGGCTCGCGCGATGGCTGGATCACCAAGTACGACCTTTACACCCTGCAGGTAATGGCCGAGGTGCGCGCCGGCCTGAACATGCGCAATGTGGCCGTGTCGGGTGATGGCCGCTGGGTACTGGCCGGCAACTACCTGCCCGGCAACGTCGTGCTGTTCGATGCCGACCTCAAGCTCGTGCGCATCTACCCTGCCACCAGCCTGGACGGCAAGCAGCACTCACGCGTGTCTGCGGTATATGACGCCGCACCGCGCCAGAGTTTCATCGTGGCGCTCAAGGACCTGCCCGAGCTATGGGAGATCTCGTACAACCCGAAGGCCGAGCCCATCCATGATGGTTATGTGCATGACTTCCGCATGGGCGAGGCCATTGCCAAGAACGGCTACCTGGGCATACGCCGCACGCCCCTGAGCCAGCCGCTGGACGACTTCTTCTTTGATCCGCCCTACAGGCATGTGATCGGGGCGGGCCGCCCGGCTGCAGCCATCAAACCCGCCTCCGCAGCCAGTGCGAGCTCGGGGCCGGCATCGGGCGCCACAGCGGCTTCATCCAGCCCCGCCGCCGAAGAGCCCAGCGCCCAGGTCATCAACCTGGATGCTCGCCAGCGCGTGGCCACCCTGCCCTTGCCTGGCATGCCGCATCTAGGCTCAGGCATCAGCTTCCAGTACAAAGGCCAGACCGTGCTGGCCACGCCCAATCTGCAGCAAGGCCTCATCAGCGTCATCGACATGAAGACCTGGCAGATCATCAAGCAGATCCCCACGCCGGGCCCGGGCTTCTTCATGCGCAGCCACGAGCAGTCTCGCTACCTGTGGGCGGACTCGATGATGTCGCCAACAGCCAAGCACATCCTCACCGTGATCGACAAGACCACGCTGGAGCCCGTGGCCCAGGTCAAGGCACCTGAAGGCCAGACCCTGGCGCACATCGAGTTCACGCGCGATGGCCGCTACGCGCTGGCCAGCCTGTGGGAGATGAACGGCGCCCTCATCGTGTACGACGCCACCACGCTGAAAGAAGTCAAGCGCCTGCCCATGAGCAAACCCGTGGGCAAGTACAACGTGTTCAACAAGATCACGCGCTCGGAAGGCACCTCGCACTGAGGTGCCAACAGGCAGGGCCTTGCGCCCTGCCCGCCAGCATCAGACACCGCCCGTGCCGAACACCTCGGCATGGATGCGTTCTGCCGGCACCTGCATGGCCTTCAAGGCGGCCATCTGTGCCTGCATGAAGGGCTTGGGGCCGCACACATAGAAGTCCGCCTCGCCGCTGGGCAACAAGTCCTGCAGGCGCGAGAGTTCGATGCGGCCAACTTCATGCGGATGGGCCTGGTCCTCCTCACGCGGGAACTCGTAGTGAACCTTGGCCTTGACACGCGGGTTGCCCGCCGCCACGTTGGCCACATGCTCACGGAAGGCGTGCACGCCGCCATGTCGGCAAGCGTGGATGAAGCGCACCTCGCGCTTGGGCGCGTTCCGGGTCAAGGCCTCCAGCATCGACACCATGGGCGTGAGGCCCACGCCGGCGCTGATCAGCACCACGGGGTTGTCGCGGTCCTGGTGCAGCACGAAGTCGCCCATGGGTGGCGACACCTCGATCACATCACCTTCCTTCACACTGGCGTGCAGCAGGTTGGACACCATGCCCTGCGGGCGCGCTGCTTCTTCGTCCCCGCTTTCACGCTTGACCGAGATGCGCAGCGACTGGCCGCCAGGCGCGGCAGACAGGCTGTACTGGCGCGGCTGGCTGTAGCCCAGCGCTGGCACGAACAGCTTCACCGACACGTATTGCCCAGGCTGGTAGGCAGGCACCTCGCCACCATCGGCAGGCACCAGGTAGAAGGACGTGATCTCCTCGCTCTCAACCTGCTTGTGCTCGACGCGGAAGTTGCGCCAGCCGCTCCAGCCGCCTTGCACCTGTGCCGCCTGTGCATACAGCTTGTTCTCGATGCCCACCAGCACATCAGCCAGTTGGCCGTAGGCAGCGCCCCAGGCCTCGATCAGCTCGTCCGTGGCCAGTGCACCCAGCACCTCGCGGATGGATGCCAGCAGATGGCGCCCGACGATGGCGTAATGCTCCGCGCGGATGCCCAGGCTCACGTGCTTGTTGGCGATCAATTCCAGCACCGGCATCAGCACGCCGGGGTTGTCGATGTGCTGCGCATAAGCCGCCACGGCCATGGCCAGGGCCTGCTGCTGGCTGCCTTCACGCTGGTGGCCCTGGTTGAAGATAGCCTTGAGTTCGGGGTTGTACTCGAACATGCGGGCATAGAAATGACGCGTCAATGCCACGCCTTGCTCCTTGAGCAGGGCTGCCGTGCCTTTGACAAGTTCGCGATGGGTCTGGGTCAACATGGAAATCCTTGAGGTGCTTCAATTTCAATAACATTCATTCTACATGAATGTTTAAGAACCTTGAAATCCTGCCTCCGGATTGACCAGGGTCAACCGTAAGGCCTCTCCAGATCGGAACACTACCCGTAGCGTTTTGAAGACCAACCAAACACTACATCTAGCAGGAGCCCCGCATGCCAGACACCCCCCTCGCCTCGACGGAGGCCTGCGCGGTCGCCGTGATCAAGCGCAATGGCGCCACCGCCAGCTTCCATCTGGACAAGATCGCCCACGCCATCGAAAGCGCAGGCCAGGCCACCGGTGAATTCGACGCCCTGCGCGCTGCCGACCTGGCCCGCATGGTCAGCCTCACCTTGCAGCGGCGCGTGCCCACCGTCGAGCAGATCCAGGATCAGGTCGAACGCACGCTGATCGAAGCAGGCCACTTCAACACGGCCCGTGCCTACATCGTCTACCGCGAGCAGCGCAGCACCTTGCGCCGCGACAAGGCCTGCGCCGTGGACGTCGAGCGCTCGGTCAACGAATACCTCTCGCAGCAAGACTGGCGTGTCAACGCCAATGCCAATCAGGGCTACTCGCTGGGCGGCCTGATCCTCAACGTCTCGGGCAAGGTCATCGCCAACTACTGGCTGGCCCACGTCTACCCCGCGGAGATCGGCCATGCCCACCGCGAGGCCGACATCCACATCCACGATCTGGACATGCTCTCGGGCTACTGCGCCGGCTGGTCGCTGCGCACCTTGCTGCACGAAGGCCTCAACGGTGTGCCCGGCAAAGTGGAAGCCGGCCCACCCAAGCACCTGTCCAGCGCCGTGGGCCAGATCGTCAACTTCCTGGGCACGCTGCAAAACGAATGGGCCGGTGCCCAGGCCTTCAGCTCCTTCGACACCTACCTCGCGCCCTATGTGCGCAAGGACAGCCTGAGCTACGAGCAAGTCCGCCAGTGCATCCAGGAGCTGGTCTACAACCTCAACGTGCCTTCACGCTGGGGCACACAAACCCCCTTCACCAACCTGACGTTTGACTGGACCTGCCCCGACGACCTCAAGGAGCAGGTACCCGTCATCGCAGGCGTTGAAATGCCCTTTGCCTATGGCGACCTGCAAGTGGAGATGGACCTGATCAACCAGGCCTACATCGACGTGATGATGCGCGGCGACGCCAAGGGCCGCGCCTTCACCTTCCCCATCCCCACCTACAACATCACCAAGGACTTCCTCTGGGATCACCCCAACACCGAGCGCCTGTTCGAGATGACGGCCAAGTACGGCTTGCCCTACTTCCAGAACTTCCTGAACTCGGATCTGCAGCCCAACATGATCCGCTCGATGTGCTGCCGCCTGCAGCTGGACCTGCGTGAGTTGCTCAAGCGCGGCAACGGCCTGTTCGGATCGGCCGAGCAGACCGGCTCGCTGGGTGTGGTGACCATCAACTGCGCACGCCTGGGCTACCTGTACAAGGACGATGAAGCCGCCTTGCTGGCGCGCACCGACGAGCTGATCGAGCTGGGCAAGAACAGCCTGGAGATCAAGCGCAAGGTGATCCAGCAGCACATGGACAACGGGCTCTTCCCCTACACCAAGCGCTACCTGGGCACCTTGCGCAACCACTTCTCCACGCTTGGCGTGAACGGCATCAACGAGATGATCCGCAACTTCACGGGCGACCAGGAAAACATCACCACACCGTGGGGCGAGGCCTTTGCGCTGCGCTTCCTGGACCACATCCGCGCCCGCATCACGGACATCCAGGAAGAAACCGGCCACCTCTACAACCTCGAAGCCACACCGGCAGAAGGCACCACCTACCGCTTCGCCAAGGAAGACCTCAAGCGCTTCGCCGACATCCTGCAAGCCGGCCCCAGCGACATGCCTTACTACACGAACTCCTCGCAACTGCCCGTGGGCTTCTGCGACGACCCGTTCGAAGCGCTGGAGCGCCAGGAGGCCTTGCAGGCCAAGTACACGGGTGGTACTGTTTTGCACCTGTACCTGGGCGAGCGCGTGTCTTCGGCGAACGCCTGCAAGGAGTTGGTCAAACGTGCCCTGACGCGCTTCAGGCTGCCTTACATCACCATCACCCCGACGTTCTCGATCTGCCCGGTACACGGCTACCTGTCAGGTGAACACGAGTTCTGCCCCAAGTGTGACGAAGAGGCCCTTGCCCGCAAGCGCACCGAACCCCAGCAGGCCGACACCTGCTGCCCTCACCACTGACATGACCGACCACTTTCCCCACTCGACCAGGAGCAATCAACCATGATGACCATTCGCCAACCCCAAGCTGCCCACCCCGTTCTCGCTGACAACGAGCGCCAGCGCTGCGAGATCTGGACCCGCGTGATGGGCTACCACCGCCCGGTGTCCTCGTTCAACACGGGCAAGAAGGGTGAGTTCGCCGAACGCATCTACTTCAAGGAGCCTGGCAAGGCATGCTGAAAGTTGGTGGCTTCACCCCCCTGAGCACCTCGGACTGGCCAGGCCAGCTGGCCGCCGTGGTGTTCGTGCAGGGCTGCCCCTGGCGCTGCCACTACTGCCACAACGTGGATCTGCAAAGCCGCGAAGGCGGCACGCCTGCGGGCTGGCAGCACGTGGTGGGCACGCTGGCGCGCCGCAAAGGCCTGCTCGACGGGGTCGTGTTCAGCGGTGGGGAACCCACCCTCGACCCCGAACTGGGGGACGCCATCGACACCGTGCGCAGCATGGGCTTCAAAGCCGGGCTGCACACGGCGGGCATCTACCCCGACAAGCTGGAGAAGGTGCTGCCGATGCTTGACTGGATCGGCTTTGACATCAAGGCCAACTTTGCTGACTACGAAGCGGTCACCGACATGCCACGCAGCGGCCTGCCCGCCTGGCGCAGCCTCCAGGCTGTGCTGCAGGCCATCAAGCGCCAGAACCTGGGCCTGGAGATCCGCACCACTTACCACCCCGACCTGCACAGTGACGACCAGCTCGCCGCACTGGCCGACTCGCTCGTGCGGCTGGGCATCCAGCACTGGGTGATCCAGCAGTTCCGCCCTGCCCACACGCAACACGCCGACCTCACCGCCACCTGGGCACCACCCAGCGCCGCCTTGTTGCAACGCCTGCGGGACACGGGCTTGACGCTCGAACTTCGATAGACTGGCCACCTTACACAAGGCCAACACCCCATGCAGATTTCCACCTTTGATGACTTGCTTCAGGCCGCCCGCCAGCAACCCGACGCGCAGCGCCTGCTGCTGGTGTTCGCCGAAGCCACCCTGCCAGACAACGCCTCGCCCGAGCAGCGCGCCGCCTTTGCGGCTGGCCATGGCGGTGAACTGGCCCCCACTACCTGCGTCGACAAAACACCTGAAGAGATCGGCAGCTTCGCCGCGCTGGTTAAGGAAGCGGCGCAGTTCAGCCCGCAATGGGTGATCGTGTTCGTGGCGGGCGTGGCGGGCATCGGCCCCAAGGCACCCAGCAGCAAGGACGTCGAAGCCTATCTGCAAGGCATGGTCGAAGCCATCAAGGCCGGCCAGTTGGGGAACTTCATCCCCTTCAACCGCGATGGCGACGCGGTCAACTTGAACTGATCCCGAACCGCGTGCGGCTTGATCAGCCCGGCCTGCCGTCTACCCGGGGCAGGCCATACCAGCGGCCATAACGCAGCGCCCAGCCGCCCATCACCAGCAGCCAAGCGGTGGCCCCGCCCAGCAACAGCCAGCTGGATTGCGCCGGCCACACGATGGCCAGCAGGCGCAAGACCACGGCCACCTGCAAGCCCCAGAACAAACCCCAGGCCAGGTTGTCCGCCGTGAGCGTGCGGCCGCTGTGGCCGCAACTGACCCGCGTGGCCATGGCCAGCAGGATGCTGCCCAGAAAGCCCATGGTCAGGGCGTGCAGAGGCAACAGGTTCCACAAGCCGTCCCCCATGAGCTGCGCGACCGCATCCAGGCACAGCGCCAGCCCCAGCCAGACAAAGCCGATGTGCAACATGGCCAGCAAACGGATGCGCAGGCTTTGCACCAGGCCCCAGCGCACCGCCAGGCCCAGCACCAGCAGGCCCCCGGCAAGCGAACTGAAGGCACGCAAGCTGGAAAGGATCACGCCCTGCCAGCCAGCGGCATCGCTCACCACCCACAGCCCTTGCAGGCCCACAAACCCCAGTAGGGACCACAGCAACCAGTTGGGACGCCAGGCATCCAGAATGGGCAAGGCCGAGGCCGTGAAGAACGGGATCATGCGGTGGGCCACGCTCACATAAACCGGCACGATGAACAGCCACAAGCCCAGCTGCGCAGCGAGGTGGATGACGCCGTAATCACGCAGGGCCAGCCCCGCCGCGGCAGACAACATCGCCAGCACGCCCAGCGCACTGGCCAGGGCGATCAGGCTGGCATGCAGCTTGTCACGCGCCCGGCTGAGCCGGACCAGGCCCATGAAACGCCAGGCCAGCATGCCCCATCCACCAGCCGCCAGCGCCGCCCCCAGGGCCGACAGCAGATGGTGCAGATGAGAACCGCACAGCACCAGCACCCAGCCCGCGCCAGTGATGACCACGGCTGGCCGAATGGCACGTGCGGGCACTTCGGGCATCTGCAGCCACTTGGGCCCCGCTGTGAACAGGAAGCCGGAAAAGAACAAGGGCATGAAGCCCAGGCTCATCACCACGGCGTGCACGAAAGTGGGCGGCGAGGCCGTGCTCAAGGACGGCCACAGGCCAGCACGGGCCATGATCTCCACCCACCACCACAAGGCCGACGCGGCCATCACGCAGGCAGCCGTGAAGAAGCTCAGGCGGTGCGGCGCCGCCAGCAGGGTCGAGAAGCGCCAGCCAGGCTTAGCGGCGAGCATGGGCGGCCCCAGCTTGCGCGCTCGCGCTTCGCGAGGATGTCGGCGACGGCCAGCGCGGTGGCCCCACGGCATCCAGCGTGTTCTTCAGCAACAGGCCAAATTCGGTGTCCCCCTCCATGACCATCAGCCGGTCGAAGAACAAGGTGTCAGGGTCATCCTGGCCTTGCAACAGCCGCCAGTAGACGGGGGCGCTCGCACGCAGGGTCAAGGTGGCAGGCTGGCCACCCGGTGCGGGCGCCAGCCCCTGCGCCTGTGCGATCAAGCGAAAGCTCAGGCCCAGGTCATCCACCTGCAAGACCACCACGCGGCCGGACAAGGCCTGGCGGGTTTCGCCGTCCACCATGGGCCACCACAAGCGGTTGAGCGCCTGCGCCGCCACCATGGACGGCGGCCACACGGGCAGCCGGCTCACGACGCGGCGCAGCCAAGCGGGCACGGGCAAAGGGGTGTCTTTCATGAGGTGACCCAATCCATGCCCGCACGACGCGGCTGGGCAAAACCGTTGGACAAGGGCCCCGGCAGGCGCAGGGCTTGCAGGCTGGCGATGGCCTCGCCAGCAGGTGCACCGTGGTTCATCACGGCATCGAACTGCCGCACGACGTCACCGAAATCCTGCGAGGTGGGCGACAGCCTCAGCCGCGTGACACCGGCGTCCACCAAAGCCTGCTTCTGACCCAGCAGGCAATGCACCGAGCCCGACTGCGTCTGGATGCCATTGAGCGCCAGGAAGGACTGCCCCTCACGCGTGCGCAGGGTCAGGCCGTCCGGATCTTCCTGGCAACGGAAGGCGCAAGCATCCTTCTGCAGATGATGGTGGCGCGCCGTGAAACAGCGCGCTGACAAGGCCAGCGGCATGCGGCCGAATGCGAACACCTCGGTCTGCACGCTGGCGCCGCCACCATTGACCTGGGCCACGGCTTGCAGCGACAACTCCACGGCTGGCACCCAGCGTGTTGCGCCCAGGGCCAGGTACTCGGCCAGGGCCGGTGCGCTGTAGATGTTCACGTGCAGCCCGAGCACCCAGGGTGTGTGGCCGGCCAGCATGCGCACGGCGGCCGCGTCATTGGCCTCCAGCATGAAGTCGCCCTGCTCGACCCAGCGGCGCAGGCTGCGCAACTCGGCCTCGGTTTCCAGCAAGGCCTGCGTGCCGATGACGACTTCCTTGCCAGCCTGCCGAAGGTCGCGCGCGAGATCCAGCCAGTCCTCGGGCTTCATTTCATGGCGGCGGGAACACACCACCTCGCCCAGACAGACAGTGCGAGCGGGCGAATCGGCCACGATCGCATAGAAGTCTGTCAGGGTCTGCCTCGGCCAGTAGTACTGCACCGGCCCCACGCTCAAATCGAACATCACCGTCCTCTTCAGGGGCACAGCCCCTATTGCCAAGGGCGCGAATAAGCACCCAGGGTGTGTTGCTGCCCTTCGGCCAGCCGCCCCAGGGCACTGGTCCACGTGGGCTGCACGCTGAATCGATCGGGCTGCGCCATGCAGGCATCGATGGCCTGCCGCCACGTGCGCGTCACCTGCTCGACATAAGCGGCGCTGCGCTGGCGGCCTTCAATCTTGATGGCCGACACACCCGCCTTCACCAGCTCAGGCAGGATGGCCAGCGTGTTGAGGCTGGTAGGCTCTTCCAGCGCGTAGCCCACATCACCATCGACATCAAACCGGCCCTTGCACAACGTGGGGTAGCCACGTGGTTCATCTGCCGCAAACTGGTCGATCAGGATGCCACCCAGGCGGGCGTTGACCTTGTCACCATCGGCATCCCACCTCACGGCCGAAGGTGGCGAGCACACGCCGGCGGTATTGGGTGCCTGCCCCGTGGCGTACGACGACAAGGCACAACGCCCCTCCACCATCACGCACAGGCTGCCAAAGCCGAAGACCTCGATCTCGACATCGGTATGGCGGATCACATGGGCCACTTGCGACATGGTCAGCACGCGCGGCAGCACCGCCCGCTGGATGCCATAACGTTCTCGGTAAAAGCCGATGGCCTCGTAGTTGGTGGCCGAGGCCTGCACAGACAAGTGCAAGCGCAAGTTGGGGTGGCGCCGCTGGCTGTAGGCCATCACGGCCGGGTCCGCCAGGATCACGGCATGCACGCCCATGTCGGCGGCCATGTCTACCGCATCAAACCAGCGTTGCGGGTTGTCGGCCTGGGCATAGGTGTTCAGGGCCATCAGCACCTGCCGGCCTCGGTCACGGGCGTAACGCACGCCCTGTGTGGCCTGGTTCTGGTCAAAGTTCAGGCCCGCGAAATTGCGCGCATTGGTCGCATCCTTCAAGCCCATGTAGACCGCATCGGCGCCAGCGTCCACCGCCATTTGCAATGCACGCAGGGAGCCGGCCGGGCAAACCAGATCCGGCCGTCTGGGGGTGTTCATGTGGGGCCTTTGTTGACTGCTGGTGAATGACGCGAGGTGAACTACCGGAGGTGAGTTACTGGAGGTGATAGCGCGACAAGCCCTGCACATCCAGGATGCGGATGTCACGCCGGTCGATGGCGATGTAACCACCGTCCTCCAGCTCACGCAACACGCGCGAGAAATACTCGGGTGTCAAGGACAACAGGGACGCGATCGTCGCCTTGCTGACAGGCAGCGACACGGTGGTGGTCTGCCCGGGTGCCACGTCTTCCAGGCACTGGTCGCGCAGCAGGTAACCAATCACGCGCTGGATGCCCGAATGCAGCGCAGCCGATTCAACATCCTGCACCAGCCCGTGCAAGCGCCTGGAGATGCCTGCCAGCATGCGCAAGGCAAAACGAGGGTCGTGTGCGATCTCGTCCATCACCGCCTGCTTCCTGACGGTCAGGATCAGGCTGTCACACAAGGACTGGGCGTTCACGATGTAAGGCTTGCCCGTGAACATCAGCGCCTCGGCAAAGGAGTTGCCCGGGCTGATGATTTCGATGACCTTTTCATGGCCGCTGGGTGACAAGGCATACAGCTTGACCTGCCCGCCCATCACCACGTGAAAGCCGTCGCACACCTGGCCCACGCGGAAGATTTCATCGCCTCGCTCACAACGCCTGAGCACGGCCGACTCGGCGATGCGCCCCAGTTCGGCCGGACGCATTTCATGGAACAAGGGCAAGACAGACAGATAACTGGGGATGTCCAGACTCGTGGAAAGCATGCAATGGACTCCTGCGTGATCAACGATTTGCGCGGATTCTGGAAACACGCAGCCACCGTGGATTTGCGCTAGCTCAAAGTCCACCAGTCGGCCGATACAACCTTGTGGCGCCCTCGTTCGAAAGGAGTAGCCCTATCGAATGACGCCCAGGAAAAACCACTTGACACACCGCAACCGCCCTGACTAACTCAGCCCAAAGGCCTTTTTGTTTTTTAACATGGCTGCGTCAAGCGCACAACGGATATCTCCATGACAGACAACAGCCCGCTGAACTTCACTGGTGAGGACCTGTGGCGCGAGCCCATTACCAAGGCCTTGCGCCATGTGGTGGACCCGGAGGTGTCCCTGTCCATCGTGGATGTCGGCCTGATCTATGGCGTGGACATCAGCCAGGACAAAGTGCATGTGCGCATGACCATGACCTCGGCGGCCTGCCCCGTGACGGACATGCTGATCGATGAGGTGCACGCCGAACTGGAACAGATCCTGCCCATGGAGACGGCGATCGAGGTCGAGCTGGTGTGGGAGCCGCCCTGGACACCCGATTGCATGAGCGCCAATGCGCGCCGCCTCATGCACTGGTGAACTCAGGATGCGCAGCCGTTCCGCATCGACATGGGCCCGCCCCGCCCTGATCGGGCTGGTGGCATTCAGCCTGCTCACCGGTCTGGCCGGAGGCTTGATGCGGGCCGGCGTGCCTATCATCGGCTGGCTGCCAGCGGCCTGGGTACTGCCGGCGGCCAGCCTGCACGCGGCCCTGATGGTCTGCGGCTTTCTAGGCACGGTCATCGGCATCGAGCGCGCTGTGGCACTGCACGCGTCATGGGCCTTTACGGCGCCGCTGGCATCGGCCTTGGGCGCTGTCTGCCTGATGGCGGGGCAAGCCTGGATTGGCATGCTGCTGATGGTGCTGGCTGGCGCGGTATTCGTGCTGGTCAATGTGTTCATCGTTGGCAGGCAGGCTGCGCGCCACACCTGGCTGCTGCTGGTATCGGCCCTGGCTTGGTTGCTGGGCAATGTGCGCTTCATGCACCACGGGCTGGCCAACAGCACCTTGCTGGCCTGGCTGGGCTTCCTGGTGCTGACCATCGCCGCCGAACGGCTGGAGATGACCCGACTGATGCGGGTACGCCCATGGTCAAGCCCCTCACTGGGCGCGTGCCTGGCGCTGCTGCTGGCCGGCATCGTGCTGGCTGAATGGCAGGACCAGGCCGCTTTGTTGCTGTGGGGCCTGGGCCTGTTCGCTCTTTCAGGCTGGTTGATCAGCTTTGACATTGCCCGCCACACGATCAGGGCCGATGGCTTGAGCCGCTACATGGCCGCCTGCCTGCTGCTGGGTTATGCCTGGCTGGGCGTGTCCGGCCTGTGCTGGGTGGGCATGAGCCTGGGGATGGCCACGCGCGATGCCGCATTGCACGCCCTCGGCCTGGGCTTCATCATCAGCATGGTGATGGGGCATGCGCCCGTCATCCTGCCGGCCGTGGCGCGCGTCAAGCTGCACTTCGACATGCGCTTCTACCTGCCCCTGGCCCTCCTCCACACCTCCATCTTCATTCGCCTCGTGATGGGTCACAACGATGCCGCATGGCTCGTCACGGGCAGCACGCTCAACGCCATCGCCATCCTGGTGTTCGCCTTGACCGTGATCAGTGCCGCCTGGTCCTGGCGGCAGTGTCACCCTTGAAGGAGCCTCTCATGCCCCGCGACACCGAACACCTCACCCTGGTCTACGCCTGCTCTGGCTGCTCCAGTGCAGCCCAACTCGCCAACCACCTGGCCGTTCGGCTTGACCGGGAGGGCTACGCGGAAATGTCGTGTATCGCGGGCATCGGCGGGCGCGTGCCCAGCCTGGTGCGCAAGCTGCAGGACGCCGTCCAGCAAGGGCGGCCGATCCTCGCGATTGATGGCTGCGCCCTGAGTTGCGTGAAGGCTTCTCTGGCACAGCATCAGGTCCAGGCCACAGCGCACCTCCAACTGGGCCAACAAGGGGTCAACAAGGCTTACCACGCTGATTTCGATGCGGCACAGGCCGAAGCCCTGCTCAAGCAGGTCAAGGCACAGGCGCAATCCATGAACGAGCTGCACGCACAGGCGCAACACGCTTCGACAGACGCTTGTGGCGGCCATGGCGCATGCCGTTGCGCGGGCGAACGCGCAGTTGAGGCAGATCAAGTTCAAGGGCAGACCTCGCACCAAGTGTGAAGTACGCCCTGCCCCTACGCTCATTGGGGTCAGGCTGGAGGCCGATCATGCCCGGCAAGGCGCGCCAACACGGCTCGCACCAGGGGCTGGTGCCCCACCATGACCCCGAGAGGCACAAAGTGAATCGCGTTTCTTTCAACATCGGGCAAAGGCTTGCCCTGGGATTCGGCATCTTGCTGGCCATGTTGGCCGCAGCCGCCTTCATCGCCGCCCAGCAGTTCAAGGACATCGGCCACATCAACGAGCGCATCATCACGCTGGACTGGCGAAAGGCCGAAGCAGCCGGCCTGGTCAACGCCACCACGCGCAGCAATGCCCGCCTGACCATGGCCTTGCTCATCACGGACGATGCAGATCGAATCCAGCGCATCAACCAGTCCATCGACCAGAACAAGCGCCTGATCGACGAAGCGCTGGCCACGCTGGACCAACTGGTCTACCTGCCCAAGGGGCGCGAGCTGCTGGCCGACATCCAGCAGAAGCGCCGGCATTTTGTAGCGTCCTTCAACAAGGTCCGCGGGCTCGTGAGCGATGGCCAGCGCGTGCAAGCCATCGAGGTCATGAACAACGAAACGCTGGCGGCCATTGACGCCTTGCAAGCGCCCATCACCGCTTTGAGCGACTTTCAGCGGCAGGTTGTCACCGATGGCAATACCGAGGTCCAGGCAAGCATTCAGCGGGCTCAAACGCTGATGTACACACTGGCAGCCCTTGGCGTGCTGGCCGGGGTCATGGCGGCCAGATTGATCTCGCGCTCCATCACGCGCCCCTTGAAGCAGGCCGTGGACCTCGCGCAGCGCGTGGCAGCGGGCGACCTGAGCTCGCAGGTCGACGTGCGGGGGCAAGATGAACTGGCCCGCCTGCTGCGCGCCTTGCAGGACATGAATGGCAGCCTCACCCAGATCGTCAGCCACGTGCGCCAGGGCTCGGACACCATTTCCACGGCCACCAGCGAGATCGCCAGTGGCAACCTGGACTTGTCGCAACGCACCGAAGAGCAAGCCAGCTCGCTGCAGCAGATTGCCGCTTCACTGGAGCAGCTCACCGCCACCGTGCAGCAGAACATGGAGAGCGGCCGCTATGCCAACCAGATCGCCTCGTCGGCGGCCGATGTGGCGCTCAAGGGTGGCGGCGTGGTGTCGCAGGTGGTGCATACCATGGAGGCCATCAACACCTCATCCGGCAAGATCGCCGACATCATTGGCCTCATCGACGGCATCGCCTTCCAGACCAACATCCTGGCGCTCAATGCCGCCGTCGAGGCCGCACGGGCCGGTGAACAAGGCCGGGGCTTTGCGGTGGTCGCTGCCGAGGTCCGCAGCCTGGCGGGCCGCTCGGCAGAAGCCGCCAAGGAGATCAAGTCCTTGATCGAGACATCGGTGGGCAATGTGCAGCAAGGTTGCCGTCTGGTCGAGCAGGCCGGCAGCACCATGGACGAAATCGTGGTGAGCGTGCGCCGCGTGGCCGACATCATGAGCGACCTCACCCATGCCGCTCAGGACCAGTCCGCCGGCATCAGCCAGATCAGCCAGGCCATGGGCCAGATGGACCAGGTCACGCAGGGCAACGCAGCCCTGGTCGAGCAGGCCGCCGCTGCAGCCCAGTCCCTGGAACATCAGGCCAGGACACTGGTCGAATCCGTGAACGTCTTCAAGCTGGAAGACGCCCGGCTGCTTCAAGCCGCATGAGGAGCCCCTATGGCGTATTTCGAGTGGGCCGATGACCTTGTGATCGACCTGGGCCTGATCGACCAGGATCACCGGCACCTGATCGAGCTCGTCAACACGCTGCACACGGCCACCAGTCAGGGATGTGGCCAGGAAGTCGTGGGGCGCCTGTTTCAGGCCTTGATGGCCTACACCCATGAGCACTTCCAGCGCGAGGAGCAGGTCATGGCCTCGGTGCACTTTCCGAATCTGGAGGGCCACCAGCAGGTTCACCGCCAGTTCATGGCGGACCTCACCGCGCTGAAAAGCCGCTACGAAAAAGGCAGCATCACCACCGCATCGCAGCTGTCGTCGCTGCTGCGCGACTGGTTGTCTCTGCACATCCGCCGATCGGACCGCAAGCTGCGCGACTACCTGCTGCCACCAGACAGATGGCAGCGCACCAGCGGCGAACAAGCGGCAGAGGTCTCGACGCCGCCTTGAGGTGATGCCGAAGCCGGGGGCCAATCAGGCACTGAGTGTGGCCACGATGTTGGTCAGGCGGCTCACCAGATCCTGCGGCTTGTGCACCAGCGCATAGCCGTGCTGGCCAAACAGATAGGGCAAGTAATCCGCAGCCTGCTCGTCGATGGTGATGCAAAACGGATGCAAGCCGGCCGATCGCGCGGCCTGCACGGCATGACGCGTGTCTTCCAGCCCAAAGCGACCCTCATAGTGGTCCAGGTCATTGGGCTTGCCGTCCGTGAGCAGGAGCAAGAGCCTTTGCTTCTCGGTCCTCAAGGACAACGCCTTGGTAGCGTAACGCACGGCTGCGCCCATCCGGGTGTAATAGCCCGGCTTGATCGCACCAACCCGGTCTCGCGTGGCCGCGCCCCACGGCTCATCAAAACGCTTGAGCGCGTGCACCCGCACGTTGTGGCGCTTGACCGAGCTGAAGCCCAGCATCTCGAATGGGTCACCCAGCCCGTCCATGGCTTGCCCGAACACATACAGCGCGTCGCGGATCACGTCGATGACGCGGGCGTCCTGAGCTGCCCACGCGTCCGTGGACAAAGACAGGTCGGCCAGCAGCAAGGTAGCCAGGCTGCGCTCGCTACGCTGTGGGCGGGCGAACACACGAGGCTCGCTCAAGGTGGCCACATCGCCCTCGCCCGCGCGAGACTCGACCTGCCAGCGCACCCAGGCGTCCATGTTCAGGCGTTCGCCACTGGTGTGCCCCCCCTGCCAGCGCGGCATGGCACGCAGGCTTTCCAGCCGCCGACGCATGCGCGAGGCCGTGGTACGCAAGCTGGGCGGCACCTGCCAGGGCTCGGCCACCGTGGGCAGCAACACTTGCACCGCGCAATGGTCAGGCAAGAGGCTGGCCTTGCGGTGATCCCATTCGGGCAGGAGGATGCCCTGCGCGATCACCTGGTCATCCGCCGCAGCACTGGGCAAGTCCAGATCAAAACGCACACGAGAGGCCAAGGTCTGCCCGCCGGGCGCCACCGACAAGGTGTCCATGTCATTGGCAATCTGCCGGGAGTCCTCCACCGGGTCGTCATCGGTCTGGCGGTTGACGCGCACGAACTCGGTCCACGACAGCAGAGACTCGGCCCGAAAGAACATCATCAAGGCGTGGCGCTCGTGAGACTCGGAGGCCTGCTTCGCGCGTCGCCGGGTGCCATCGGTCGGCTTGGGGGCTTCTTCGCCCTGCCCCTCCCTGGCCTGATCCTGGCGCGCCTGCGCCACCAAAGCCGTTTGAGCGGAAGACACGTCCACCCACAGGCAAACCGGCAACACGTCATCCGATCGAACCGGCTGGGACAAGGTATCCCATTCGCCACCAGCTTGCACACCTTCGGGCAGCGTTTGAAGGGATTGCCGCAGTGCCAACTGCACCGCCCGCTCGCACACGGCTTGCCACCCACGCAGCCCATCGGGATCGGGCCTTTGCGCCAGATGCTGCTCGACCAGGCGACGGTAACGCGCCCGCCACCCCGGGTATTGCGCCAGCAGGCACGATGTGGCCTTCAGGTTGCCATTGATCCAGTCCCCATCGGCATGCGCCTCGTCGCCCATGCTGCACAGCTGCAGCCGCATGGCACCCTGCCCGGCCAGCCACAGGTACAGCTCTCGATTGAGATCGGTCTGGTCAAACAGCGCCAATTCGGGCGGCAAGGCCAGCGTCTCGGCGTCCAGCACAGGCATGGCAAAGCGTTGCCCGCTGCCTGCGATCTTCTGCATCAAGCCCCGTGGCCCCTTGTGTCGCCGTTCACTGGCACCCGCCAGCCGCCATTGCGGCAAGCCACCCATGGCCCGAAAGACCACGGCAAGCTGCCCGCTCATGTCCTCCAGGCGCACGGCGGCGTGCGGATACTGGCGCTCAGCCAGCCGCGTCGCGATGCGGTGCCACCATTGGCCAACCCACTCTTCCATCAGCGAAGCTCCTTCGAGGCATGTGAGGCCCGCGGGGCCTGTTGGGCTGGATTGGCATGCGCCATCTGTTCGGCCTTCTTCTGCCTCAGCGTTTCGCGCACGGCCTCCACGCCCACCGCCCACTTCAGCACCGGGGTTCGCGCCTGGCTGGTTTGAGAACGGTCACACTGGCTCAGGCACTGGCCGCATTGCACACATGAAAACATCATGCGCTTGATGTCGCGTGGGTGCAGGCGCATCGGGCAGGCGTTGTCACAGGCCGAACCCAAGGGCGCATCACAGGTACGGCATTCCCGGGCCCGCTCACGCTGGAACGACACCACCATGCCCTTGGGGTTGGCCATCCAGACCAGGCTCTGGAACAGGCCCACGGCACAGCCGAAGCGGCAGAACAGGTGCCGGGCCAGCACGAATTCGGTCGTGAACACCGCCGTGCCAATCCACAAGAAGCGGGCTTCACCAGGTGTCAAACCGCCCTGAAGCAGATGAGACCAGATGCGCAGCGGCGGCAGGAGGTAACTCAGCAAGGTGATGGCCCAGGTGAAGCCCAGAAGCAGGCTGAGCACGAAGAAGACCGGCCACCAGGCCTGGTGAGGCTGGATGAACTCGCCACGGCCATTGCGGCGGCGTGTCACGTGCTTGTCCCACAGGCTGAACTTGCCGATGGCGCGGTGCAAGGCCTTGTTGAGCAACTCCACCGCAGAGAAGTGCGGGCACAGCCAGCCGCAATACAAGCGCCCATAGCGCCAGGCCACGCTGAAAAATGCACCCAAGACCAGCACGATGGGCAGCAAGCCGCGCCATAACAGGCTGATGCCGGCTTGCGTGGCCGATATCTCGCCCTTCATCAAGGCATCAATGCCCAAGGACCACTTGAAGCCCAGCACCCACAACTGCGTCTCTGTCAGGTCAAACCGAAACAGGTTGAGCACCGGCGCCAGCAGGAAAAAGACAAAGAAGCCTACCTGCCAACGCCAGCGCCGGCTTTGCAGATCAGGGGCTGCCAAAGACGCCACGGACAATCTCCATCAAGGCGGCGGCGGTATCGGGGTCATCGGTCAGGGCGTCCACCACGGCAGCGCGGCAGGCCAGGTCCACATCCATACCGGCGGAGATCAGGCGGGCCGCCATGACGAGCAAGCGCGTGCTGGCGGTTTCCTCCAGGTCATGGTCCGTCACGCGGCGCAAGGCTTGGGCCAGCCTGACCAGACCGGCGGCCACATCGGCAGGCACGCCGGACTCGCTGCGCACGATGGTCTGTTCAACCTCGCTTGCCGGATAGTCGAAAGACAGCGCCACAAAACGCTGGCGCGTGCTGGGCTTGAGCGCCTTGAGCAGGTTCTGATAGCCGGGGTTGTAAGACACCACCAGCATGAATTCGGGCGGGGCGATCAGCAACTCGCCCGTCCGCTCGATGGGCAGCACGCGCCGGTCATCGGCCAGCGGGTGCATGACCACGGTCGTGTCCTTGCGGGCCTCGACCACTTCGTCCAGGTAGCAGATGGCGCCTTCGCGCACAGCCCGGGCCAGCGGGCCATCCTGCCAGACGGTATTGCCCTGCCCGATCAGGTGCCGGCCGACCAGATCAGCCGCACTCAGGTCATCGTGGCAGGACACGGTAATGAGCGGCCGCCCCAGACGGGCAGCCATGTGTTCAACAAAACGGGTTTTGCCGCAACCCGTCGGCCCCTTGATCAGCAAAGGTAGCTGGCAGCGCCAGGCGTGCTCGAACAGCGCGCACTCCTGCGCCTGAGGGATGTAATGGGGCACACCATCTGGTGCACCCGCCAGTTGTCTGGCACTGAGCATGTCCATGCTGATCTCTGAAGGCAGACGGGTTGGCCCAATCAGGCACGTTGAGCGGGAACGGCGCGGGCATCGCCGCCGCCAGAAGCCACCACGGGCTCTTCACCACCGATGAAGAAGCTCGACAGGTAAGTGATGAGGCCGAGCAAGAAGCCCACGCCACCACCCAGGCGAACCCAGTAGAAGAAGTTCAATTGCTCCTGCGTCGCCATGAAGGGCGTGGGATTGCTGGACAGGCGTTGCAGCCAGACCTGCAGGATGCCGGCACCCGTCAGTGCCAGCACCATGACGCCCATGCTGATGGTCATGATCCAGAAGGACCACATCTCCACGCTCTGGGCACGTGCGCTGTTGGCCACGCGGCCACGCAGTGTCGGCATCGTGTAGCTGATCATGGTGATGACCACCAGTACGTAGGCGCCATAGAACGCCAGGTGGCCGTGAGCCGCCGTGATCTGCGTGCCATGGGTGTAGAAGTTCACGGCAGACAGCGTGTGGATGAAGCCCCACAAGCCAGCACCCAGGAAGCCCATCACCGAGGTGCCCACCGCCCAGAGCACGGCGGCCTGGTTGGGGTGATCACGACGGCGACGCTGCACCATGTTGAAGGCGAACACCGTCATCATGAAGAAGGGAATGGGTTCCATGGCCGAGAAGACCGAACCGATCCACTGCCAGTAGCCGGGCAGGCCGATGAAGTAGAAGTGGTGGCCTGTCCCCAGGATGCCGGTCATCAGCGCGAAGGCGATGATGATGTACAGCCACTTGTCGATCACTTCGCGGTCCACACCCGTGGTCTTGATCAGCACGAAGGCCAGCAGCGCACCCAGGATCAACTCCCAGACGCCTTCCACCCACAGGTGCACCACGAACCACCAGTACATCTTGTCGCGCACCAGGTTGTGCGGGTTGACAAAGCTGAACAGGAACATGATGGCCAGGCCCCACAGGCCCAGGTGCAGCACCAGCGAGATGCTGGTCTTGCGGCCCTTGAGCAGGGTCATGGTGATGTTGAACAGGAAGCCCAGCGCCACGATGACGATGCCCACCTTGGTCGGCAGCGGTTGCTCCAGGAACTCCCGCCCCATGGTGTTGAGCAAGTCGTTGCCGGTCATCTCGGCCAGCTTGGCGTAAGGCACCATCAGGTAGCCCAGCACGGTCAAGGCCCCTGCCGCCAGGAAGACCCAGAACAGGATCAGCGCCAGCTTGGGGCTGTACAGCTCGGTTTCAGCCTCTTCGGGCACCAGGTAATACGCCGAGCCCATGAAGCCGAACAACAGCCACACGATCAGCAGGTTGGTGTGGACCATGCGGGCCACGTTGAAGGGAATGGCCGGGAACAGGAAGTCCCCGATGATGTACTGCAGGCCCATGGCCAGACCAAAGATGATCTGCCCGACGAACAGCAGCAAGGCAGCCGAGAAGTAATACTTCGCGACCGACTGCGATTGGTACTTGAGTGTCTTGATCATGATCTTGCTCCGCGTCGGTCAACCTTCGATATTGGGGGGCCACTTCTCGGTATTGACTTCGCTGGTCCACTTGAGGAACTCAACCATGTCATCGAGCTGCTGGTCTGTGAGGTTGAACTGCGGCATCTGGCGGCGGCCAGGTGCGCCGGTGGGTTGACCCTTGATCCAGGCCTTGATGAACTCGGGTCCACGGCGCTTGTAGACATTGCCCAGCTCCGGCGCAAAGTAAGCGCCCTCACCCAGCAAGGTGTGGCAGCCGATGCAGTTGCGTGTTTCCCAGATGTGCTTGCCGCGCACCACCGACTCGGTGATGTTCTGCACATTGGAGCGCTGCGGGATCTTGCGCTCCGAGTCGAAAACAATGGCCGCAAACAGCAGCACAAAGAACACGGTTCCGCCGTAAAAGATATTGCGGGCGGCCTGCTTGGTGAAGCCGCCTTGCTTGCCCTGGGTCATACCATTCTCCTTCTTGTCAAGGGACAGCGTGAGACTAGGGCTGCGAAAACTTGTTTTCCTTGAAGCGGTTCAAGAAACGGGGCTTTGGCCACAGCCAGATACCCCGCATCGTTCTTCAGACGGATGCCTCAGGCGTAGCTGGCCAGCCGCTGTGCGTCCAGGATGTGGATGTGCCGGCGCTCCACCGAGATCAGGCCATTGGCCTGCAGGTCGTGCAGGATGCGCGAGAAGTGCTCCGGCGTGACCGACAACAGGGACGCGATCGTGCCCTTGCTGGCCGGCAGCGAGACGGTCACGTCCTGCTCGGTGTTGTGCGCCTCGCCCACCACGGGCGAATGCAGCAGGTAGTCCACCACCCGTTTGACGCCGGAGTGCAAGGTCACGGCCTCGATGTCCTTGACCAGGCCATTCATGCGTCGCGACAGGCCTGTGAGCATGCGCATGGCCAGGCCAGCGTTATGCTCGATCTCGTGGACCAGCACGTCCTTGGGCACCACCAGCAACTGCACGTCGAACAACACGCTGGCGTTCACGCTGTGCGCGCCTTCGCTGAACATCAGCGACTCTGACACGCAGCCCCCTGCCCCGATCACCTCGATCACCTTTTCATGGCCGCTGGGCGCCTTGGCATACAGCTTGATCATGCCGTCGATGACCAGATACAGCCCTTCGCAGGACTGCCCGGCGTGAAACAACTCCTCCCCCCGTGACAGACGCCTGACGGTAGAGGCTGCTGCAATGCGCGCCAACTCAGGCGCGGACATGTCCTTGAACAAGGGCTGACTGCCCAGGTAGGACACCACATTCAGTCTGCGCGAACCCATCATGTTGCTCCTCTCGATCGCATGAACCTGAGTTCATTCTGAGCATCCATGCCAAGCATGGATTTGATGAGGCGCAAAGATGCCCAACAGATCTAGTGGGGTAATGAGCATCGTTCTTTCTGATGATGTTATTACCCCCTGCAACAAAAAAGCCCCGCGTCGATTGGATCGCGGGGCTTCGACAGGCCGAATCGGCCCGCATCAGAAGGCGGCTTGTCAGCGGGAACGACGCTGGCGTGCCGCCAGACTGATGCCAGCAAGGCCCAGGCCCATCAACGCATAAGTGGAAGGCTCGGGAATGGCTGGGGTGATGTCCAGAGGCGTGAAAGTCACGTCGGAGATGGTCTCGGTGCGCGAAACCTCCTGGTTCAAATCCACATTGACACTTGCCGCCAGGTACACCGTCTTGCTACCCGTCCCCAGATTGGCCAGGCTCAGCGTCCAATCCTGTGTGTCAACACTGTTGGAGGTCATGGCGCTGTCGGTGACATACGACTGAGACTCGGGATCCCAGCTGCTGAATCCATCGCCGTTGTAGCTGAGTGACCTGCCCAGGCTGAAACCAGAACCCGTGCTGTTGAAGTACGCAGCCTCCATGACACCACTGAGGTTGTCGCCGATACGGATGGTCGCAAACGCATCAGCGGAACCGCTGCCAGACTGGTTAAACACCGATGCATAGTGGCCAGGCGTAGAAATGGGGTAGCCCAGCTGAGTGCCCCCCTCGGACACCAGCGAACCAACCAGGTTGCTGCGGTCCACAGACATATTGAGCGTGGCAGATCCTTCGACGATCAACAGGGTATTGGCCGTCAACTGGATGACAGCAGGTTGAGGGGTATCCCCATTCACGGTTCCGACGCTAGCCGACCTGCTTACCGAAGACATGTACTGCGTAGACGTGTTGGTGACGTCGAAACTGCCGTACTGCCCAGTGACGCTGTTGGCGCCGTACGTGGTGTAGTCATAGTTGCCGTACGCAGCGGGCGCAGAGGCCGACTGGACGTTCAGGCTGGAGACCGTCACCGAGGCACTCGTCTGCGTGCTGGAAGCGGTCAGGTTGATGGAGTTATCAGGGGTGAGCGTCGCTGCGGGGCTGCCCTGCCCCAACGGGCCGACCTGATAGCCCGCCCCATCAGAGACGGTGGGCGTGTGAAGGTTGTAGCCGTAATCAGACAAGGTCGGCGCCTGGGACAAGGTCGTGCTGCCAAACCAGTTACCACCGCTGATCGTGATGCCCGGC
The DNA here is from genome assembly GCF_000768065.1 of Aquabacterium sp. NJ1. NCBI lineage: Bacteria > Pseudomonadati > Pseudomonadota > Betaproteobacteria > Burkholderiales > Sphaerotilaceae > Aquabacterium > Aquabacterium sp. NJ1. The sequence continues at coordinate 4,523,099 of NZ_JRKM01000001.1, read as the reverse complement.
GTGATGCCATCGTTGGGATCCAGATCGATCAGGCGATAGCGCAGATTGCCGATGCTCACACTGGAGCTGAAGAAGGGATCTTCCGCGTGAGCCACCTGCAAGGAAGCGGCCGCCAGAACGGTCAGCGAAACGAATAGACGAACGCCAGCTTGGTATACAGACATAGACACTCCTGAGTTTTTATCGTTCTCCATTATGTACACACCACCATGCCTTCATGCCCCCCCTCATTCAGGTGTTACCGTTCGGATACCACGAAGCATCCACCTCGTTGAAGATGGAGCCGTTGTCAGGATCGACGTCCTGGTACGGCCCCGTTCCACTGTGTTCCGCGTGCGTGGCCGGCACGAAGCGGCCAGACTTCACGTCGAACACATAGACCTCGCCCTCTTCGATCACATAGTGCCACCCGTGCAGCGAGATCTGCCGTTTCTCGACGCGCTGGCGCACCATGGGATAGTCCATCAAGCGCTCCAGTTGCAGCACGATGGAGCGTTGCTCCGTGCGGCGCAAGGCCTCTTCGGACACCTGCACCGGCAAGGCCGCCTCACGGGCCAGGTCCAGCCAGGCTTGCAGGTTCTTGGCCTCGGGCGACACCTCTTCGTACAGCGCCTTCATCGCGCCGCAATGGGAATGGCCGCACACGATGATGTGGCTCACATGAAGATTGAGCACCGCGTATTCGATGGCGGCCGCCGTGCCGTGCAGGCCATGCAGGCCGTTATAGGGCGGCACCAGGGCCCCCACATTGCGCACGATGAACAACTCGCCGGGCCCGGTGCCCGTCAGCATATAGGGCACGAGCCGGGAGTCGGAGCAGCCCACGAACAGGATCGTGGGGTGCTGGCCTTGTTCCACCAGATGCTGGAACTGTTCCTTGTAGTCCGGGAAGTAGTCGTTACGGAAGCGCCTGAGGCGCTCCAATAAGTGGTCATCCATGGACGATCACTGAATCAGTGGTGAGTCTGCTGCGTCCAGGTCCACGCCCTGCACGTCCCAGCGCGAGGCCAGCACGCGCATCGTCTGCTGCAAGGCCGTGATCCAGGCTTGTTGGCGCAAAGACTGCGCCACGGCTTCGCTCACGGCTTCATAAGGCTGCGCCTGCCCAGGGTCCCGCGCCAGCACCTCGACCACATGCAGGCCAAAGCGGCTGTGCACCAGTCGCGGCAACACGCCCACGTTGGCCGTGCCTTCGGTCTGCCCGAAAAGCTCCCGGGCAAACTCGGGCGCACAGTCCTGGGCATCGAGCCAGCCCAGGTCGCCGCCCCGTTCGCTGCTGGGGCAGTTGGACAACTGGCGAGCCGTCTCGCCAAAGCGATTGGGATCGGCACGCACCTCCAGCAAAGCCTGCTCGGCGCGCTGGCGCAGGGCCTGCACGTCCACCCCAGGCGTCACGGCAAACAGGATGTGGCGGGCCTGCACGCGCTCGCCAATCGCGTATTGCGCAGCGTGCGCCGCATGGTGACGGCGGCAGGCTGCCTCGTCGGGCTCGGGCACACGCAGTTGCTGCAGCAGGTACTGGTCGATCGCCTCGGCCGCGGCCTCGGTGATAACGCCACCTTCCGGTGCAGGGTCATCCTCAGCCAGCAAACCGGCTTCGATCGCCGCCTGACGCAACAACTCCAGGCTGGCGCGCTGGCGCCGATCGGCATCGGTCAAGAGCTCAGAAGCGTCCGCCAGCACCACGTCGCCCACGCGCAAGGCCACGGGCAGGGTAAGTTCAGCAACTTGCATGTGCTTGTCTCCTTACAGGCCGATCTTGCGGCTGCGCACCACTTGCCACGGGCGAACCAGGTAGCCCACCGAGGCAAAGCCGCTCCACACATGCACCAGGCGGGTGAAGGGGAAGATGGCGAACAGGCTCATGCCCATGAACATGTGCACCTTGAACACCGTGGACACATCGGTGATGAAGCTGGCTGCGTCACCACGGAAGGTCACCACATGCTGGGCCCAGGCCATGAGCTTGAGCATGGTGCCGCCATCACTGTGCTCGATCGACAGGGGCACGGTGGACAAGCCCAGCAACAGCGTCGCCAGGATCCAGAACAGCACGAGGAAGTCACGGCCACGCGAAGTGGCGCGCACGCGCTCGTTGCTCAGGCGGCGATGGATCAGCAACAGCAGCCCGATGAGGCCGATGCTGCCCAGCGTGCCACCGGCGATCACGGCCAGCATCTGCTTTTGCGAGGCCGTCACGCCCAGGGCGTGGATGATCTCGGGCGGCGTCAGCATGCCGAAGAAGTGACCGAAGAACAGACCAATGATGCCCAGGTGGAACAGGTTGGAGCCCGCCCTCAAGGTACCCGTGGCCAGCATCTGGCTGGACTCGCTGCGCCAGGTGTACTGGTCGCGATCAAAGCGCGCCAGGCTGCCCAGCAGGAAGATGGCCCCGCAGATATACGGGTAGATGCCAAAGATGAATTGATGTGTGAGGCTCATGCTGCTGCTCCTCTGTTTTGCTGCGCGCCCTGCGCATTGCGCCGGACGATCTGGATGGGTTGAGGCTGATCCGGCCGCTGCTGGCCCTTGCTGGAACAACCGCCAAAGGCATCGGGCTCGGCCCAGGCTGCGTCCAGGGCCTCTTCTTCAGGCACCTCGACCGCCTCGATGGGCTGTTCACCCAGCTCCAGCGCCGCACCCAGCACGTGGGCATACAGGCTGTGGCGCTTGAGCAGGGCTGCATAGATGGCGTTGAGGATGTGCGCCACCTCGCTCATGAAGCCCACAGCCTGAGCGGCGGGCTGCGTGGAGACAAACTCCAGCACCACGGGCAGGTAGTCGGGCATTTCACGGTTGGCCTGCGACGGGTCCAGGAACAGGCCGCCCTGCTCATAGGTCTGCAGCAGGTCGACCATGGCCTGGCCACGGTCGCGTGAATCGCCATGCACGTGCTCGAACAGGTTCAAGGACGTGGCGCGGCCGCGGTCGAACAACTCGACGTAGTCGGTCTCCACGTCAAAAATGTCGCGCGCTGCCAGGCTGTCGATGAGGGTGTCCAGGCCTTGCAGGCGCTTGGCCGACAAGGCCCCTTCGGCATGCAAGGCCTCGCGCAGGGCCGGCAAGGCCGCGCGCAAGTCTGCATCGGGGTAGCCCATCAGGCGGGCGAGCACACGCAGGCTGTAAGTCGGTGTCTTCTTCATGGTCTCAAACCTCCGACTTGATGGGGATGGTGCGGCGCTTCTTGCCACCGAACAGGCTGGCGTCGGTCTGCCCTTCCGAGCAGCCGTTGCCAAACGAGAAGCCACAGCCGCCACGCACGTCGAACGCGTTTTCGGCGTACTCGCGGTGTGCGGACGGGATCACGAAACGGTCTTCGTAGTTGGCAATGGCCATGATGTTGTACATGTCGTCCACGGTGTGCTTGTCCATGCCGACCTGATCCAGCACGCGCTTGTTCTCCACGCCGTCCACATGCTTGCCACGCATGTAGGCGCGCATGGCCAGCATGCGCTCCAGCGCGCGCGTGACGGGCATGGTGTCGCCTGCGGTCAGCAGGTTGGCCAGGTACTTGACGGGGATGCGCAACTGGTTGACATCCGGGATCTCGCCGTTGACGCCGATGTCACCCGAGTTGGCCGCAGCCTGGATGGGCGACAGGGGCGGCACGTACCAGACCATGGGCAGCGTGCGGTACTCAGGGTGCAGCGGCAGGGCCACCTTCCACTCCACGGCCATCTTGTAAACGGGGCTGTTGCGGGCCGCGGCCATCCAGGCATCGGGGATGCCATCCTTGCGGGCCTGCTCAATCACCTTGGGGTCATTCGGGTCCAGGAAGATGTCGAGCTGCGCCTGGTACAGGTCGCGGTCATGCTCGACGCTGGCGGCTTCCTGGATGCGGTCGGCGTCATACAGCAGCACGCCCAGGTAGCGGATGCGGCCCACGCAGGTTTCGGAGCAAACCGTGGGTTGGCCCGCTTCGATGCGGGGGTAGCAGAAGATGCACTTCTCGGCCTTGCCCGATTGCCAGTTGTAGTAGATCTTCTTGTACGGGCAGCCGCTGACGCACATGCGCCAGCCGCGGCACTTGTCCTGGTCGATCAGCACGATGCCGTCTTCCTCGCGCTTGTAGATCGAGCCTGAGGGGCACGACGCCACGCACGCCGGGTTCAGGCAGTGCTCGCACAGGCGCGGCAGGTACATCATGAAGGTGTTCTCGAACTGGCCGTAGATGTCCTTCTGGACATCATCGAAGTTCTTGTCCTTGCTGCGCTTGCTGAACTCGCCACCCAGGATTTCTTCCCAGTTGGGGCCCCACTCGATCTTCTCCATGCGCTTGCCGGTGATCAGGCTGCGTGGGCGAGCGGTCGGCGGCGCCTTGGACTTGGGCGCGTTCTGCAGGTGCTCGTAGTCGAAGGTGAAGGGTTCGTAGTAATCGTCGATCTGCGGCAGGTTCGGGTTGGCGAAGATCTTCATCAGCAAGCTGAGCTTGCCGCCTTGACGGGGCTCGATCTTGCCGTTGCCCTTGCGCACCCAGCCACCATTCCACTTGTCCTGGTTTTCCCATTCCTTGGGATAACCGATGCCGGGCTTGGTTTCGACGTTGTTGAACCAGGCGTACTCGACGCCAGGGCGACTGGTCCAGACGTTCTTGCAGGTCACCGAGCAGGTGTGGCAACCAATGCACTTGTCCAGGTTCAGGACCATGCCGATTTGTGCACGGATCTTCATGCATGTTCTCCTTGCGTGGACACTTCGTCGTCCAGCCAATCGACCTTGTTCATCTTGCGCACCACCACGAACTCATCGCGGTTGGTGCCGATCGTGCCGTAGTAGTTGAAGCCATAGCTCAACTGGGCGTAGCCACCGATCATGTGCGTGGGCTTGAGCACGATGCGCGTCACCGAGTTGTGGATGCCACCGCGTGTGCCGGTGATCTCAGAGCCCGGGGTGTTGATGATCTTTTCCTGCGCGTGGTACATCATGACCATGCCGGGCTTGACGCGCTGGCTCACCACCGCACGGGCCGCAATGGCGCCGTTGGTGTTGAACAGCTCGACCCAGTCGTTGTCCACGATGCCGGCGCCCTTGGCGTCATCCTCGCTCAGCCAGATCACGGGGCCACCGCGGTTGAGCGTGAGCATCAACAGGTTGTCCGTGTAGGTGGAGTGAATGCCCCACTTCTGGTGCGGCGTGATGAAGTTCAGCGCAATTTCCTTGTGGCCGTTGGGCTTGCGGTCCTGCACGTCGTGCAGGGTCTTGAGGTCCACCGGTGGCCGGTAGGACACGAAGCCTTCACCGAAAGCAATCATCCATGGGTGATCCATGTAGAACTGCTGACGGCCGGTGAGCGTGCGCCATGGGATCAGCTCATGCACATTGGTGTAGCCGGCGTTGTACGAGACCTTCTCGCTTTCCAGGCCAGACCAAGTCGGCGAGGAGATGATCTTGCGCGGCTGCGCCTGGATGTCGCGGTAGCGGATCTTCTCGTCTTCGCGGTGCAGGGCCAGGTGGGTGTGATCCAGGCCGGTCTGCTTGCCCAGTGCCTCCCAGGCCTTGACGGCCACGTGGCCGTTGGTCTCGGGGGCCAGCATCAGCACCACCTCGGTGGCGTCGATGTCGGACTCGATCTTCGGGAAGCCCTTGCTCACGCCCTCCTCGCGCACCAGGCCATTGAGCTCGCCCAGCGCATGGACTTCATCCTGCGTGTTCCAGCCGATGCCCTTGCCGCCATTGCCCAGCTTGTTCATCAGCGGGCCCAGGGAGGTGAAGCGCTTGTAGGTGTTGGGGTAATCGCGCTCGACCACGGTGATCTGCGGTGCGGTCTTGCCGGGCAGCAGGTCGATCTCGCCCTTCTTCCATTCCTGCACACCAAAGGGCTGGGCCATTTCGCCAGCGGTGTCGTGCATGATGGGCGTGAGCACCACTTCCTTCTCGGTGCCCAGGTGGCCCACGCAAACTTCGGAGAACTTCTTGGCAAAGCCCTTGTAGATCTCCCAGTCAGAACGGGCTTCCCAGGCCGGGTCCACCGCCGCAGACAGCGGGTGGATGAAGGGGTGCATGTCGCTGGTGTTGAGGTCGTTCTTCTCGTACCAGGTGGCGGTGGGCAGCACGATGTCCGAGTACAGGCAGGTGGTGCTCATGCGGAAGTCCAGCGTGACCAGCAGGTCCAGCTTGCCTTGTGGCGCTTCAGCATGCCACTTGACTTCTTCAGGCTTGGTGTCGTCAGCGCCCAGGTCCTTGCCCTGCACGCCGTGGGTGGTGCCCAGCAGGTGCTTGAGGAAGTACTCGTGGCCCTTGCCCGATGAACCCAGGATGTTGGAACGCCACACGAACATGTTGCGCGGCCAGTTGGCTGGGTTGTCCGGGTCCTCGCAGGACAGGTTCAGCGTGCCGTTCTTGAGCGCGTCGACCACATAGTCCTTGGGGTCCATGCCCTTGGCCTGCGCGTCCTTCACCACCTTCAGCGGGTTGGTTTCCAGCTGGGGTGCAGAGGGCAGCCAGCCCATGCGCTCGGCACGCACGTTGTAGTCGATCATGCTGCCGCCGAACATCTTCTTGTCGGCCAGCGGCGAGAGCACCTCGCCTACGCCCAGCTTTTCGTAGCGCCACTGGTCGGTGTGGGCATAGAAGAAGCTGGTGGAGTTCTGCTGGCGCGGCGGGCGCGACCAGTCCAGCGCAAAGGCCAGGGCCGTCCAGCCAGTTTGCGGGCGCAGCTTTTCCTGGCCCACATAGTGCGCCCAGCCCCCACCCGACTGGCCGATACAGCCACACATCATCAGCATGTTGATGATGCCGCGGTAGTTCATGTCGCAGTGGTACCAGTGGTTCATGGCCGCGCCGATGATGACCATGGACTTGCCCTTGGTCTTGTCGGCGTTGTCGGCGAACTGACGGGCCACGGTGAGGATCTGTGCGCGGGGCACACCGGTGATCTGCTCTTGCCAGGCGGGCGTGTAGGCCACATTGTCATCAAAGGACTTGGCGCCGTCGTCCACCAGATTGCCTTGTGCATCGGTCAGGCCGCGGTTCACACCGTAGCTGGCCACCTGCAGGTCGAACACCGTGGCCACCCACACGTCCTTGCTCACGCCCTTGTCCTGCACGGTGATGCGCTTCATGGGCACATTGCGCAGCAGCACATCGCCTTGCTTGTTGGCGTTGAAGTTGGGGGTGTCGATGCCACCGAAGTACGGGAAGGCCACCTTGTTGATGTCGGCCTGGGTGCCCTCTTCCAGCACCGACAACCTGAACTTGACCTCGCGGTCGCCCACGGCTTCCTTGCTTTCCAGGTTCCACTTGCCTTGATCAGCGCGGCCGTCGGCACCCCAGCGGAAGCCGATCGAGCCATTGGGCTGCACGATGCGGCCATCCAGCTCGTAAGCCAGGGTCTTCCATTCGGAGTTGCTGCCCGCGGCCAGTTCGGCGCTCATGTCGCTGGCGCGCAGGTAGCGGCCAGGGACCAGGGCCTTGCCGGCCGGGGTGTCCTGCTCTTCGAGCATGACCAGCATGGGCAGGTCGGTGTAGCGGCGGGCGTAATCGTCGAAGTACGCGCTGCGCTTGTCGAAGTAGAACTCCTTGAGGATCACATGGCCCATGGCCATGGCCACGGCGGCATCGGTGCCCTGCTTGGGGTGCATCCAGATGTCGGCCAGCTTGGAGATTTCCGCGTAGTCGGGCGTGACGGCGACCGTCTTGGCGCCCTTGTAGCGGACCTCGGTGAAGAAGTGGGCGTCCGGGGTGCGGGTCTGGGGCACGTTGGAGCCCCAGGCGATGATGAAGGTCGAGTTGTACCAGTCGGCCGATTCAGGCACGTCGGTCTGCTCGCCCCAGATTTGCGGGCTGGCGGGCGGCAGGTCGCAATACCAGTCGTAGAAGGACATGCACACGCCACCGATCAGGCTCAGGTAGCGGCTGCCTGCGGCATACGAGATCATGGACATGGCCGGGATCGGCGAGAAGCCGATGATGCGGTCCGGCCCATGCTGCTTGATCGTGTAGACGTTGGCGGCGGCCACGATCTCGTTGACCTCGTCCCAGCTGGCGCGCACGAAACCGCCCAGGCCTCGCTCTTTCTGCCAGCTGCGGCGGGTATCGGGATTGCTCATCAAGGCCGCCCAGGCGTCCACCGGGGACTTGGCCACGGCACGCGCAGCACGCCAATGCTTGAGCAACTCGCCGCGCACCATGGGGTGCTTGACGCGGTTGGCGCTGTACAGATACCAGGAGTAGCTGGCGCCGCGCGCACAGCCGCGTGGCTCGTGGTTGGGCAGATCAGGCCGGGTGCGAGGGTAATCGGTCTGCTGGGTTTCCCAGGTCACGATGCCGCCCTTGACGTAGATCTTCCACGAGCAGGAGCCCGTGCAATTCACACCGTGGGTGGAACGCACGATCTTGTCGTGTTGCCAGCGGTTGCGATAGGCGTCTTCCCAGGTGCGGTCTTCGCCGGTGGTGACACCATGCCCATCCGAGAAGCCCTGCTTGGGCTGCGCGAAATAGGTCAGCTTGTCCAGAAAGTGGCTCATTGTGTTTACTCCGTATCCAATCAGCAGGGCTGCTCGGCGTTGTCACGCGCATAGAACCACCAGGTGGTCACGATGCACAGCAGATAAAAAGCGATGAAGATCAACAGGGCCGCTTCGGGGCCACCCGTGGCGCCGATCGACGTGCCGTAACTCTTGGGGATGAAGAAGCCACCGTAGGCCGCTACGGCGGCGGTGAAACCCAGCACGGCGGCGGCTTCGGTGTTGGCCTCCTTTATGGCGGCGTTCATGCCGGCCTCGTCATTGCGGGCCACACCCTTGGTCTTGAGGTTCATGAAGATCACAGGGATCATGCGGAAGGTCGAACCATTGCCAATGCCCGTGGTCAGGAACAGCACCAGGAACATCAGGAAGAAGCCGGTGAAGTTGCCAGCCTCAGGCCCCCAGGGCAAGGCGAAGGCACTGTGCGCGCCCTTGGGCAGGAAGAACAGCACACCCACCACCGCGCAGGCCATGACGATGAAGTTCCAGTAGGTCACACGGGCACCACCGAGCTTGTCGGCCAGCCAGCCACCGAAGGGGCGCACCAGCGCACCCACCAGCGGGCCGATCCAGGCGTAAGCCAGCGGGTTCACATCCTTGAACTGCGACTTGATCAGCAGCGGGAAGCCGGCGGCATAACCAATGAAGGAGCCGAAGGTACCCAGGTACAGGATGCACATCAGCCAGTTGTGCTTGTTGCGGAAGATCGCCGCTTGCGTGGCGAACGAGGCCTTGGCGTCCGCGATGTCGTTCATGAAGAACCAGGCGGCCAGCGTGGCAATCACGATCCAGGGCACCCACACGAAGGCGGCGTTCTGGGCCCAGATTTCAACGTGCGCACCTGCCTTGTTGACGATCTGCTGCGAGTCGCCACCGAACACACCGAACACGCCCACCGAGATGATGATGGGGCTGAGGAACTGCACCACCGACACGCCCAGGTTGCCCAGGCCGGCGTTCACGCCCAGGGCCGAGCCCTTGCGCTCCTTCGGGAAGAAGAAGCTGATGTTGGACATGCTGGAGCTGAAGTTGCCGCCCCCCAGGCCGCACAGCAGCGCCAGGATCAGCATGGTGGGATAAGGCGTGGTCGGATCTTGAATCGCCATGCCGATGCCGATGGCAGGGATCAGCAAGGAAGCCGTCGAGATCGCCGTCCAGCGGCGGCCACCAAAGACCGGCACCATGAAGGAGTAGAAGATGCGCAGCGTCGCACCCGACAGCGCGGGTGCCGATGCCAGCCAGAACAGCTGGTTGGTGGTGTACTTGAAACCCAGCAGCGGCAGATTGACCGCCGCCACGCTCCACAGCTGCCAGACCGCAAAGGCCAGGAACAGCGCGGGCACCGAGATCCACAGGTTGAGCTTGGCGATCGCCTGCCCTTCGGCCTCCCAGAAGGACTTGTCTTCCGGGGTCCAGATGGCCAGGGTACTGCCCGGCTTGGCCGGCCCTGACGACACAGTTGTGCTTGCCATGATGTTGTCCTTGTTCAAGGTGATGCGGTGATTCAGGCGCGGCTGCCGACAAGCGCGCCCTGGGGTTCACCACCCAGCACGTCACGAGAGCGGACTTCGGTGCGGTACATCCAGATCAGGGAGACCCAGACCACGCCGTAGAGGAACATGAAGGCGCTGGAGCGGACCCCGGTCATGTCCAGCAGAACGCCGAAGATGATGGGCAGGATGAAGCCACCCATGCCGCCAGCCAGACCCACGATGCCGGAGATGGCGCCGATATTGGTGGGGTAGTCGTCGCTGATGTACTTGAAGACGCTGGCCTTGCCGAAGGCCCAGGCGATGCCCAGGGCGAACATCAGTGCGGTGAAGGCGTAGACGTTCAGGCCGAGGTGAAAGGTCTTGACGCCATTGACGGTGTTGATGGAGAAGTCGGTCTGCGGATAGCTCAGGATGAACAGGCAGATCCAGCTGGCCCACAGCACCCACCAGGTGACCTTGTGTGCGCCGTGCTTGTCCGACAGGTAACCGCCGATCGCGCGCAGCACGCCGCCAGGCAGCGAGAAGCAGGCAGCCAGCAAGGCGGCCACGCGGATGTCCAGGCCGTACTCACCCACGTAGTACTGCACCATCCACAGGCTCAGGCCCACGTAACCACCGAACACGATGCTGTAGTACTGGCAGTACTTGAGCACGCGCGGGTCCTTGAGCTGCTTGAGCTGCTCGGTGAGGCTGGCCTTGGATTGAACCAGGTGAGCAGGGTCGGAATGGCTACCGAACCAGAAGATCAGGGCCGTACCCAGCATCACGGCGGCGTATACCTTCGGCACCATGGTCCAGCCGAAGGCCACCACCAGGGCAGATGCCACGAACTTGTTGACCGCTGCACCCGAGTTACCAGCCCCGAACACACCCATGGCGAAGCCTTGCTGGCTCTTGGGGAACCAGCGGGCCACATAAGGTGTGCCCACCGAGAACGAACCACCAGCCAGCCCCAGGAACAGGCCCAGCACCAGGAAATGCCAGTACTGCGTGGCGTAACTCAGCAGGTAGATGGGGAGCACGCACAGCAGCAAGGTGACAAACATCACGATGCGGCCACCGAAGCGGTCGGTCCACAGGCCCAGCGGCACACGCACGAGCGAGCCAGTCAGGACTGGTGTAGCGGTCAAAAGACCGAACTCGGTGGCGCTCAAGCCGAGCGTTTTCTTGATCGGGATGCCGATGACCCCGAACATCATCCAGGCCATGAAGCACACCGTGAAGGCCAGTGTGCTGACGCCCAGGACAGATAAGGCTTTGCCTCGCGTAGACATGGGAAACTCCTTTCCAATGCCACGCAGTGTCAAAAAATCAGCCTGCTCTGAACATCCTTCTCTCGAACATGGACATCATCCGTTGGGAGTACTACCACCCCTGGGGCTTGATCTGGATCAGTCTTCCTGCCGACTCAATCCCTGGACTGACTCGTGGCGAACACAGCCGCCTGCACGCGCGAAGTCAGGTTGAGCTTGCGCAGGATGTGCTGCACGTGGATCTTGACCGTGGTCTCGGCGATGTCCAGCGTGCGGGCGATTTCCTTGTTGCTGGCACCACGGGCAATTTCGCGCAGGATGTCGCGCTCACGTGGCGACAGGCGGGACATGCCAGCAGCCAGCTCCTCGCCGCGTGCATCGACCCGTGTTCCCAGGTGCTCAGCCTCCGCTGCCTCGTTGCCAAGCGGGGCAAGGGGTGCGCCGGACGCACCGCCGGCCTCCGCTGGTGAACTGAGGGCCTGTCGATAAGCCGCAATCAGCTTGGTCGTCATCTCGGGCGACACCACGGACTCCCCTGCCCGCACCCGCAAGATGGCATCCACCAGCGCCTCGCCCTCGATGGTCTTGAGCAGGTAACCCGCCGCGCCCCTGGACAAGGCCTGGGCCAGGTCATCGGCATCCTCGCTGACGGTCAACATCACGATGCGCACCTGCGGCACCGCGGCATACAACTGGGGCAAGGCGTCCACGCCATGCACACCAGGCAGGTGGTTGTCCAGCAAGATGACATCGGGTTTGTGCAGCTGCGCCATCTTCAGCGCCTCACCCGCATCACGCGCCTCGGCCACCACGCTGACGCGGCTGTCACGAGAGAGCAAGGCGATCAGGCCACGGCGAAACAGATTGTGGTCATCAACCACGAGCAGGCGAACGGTCACGTTGTCGGTCATGTAGAGGCAAGGTTCATGGCAGTGTCGGCGCCGGCACTCCCGGGTGAGTGGCTCGGGCTGGCCGTCAGCTTGGGCAGGCGCAGCTCGACGCGGGTCCCGTCCGGGGCCGACTGGAAGGTCAAGGTGGCGCCAATGCGTTGTGCGCGCTCACGCATGATGCGCAAGCCCACGTGGGTATCGTCCGGCGGGCCGGACTCGACATCGAAGCCGCAACCATTGTCGGACACGGACACACACCAGGCCGGCTGCGTTTGTACATCCACCCAGACCTGCGTGGCCTGGGCATGCTTGCGCACGTTGGACAGGCACTCCTGCACGATGTGCAGCACCTGGATCTGCACATCAGGTGGCAAAGGCAGGCCCTGGCTGTGCAAGCTCAGGTGGCCACGCAAGCCGGACTGGTGCTCGAACTTGGACAGGGTCTCACGCAAGGCCGGCTCGATGTCTTCGGCATGCGTGCGCACACGGAAATGCAGCAGCAACTCGCGCACATCGCTGTAGCTTTCGCGCACGCCGGCATCCAGCTCGTTCATGCTGGCCTCGATGGCCTTGTCGTCGCCGCGCATCATGGCGTCGCGCAACAGCTGCATCTGGATCTTGAGGAAGGCCAGGGACTGGGCAATGGAATCGTGCAGCTCCTGGGCCAGCATCTGGCGCTCGGCCGCCACGGCGGATTCGCGGTCCAGGGCGGCTGCGCGCAGGCTTTCCATGGCCCCGGCCAGGTGGCTGGCCAGGGCCTCGAACAGACCACGTTCTTCTTCGCTGAAGTGCGGGTCCCCCCTGAAGAAAAGCTCGACCTCGCCCAGCACGCGCTGATGCAAGCCCAGGGGCACGGTGACCAGGGTCGTGTAGCCGGCCTTCTCGCAGTGGTCTTTCACCGTTTGTGCGGCAGACGCCTTGGCCAGTGCCTTGGCAGCGTCCTGAATCGGGATCACGCGGATGCCAGGCAGACCACTCGCGTCAACCCGAGCGCCACACAGGCAATCGCCGGACAGCACGCATTGCTCGTCTTCGGCCATGATCTTGGGCAGGCAGTCGCTGGCCAGCAGCACATAACGCTCATTGGCCTCGTCAGACCAGCGGATGGCCACGGCGTCTGCATGGGCGATGCGGCGCATCTGTTGCGCGAAGCCTTGAGCCAGAACTTCCAGCTTGTCCGCCTTGGCCACGAACGCGGCCACCTCGTACAGGGCACTGAGCCGTGCCTGCTTGATCTCCAGGCCGGCGGTCTTTTCCTTGACCTTGAACTCCAGGTTGCCATAGAGCGACTGCAGGTTCTCGGCCATGCTGTTGAAGCCCGAGGCCAGGGCCCCCAGTTCATCCTCGGTATCGACCGTGACCCGCGTCGAGAAGTCACCCTCTTCGATGCGCCGCAAGCCACTCTGCAGACGTGCAACGGGCTCCAGGATGACAACGTGCCCCGCGTACAGCATGGCCAGCGCGCTGAGCACGGCCAAAGCCATCATCGCCAGCTGGAAGGTGTGCAGCAAGGCCGTCCAGCGTGCAATGTGGTGCTCGATGGCGGACACGAAAACGTCGATGCGGGAAACAAAGTCGTCGACATTGCCGCGCAGCGAGCCGGAAATCGGCGCACCGTTGGCGATCTCCAGCGCCTGGGCGCGCAGCACCGCCCAGTCCTCATTCACGCCCGTGAAGCCGCTGCGGGTGTCTTCATCCCAAGGCACGCTCAAGGGGCGCCCAGGGTCACCGGTGCGAAGCAGCGTCAGGCTGTTCTCGAAGTCCTGCAGCCTGCGCTGGATGTCGTGCGGGAATTCTGCCTGCTCGACCGTGGGATGCTGCAGGCTCAGGGCCAGCTGGTAGCTGCGCATGCGCATGCGCCCAGCCTCGTTCACGGCGGCCGCGCCCCCTTCCAGTTGCCAGGTCACCCACAGGGTCAGGCCGATGGAGGCCAGGGCCAGCACCAGAAAGGCGCCCCCAATGGCCAGCAGCTTGGAGGCCAGGCCCTTGCTGACCATGCGCGCGCCCATGCTGCCGAGCGCATCCAGCGCGTCACTGCTGACGGCGCTGGTGCTGTCTGTTCGCTGTTTGATGTCTTCCGAAGAGGCTGCCACCCGTGCTCCATCAGGGCCCATGCCCGGGCCCAAGGGCACCATTGTCCCTCGCCGGGCGAAACCTGATCAAGCCAGACAAGCCCATGGGCTTAACCACCCGTCTGGGACATGAAGCGCACGATCTGCTGAGGGCGCTCGTTGAACTCATGTCGCTCGGGTTTGGCGGCGATGCCCGCCAGGATGGCCTGGGTCAACTCGGCGTCGCTGGCACCGGCCCGCAGCATCTGCCCCAGCGGCACCTGGTCGTTCTGGCCGAGGCACAGGTACAGTGTGCCGTCCACACCCAGGCGCACACGGTTGCAGGAGGCGCAAAAGTGCCGTGACATGGGTGTGATCACACCCAGGCTCATGCCGCCATCAGGGGTGCGCCAGTAACGAGCCGGCCCTGCCCCCTGCCCCAGCACCTGAGGCAACAGGCCGTGCTCACGCGCCAGGTCTTCGCCCAGACAGGAGAGGTCCACCCCCTTGCTGGCACGCCCGGTGTCACCCACCGGCATGGGCTCGATCAGGCGCAGCACAAAGCCCTGCTCGATGGCAAAGGCCACCATGCGGCGCACTTCATCCAGATTCACGTCGGCCTGAACAACCATGTTGAGCTTGATGGGATCAAAGCCGGCGGCCCGAGCTTCCTTCAAGCCATCCAGCACATCGGCCAGGCAATCGCGCCCGGTGATGCGGGCAAAGCAGTCCCGGTCCAGCGAATCGAGGCTGATGTTCAGGCGCTGCACACCCGCCTCGCGCAAGGGGCGCGCATGGCGGGCCAGCTGGGTGCCATTGCTGGACACGGACAAATCCTGCAGCCCCGACAAGGCCGTCAAGCCACGCGCCAGATCCGCCACCCCCCGGCGCAACAGCGGCTCGCCACCGGTCAGGCGGACCTTGCTGACGCCCTGGGCCACGAACAGGCCCACCAGGCGGGTCATTTCGTCATGCCGCAGCCAATGATCGGGCTCCTCGAAGCCCTTGAAGCCTTTGGGCATGCAGTAGGTGCATCGCAGGTCGCAGCGGTCCGTGACCGAAACACGCAGGTAATCAATGCGGCGCTGGAAGGAATCAATCAGGCGGGAGCTCATGTTGCACAGCCTCATTGCCCTTGGGAAAGCGGGCAATTTGCCTGCACTGTAGTCAGCCACTCGCCGATTGCCTATCGACCTGAAGGATTAGTCCCTGGTGAATTCGCCACAAGCGGGCAGCCGTGATATCAATACGCCATGCGCCAGCCACTTCAACCCATTGCCCCCCGCATCGACGACCCGATCGAGTTGCTGGTAGCCTGCCATGACAAGGTGCGGCGCTTTGCGGGCCTGACGCTCAGGTTGCGTGACCATCTGGCAGCCAAAGGCCCGGACCAGCAGGCCCAGGAGGCGGCGCAATCCATCCTGCGCTACTTCAATGTGGCCGCGCCACTGCACCATGACGACGAAGAGCTGGACCTGTTTCCCGCATTGCGGCAACTGGCCATCGCTGAACTTGACCGGCACATGGCGGAACTGGAAGCCGAACACGCTGAACTGGCCTCGCTCTGGCAAAGCCTGGGCGCCTGGCTCACGGCCACGGCAGCGGGCCAGCCCCACCCCGCCCCGGATGGCGTCGATGCGTTCGCTCAACGCTATCAGGCCCATGCCCAGCGTGAGGAGGACGCGGTCTACCCCTTCTCTGCTCGACTGACCGCCGAGCAGACAGGCCGCATCAGCGCCGCCATGGTGGCACGCCGCACCGTCGCCTGAAGGCGCACCCCCTCGGTCAATCCGCGAGGACAAAAGCAAAGAGGGGCTCGAAAGCCCCTCTGCCCATCTGAGACAGCGCGCGCCCAGGACAGGCGCTGGCGCTCAGGCCTTGCCGACCTTCCGCTTGCGGGCCCACAACAACACCATCGCGCCGCTGACCGTCAAGAGCACGGCCGAGGGCTCTGGCACCGCAGTCGGGCCACCGGCGATGTTCATGGCCATGGCCTGGGGCAAGGCGGGTGCCGACACGGCCATCAAATGCCCGCCCCCGGTACCGAAAGCATAGGTCTGGCCGCCGAGGTATTCGTTGCCTGCCACGGTCGGGTCATAGTAGACGTTGAAGGGGCTGTTGATCGAGGCCAGTTGAGACAGGCCGCCCTCCAGCTGGATATGCCCCACGTACAGGGCGCCACCGCTGAGGTTGTTGCCGTCGGTCAGCACGTACTGGCTGGCAGAACCCAGCACCAGTTCGGACCAGGCAAAGTTGTTCTGGTAGGCGCTGCGCGTTGCACCCAGGTCTGCGCCGGCCAAGGCCAGTTGCTGCGTGCCACTGCCGGTCAGGTGCAGGCTCGCCTCGTCGGTGTGCCAGGCTGTCGATTGCAAGCTAGCGTTGAGGAAGTTGCCCGAGACGGTGAAGGTGTCGGCACCGGCCGTCACCCAGCCCGTACCACCCACCACGAAGTCCTTGAAGGTATTGCTGCCACCTTCACTGCCGTAATGGCCTTGCACCGTGAGCTTGCTGCTGACGGAAACCGCCCCGGCCTGCGCCAGCATGTCGCCATTGGCGCCGATGGTGACTTTCGCTGCATTCAGCGCGCCACCTGACTGCACGGCCAGCTGGCCACCCTGGATGGACGCGGTTGCCACCGTCATGCTGCCGTTGATGGCAACCTGCCCGGCAGTTTGTTGCAAGCTGCCAGTGCCCTGCACCACGCCGTTGTTCACGAAGGTGCCAGCCACGGCGATCTTGCCCTGATTCAGCAAGGTGCCTTCGTTTTGCAGCATGCCGCTGGCCGCCACGTCAACCGTGCCCTTGTTGGTCAGCGTGGCACCACTGAAGTTGATCATCTGGCCCGTGGAGGCCCGCAGGGTGCCCGAGTTGGTCAGCGCGGCGCCGTTGGTCAGGATCTCGCGAACCTCCAGTACGCCAGCGTTGTTCAAAGTCCCTGTGTTGTACAGATTGGCACTATTGAGGGTGCCCCGGACATCCAGCACACCACCAGCATAGTTGTTGAGATCACCGTCATTGGCTTGCGTATAGCCGGCAATCACCTTCAGGTTTGCATAATTGCGCAGCGTACTGCCCTGCTCCAGCTTGACCGCACCTGCTTTGGCTTCGCCAAATGCGAAATCACGGTTCAACACCAGACGCCCCTGCGCACTACTGTTGATGAAGGTACCACCGGTGAAATCGTAGTTGCTGCCCTGCGCCAGCATGAACACACTGTCCGATGCGGTGATCGTGCCATGGTTGATCAGTGTGCTACCGCTGACATTGTTGAAGCTACTGCCCGCCTTGATCAAGCCACCAGCCTCATTGACGATGGTGCCTGTGTTGAGCACGCCCGAGGTGCTCAGCGTGGCGCCGCTGCGATTGCGCAAGGTGCCCTGGTTACTGATACTTGCGTTCGCCAATGCCTGAAGATCTGCCCGGTTGTCCAGCGTCCCCCCCAAACCATTGGTCAACTTGCCGGACGTCAGCCGGAAGCTACCGTTGTTGACCAGGCTGCCGCTGTTGGTGATGGCAACGTAGTGCCCTTCGAACACCCCGTTGTTGGTCAGTCTGGCCCCGGCCATGTTGTTGACCGGCGCATCAGCCTGGATCTGGCCGGTGTTGGTCAGGGTACCGAGGTTGTCCAACGAGGTGGCAGCCGTTGCACTCAAGATGTGCAGCGTGCCGGTGTTGGTGAAGGATTTGTTGTTCGTCAGACGAGCAGAGGTTTCGAAACCGTAAGCGTTGCTGAAGTAACTCGCATTGTTGGTCAACGCCCCCTGGCTGCTGAGGCCATCCTTGCCCACGCGCACGAATATGCCCTGGATCACCCATTCATCCCCCTCGGGAGGGGTACTGCCCAGCGCGCAGGAGAAACAAGGCGGAAGATAAACGACTGCAGCCTGCGCAGAAGCGTGCACAGACATACCCAGCCCCAAAGCCGACACCAAGCCTATGGAGGCATACAGACGCGATGCGTGACTGAGCACGGGAGCAAATGGCTTCATGAAAGATCCCAGAGTGAATGGTTTTGTTGGTCCCAATGACGTTGAGGGCAACCCCAACCAACCCCATCAAACCAGGTCGGTCGTGCCACGTCTGTGTGTCAGGTATTTTTACAAATCAATTTTTTGCGTCCATCCCTAACCGTACATAGCTTACCGATGTCGGCGCACCACAATCCATTGACCTTGGTCAACGACGCACGTCGTAATAGAAATGATCTGCCGCCTTGCGGTTGGTGCCTTCGAATATGTCCCTCACCAGTTGGGGGTTTCGCCAGAGATACCAGTCACCGAAAGTGTCGAATTTGCGACAGGAGGTGGTGATGCCGTGACGGCGGATCGTCCCATAGCGTTTACCCTGAAGTCGACCGTGGGCCTGCAGGCGCAAGGCGAAGTCGATGTCTTCCACGCTGATCAGGGCCTCGTCAAAGCCCCCAACGGCCTCGAAGTGCTCACGCAGGAACCAGAACATACCCGCCGAGACACCCCGCTTGAGCACGTAAGGGATGACCACCAGCATGCTGAAGAAGATCCCTGTGGACATGCGCTCGGGCCACATATAGGTGCCGCCGCCGATGTAGCGCGGGTCGTGCACATGCCGCAGGATGGCCGACACCGTGCCGGGCGCCATCCAGTTGTCGGCGTCCAGCGTGACCACGGCGGGTGCCGTGGTGCCGCGCACAGCCTCGTTGCGCACCGCGGCAATGCACTTGGTGTCGTTCACCACGCAACGTGCGCCCATGGATTCGGCAATCGCCTGCGTCCGGTCCGTGCAACGGTTGAGCGCCACAACCACCTCCACGTCAACCGAGGCCTGCCTGGCCGACACCTGGATGCTGTCAAGGCAGCGCGTGATGAACTTGGCTTCGTTGTGCGCCGGGATGGCCACGGCGAGCCGGGGTGACGGAGCTTGTTGCATGAACTGAGGCTGATCAAGGTTTTGCGCGCGACAAACGTGTCGCAGGCCATTTCTTTTGATCTGGATCGTATGCGAGATCCGCCACATCACCATCGCGATTCACCGCATCTGACGCTCACCCTACTCAGATCAGGGTCTGATTTCTTGATCTCCCTACAGTCGCGTCCATGGCTGGCTCGTGCTGTCTACACGACGAGACCAGTCACAGCTACCGCAAGCCCCCTGTTTGAGGCTTTCGGCGTTGTCAGACAAATGTGTTTGCAGGAGATATGCGATGACCAAATATCTGAAGGGCTGGCTGATGCCGGCATTGGCCGTACTGATGATGTACATGATTGCGCACGGCGGCTGGTACATGTGGGCGCCATGGGCGTTCGTGTTGACGGTGTTCCTGTCGGCCGACCTGTTCCTGCCGCATGACTTGTCGGAGCCGCCCAAGTACCAGAACGCGTTCTTGCTGAACCTGCCGCTCTACACCATCCTGCCCATGCTGGCACTGTTGAACTTCACCGTGCTGTGGCTGGTGGGCAGTGGAGACCTGCTGGGCTTTGGCGCCTGGGTGCAGCAACACATCGGCCTGGACCTGTTTGCCGCGCGTGCCCGAACCAACCACTGGGGCATGTGGGCCGGTTGCATCCTGGGTGTGGGCCTGATGAACGCCGTGGGCGGCACCGTGGCCGGCCATGAACTGACGCACCGCACCGGCAGGCCCTTCGACCTGTTCATGGGCCGCTGGATGCTGGCCTTCACGTGTGACACCTCGTTTGCCATCGAACACGTCTATGGCCACCACGTTCGCGTGGCCACGCCTGCCGACCCTGCCACGGCGCGTCGCGGCGAGAGCTTCTACACCTTCACCGTGCGCTCGACCATCCAGAGCTATGTGCATGCCTACCAGCTTGAAAAGGCCCGCCTGGCCAAGCTGGGCAAGTCGGTGTGGAACCCGTTTGCCAGCCCCTTCCTGCGTGGCAACCTGGAGAACATCGCCATGTTCGTGGCTGCCTACCTGATTGCCGGCCTGCCCGGTCTGGGCTTCTGGGCCTTGCTCGCCTTCGTGGGCAAGCAGTACCTGGAGATCACCAACTACTTCGAGCACTACGGCCTGATCCGCGTGCCTGGTGAACCCGTGCAGCCGCGCCACTCGTGGAACTCCAACCACTGGGGCAGCACCAATGTGCTGTGGAGCCTGGCCCGCCACTCCCACCACCACGCTGAGGGTGAAGCGCCCTACTGGACGCTGCATGCCTACCCCAACGCCCCCATGCTGCCCAACGGTTACCTGGGCATGCTGCTGATCGCGCTGGTGCCCCCTCTGTTCAAGAAGTTCATGACGCCTGCCCTCAACGAGTGGGACGAAAAGCATGCTTCGCCCGCCGAGCGCAAGCTGGCCCAGCAAGTCAGCCGGGAAAGCGGCATGACAGGTTTGAAGATCGTCAATGCCAAGCTGGCTTGATGCACGCGCATTGCCAATGAAGTAACCGTACGCCGAGTTGATCGGCGCACACCCCGACCGCAGGCGAAAGCGCCTGGCGGTCGTTGTCATGACAGGACCCCATCGTGCCTCCCAGCCTGTTTAGCCGCCTGTTTGGCAGCAGCCCCTCCGAGTTCAAGCTGCAGATCAACACCCCCGAGCTGACCGTCACCGCACAGGCCAAGGAAAGCCTGTTGCTCGCAGCCCTGAACCAGGGCATTGCCTTTCCCTACAACTGCCGCGTGGGTGGATGCGGCGAGTGCAAATGCCGGCTGGTATCAGGCAAGGTCAAGGAGTTGACGGACAAGAGCTACCTGCTGTCCGCAGAGGAACTCAAGGACAACTACATCCTGGCTTGCCAGAGCTTGCCCAAGTCTGATGTGGTCATTGAAGTGGCGTTGCGGCAGGGGCAAGTCACCCATCCGATCGTGGAAACAACGGCGCGCATCACGGCGCTCAAGCCGCTGACGCACGACATCCTGCATGTGCAGATGGAGACCGAGCAGCCCTTGAGCTATACGGCCGGGCAGTACGCCGAGATCGTGGTGCCCGATGCCGCTGCTGCGGCTGCCGGCCAAGGCCGAAGCTACTCGTTTGCCACGGCGCATGCCCCGGATCGGCCGAAGGCTGTGGACTTCTTCATCCGCAAGGTGGGGCAAGGCGCATTCACGGAGTGGCTGTTCAGCAAGGCCGAACCCGGCCAACTGCTTCAGTTGCGTGGCCCGTATGGCGATTTCTGCCTGCGCCCAGGCGCCCACCCCATGGTCTGCATTGCCGGTGGCAGCGGCCTGGCACCCGTCAAGGCGCTGCTGGAGCAGGCCATCAAGGACAAGCAAGCCAATCGCCCGCTGGTGCTCTTGTTTGGCGCCCGTACCGAGCAGGATCTGTACGGGCTGGACGCCATCGACCAGATCCGTCGCAACTGGACAGGCCGCTTCGTGTTTGAGCCCATCTTGTCCAACGAAGCGGAGGGCAGCAGTTGGAAAGGCCGCCGTGGCCTGATCACCGATCACCTCAAGGCCATTCTGGGCGAGCGCCTGCCCGACCATCAGGCTTATATGTGCGGCCCGCCGCCCATGATCGACGCGTGCGTGGAGGTCTTCACGCAAGGCGGCATGCCCGCCACCCAGATCTTCTTTGACAAGTTCCTGGACAGTGGGCACGCGGCTCATGCCAAGCCCTGAGCCTCAAAGTCCGTCCAACCCGACAGGCAATGCCGGGTTGGCCGAGGCCACCGTTGGTGGGCGGGCAGCTGGCAACGGCCAGTTGTCGCGCTGTGCAGACCAACCACCGCCCAGTGCCTTGTACAGCAGCACCGTGTAAAGCGCACGGGAAACATCACACTGGATGGCTTCATCTTCCCGCTGCAAGGCCGTGGCTTCGGCCTCCAACGCGGGCTGCAACAGTTCGCTGCCTGATACGAACAAGGCCTGCTTGTGCTCGGACACCTTGCGGGCCAGGCGAGCGGAGTTGCTCAGCTTTTCATAGCGCACGTCGAAGGCCTTCTTCGCTGTGAAAGCGTTTTCCACATCCTCCAGGGCGGTCAGTACGGCCTGCTCATACTGAGCCGCCACGCCTTCAAGCTGCGCCTGGTTGGCGGCGATATTGGCCCGGATGCGACCGCCTTCCAGCAAGGGCAGGCGCATGCCGATGCCCAGCGACTGCACGCTGAAGTTGTTGCCCTCCATCGAGTCCGGGTGCATGCGGCCGGCCATGCCGCCAAAGCCGATGTAGAACTTGGGGAACAACTCGGCTTTGGCCGAACCCAGCTTGGCCGCTTGTGAGCGCACCTTGCGGGCGGCACCACGCACATCCGGGCGGCGCTCCAGCACATCGCTGGGCATCACCTCTGGCAAGGCCGTGGGCAGGTGGAAGCTGGCGGGTTGAGGGGGCAGCGAGGTCAGCGTCTCGGGGGCGCGGCCCATCAGCACGGCAATGCGCCGAATGTGGCTTTGCAGCAGGGCCTTGAGCGGCTCGATCTGCGACTCGGTGTAATCCACCTGCAGGCCGGCACGGTCAACCTCGGAGGCCGTTGTCTGCCCGGCCTTGAAACGGCCTTCGGCATACTGATGCAGGCGGCGCGCCACGGTCACGCCCTGCTGCAGCAGGATCAGGCGGCGCTCGGCGCCACGCGCTTCAAAATAGTGGCTGGCGATGTCGGAAGCCACCAGCAACTGGGCGCCATGCTGCTGCTCTTGTGCCCCGAACATCAGCTGACGCACCATCTCTGAGTCACTGTGTCGGGCGCCAAAGACGTCCACTTCCCAGACAGCATTGAGCCCGAAGCCGTGTGTGTTACCCAGTGACATGGTGGGCTGCGTGTCCACCTGAGGCACAGGGATCGGCAGGTTCGCAGGCATGGTGATCTGGTTCTGGATGGGCACCGGCGTGTTCTGCCGGGTACGCCCTGCCCCTGCGGAGGCTTCCACCGTCGGGTAGTAGGTGGACTCGGCCACGCCCAGGTAGGCACGGGCCTCCTTGACGCGCGCCAGGGCCACGCGCACATCGGTGTTCTTCTTCAAGCCCTCGTCGATGTAGGCACTCAACACGGGGTCATCCAGCGTCTGCCACCAATTGGCCAGATCGGCCATGGCGCTGCCCGGGGCGCGTGGTGCGGCGGCGTCCATCTGGCTGGGCAAGGTGGTCTGCAACTCGGGCATGTCCACGTTGACGGTCGTGCACGCGGGCAAGGCGGCCAGCGCCACGACTGCAGCCAGCAGGCGCAGCGAGAAAAAGTCAGAAGGTGTACTCACAACAAACTCCATGAGCCCAACACGCAGGCACGCTCAGCCCTGGCGGGCCAGCATGGCCCGAAAGCGCAGCAATGCCATGACCAGGAAAGCGCCGCCAATGCCCGCCACAGCCAGCATCTGCGGCCAGACGATGTCCACGCCAGCAGCGCGGTAGAGGATGCCCTGCGCCAGCCGCACGTAATGGGTTGAGGGCGACAGCAGCATCACGTTCTGCAACCACACGGGCATGCTTTCGCTGGGCGTGCCCGAACCCGACAGCAGGTACATGATCACGAAAACCGGCACCGACAGCAGCCCGAACTGCGGCATGGACGAAGCCACCGTGGCCAGCAGGATGCCCAGCGCCGTCAATGAAAACAGGTAGAGCCCCGTGCCCGCCAGGAAGAGCATCAGCGAGCCGCCCACCGGCACCTTCAACAGGCCCTGCACGATCAGCAACACCGACAGCCCCACGGCCAACAGGATCAGGAAGCCATTGGCCACGATTTTGGCCACCGCGATTTCACTGGGCCGCACGGGCATCACCAGCAGGTGCTCGATGGTGCCGCGTTCACGCTCGCGGATCACGGCCGCGCCCACCAGCACCACCGACAACACGGTGACGTTGTTGATGACCTGCATGATCGAGGTGAACCAGCTGGTCGTGCTGTTGGGGTTGAACATCACGTGCACCACCGAGCGTGTGGGCAGCATGGCGTCGAAGTTCTTGACCCGCAGGTAATCCAGCGTTTCACGCAGGATGATCTCGCTCACATAGGCCATGCCCAGGCCACCTTGCGCCATGGCCGTGGCGTCCACCGCCACCTGCACGCTGGGCGAGCGCATGCCTTGCACATCGGCCTCGAAGTGTTCGGGGATGTAGAGCACGAACATCATGCGGCCCTCGTCCATGGCCACTTGGGCTTCTTCGGCGCTCATTTCCACCGGTGGCTTGAACATGGGCGGGCGCAAGGCATCGCGCAGGCGCATGGACAGGCCGGTGCGGTCCGCGTCCACGATGCCGATGTCGACGTTGCTCACGTCGCTCTTGGCGCCCGTGGCCACCACGTACACGGCCACGGTGAACGACACCAGGATGGCCCCCATCATGGTCCGGTCACGCAGGGCGCAACGCAGCTCCTTGATGCTCAGATGCAGCACATTGATCAACCAGATCATGACTCAGGCCTCCTGCTTGCTGACGAACAACCTGGCCAGCATCAGGTAGCCCACGGCGAAGCCCATCATGGCCACGCACGCCGGGCCCAACTGCGCCCATTGCAGGCCCCAGCCCTTGGTCATCACACCCAGGCTGACACGCTGGAACCACGACGCCGGGAAGCCCACGGCGATCAGGTAGTTGCCGCCAACCAACGTCGAGATGGGCGTGAGCAGGCCTGCGAAGTTGGTGGTCAGCACCACGCACAGGATGGCGGTGAGGAACTGCGCGGCCACCTGCGTCTGCACGAAGGCGGAGATCAGCAGGCCCAGGCCGGTGATGGCAAAGGCATAGGTCAAGGCGCCCAGGGTCAAGGCCAGCACGTTGCCGGTGATGGGAATGCCCAGGACCCAGACGAGCACGGGCAGCAGCACGGTGTAGCTCAGCATCGTCAGCGCCACGTAGGGCAATTGTTTGCCGACGAGGAACTCGCCGATGGCGCCGGGCGAGGCATAAAGGTTGACGATGGTGCCCATCTCCTTTTCGCGGACCACCCCCAGCGCCGTGAGCATGGAGGGGATCAGCGTCAAGGCCAGCATCAGCATGCTGGGTGCAAAGGCGTATTTGCTGAGGAAGCCCTGGTTGTAGGTCATGCGCGGCTCGATGCGCACGGGCAGCTCACCCAGTTCCACACCGGGCACCGAGCGGGCAAAGGCCAGCGCGTGCTCCATGGCCACGGCCCGTGCGCCATTGGCGATGTTGGCCGCGCGCACCAGCGTGGCGCCGTCCACAAAGAAGGCGACCTCGGGTTGGCGGCCACCGATCAGGTCGCGGCCAAAGCCGGGGGGGATGTCGATCACCATCCAGGATCGGGACGAGCGCATCTCCGAATCGATCTGGCTGGGTTCGCTCAACTCCGATTGCGGCGCGAAGAAGGACGAACCCGCGAAGTGCTCGATCAAGCGGCGGCTGTCGGTGGTCTGGTCGCGGTCGAGCACCGAGAAGCGGATGCGGTCCACGTCGAAGCTCATGCCCCAGGTGCCGGCGCACAGCACGATCAGCGGGCCGAGTAGCGCAAACGACAAACGGATGGTGTCGTGGCGCAACTCCATGGCTTCGCGGCGGGCATAGGCCCACATGCGCGAGACCCAGGTGCGCCAGTTCACCGTGTGGGTGTGCTCCACCACGATGGGCGGCGGCGCATCGGCGCTGGGCTCTTCTGGCGCACGGACCGGCTCCATGTGCTCGGCCTCGCTGTCGGCTTCCAGGTAATCGATGAAGGCCTGCTCCAGGGTTTCGCAGCCCTGGCGTTCGCACAGCTCGGTGGGCGAGCCCACGGCCAGCACGCGGCCATGGTGCATCAGCGAGATGCGGTCGCAGCGCTGGGCCTCGTTCATGAAGTGGGTGGACACGAACAGCGTGACGCCCTCTTCGCGCGACATGCGCACCATGTGACGCCAGAACATGTCACGTGCGGCCGGGTCCACACCGGAGGTGGGCTCGTCCAGGATCAGCACCTCGGGCTTGTGCAGGCAGGCCGCGGCCAGCTGCAGGCGCTGGCGGATGCCCAGCGACAGGCTGGAGGGCAAGGTGTTGGCGTGCTCGCGCAACTCGAAGGTGTCCAGCGCATGCTCGATGGCCTCTTTGGCCACGGCCGGGTCCATGCGGTAGAGCCGCGCGTGCAGGTCCAGGTTCTGCCGCACGGACAGCTCTTCGTACAGCGAGAACAACTGCGACATGTAGCCGATGTGCAGGCGTGTGCTCAGGTCACTGGCATCCACCGGCTCACCCAGCATCTTGGCGGTGCCCTCGGTGATGTCGAGCAGGCCGGTGAGCATCTTCATGGTCGTGGTCTTGCCGCAGCCGTTGGAGCCCAGAAAGCCGAAGATCTCGCCACGCGGGATGCAGAAGCTCACGTCGCGCGCGGCCACGAAGTCACCAAAGCGCCGGGTCAGGCCTTCGGCCTCCATGGCGGGCGGCCCGTCGTGATGCGGCAGCGGCGGGATCACCAAGGGTGTCACATCCCCCTTGCGGGACAGCTTCACATAAGCCTCTTCCAGTGAGGCAGAACGGGTTTCTTCCAGCACCTCGATGGTGGGCGCACACACCAGCACCCTGCCCTCGTCCATGGCCACCAGATGCTCGAAGCGCTCGGCCTCTTCCATATAGGCGGTAGCCACCAGCACGGTCATGTGCGGGCGCAGGGTGCGCAGACTTTCCACCAGCGCCCAGAATTGACGACGTGACAAGGGGTCCACGCCCGTCGTGGGTTCATCCAGCACGAGCAGATCGGGGTTGTGCACCAGCGCACAGCACAGCGACACCTTCTGCTTCATGCCGCCCGACAGCTTGCCTGCTGGCCGATCCGGGAACGGGCCCAGGCCCGTGGCCTGCATCAGCGCGCGGATGCGGGCATCACGCTCGGCAGTTGGTACGCCGAACAGGCGCGCGGAGAAGTCGATGTTGTCGTAGACGGACAGCGAACGGTACAGGTTGCGCCCCAGACCTTGCGGCATGAAGGCGACCCGTGGCGCCAGCGATTGGCGAAAGGCGCGGTCCTTGATGTCCCCGCCCAGCACCTGCATGCGGCCGGTCTGGGTCTTCTTGATGCCCGAGATCAGGCTGAGCAAGGTGGACTTGCCCACCCCGTCCGGCCCCACCAGGCCAATGGTGCGCCCGGCAGGCAAGATCAGGTCGATGTTGTCCAGGGCCTGCTGCGCGCCATAACGATGCGACAGGCCTTCGATGACGACGGCGTGGTCCATGTGCTTCCCCGATCAGTTGGGGAAGGAGCCAGGCAATCCGGATGAGGAGGGTTGTTGCGGCCAGCTGTTTTCGGGGCTGCGTACCCGCACAAAGCCATTGCCAGTGAGCCCGGCCTTGAGCAGGCCGGCATTGGCCACGGCCACATCTTCAGCCAGGCTCAGTTTGACGCGGTAGGTCAGCTTCTCACGCTCGCTGGGAGTCTCCACATGCTTGGGCGTGAACTGGGCCTCGGCCGCCACGAAGGACACCTTCGCAGGCAGAGGCATCTGGGGCGCGGCATCCAGCACGATGCGCGCTTCGTCACCCACACGCAACTGCCCTGCCACCTTGGTGGGCAGGAAGATGGTCATGTGCACATGGGCCGTGTCCAGCAAAGTTGCCACGCGGCCCCCGGCAGGAATGACCGAGCTGGGTTCGACCACACGGTACTCGATGCGACCGGCGACCGGTGCGCGCAAGGTGTGGTCTGCGATGGCGATCTTCAGGCGCTTGATGCCTGCATCCGCCTCGTCCCGCGCCGCCGACGCTTCGCCGACAGCCGCAGTGGCAATGTTCACGCCGGTCTGCTCACCATCACGCTGAGCCTGTCGACGCTTGACTTCCGAATCCGACACCAGCACCTGCTTGCGCAGGTCCATGGCATTGCTGAACTCCATCTGGGCAACGCTCGCCTGGATGCGGTGCACCTGTGTTTCACCTTGTGCACGCGCCATGGCCTGCACAGCGCGCTGGCGCATGGCCTGCACCCCGACCAACTGGGCTTCCAGATCGCTCGTGTCCATCTTGGCGATCACATCGCCAGCCTTGACCATGTCGCCTTCCTGAACCGGCACATCCAGCACACGGCCCGGGAACTTCGAGGCGATCTCGATGCGCGCCACCTCGATGCGGCCATTGGCCTTGATCACATCATCCGCGGCGCCCGTGGGTTTGAACGCCGTCCAGGTGCCCCATGCGGCCGAGATGGTCAGGGCGGACACCAAAGAACCCATTGCAAAGCTGCGGTAAATCACGACTGACTCCTTCAAATGCCGATTGGATCAAGGTGTCTGCGCGCGTTCTTGTTCATGCTGTCTCCTTAATAGCCCAGGTCTTTTGTCTGGTATCGAGTCTGGCAAGAGCAAGCCTGGTTTGGCCCCTAGCAAAAGTTAGGTTTTGAACGAGATGAACGACACCTTGTCGCCGCCGCATCCCATCAGTACGCACGCCCTTCCCGATGGGCGCTTGCGACCGCTGCTGGGCGCCAGCACACCCATGGCGCGGCCGCGCCTGATGCTGCCGGAGTCGGTGCAGCAAGGGCCCTGCACCGTGGTCAGCGTGGTGGCGCCGGCCGGCCAGGGCAAGACCACCCTGATGGCCCAGTGGATGACAGAGCTGCGCCAGAGGGCCTGCGCGTGCGCCTGGCTTACGCTCGACGACAGCGACAACGACCCCGCCCGCTTCCTTCGCCACCTCATTGCAGCCTTGCAGCGCAGCGGCATCCATGCAGGCGATGCGACCCTGGCCCACCTGTCGGACACCCTGGCCTCGCAATTTCGCAGCGTGACAGAGTCCCTGGCGGTTGACCTGGCCAGCTCGCCCCAACGCTTGATGTTGATGCTCGATGACGTTCACCTGCTGCACGAGGAAGCGGTGCTGGACATCGTGGACTGGCTGCTGCACTACGCGCCCAGCCAGATCCAGATCACGCTGGGTTCGCGTGACGAACTGCCATGGCGACTGGGCTCCTTGCGCGTGCGGGGCCTGCTGCACGAAGTGGATCAGCAACAGCTGCAGTTCACCGAGCAGGAAGCCAGAAGTCTGTGCCGCCAGCACTTGCGGCTGAGCGATGAAGACCTGCACCAGTTGCTTCATCGCACAGAAGGCAACCCCACCGCACTGGAGCTCGCCTGCGTGATCCTCAAAGGTCACGCTTCTGACGCACATCAAGTTTCCAGGCTGATCACGCAATTCGCCAACAGTAACGAGGCGGTGATTCTTGAGCTATGCCGGCACCTGCTGCAGCACCAGTCGCCCACCTGGCGCGAGTTGGTGATGAGCCTGTCCATGCTCACACGCTTCGATGCCGAACTGGCGCGCGAAGTGTCGCCCCGGCATCATGGCGGCCACCTGCTCACGCACCTGCAAGGCATCCGCGCCTTCCTCATCCCCACCGATGGCAGCGGCCACAGCTGCCGCATCCACGAGTTGCCACGCGCCTGCTTCAAGGCCCATTTCCTGACCCTGGCGCCACAAGAAGCCCATGAAGTCTTGATCAAGGCCGCGCAATGGAGCTGGCGCACCGGCGCCACCGAAGAAGCCATGGGCTATGCGCTTGAAGCCCAGGCCTGGGAACTGGCCACGCCCTGGCTGGCCCAGTGTATGCAGGACATCGCGCAAAGGCGGGGCGAGCTGCAACTGGCCCTGAACTGGATGAACCGCATCCCGCCCGAATGGCTGGACCGCTTCCCGCAGATCCGCATCGATTACGCCTTTGCGCTGTCCTTCTTCCCGCAAAAGCCCGAGGTGGCCACGCAACTGCGCGCACTCCAGGCCATACGCCAGCGCCTGGCGCAGAGCCCCCAGCCCGACGAGCGCACCATCGACCAGATCGACTGCGCCATGGCCTTCCAGCGCGTGCTGTCACTCGGCCTGACCGATCAAGGGCACCCCGCACGCCATGCCGCGAAAGACTGGCTGACCCGCTGGCCCCATGCGCCGGCCCTGCAACGCGGCATCGTGGGCAACGTGCTGTGCTTTGGCTACAAGACCACCGGCGAGCTGGACGAGGGCCTGCAGATGGCCCATGTGGCCCGCCTTTGGCTGGAGCAAGACCACGCCTGGTATGGCCTGGCCTGGAACGCCTCGCTGGAGGCCGTGCTGCACCTCAAGCGCGGCCACTACCCCCAGGCCCGAAGCGCCTGCCTGCGGGGCCTGCAGACCATCGAACAGCACATGGGCGGCCACCGCACCCATGCCAGCGTGCACCATGTGCTGCTGGCCGCGCTCGACTACGAAGCCGATGAACTGGCCAGCGCCCAGCGCCACATGGACCACTCGCTGGACAGCCTGGCGCAATACGGCGGCGCAGACATCCTCATCGTGGGCTGGCTCACGCGCGCGCGACTGCGCTTTGCGCAACACGATCTGGAGGGCGGCCTGAACGTGCTGCATGAAGGCCGCACACTGGCCCTGCGCCGCGGCCTGCCCCGCGTGCTGCTGGCCCTGGTCGCCGAAACCTGCGTGCAGCTGAGCCGCGCGGGCCGCCACACCGAGGCCCGCACGCTGGCCCGTTCGCAAGGCCTGGACAACTTCCCCCACGAGGTGAACGAACAGCCCGATAACCCTTATCAGGATCTGCTCGGCGGCATCCAGGCAGACCGCGCGCAGCGTGTGGCCGCGCGCCTGCTGCTGCCCCTCAAACCCGCCGAGGTCATGCAGGATCTGGTCAAGCCCATTGCCCGGTGCGCGCAGCGTGGCCTGATCCACCAGCAAATCGAGTTGCTGATCATCCAGGCCATGGCGGCACAAGCCAGCCACCACAAGCCGGAGGCGCGGCAGGCCATGAGCCAGGCCCTGGAGCTGGCCGCGCCGCAAGCTCACATCCGCATCTTCAGAGACGACGAAGCCGCCTTGCGGCCTTTGCTGACTGGCTGCAAACAGGATGCACTCACGCCCGAGGCCCAAGCACTGTGGCAAAAGCTGATGAAGCCCGCCAGCGCCGACCGCACCAGCAGCGGCACCGGCGGTGCGGACCGCTCAGACCGCGCCGATCAACAAGACACCCTCACCGCCCACGGCCTGACACGGCGCGAACTGGCCATCCTGCAAAGGTTGGCCTCAGGCCTGAGCAACAAGGAAATCGCCGAGGCCATCTTCATCAGCGAGGGCACGCTGAAATGGCACCTGCACAACATCTACGGCAAGTTGGGCAGCAAGAACCGGTCTGGGGCGCTGGCGCAGGCCCGGGCCATCGGCGCCATCCCATAGTTACAGAATTAGGCAATTTACGGTTGACAGAGAAACATTTCAATGGATATGATTTTTTACAAGATTTTGTAATGAATCATGCTCCCCAACCCCAAGAACCTGATCCTCAACCTGCTGCTGGCGAACGATGGCGCGCCACTGAGCGCCGCCGACGCGGTGGGCTCGTGCGCGCTCTTCGGCATCCGTGAAAACAGCGTGCGGGTGGCGCTGGTGCGCCTGGGGGCGGCTGGCCTGATCGCCTCTGCAGGCCGTGGCGCCTACCGCCTGGGGCCGCAGGCCGCTGACCTGGCGCAAGAGCTGTCGAGCTGGCGCAGCAGCGAATCACGCGTGTGTGAATGGCACGGCGCCTGGATCATGGTCAGCACCGGCCACCTGGGCCGCAGTGACCGAACCGCCTTGCGCACCCGGCAACGCGCCCTGGCTCTGCTGGGCTTCAAGGAGTTGAACGACGCGCTGCACGTGCGGCCGGACAACCTCCTTGGCCACGCCCCGGTCGTGCGCGAACGGCTGCGCAAGCTGGGCCTGGAGCTGGATGCGCCCGTGTTCACCGCCACAGACTTGACGCCTGAGCTGGACGCGCTTGCCCGCACCCTGTGGCAGAGCGAAGCCCTCACCAGCGCCTACCGACAGACCCGCCAGAAGCTGCAAGCCTGGCTGGCCCATGCCGACGACCTGGAGCCCGAAGTGGCCGCGCGTGAGAGCTATTTGCTGGGCAACGAAGCCATCCGTCAGCTCGTGTTCGACCCGCTCCTGCCCGAGCCCCTGGTGGACACGGCCGAGCGCCGCGCCTTTACCGCCACCGTGCTGGCTTTTGACGAGGCGGGGCATCGCATCTGGCGCGAGCGCCTGCCCGCCGCACTGGCCAGCCGCGTGTCGCCAATGGCCGAGACCGGCAGTCCCGCTGCAGACAAAACCGCCAAGGGCCGCCGCCCCTCCTCCACCCATTGATCCGGTTTCATCCGGTTTGATCTCGCCCACCATGTCCATCTCGCCCACGCTTCAACCCGAGTTCACGGCCACTCCAACGGACTTGCCCGCCGTCACCAAACGCCGGCTGAAAGACCTGTTCACCCGCGAGCAGATGAACGGGCTGACCGCCCGCTCCGACCTGTGGGGCGCCTGGGCCGTGGGCTCCACCTGGGGCGTGATCGCCCTGGCCTTTGCCGCCCTGGCGCACTGGCCCAACGCCTTGACCTTTGTTGTCGTGATGGCCGTGCTGGGTGGACGCCAGCTGGCACTGGCCATCCTTCAGCATGAGGGCTCGCACGGCACCCTGTTCAAGAGCCGCTGGGCCAATGACGTGCTCACCGACTGGCTGTGCGCCCGCCCCATCTGGCAGAACCTGCCCAAGTACAAAGTGCACCACCTGGGCCACCACACCAAAACCGGCACCGATCAGGACCCGGACATTTCCCTGCACGAGGACTACCCCGTTACCCGCCAGTCACTGATGCGCAAGATGCTGCGCGACATCACAGGCCTGACCGGCGCCAAGCTGGTGTTCGGCCTGGTCATGATGGACATGGGCGTGTTCAAGTGGACCGTGGCCAACAACGTGGAACGCCTGCCTCAACAGGGTCGGACGCTGGCAGAGCGCATCACCACCACCCTGCGCAACATGGGCCCCATGCTGATCACCAACGGCCTGCTGTGGGGCATCCTTGCAGCCACGGGCCATGCCTGGCTCTACTGGGCCTGGGCGCTGGCCTTCCTGACCTGCCTGCCGCTGTTCATCCGCATCCGCTCGATTGCCGAGCACGGTTGCCTGGACCGTTCACCAGACATGTTCCGCAACACGCGCACCACGCGCGCAGGCTGGCTGGCCCGCATGACGGTCGCGCCCGTCAACGTGAACTTCCACATGGAGCACCACCTGATGGCCTCGGTGCCCTACCACCGCCTGCCGCAGATGCACGCCTGGCTGCGTGAACGCACCGACGTGCCTGAGCCACCCACCTATCTGGAAGTGCTGCAACTGGCCAGCGCTGGCCGCACAGGCCACTGAGCGGCCAGGTCAAGTCAGGTCAGCCCATCACCACCGGGCCACCTTTGGCCAGTGCACGCTGGTAGGCCGGCCGCGCTTCCATGCGCTTGAGGTAAGCCTGCAGATTCGGGCAGCGTCTGGCATCGTCCGCGCGCGACATCAAGGCCGACACGGCAAAGCTCATCTGGAAATCCGCCAGCGTGATGCGATCGCCCGCGAACCAGCTGTGCTTGCCCAGGTGCTCTTCGATGAAGGCCGTGGACGTCTGCAGGTTCGGGTCGATCAGCTGACGCTGCACCTTCTTGCAGATCTCGCGCGCAATCGGCCTCACGAAGAAAGGCATGGGCTGCGTCGGGATGGTCATGAACACCAGCTTCATCACCAGCCAGTTCATCAGCGAGCCTTCGGCAAAGTGCATCCAGAAGCGCGCCTGCATGTGCTCGGGCGTGCCGGGCTGCGTGCTCAGGTGAGCGGCCTCGCCCTGCGCCTGCGCACCATAACGTTCCACCAGGTATTCCAGGATCGCGGCCGACTCGGCCACCACCAGCTCACCATCGGTGATCACCGGTGACTTGCCGAGCGGGTGGATTTTTTTCAGCTCGGGTGGCGCCAGGCGCGTGACCGGATGACGCTTGTAGAGCTTGAGCTCATACGGCACGCCCAGTTCTTCAAGCAACCACAGCACGCGCTGCGAACGGGAGGTTTCAAGGTGGTGGACGGTGATCATGGCCGCGAGCATACAACGCGCATCATTCGCCTGCGGGCCATCAGGGAAAGCGTGCAGCTGGATCTGACTACATTTCAGCCCACACTGCTCATCCACCGCAACGACAGGATGAGGCGACATGGCCCGCAACCCCGCCAGCATCAGCCCCACGGCCCACTACACGGGCTACACCTGGTTTGCACACGGCTTGTCGCACCCTGCCCTGGTCACGCCACAAGGCAAGTTGATGTACTCGGCCCTGCGCCCCTTGCATGGCCTGGCCACGGTCGCCGGCGCCCCCACCTTGCAAGCCTTCCTGCTGGCTCGCCACCGCCTGATCGACCACCTGCTCAACCAGGCCATCGCACAAGGTCGTGTCAGCCAGGTCATCGAAGTGGCGGCAGGCCTGTCGCCACGCGGCTGGCGCTTCAAGCAGCAACATGGCAGCAAGTTGCGCTACATCGAAGCAGACCTGCCCGACATGGCTGCGCGCAAACGCGCCTTGCTGCAAAACGCCGGTCTCTTGACGGCGAGCCATGAGGTGCAGCCCCTGGATGCACTGGCCGATGCTGGGCCTCAATCTCTGTCTGCATTGGCCGACACGCTGGACCAGACCAAGGGCACGGCCATCATCACGGAAGGCCTGCTCAACTATTTCGACACGCCCACCGTGGCGGCCATGTGGGCCCGCTTTGGCCGTGTACTGGCGCGCTTTCCGGATGGCCTGTACCTGTCAGACATCCACCTGCACAACGCCAACAAGGGTGCGGGCGTGCAGGCCTTCAAGGCCCTGCTGTCCACCTTCGTGAAAGGCCGCGTCTTCCTGCACTACGACAACGAGACGCAAGCCGAAGCCCAGTTGCGTGACGCCGGTTTCGAGTTGGCCGAGCTGCACAACCCGACGCGCTTTGCGGCTCAGCTGAACATGCAGATGCAGCCGGGTGCCGATGCCGTGCGGGTCATCGAAGCCCGCACGAACCGGCCCGTCGAGCCTTGAATCAAGGCCTGGTTTCTTCGATCGTGCCGCCCACTGACTGGTACAGCGTCACGAGAGCACCCAGGCGATTGAGCCGATTGGCGGCCAGGTTGTTCTCGGCTTGCCGCCGCGTCTCCTGCGCATCCAGCCAGGTCTTCAAGGGCACGGAGCCCGCGCGGTAGCGGGCCTCGCTCAAGCGTTCGCCATCCTGTGCGGCCTTGACGGCCTGCGCCAGGCTGATGCCTTGATGCTCGTATTGCGTGCGCGCCGACAAGGCGTTTTCCACATCGGCCAAGGCCTGATACCAGCTTTGCCGGTAACCCAGCACCGCCACTTCGTAGTCAGCCTGGGAAATGGCGATGTTGCGCTGCATGTCCCGCCACTGCACAAACGGCAGCACCAGGCCCGCGCCCAGCGTGCCCACCGGGTCGCTCAACACATGGGACAAGGCCTCGCTGCTGCCGCCCACGCTGCCGGTGAGGCTCAAGGTGGGATAGAAGCTGCTGCGCGTGGCGTCCACCGTGGCCAGGGCCTTGCGCAGGCGCAGCTCGGCTGCACGCAGATCAGGGCGACGTGTCAGCAGTGAAGCGGGCGCACCGGCCTGCACGGGCGGCAGCGCGCCATCCGGCAAGCGCAAGGATTCCTGCAAGGCCACCTCAGGCGGGCCGTCAAACAAGATGGCCAGGGCATTGCGAGCCTGCACGCGCTGCAACAGCCACTGGGTGTGACTGGCCTCCTGCGCTGCCAGGGCCTGCGTGGCCTGCGCCACTTCCAGCCCGGAGGTGGCGCCAGCCTTGTACTGCGCCTCGACCAGTTGCAAGGTGCGCCGCGCATACTCGATGCTTTGCTGGCTGGACTCCACGCGCTGGTTCAGGTAAGCCACCTGCCAGTACAGATTGGCCACGGTGCCCACCAATGACATGGCCGCAGCCTGGCGGTCCTGCTCGGTGGCCTGCGCCTCCCAGTCGGCCGCATTGCGCAGGGCAGCCAGCCGGCCCCACAGATCGACCTCCCAGCTCGCCGCCGCCGTGACCGTGTTCAAGCGCGTGGTCGGGCCGCCATCCAGCTGGCGTGAAGCCGTGCTGCTGCCCTTGACACTGACCGATGGCAACTGATCACTCGCGGCCTGCCCCGCCACCAGTTGCGCACGGCGCACCTTGATGGCGGCCTGCGCCAGGTTGTTGTTTCGAGCCAGCGCATCTTGAATCAGCCGTGTCAGCGTCGGGTCGCCCAAGCCTTGCCACCAGGGCGTCAGGCTGGCCTGCGGCGTGGCCACACCTTGCTGCCAGCCGTCCGGCACTTTCACATCAGGCCGTCTGTAGTCACCGCTCGATGCGCACGCGCTCAACATGGCCACGGCCAGCGCGATGACGCCGCCCTGCCACCCGCGCGATCTGTTCAATTTACCCACACCGTACTTTCTCGAATCATGCCTCT
This sequence comes from Aquabacterium sp. NJ1, assembly GCF_000768065.1. NCBI lineage: Bacteria > Pseudomonadati > Pseudomonadota > Betaproteobacteria > Burkholderiales > Sphaerotilaceae > Aquabacterium > Aquabacterium sp. NJ1. Next base: position 4,486,842 of record NZ_JRKM01000001.1, on the reverse strand, counting down.
GCATCGTCGCCTCACTCATTGACGCGACAGGGCGTCCACCGGGTCCAGCCGCGCCGCATTGCGCGCAGGCAGGAAGCCGAACACCACACCGATCAAGGAAGACACCCCGAAGGCCGCCACGATCGACGTCATCGAATACACCATTCTGAAGCTGCCGCCGCCCACCTTGTCAAAGAGCAGGCCAATGCCCAGCGCCAGCGCGATCCCCATGATGCCGCCCAGCAGGCACACCAGCACCGCTTCAATCAGGAACTGCCGCAGGATGTCGCTCTGCCGCGCGCCCACGGCCATGCGTACGCCGATCTCCTGCGTGCGCTCGGTCACCGACACCAGCATGATGTTCATCACCCCGATGCCACCCACAATCAGCGAGATCACTGCGATCGACGAGATCAGCAGCGTCATCGTCTGTGTGGTGCTCTCGATGGTCTGGCGGATGCTGTCGCTGTTGCGCACGAAGAAATCCTGCGTGCCATGCCGCTGTGTGATCAGCTTGGTGATGCCCTGCTCGGCCGCAGCCGAAGGCACCTCATCGCTGATGCGCACCGTGATGTTGCGCAGCCAGCGCACACCCAGCAGGCGCCGCATCGCCGTGGTGTACGGCACCCAGACGTTGAGGTTGTCCGAGATCATGAAGCCGCTTTCCTGGGGCGAGGTCACGCCCACGATGCGCACCGGCACCGAGCCCAGGAAGATCACCTGCCCCACGGGATTCTCGCCGTTGGGGAACAAGGCCTTCTGCGTGTTCGGGTCGATCACCGCCTCCTGCGTCTGGCGGCGCACGCTGTCGGCATCAAAGGCCTGGCCCTGCGCCATGGTGTAGCCCTTGACGCGGAAGAACGCCTCCCCCACCCCGGTGATGTTGGCGGTGGACTCGACATTGCCGCGCCGCAAGGTCACGCTGGTGCTGACGGTGGGCGTCACGCTGTCCACATAACTCAGCTGCGACAAGGCATCAGCATCAGCAGGCACCAGCGTGCGGATCCGGCCGGCCTGCCTGTCCCCGAAGTTCTTGCCCGGGAAGAGGTCGATGGTGTTGGTGCCCATGGCCGAGATGTCCTTGAGCACGCGCTGCCGCGAACCCTCGCCCAGCGCCACCATCGACACCACCGAGGCGATGCCGATGATGATGCCCAGCATGGTCAGCAAGGTGCGCAAGCGGTGCCCGGCCATGGCCCGCAAGGCCATGGTGAAGGCCTCGGTGAAGCGGTCCCAGTTGGCGCGCCAGGGGTGTGGCGGCGGCGCGCCCTCCTCGCGCCTGGCAGCCTGCACCGGGCGGTCGCCGTCCTGCTGTTTGTCCGAGATGATTTCACCGTCAGCCACTTCGATGATGCGCTGCGCATGCTGCGCCACCTTGGGGTCATGGGTCACGATGATGACGGTGTGCCCGTCGGCATGCAGCTCCTGCAGGATGCGCATGACCTCTTCGCCGCTGACGCTGTCGAGCGCACCGGTGGGCTCGTCGGCCAGGATCACATCACCGCCGTTCATCAAGGCGCGCGCAATGCTCACCCGCTGCTGCTGGCCACCGGACAACTGCCCGGGGCGATTGCGCACGCGCTCGGCCAGGCCCAGACGCCCCAGCAAGGCAGACGCGCGCGCATGCCGCTCGGCCGGGCCATGGCCCGCGTAAATGGCCGGAATCTCGACATTGCCCGCAGCCGTCAGGTCACCCATGAGGTGATAACGCTGGAAGATGAAGCCAAAGTGCTCGCGCCGCAGCCGCGCCAGCTCGTCGGGCTCCAGCTCGGCCGTGGGCTGGCCGGCCACCTTGTAGCTGCCACGCGTAGGCCGATCCAGGCAACCCAGGATGTTCATCAACGTGGACTTGCCCGAGCCCGATGCCCCGATGATGGCCACCATCTCGCCTGCGTTGATGCGCAGGCTGATACCCTTGAGCACCGCGACCGAGCCTTCACCCGAGGGGTACTCGCGCCACAGGTTCTCGACCTCCAGCAACGCCGACCCCGCGGCCACGGGCTTTGCGGATGACTTGTTGGTATCCGTCATGGTGATCAGAACATGCCTGGCCCACGACGCATGCCCGTGGTCGAGCCGCCGCCCGTGGCTTCACCCACCACCACCAGATCGCCCTCCTTGAGGCCATCCAGCACCTGCGCCTGCACGCGGTTGTTCAAGCCGATCTTCACCTGGCGGGTGCTCACCTTCTGGGCCTCGGGTGGCCCTTCCAGCACGCTCACGGTATAGGTCTTCGTCTTGCGATCACGCTTGCCCAGGGCCGAGGCCGGGATCACCAGCGCATGGTCGGCCTTGTTGAGCACGATGTTCACCTGCGCCGTCATCAGCACACGCAGCTTGCCGTCCGGGTTGGGCACGTCAAACAAACCGTTGTAGTAGATGGCCGTGGTCGTCGAGGTCGAGGCGGTCACCTTGGCATCGGTCTGATCCGACTCGGGCACCGGCTCGACACCACGCAGCGTGGCTTCATAGCGATGCAAGGGCTCGCCCAGGATCGTGAAGTAAGCGGGCATGCCGGGCTTGACGCGCACCACGTCGGCTTCGGAGATCTGCGCCTTGATCTGCACCTGGTCCAGCTTGGCCAGCTTGATGATGGATGGTGCCGACTGGATGGCGTTCACGGTGCGCCCTTCTTCGGCGATCACTGCGATCACCACGCCGTCAATGGGCGCCAGGATGCGCGTGTAGCCCAGGTTGACCCGGGCCGTGTCCACGGCGATATTGGCTTGCTTGATCTGTGCGTCGAGTGCACCGATGTCGGCCGTGGTCGTGGCCAGCGCGGCTTCAGCGTCTTCCAGATCAGCCTTGGCCCCAGCATCCAGCCTGACCAGCTCCTGCTTGCGCTTGAAGGTCAGCTCAGCCTGCTTCTGCAAGGCCACCTTGGCACGGCGTTGGGCCGTGAGCAAGGCCACCTGCGCCTCGGCATTGCGCAAGGTATTGGTCTGCGTGGTGGAGTCGATCTCGGCCACCAGCTGGCCCTTCTTGACCTTGTCACCCAGGTCCACATACAGGCGTTTGATCTGGCCGGAGACCTGCGCCCCCACGCTCACTTCCTTCTGAGCCTGGATGGTGCCGCTGGCCAGCACGGTGTCCTCGATGTCCTCATAGCCCACCTTGGCCGTGATCACCTGTGGTGCCGCCGGCGGCGTGAAAAAGTAATGCTTGACGCCCCAACCCGCGGTGGCCAGTACCACTACACCAGCAGCCAGGCGCCAGCCGGACAACCACTTCTTCTTGCTCATCGTGTTCATTTCACCAGTGTCCTTGCGACATGTGTAGGACGGACTTCCGCGCGGTTAAAGGAATGTAAAGTCATGACATGAAACAGGTCACCCTCATCACCGGCGCCAGCCAAGGCATCGGCGCCGCCACGGCCCGGCTGCTGGCGCGCCAGGGCCACGCCCTGCTGATTCACTACGCCCACCAGGCCGACGCGGCCCAAGCGGTGGCAGACGAATGCCGGCAACTGGGTGCACCACTTGCCATCATCGCCCAAGCTGACGTCGCCGATGAGAATCAGGTACTGAATCTGTTTGCCATGGTGGACAAATCTCTGCCTCCCTTGACGGGGCTCGTGAACAACGCCGGTATCGTGGACAAAACCGCCCCTTTGGCGGACATGTCTGCAGCGCGCATGCAACGCATGCTCAACGTCAATGTGCTCGGCCCCATGCTGTGCGCCCGCGAAGCGGTCAAGCGCATGTCGACCCGCCTGGGTGGCCAGGGCGGCGTCATCGTGAATGTGTCGAGCAGCGCGGTGCGCACCGGCTCGCCCAACCTGTATGTGGACTACGCCGCGAGCAAGGGCGCCATTGATGTGCTGACCAACGGCTTGTCCAAGGAGGTCGCGCCCGAGGGCGTGCGGGTCGTGGCCGTGCGCCCCGGCATCACCGACACCGGCATCCACGCCACGGGCGGCGAACCAGACCGCGCCGCCCGCCTGGGGCCGAGCCTGCCCATGGGCCGTGCTGCTCGGGCAGATGAGGTTGCCGAAGCCATCGCCTGGCTTTTGTCCGAGAAAGCCAGCTACACCGCGGGCGCCATCCTGGATGTGACGGGCGGGCGCTGATCAGCCCTTGTGACTGCAGACGTCAGAAAGACGCCTGTGCCGACAGGTAGAGGCCCTGCTGGTCTTCTTTGCCGACGATGTTGCCCAGGTTGACCCAGGCCAGGGTCAGGCTGCCACCACGACAGGGGAACCAGGCCAGGAACACATCCCAGGCGGCATCCTCTCGCAAGGCAGCCCCACCGGCCTCCAGGTTGTTGGGCTTCATGCGGTACTCGGTGCCCAGCACCAGGTCATCGCGCAGCATCACGCCCAGGCTGCCTTCCAGTTGCAGCTTGTGCCTGTCATGGCCTGCGCCACCAAAACCGAGCAGCCCGAACTGGTTGGCCCGCGTCAGGCGTGCCGTGCCCGATGCCAGCACATTGCGGCCAGCCAGGCCACCCAGCCACAGCTTGGTCGCCGTGGCGTACACATCGATGTCGCTCGTGCTGGTCGCCCCCAGGGACTTGACGAGGTCGCCATCGTCCACCTGCTTGAACTGCGCGCCCACAGCGATCTGGGGCATGGCCTTGTCCTGGTCGTACACCGCATCGCCGGCCACCTTGAACTTGGCGCCCAGCACGCTCATCTCGATGGCCTTGCCGGGCACCACGTCACCCAGCTTGAGCGACCACCGGGCCATGGACAACTCGACGCTGTCCTTGATGCCCACGGCCGCACCGCCAATCTTCAGGTCATAACCGTCCTGGGTCTTGAGGTGGGTGACGAAGGCCGATCCACCTGTCTGGTTGCTGCTGCCTGTGCCCGTGATGGTCGCCCAGGGCGTCAAGCCGCCACCGCCAGCACCGTCCACCTCGCTGACGCCCCAGGTGCCCAGCAGGCGGTCACCCGCATGGGCCTTGGGCGCCATGAAAGCGGCAGCCGCAGCCAGCCCCAAGCAGCCAAGTCGCCACCACTGCGCCTTCTCGGGCAAACGCCTGGCCTGCACGCGAGACATCGGGGAAAACGGGCTCTTTGACTTCATGGACTGCTTTCAGTGGTGTTTTTTAGCCGCGACTACTCGGCCAAATACGGAGATGGATATCGTCCGGATGCGTCAAGATATGAGCGCAAGATCCCTGTATGCGGGATTTTTCAGCGATACCTCAATCTGTACTGGATCTGCCATGCCCCTGAAAAGCCCGTTTGCAAGCTGGCGCGACCTGAGCCCGGCGCAACGTCGACACATCCAGCTGGCGGCAGGCGGGGTCACCCTGAGCTGGGCCTTGGCCGCGTTGATGGCCTGCAGCAGCACACCGCCTCGGGCGCCGCTGTATCAGCAGCTCGGTGGCGTCGCCAAGATTGATGCCGTGGCCGACCGCACGCTGGAGCGGGTGTCCACAGACCCGCGCACCATGCGCTCGTTCGACGGCATCAAGATGCCCTACCTGAAAAAGAGCGTGGCGGCCTATCTCTGCAAGGTGGCCGATGGCCCTTGCGTTTATGAAGGCGAGACCATGGCCAACTCGCACGCCAAGTCCAACATCTCGGGCGCCGAGTTCGACATCATGGTGTCCGTGATGCGCGAAGAGCTGGATCGCGCAGGCGTGCCCGAGGGCGCCAAGAACGAACTGCTGCGCAGGCTGGCCCCCACCCGCCGCGACATCGTCAAATATTGAGGCAGGCGTTCACCATGCTCGACAGACAACACGCAAGCAACTGGGTTGAAAAGCCCGGTCAACGAGCCTGGCTCGGCCTGGCCGCCACACTGCTGTGCCTGAGCGCATGGGCTGCCCCCCAACAGATCCAGCTTCAAGCTGACAACGGCCAGCCCTTGGCGGGCGCCGCCGTATCGGTGTTTGTCAAAGGCACACGCGCCCAGGCTGCGCCCGGCACGGTGGCTGACATGGCCCAGAAGGACAAGGCCTTTGTCCCCAAGCTGCGCGTCATCCAGACGGGCACCTCGGTGAACTTTCCAAATTTCGACACGGTGCGGCACCACGTCTACTCGTTCTCACCCACCAAGACGTTCGAGATCAAGCTCTACGCAGGCACACCGGCCGCGCCCGTGGTCTTTGACAAACCGGGCACGGCCACGCTGGGCTGCAACATCCATGACCGCATGCTGGGCTATGTGCACGTGGTGGACACGCCCTACTTCGGCGTGACTGATGCGGGCGGTAACGTCAGCATCGACATCCCCCCCGGGGAGCACCGGGTCCGCGTCTGGGTGCCGAGCATGGGTGAAGCCTCGCCCGGTGTCGAGCAGGCATTCAAGACCAGCGCAGAGCCGATCGTGATCCGGCTCAAGCCCTGAGCTGTCACAGCGCTTTCATATTCGGCCAGCACAATTCGACTCGAACCGGTTGCAGGGCAAACCTGACACCGGTGGGAGGAAGCTAGAGCTGGCTCGCTGGTCACCACAGCCAAGACTCGTGCTTGCATTCCCAACTTATCTGCCTGCCCTTGTGCTCGCTCACACACCCAATAAATAGAGCATGAGGGCCACCCGGGCCTGAGCTGGTGTCAGCTCGCCACAGGCCACAAACACATCCCCCTCCCGGCTGTTGACGCCCCCACGGGCCACGCGCGAACTGCGCCAGACGGCCACCCCTTGCGCAACCGCCTGCGTCAAGGCCGCTTCCAACCCTTGATGCAAGGTGCCATGGCCCGTCCCGGCCAGCACCAGCCCTTTGAGGGGGCCGTGCTGCCGGGCATGAGCCAGCGCGGCCTGCACCATCCAGCCGTCGGCGTCAGCATGGCTGTGGATGATCTCCACACGAGGCGGTTCTGTCGCCAGAGGCAGCCACCCGGCCTTGCCACTGGCAGGCCACGGCGTGATGGCCTCGTGCCACAGCCCCTGCTCGTCGAGCCGCGCCAAGGGGGGGTGCCCGCCAGCATCAAAGGCATCCAGCGCACAGGAATGCGCCTTGCGCACCTGCCCTCCTGCCCAGATGCGGCGGTGCAAGACCGCCACCACGCCCCCGAGACCTCGGCGCGCCGCCTCCTGCACGACCCGGACGGCGTCCCGCAAATTGGCGGGCCCGTCAGCGTCCGGCGCCGTGGCGGGGCGCATCGCGGCGGTCAGCACCACGGGCTTGCGGCCATCCAGCAGCCTGTGCAACAGGTAGGCCGTTTCTTCCAGCGTATCCGTACCGTGGGTGATCACCACACCGGCCACATCCTCACGGGCCAGGTGCGCCTGAAGTGCCTGCCCGAGCGAGCGCCAGACGGACCAGCTCATGTCCTTGCTGTCGATCTGCGCGACCTGCACGGTCTCCAGCGGGACGCCAGCCAGCTCAGGCACGGCGTCCACGAGTTGCGACACCGACAACTGCGCGGCGCGGTATTGCCAGCTCTTTTGAGGGTCATGGCCCGTACCCGCGATGGTCCCGCCCGTTCCCAGAATCACAACGCTTTTCACAAGGTCCTGCATGCCACCCCAAGTGCTTGCATAAAAGTACTGGACAAACCAACAGTCCTGTATAAAATGACAGCCAACGATTCAAACAGCGTCAGCCACTGCGATGTCGAACGATAAACCCAAACTCACGCCGCGCCAGCAGGAAATCTTCGAGTTGATCCAGCGCGCGATCGCCCGCACAGGCGCGCCGCCCACCCGGGCGGAGATCGCCAGCGAACTGGGCTTCCGTTCGGCCAACGCCGCTGAGGAACACCTGCAAGCCTTGGCACGCAAAGGCGTGATCGAGCTGGTCGGTGGCACCTCTCGTGGCATCCGCCTCAAGGCGGGTACCCTGCGCACCGTCAACGAAACCCGCAAGCGTGGCGGCGAATCATCAGGCTCAGCCAGCAATGTGCTGCCCTTCAACCTGCCGCTGCCCGGGCTTGAGCAACTGGTGCTGCCACTGGTTGGCCGCGTGGCTGCCGGCAACCCCATCCTGGCGCAAGAACATGTCGAGCAGACCTATTCGGTCGAGCCCGGCCTGTTCGCCCGTCGCCCGGATTACCTGCTGCGCGTCAAAGGCATGAGCATGAAAGACGCCGGCATCCTGGACGGCGACCTGCTGGCCGTGGCCCGCACACGCGATGCCCGTAATGGCCAGATCGTCGTGGCCCGCCTGGGTGACGAGGTCACCGTCAAACGCTTTCAGCGCACGGCGCAAGGCATTCAACTGCTCCCGGAGAACCCCGATTTCCAACCCATCGTGGTCTCCCCCGAGCAGGAAGATTTCGAGCTGGAAGGTCTGGCCGTCGGCCTGATCCGCAACCAGTTGCTCAACTAGCTTTCACACCACCAGACGGGTGGCGGGCATTGGCATCACCTGGCCGGTGGTGCGATCCTGTCTGGTGGACCCTTGTCGAATCCTGCCGAACTTCATCTGCTGTCAACCGGAGTTCATCATGATTCATCACCTGGCCCGTGCATTCTTCATCCGCAACACCACCCCTGGTTCGGCCGGCACCAACCCGCCGTCAGACGGCACGCGTCCGGCCAGTGCGCCGGCAGCCCGCCCCGTCAAGGCCAGGCCCATCACGCCTTGGGGTACGCCGTCTCGCCAGCCCGGCCAAAGCGCCTCGGCGCAGGTCATTCCGCTTCGGGCATCGTCGGTGTCCGCAAACACTGAACGGCGCGTGCGCATCTGCACAGACCCCGCCGATGCACGCCGCACCGTGATTGCCGGCCGCTTTGCCGAAGTCTGCGCCGCGCTGGATCGCCTCGTCCTGGAGCAGGAAGCGGCGGCCTGAAGCCGGCTGCGCTTCTGCTTCTGCAAGGTGGGCAGCGAGGCCGGCAAAAAACAACCCCGCCGGCATCGCTGCGCGGCGGGGTTGTTGCTTGGCAGGTTTAACGCCCGCCTTGGCCACCCGGGCCAAGGTGCGAGCGCTTCAACCCGGCACCTCAGGCAATCGCCTTAGCCCATGTGCAGGCCACCGTTGACCGAGAAGTCGGCGCCTGTGGCGAAACCGGCTTCATCGCTGGACACCCACGACACCATCGAGGCGATTTCCTCGGGCGTGCCCAGGCGCTTGACAGGGATGGTCGCCACGATCTTGTCCAGCACGTCCTGGCGGATCGAGCGCACCATGTCGGTGCCGATGTAGCCCGGCGACACGGTGTTCACGGTCACGCCCTTGTTGGCCACTTCCTGGGCCAGGGCCATGGTGAAGCCGTGCATGCCGGCCTTGGCGGCCGAGTAGTTGGTCTGGCCGAACTGGCCCTTTTCGCCGTTCACCGAGCTGATGTTGACGATACGGCCCCAACCGCGCTCGACCATGTCGTCAATGACCTGCTTGGTCACGTTGAACAGGCTGTTGAGGTTGGTGTCCATCACCGCGTCCCAATCGGCCTTGGTCATCTTGCGGAACATGCCGTCACGGGTGATGCCGGCGTTGTTCACCAGGACGTCGATCGGGCCGTGCTCGGCCTTGGTCTTCTTGAAGGCTTCAACCGTGGAGTCCCAATCGGCCACGTTGCCCACCGACGCGTAGAAGGTGTAGCCCAGCGCCTTTTGCTCGTCGAGCCACTTGGCGTGATCACGGCTGGGACCGCAACCCGCGATCACCTTGAATCCGTCCTTGTGCAGGCGTTGGCAAATGGAGGTACCGATACCACCCATGCCACCGGTCACGTACGCTACTTTTTGGCTCATGAAGTTCTCCTCTTTGGGATGAATGAAAGACTCTGTCAGTCGGGGATCAGCGCTCGATGGTCAGGGCCACGCCCATGCCGCCACCGATACACAGGGATGCGATGCCCTTGCGGGCGTCGCGCTTTTGCATTTCGTGCAGCAGGGTCACCAGCACACGGCAACCCGACGCACCGATGGGGTGGCCAATGGCAATGGCCCCACCGTTCACATTGACCTTGCTGGTATCCCAGCCCATTTCCTTGTGGACGGCACAGGCTTGCGCCGCGAAGGCCTCGTTGATTTCCAGCAGATCGAGATCGGCCGGCTTCCAGCCCGCGCGCTCCAGCGCACGGCGTGAGGCAGGCACCGGGCCCATGCCCATGTAGGCCGGGTCCAGGCCGGCGCTGGCGTAAGACGCGATGCGCCCCAGCACCTTCAGGCCCAGCTGATCGGCCTTCTTGGCGCTCATCACCATGACGGCCGCGGCACCGTCGTTGATGCCGGAGGCATTGCCCGCGGTGACCGAACCGGCCTTGTCAAAGGCGGGGCGCAGGCCAGCCAGGGCTTCGGCATTGCTCTTGCGGTTGATGAATTCGTCGGTGTCGAACACCAGCGGGTCGCCCTTCTTCTGGGGAATCAGCACGGGCACGATCTCGTCCTTGAAGCGGCCGGAGTCGGAAGCAGCAGCAGCCTTCTGCTGCGAAGCCAGGGCCAGCGCATCCTGCGCCTCGCGCGAGATACCGTACTGCTTGGCCACGTTCTCGGCCGTGATGCCCATGTGGTACTGGTTGTAGACGTCCCACAGGCCGTCGTTGATCATGGTGTCCACCATCTGCCAGTTGCCCATGCGCATGCCTTCGCGCGAGTTGGGCACCACGTGCGGCGACATGCTCATGTTTTCCTGGCCGCCAGCGATCACGATCTCGGCGTCGCCATCACGGATGGCCTGCGCAGCCAGCATCACGGCCTTGAGGCCGGAGCCGCACACCTTGTTGATGGTCATCGCGGGGATGACATTGGGCAGGCCCGACTTGATCACGGCCTGGCGCGCCGGGTTCTGCCCACAGCCAGCCTGCAGCACCTGCCCCAGGATGACTTCGCTGATCTGGTCGCCCGCCAGGCCTGTGCGCTTGAGCAGATCCTGAATGACGATGGCGCCCAGTTCCGATGCCGGGGTCTTGGCCAAGCTGCCACCGAACTTGCCGACGGCGGTCCGGGCTGCTGCAACGATCACGATGTCAGACATGCTTATCTCCTTGAGAGGTCAGGATCCAAGCCCGCACAAGACGGCGGGCGCCAAAATCAAGCTTTGCGCAGGACGTAGCGGCCTGGCGCGGCCTCGATGGGTGGATGACGCTTGCTGCCCGCCTGCTTGGGCGCCGGCACCATGTCGCCAGCCTGTTTGCCCAACCATTCGGCCCACACCGGCCACCAGCTGCCAGGGTTCTCCTGCGCGGTGTCCATCCACTCCTTGGCCGTGGCTGGCAAGCCGCGTGCCAGCGAACCGGACGTCCAGTAGCTGCGCTTCTTTTTCTCGGGCGGGTTGATCACACCAGCGATGTGACCGGACGCACCCAGCACGAAGGTCTTGGGGCCTTGCACGATCTGGGTGGACGCATACGCGCCGCCCCAGGGCACGATATGGTCTTCGCGGGAACCATAGATGAAGGTGGGCATGTCCAGACGACGCAGGTCCAGTGGCACGCCGCACACCTCTACCGCCCCGGGCTGGCGCAATTTGTTTTCCAGATACGTGTTGCGCAGGTACCAGGTGTAGAACGGCCCGGGCAGGTTGGTACTGTCGCTGTTCCAGTACAGCAGGTCAAATGCCGGCGGCATTTCACCCTTGAGGTAGTTGCCCACCACGTAGTTCCAGACCAGGTCGTTGGGGCGCAGGAAGGAGAAGGTCGCGGCCAGGTCCGTGCCCTTCATCATCCCGCCGCCTTGCGGGCTTTCCGGCCCCATGGTCATCTCGCGCATGCGCACCATGGCCTCGTCCACGAAGACGTCCATGATGCCGGTGTCCGAGAAGTCCAGGAAGGACGTCAGCAGCGTCAGGCTGGCAGCCGGCTTCTGGCCTTTTGCCGCCAACGTGGCCAGGGCGCAGGCCAGCATCGTGCCGCCTACGCAGAAGCCCAGTGCATTGACCTTCTCGGCACCCGAAATCTCACGGGTGACGTCGATGGCCTTCATCACGCCCTGCTCGACGTAGTCGTCCCAGGTGGCCTTGGCCAGGCTGTCGTCGGGGTTGACCCAGCTGATCATGAACACGCGGTGCCCCTGCGACAGCAGGTAGCGCACCACGGAGTTGTCCGGCTGCAGATCCAGGATGTAGTACTTGTTGATGCAAGGCGGCACGAAGAGGAAGGGCACCTCGTGCACCTTGGGCGTCAAGGGCGCGTACTCGATCAGCTGGAAGAACGCGTTTTCGTACACGATGGTGCCGGCCGTGGTGGCCACGTTCTTGCCGACTTCGAACACGCGCTCGTCCGTCTGGGACATGTGGCCCTGACGCAGGTCATTGAGCAGGTGCTGCAGGCCTTGCTGCAGGCTCTCGCCCTTGGTCTCGACGGCTTTTTTCAGGGCCTCGGGGTTGAAGGCCAGGAAGTTGCTGGGCGAGGCGGCATCGGCCCATTGCTGCACGGCAAAGCGCACGCGCTGGCGCGCCTTGGCATCGCCCTGCAGCTGGTCTGCCAGGCGTTGCAGCGTACGGGCATTGAGCAGGTACATCGACGCCATGAAGGCACTGGCGGGGCTGCTGCCCCACTCCGGTGCATCGAAGCGGCGATCGGACGCCTTGATCTGGTCAGGCTTTTCCAGTGCCAGGTTCCACAAGGCCGTGGCCTGCTGCATGTAGTCCTGCTGGATGTCCTTGAGCGCGTCAGCCGGCACTGTCAAGCCAGCCACCGATGACAGGGTGCTGCCCAGGCTCTGGCTCATGGCCTCCATGGCCTGCTGCATGGGCTTGAGCACCGTCAGGCCCTCGGGCATGGCGGGGGCCGCGCCACCCAGGGCTGCGCTGCTCATCCATTGCTTCATGGCGTCGGCGGCCATGCCTGGCATGCGATTGAGATCCAGCTGCTCCATGCCCGGGATCTTGAGCGCGGCCATTGCGGCGGCGGCCTGGTCGAACGGGGCCTTGAAATGCTCGGCGAATGCCCCGCCAAGAGGTAGATCGAATGGTGTCGTGAAGGGGGAGGCGTTGGTGGCTTTGGCAGAAGCGCTGGAGGCGTTCGCCTCGGGCTTGCCTGATTGGCGCTTCGTGCCGGCTTCAGGGGCTTCGGGCGCCTCAGACCGAGCCGCGCTGGCTGGCGATGCGGCTTTGCGCGTCGCTGTTTTCCTGGTCGGGGCAGCGGCCTTCTTGGCTGCTGGGCGCTTGGTTTTGACAGCCGGCTTGGCTTGCACGGCGGCATCACGCTGCGTCACGTCCTGCGCAGCGGCTGGGCGCTGCGAGCGTGACCGTTGAGGAACAGCCATATGTCTCCTACTTGGAATCTTCAAGGGGCATCCGAAAAAATGATGCCTCCGTCATGTTGCCGTATTCTGACCGCGGTTTTTTTCGATTGACATGACGGGCCGATGACTTTTAGCTTCTTTTCAACATCGGCCCAACGGTCATCAATCCGTCTTGTTCAAAGGGCTTTGAGCAAGACCTGTTCCAGAATAGTTGCCTGCCCCGACACAGGCATGATTTTCATCAATCATGTTGAGTTCAACGATCTGGCGTGTCTGCGGGACTTTCACTAACCGGATGATGTTGGATGTGGATTGTTGCTGCCGCCTGGTTGTACGTGACCGTGATGATGGCGCTGGCCGAGGCCACGAGCCCGCAGGGCTCCGTGCTGGGCGCCGTGATCACCTTGGTGTTTTATGGGCTCGCGCCGCTGGCCCTGGTGCTGTACCTGATGGGTGCGCCAGCGCGCCGCAAAGCCTTGCGCGCAGCCGAGGCGAGAGCCCATGCGCAACACCTGGCCGAGCAAGCTGATAAGGGGCGGCCATCGGGCGACGACGCCCATCCCGGCGAGGGCTCAACGCAGCCAGATGCTGGCGGCCTGCCGGCCGGTGACGCGATCCCGCCTGAACGAAAAGAACCTTGAGGCCTCGGACACCGTGCACCAGGTGCCGCCGCCAACCTGACTCACGCCCAGGTGGTTAAGCGTGTCACGTGCCAGCCCCGGCAGATCGGCCAGCCATTTGCGCGCCTGGAATGGTGCTTCATGGACCCCCACCGCGTCGACCGTGATGCGGGGCGTGAAGCGCCGGTGAGCCTGCGCGGCGAGAGGATCCAGCCCGAAGCCCGCCAGCACGTCGGCGCCGACTTCGAAATGCGCGGGGCCGATGCAGGGCCCCAGCCAGGCCTGCAGGTCCGATGGTTCGCAAGATGCGGCCTCGCACAAGGCCCGGACGCCGGTGTGCACGATGCCCTGCCCCTGCATGTCGCCAGCGCCCGCCAGCCCTCTCCAGCCTGCGTGCAACGCGGCCACGCCACGCCCTTCGGGCGCCGCCAGCAGCACGGGCAGGCAATCGGCCACCATCACCGTGCAGGCAAGGCCCGGCTCGGTGGTCAGGGCGCCATCGGCCTCAGGCTGGGCGAGCTGCCCTGAAGGGCCCAGGAAATCGGCATCGCGCGTGAGCCAGATGACGCGGTTGCCGTGCACCTGCGTCATCCACACGGGTTGCGCCTGCAGGGCTTGCGCGAACAGGCTGCGGTTGTGCAGCACGGCTTGCGGGTCGTCCTGCACGTGGTCACCCAGATTGCATTGGGCGTAAGGCCCCACGCTGACGCCGCCGGCCCGGGCGCTCATCAGCGCGCCGACGCGGCCGTGCAAGGCCTTGCCCAAGTCGATGTCCAGCCAGCCTGGTGGCAAGGTGTGTGATGTCATGCGTGATGATGTCCGAATGGGCCCCGCGCAGGTCATCACCCGCCAGGCCCGCTATGATCGCGCCCCGATGCTACCTCGCCTGCCTGCCGTACCCCGATCTGACTCTGCCCTCGCACGCTCACACGGTGGCCGGCGTGGCGCTGTGTCGCCCAGCTTGCGCCGCTGGCTGAGCGCACCAGGTTCGCTGACAGCCCGCCTGCGGCTGCACGGGCAGGTCAGCGTGCAGGTGCTCAGCCAGGGCCGCCGCACCCTGTGGCCGCAGGAGCGCGCTGCACTGCGTTGCCGCGAGGGCCATGTCCGCGAGGTGGTGCTGCGCATCAATGGCCGGGCGGCGGTCTGGGCGCGCAGCAGCACCCCGCTGGGCGCGGTGAAAGGCCCTTGGCGCGCCATCAAGGGGCTGGGCACGCGCCCGCTGGCCGAATTGCTGTTCGAGCACACGCAGGTGCGCCGCGACCCGCTGATCGCCCATGCCCTGCCCCTGCAATCTCCGCAACGGCGGCGCCTGGCCAGGCAATGGGCGCACCTGTCGCCCATGCCGCCAGACCCAGCGCCCATCTGGACGCGCCGCTCGGTTTTCTGGCATCGGGGCCACCCCCTGCAGGTGCTGGAGAGCTTCGCGCCCTGGGTCACGACGCTGCCGGCCGGGCCCAAACGCCGTTGACAAAACGCCGCTGACCAAGGCGCAGAGCTCGGCGTTGCGCGCGAATGCGGGCCATTGCCTGTGAATTGCCGGCCACAAGCCACGGTTTCGCCATCTTGTTGCCCTAAACTGCGGGCATGCTGTTTTCACGCCGAATCGAGCACTGCCAGGTATGCGGCACCCCCGTCGAGCACAAGGTGCCCGAGGACGACAACCGTGAGCGTGCCGTCTGCCCATCCTGTGGCCACATCCACTATGTCAACCCGCTGAACGTGGTGGGGACGCTGCCCGTCTGGGGTGAGCAGGTGCTGCTGTGCAAACGCAATATCGAGCCCCGCAAGGGCTACTGGACGCTGCCCGCCGGCTTCATGGAGCTGGGTGAAACCACCGAAGAAGGGGCCGCCCGCGAAACCGACGAAGAAGCTGGCGCCCACATCGAGATGCAGGGCCTGTACTGCATCATCAATGTGGTCACGGCGGGCCAGGTTCACCTCTTCTACCGCGCCCGCCTGCTGGACACCGAGTTCTCGCCCGGGCCGGAAACCATGGAAGCGCAGCTCTTCCATCAGCACGAAATCCCCTGGGACGACCTGGCTTTCCGCACCGTGCGCATGACCCTGGAGCGCTTCTTCGCCGATCGCGCCGAGGGTCAATTTGCGGTGCATTGTGCCGATATCCGCTGATCACGCCGCGCTGACACTGCTGTCTCGTGCGGGATAGAACCTCACGAATTCACGCATGACTGCCACGCTGGACACGACCGCACCTGACGCCTCGGCACCGCCACGCCTCCGCGAAGACCTGTTGACGCCAGATCCCCTGCTGGATTGCCTGGTAGAGGTCTGCCGCCTGCATGGCCTGCCTGCTTCACGGGCCTCGCTGTCAGCCGGGCTGCCGCTGGACAAGGGTGCCCTGCCCTTGAATCTGGCCGAGCGTGCCGCTGGCCGAGCCGGCCTGGCCACCAAGGTGCAACGCTTGCCGCTGGCGCGCATTGATGCGCTGACGCTGCCCGCCATCCTGATCCTCAAGGGCGAGCAGGCCTGCGTGCTGCTGGGGCGTGAGTCGGGCTCATCTGGCGCCGCCGCTAAGTGGCGCATCCTGTTGCCCGACAGCGGCCAGGGTGCCATCACCCTGAGCACCGAAGAACTGCAGGCGCGCTACACGGGCATCGTCTTGTTTGCCCGGCCGCATTTCAAGTTCGACGAGCGCACCCCCGAGATGCGCGCCACCAAGTCCGGCCACTGGTTCTGGGGCCCGGTGCTGGCGCAGCGCTTCGTGTACCGCGACGTGCTGTGGGCAGCCTTGCTGATCAACCTGTTCGCGCTGGCCTTCCCCATTTTCTCGATGAACGTGTACGACCGCGTGGTGCCCAACCATGCCACCGAAACCATGTGGGTACTGGCCATCGGCGTGACGCTGGTGTTCGCGGGCGACCTGTTCATGCGCCTGTTGCGCAGCCATTTCGTGGACGAGGCCAGCGCCCGCATCGACGTGCAGATCTCGGCTTCGCTGATGGAGCGGGTGCTGGGCATGCGCCTGGAGAACCGGCCGCAGTCGGTGGGCTCGTTTGCCGCCAACCTGCGTGGCTTCGAACAGGTGCGGGACTTCATCGCCTCCAGCACCGTCACCGCGCTGATCGACCTGCCCTTCGCGCTGCTTTTCGTGATCGTGATGGCCTGGATCTCACCCTGGCTGATCCTGCCGGTGCTGACCGTGTTCACGGCCATCGTCGTATCGGGTTATGTGCTCCAGCATCGCCTGCATGAGCTGTCGCAAAGCACCTACCAGGCCTCGGCGCAGCGCAATGCCACACTGGTGGAGAGCCTCACCGGCATCGAAACCATCAAGTCGCAAGGTGCCGAAAACCTGATCCAGGCGCGCTGGGAGCGGGCCAACCAGTTCCTGTCGGCGCTGAATGTGCGCATGCGCGGGCTGTCGTCCTCGGCCATGTACACCACGGCCACGCTGCAGCAGCTGGTGTCGGTCAGCATCATCCTGATCGGTGTCTACCTGATCACCGACAAGCAACTGACCATGGGCGGCCTGATCGCCTCGACCATGCTGGCGGGCCGTGCCTTGGCACCAGCCGGGCAGATCGTGGGCCTGCTGATGCAGTACCAGGGTGCGCGCACGGCCATGGAGTCGCTCAACAAGATCATGGACCAGCCGGTGGAGCGCCCTGCCGGCACCAACTTCATCCACCGCAAGGACCTCAAAGGCGAGATCGAGTTCCGCCACGTGTCCTTTGCCTACCCGGGCCGACAGGACTCGGCGCTCGACGACATCAGCTTCAAGGTCAGCCCCGGCGAAAAGGTCGCCCTGATCGGCAAGGTGGGCTCGGGCAAGACCACGCTGCAAAAGCTGATCCTGGGCCTGTACCAGCCATCGCAAGGCGCCGTGCTGCTCGATGGCATCGACATGCGTCAGCTGGACCCGGCCGATGTGCGCCGCAACCTGGCCCATGTCTCGCAGGACGTGACGCTGTTCTACGGCTCGCTGCGCGACAACATCACCTTCGGGATGCCGCATGCGCAGGACGACGCCATCGTGGCGGCCAGCGACACGGCCGGCCTGAACGAGTTCGTGCAACGCCACCCGCAAGGCTTCGACATGCAGGTGGGCGAGCGCGGCGAGCTGCTCTCAGGCGGCCAGCGCCAGAGCGTGGGCATTGCGCGTGCGGTGCTGCACAACGCGCCCATCCTGCTGCTGGACGAACCCACCAGTGCCATGGACTTCTCGACCGAAGCCCTCGTGACGCAGCGCATGCAGGCTTTCTCGCAAGGCAAGACGGTGGTGCTGGTCACGCACCGCACCTCGATGCTCTCGTTTGTGGACCGCGTGATCGTGGTCGACCAGGGCAAGATCGTGGCCGATGGCCCGCGTGAACGCATCATGCAGGCGCTGTCTGCTGGCCGCATTTCGCGCGCCTCGTGAGCAAGGAGCACAACATGAACGCCTTGCTGAATGCTGGACAAAAGCTGGTCAAAGCCCTGGAAGCGATCCGGCTGAGGCTGGCCCCCCTCACGGACCGCGTGCTCGATACAGTGGCCGGCCCACGCGTGACGCCCGAGACCGCCGCCGGCGCGGGCATGCGCAGCTTCGAGCTGGACGCCCAGGCCGTGATGAGCACCGAGCAGACCTACCGCGCCCAGACCCTGGTGCGCAGTGCCCTGCTGCTGGTGGGCGTGCTGCTGGTGTGGGCCTCGCTGGCCAAGATCGACGAGGTCACCAAGGGCGAGGCCAAGGTGATCCCTTCAAAGCAATTGCAGGTGATCCAGTCGCTGGACGGTGGTGTGGTCTCCGAGATCCTGGTCAAGGAAGGCCAGGTGGTCGAAGCTGGCCAGCTGCTGCTGAAGATCGACGAAACACGCGCCACATCGGGTGTGCGCGAAAGCGCGGCCCAGGTATTTGCCTTGACAGCCAAGCTGGCTCGCCTGAAGGCCCTGGCCGAAGGGCACAGCTTCAAACCGCCCGAAGCGCATGAAGGCAATATCGAAGAGCAGCGCATCGTGGATGAGGAGCGCCAGCTTTATGACGCCAAGCGCTCCGAGCTATCTGCTCTGGTGTCCATCAGCGAACAGCAACTGGCGCAGCGTCAGCAGGACTTGAGCGAAGCCGAAGCCAAGCGCGATTCGGCCAAACGCAGCCTGGACTTGTCTCAGCAAGAGCTTGCCAAGACCCGGCCGCTGCTGGCCACCGGTGCGGTGTCTGAAGTGGATGTGCTGCGGCTGGAGCGCGACGTGACCCGCGCACGTGGCGACAAGGAACAGGCCAGCGCCCAGGCATCACGTGCCAAGGCAGCCATTGCGGAAGCCACGCGCAAGATCCAGGAAACCGACCTGTCCTTCCGCAACGAAATCCGCAAGGACCTGTCTGAAGTGCTGGGGCGGCTGAACGCGCTGAATGAAGGCGCGGTGGCGCTGGCCGACAAGGTGGACAAGTCCCAAGTGAAGTCGCCTGTTCGTGGCCGCGTCCAGCGCCTGCTGGCCAACACGGTGGGCGGCGTGGTCACCCCGGGCAAGGACATCCTGGAGATCGTGCCGCTGGACGATGCCCTGGTCCTGGAGGCCAAGGTCCAGCCGCGTGACATCGCCTTCATCCACCCGGGCCAGGCGGCCACGGTGAAGTTCACCGCCTATGACTTCTCCATCTACGGCGGGCTCGATGCCGTGGTCGAGAACATCAGCCCCGACACCGTGACGGACGAAAAAGGCACCAACACTTTCTATGTGGTGCGCGTGCGCACCAAGCAGCCGAACTTCAACGACAAGATGCCCATCATCCCGGGCATGACGGCTGAAGTGGATGTGCTCACAGGCAAGAAGACGGTGCTGTCCTACCTGCTCAAACCGGTGCTCAAGGCACACGCTTACGCCTTGCGCGAGCGCTGATGCCATGATGCCGTTCGGTATGCCTTAAAGGCTGCATACCAGCGTCATTTCGTGACGCTTGCCCTTCACTGCGGGCCAGACCTGCCGACAAGACCTTGTTGGACAGTTCTGGCCCGTTTCACTTGGTGGCAAACAGGCTGCATGTCGGCTTGACCCTGAGTGCCTCTGCGCTAAAGCGCCGATTTATTCGGCGCAATGCCGGAATTGTTCACGCCCCGTGATCCATCAGATCACCCTTGAGGAAGGCCCCGTCGCTATCCTCGTGTCAAAGGCGTTTGTTACGTTTCGAGAGGTTTTGCCATGTCCAAATCCGCGCAAGTTCCCGGCGGGGTCGTCACCAGTCTTCAAGGGCGTGCAAACGTCATCCCGGCAGGCCAGGCCGATGCGCGCCCGCTGCAGGAAGGGGACGCCATCCAGCCCGGCGACGTGATCCTGGCGGAAGCCAACGCACAGCTGCAGATCACCGATGTGGACGGCCAGGCCTGGATGCCACGTGACATGCAAGTGGCGCTGGCTGAGGCCAATGGCAAAGCTGGCAGCGCGAAGAAGCATGCCCACGACACGGTTGACCATGCCCAGGACAACAAGTCCGTGGACGATGCCATCAATGCCGTTGACCGAGGCGATGAAGATGCGGCGACCGCGGCCGGCCTGACTGGTGGTGGCGGTGGCTCGATGTCGCTGGGGCTGCGTGTTGACCGTGTGATCGAAACCGTGTCGTCGCAGGAATTTGCCTACAGCACACCGGACCGTGACGCAGGCACGCCCTTCGCCACCGTGGCCAATGTGACCACGGCCACCGAAGTGGGCAACCGCGCGCCATTTGTTGACGAACCCGGCAGCAACCCCAACTACAAGCCCGAGACAGGCCACTACAGCCTGACCACGGACGAAGACAAGCCCGTGTCCGGCCAGGTCAAGGCGACCGACCCAGATGGTGATGCGCTGACCTATGCGAAGGGTTCCGACCCTGCACACGGCACCGTCGTGGTCAATGCGGATGGCACCTGGACCTACACGCCCGCCAAGGACTACAACGGCGCTGACACCTTCACCGTGACCGTGTCCGATGGCAGAGGTGGCACGGCGACGGCCACCATCGACATCGGCATCAACCCGGTCAATGACCCGCCCAAGATCGATGACCCGACCAGCGGCAACTTCGATCCTGTCACCGGTCACTACAGCCTGACCACAGATGAAGACAAGCCTGTCTCCGGCCAAGTCAAGGCCACGGACCCGGATGGCGATGCGCTGACTTACGCCAAGGGTTCGGACCCTGCGCACGGCACCGTGGTCGTCAATGAAGACGGCACTTGGACCTACACGCCCGCCAAGGACTACAACGGCAGCGACACCTTCACCGTGACGGTGTCCGACGGCCATGGCGGCACGACCACGGCCACCATTGACATCGGCATCAACCCGGTCAATGACCCGCCCAAGATTGATGACCCGAGCAACCCGAACCTGAATCCCGAGACGGGCCACTACAGCCTGACGACCGACGAAGACAAGCCTGTCTCCGGTCAGGTCAAGGCCACCGACCCGGACGGCGATGCGCTGACCTATGCCAAGGGCGCTGACCCGCAGCACGGCACGGTCGTCGTCAATGAAGACGGCACATGGACCTATACGCCTGCCAAGGACTACAACGGCTCGGACACCTTCACGGTGACGGTGTCCGACGGCCATGGCGGCACGACCACCGCCACCATTGACATCGGCATCAACCCCGTCAATGACCCGCCCAAGATTGATGACCCGGGCAACCCGAACCTGAATCCCGAGACGGGCCACTACAGCCTGACGACCGACGAAGACAAGCCCGTCTCCGGTCAGGTCAAGGCCACCGACCCGGATGGCGATGCGCTGACCTATGCCAAGGGCGCTGACCCGCAGCACGGCACCGTCGTCGTCAATGAAGACGGCACCTGGACGTACACGCCGGCCAAGGACTACAACGGCGCCGACACGTTCACCGTGACGGTGTCCGACGGCCATGGCGGCACGACCACCGCCACCATCGACATCGGCATCACCCCCGTCAATGACCCGCCCAAGATTGATGACCCGACCAGCGGCAACTTCGACCCGGTCACCGGCCACTACAGCCTGACCACCGACGAAGACAAGCCTGTCTCCGGCCAAGTCAAGGCCACCGACCCGGACGGCGATGCGCTGACCTATGCCAAGGGCGCTGACCCACAGCATGGCACGGTCGTCGTCAATGAAGACGGCACCTGGACGTACACGCCGACCAAGGATTACAACGGCAGCGATACCTTCACGGTGACCGTGTCCGATGGCCACGGCGGCTCCACCACGGCCACCATTGACATCGGCATCAACCCCGTCAATGACCCGCCTAAGATTGACGACCCGGGCAATCCGAACCTGGATCCCAACACCGGCCACTACAGCCTGACCACCGACGAAGACAAGCCCGTGTCCGGCCAGGTCAAGGCCACGGACCCGGATGGCGATGCGCTGACCTACGCCAAGGGTTCGGATCCGCAACACGGTACCGTCACGGTCAACGAAGACGGCACCTGGACCTACACGCCCGCCAAGGACTACAACGGCGCAGACACCTTCACGGTCACCGTGTCCGACGGCCATGGCGGCGCGACCACCGCCACCATCGACATCGGCATCAACCCTGTCAATGACCCGCCCAAGATCGATGACCCGACCAGCGGCAACTTCGACCCCGTCACTGGCCACTACAGCTTGACGACTGACGAAGACAAGCCCGTCTCAGGCCAGGTCAAGGCCACGGACCCGGATGGCGATGCGCTGACCTATGCCAAGGGCGCGGATCCGCAGCACGGCACCGTGGTCGTCAACGAAGACGGCACCTGGACGTACACCCCGGCCAAGGATTACAACGGCAGCGATACCTTCACGGTGACCGTGTCCGATGGCCACGGCGGCTCCACCACGGCCACCATTGACATCGGCATCAACCCCGTCAATGACCCGCCCAAGATTGATGACCCAAGCAACCCGAACCTGAATCCCGAGACGGGCCACTACAGCCTGACGACTGACGAAGACAAGCCCGTCTCCGGCCAGGTCAAGGCGACCGACCCGGATGGTGATGCGCTGACCTACGCCAAGGGCGCTGACCCGCAGCACGGCACGGTCATCGTCAACGAAGACGGCACCTGGACGTACACGCCCGCCAAGGACTACAACGGCGCCGACACCTTCACCGTGACCGTGTCCGATGGCCATGGCGGCACCACCTCAGCCACCATCGACATCGGCATCAACCCCGTCAATGACCCGCCCAAGATCGATGACCCGGGCAATCCGAACCTGAATCCCGAGACGGGCCACTACAGCCTGACGACTGACGAAGACAAGCCTGTCTCCGGCCAAGTCAAAGCCACGGATCCGGACGGCGATGCGCTGACCTATGCCAAGGGCGCTGACCCGCAGCACGGCACGGTCGTCGTCAACGAAGACGGCACCTGGACGTACACGCCGGCCAAGGACTACAACGGCAGCGACACCTTCACCGTGACCGTGTCCGATGGCCATGGCGGCACAACGACCGCCACCATCGACATCGGCATCAATCCAGTCAACGATCCACCCAAGATCGATGCCCCGACCAGCGGCAACTTCGACCCTGTCACTGGCCACTACAGCCTGACCACCGATGAAGACAAGCCTGTCTCCGGCCAGGTCAAGGCGACCGACCCGGATGGTGATGCGCTGACCTACGCCAAGGGTTCCGACCCCGTACACGGCACGGTCATCGTCAACGAAGACGGCACCTGGACGTACACGCCCGCCAAGGACTACAACGGCGCCGACACCTTCACCGTGACCGTGTCCGATGGCCATGGCGGCACCACCACGGCCACCATCGACATCGGCATCACCCCCGTCAACGACGCGCCCATCATCGGCAGCCAGAGCGGCCCAGCCGCCCTGTCGGAAGAAGGCCTGGTCGGTGGCAACCCCGACAACCAGGGCTCGCCCGACACCGTCAACACCAAGGAAGCCACCGGCCTGTTCGCCATCAGCGATGCCGATGGTGACAAGGTCAGCCTCACGCTTTCCGGCCCCAGCGGCATGACATCGGGTGGCGTGGCCATCACCTGGTCCGGCAGCGGCACGGCCACCGACCCGCTGGTC
The DNA here is from genome assembly GCF_000768065.1 of Aquabacterium sp. NJ1. Classification (NCBI taxonomy): domain Bacteria; kingdom Pseudomonadati; phylum Pseudomonadota; class Betaproteobacteria; order Burkholderiales; family Sphaerotilaceae; genus Aquabacterium; species Aquabacterium sp. NJ1. Next base: position 4,463,224 of record NZ_JRKM01000001.1, on the reverse strand, counting down.
GGCAAGGCGGGCAACACACCCATCCTCACGGCCACCATCGACGACCAGGGCCACTACAAGGTCACCCTGCAAGGCCCCGTCGACCACCCCAACCCCAATGCGGAAGACGTGCTGAGCGTCAACCTGCAGGTGCAAGCCAGCGACGGCCACAGCACCAGCACAGCCGCCCTCAACGTGCTGATCGAAGACGACAGCCCACTGTCCGGCGCACAGGTCATGCAGGTCGACAGCAGCACCGGCACGCAGAACACCAACCTGATGCTGATCGTCGACACCTCGGGCAGCATGAAGGACACGCTGGCCGACAAGACCGTCAACGGCATCAAAGCCTCCATCAACTCGCTGATCGACCGCTATGACGACCTGGGTGACGTCAAAGTCCAGATCGTGACCTTCAACGACGCTGGCCAAGGCCGCGCCGCGTGGATGACGGTAGCCCAGGCCAAGACCTTCGTCGATGCCTTGAGCGCCAATGGCGGCACCAACTATGACGCCGCGCTCGCCGCAGCGAAGGCCTCGTTTGCCGCCACCGGCAAGATCAGCGATGGCGTCAACGTGTCCTACTTCATCACCGATGGCAACCCCAACACGGGCAAAGGCATCGACACCGGCAAGGACGAGACCAACTGGGAGACCTTCCTCAAGGACAACCACATTGACTCGTACGCCGTTGGCACGGGCACCCTGACGGCGCAGTACATCGCCAACATCGAGCCCATCGCCTACAACGGCATCACCGGCACGGAACAAGGCGCCACCACGCTCACGACCAATGCCGAGCTCAGCAAGTACCTGCTCGACACCGTGCCCACACTCAAGGCCGGCAGCCTGGCCGGGCTGGCGGGCGCGGACGGGCTGCAGAAGATCGAAGCCTTCTCGTCGAGCAAGCAGGTCAGCTCCGTGCTGGACCCGAGCACCAAGGTCCTCACGATCACGTTGCAGTCCGGCGCCGAGATCAAGCTCAACACCGTCACCGGCGACTTCACCATGAAGCAAGGCCATGACGCGACCGACGAGACCTTCAGCTACACCATCGTGGACAAGGACGGCGACCACGCCAGCGGCACCATCACCCTGACCACGGCGGCCACCGTCGCGGCCAACCACGCCCCGGTGGTCAGCGCCGACAGCGACGGGCACAACATCCTGGGTCTGGTGGATCTGGCCGTGAACCCCTTGCTGGATCTGAGCAAGACCCAGCACGTGGCCGTGGCCGATGTCGACAACAACCTGATTCGCGTCGACGTGAGCGTGGGCCAGTTCCTGTCGCTGGGTACCCTGCTGGGCGACCACAGCAAGCTCAGCCTGTCGCTGGACCCGGCCCTCACCCAAGGCCTGCACATCAGCGGCGTCGACTCGCGCCACCTGGTCATCGAGTCGGATACCCCGGGCCACACCATCGACGTGGCACAGGTCAACCACCTGCTGTCCACCTTGAGCTATGACCCGGCCCATGTGCTGGGCCTGTCGGTCGACCTGTTCCCGCAGCTGACCATCAAGGCCACGGACGCGGCTGGCGCCACCGACAGCAAGACCGTCTCCAGCAGCATCGTCGCGATCGACGTGAACGCGCCCACCCTGGCTGATCACACCGAGCACACCGTGTCCGGCAGCGGCGAACACCACGGCACCTGCGACACCGACGTGTTCGCCTGGACCCTGGCCGACCGCCCTGCCACAGGCGAGCACAACCACACCGACACCATCACCGACTTCAACTGCGCCGCGCGCTCGGCCGGTGGTGATGTGCTCGACTTGCGCGATCTGCTGCAGACCGACCACAGCACGACACCGTCGGGCACGGCCAGCGTGGACAAGCTGCTGAACTTCCTGGACTTCGACACCCACTCGCAGCCGGGCAGCACCATCATCCACGTCAGTGCCAGCGGCAGCTTCCAGGCCGACGCCACCGGCCACAGCGACAGCACGGGCTGCGGTGACCAGCAGCACATCGTGCTGGCCAATGTGGACCTGCGCGCCTCGCTGGGGCTGGATCAAAGCGCCAATGACCACCAGATCATCAGCGAGCTGATGAACCGAGGCAAGCTGCTGGTGGACCACAGCTGATCGGCCTCGGCGGTCAAACAAAAGCAGCCCCCTTGAGGGCTGCTTTTTCATTTCCGAGTTGAAACCTGAGGGCGCTCAGGCAGGCGAGCAAACCATGGTGCTGATCACAGCCGCACAGCCGGCCCCGTCACGCCATCCACCCCGACCTGGCGCAGCGCCACCATGTCGGCGGACTCGCTGACGCCTTCGGCGTACACCTGCAGGCCCAGGCCATGCAACATGCTCACCGTGGCCGACACATAGGCCGAGCGCGCCGCGTCCTGCGCCACGCCCTGCACCACCGAGGCATCCAGTTTGATGTAGTCCAGCCCGGCCTCGAACAGGAAGGCAATGCGGGTCAACTTCTCACCTGCGTGCTCCAGACCCACCCGGGCATTCAATGGCCGCAGTTGGCGGCACAGCTCGCGCACCAGATCGAAGCGCTCCACTGCGGCCGTTTCAGGCACTTCCAGCCAGAGGTGCTTCGCCGCCTCGGGCGCGGCAGCCAGGTGCGCGCACAGGCGAGGAATGAAGCCGCTGTCCGCCAGCGACACAGGCGAGAGGTTCACGCCACGGTCCTGGTAGTCCTGCCCAATTTCTTCCAGCGCCAATTGCACGGCCGCTTCGTCGATCTGCGCGATCAGGCCCGACCGCAAGGCCATGGGCAACCAGTTGGCCGCCGCCTCGAATTCACCCGCAGGGTCCAGTTGCATGCGCAGCGGGCACTCGTAGTGCACCAGCATCAACTGCTTGTCGACCACAGGGTAGCGCATCAGCTTGAAGCGACGCTCCGTCAGCGCCGCGGTCAGGCGACGGCGCCATTCATCCTGGCCCAGCGCGGGCAAGGCGGCATCCACGTGCTCGGCCACCTCCACGGCAAACGCGCCGCGGCTTTCCGCCTTGGCCAGTGCCGAGTCGGCCGAGGCCAGCACCTGCTGCAGGGGCATGCCCCGTTTCCAGTGCACCGCGCCCACCACCACCGAGGCCGATACCGCCTGCTCGGCAAAGGCCCTGCGCAGGGCGTCCACGTAATACTCGGGTTCAGGCAAGGAGGCTTCGGCACTGGTCAGGCAGACGGCAAAGTCCCCCCCATTGAGCCGGCCTTGCGCCGCCCCGTCGATACCGGCCGACACTTCCTTGAGCGTGCGAGCCAGATGCTGCAGCAAGGCATCCGTCGTGCGGTGCCCCAGCAAGCGATTGATACCGGACAAGTCCACCAGGCGGATCAGGTACAGCACACCCGAGCCAGAACCCTCTTCGCTGCTGATGGCCGCGCCCAGTTGCGCCATGAAGTGCCGGCGGTGTGACAGGCTGGTCAGCGGATCACAGTGGGCCTGCTGACGCAGCTGCTCGACCTGGCCAGATTGTTCCTCGAACACCGATTTCAGGCGCACCACCACGGCATTCATCGCCTGACTCAGGCGCGCCAGTTCGGGCACGCGAGGCTCCTGCACCGTCACGAAACGGCGCTCCATCAAGGCCTGTGCCTGGGCCACCGTGGCATCCAGCGGCTCGCGGATGCGGCGCACGCCAAAGGCGGCAATCACGCAGGACAACGCCCCCAGCACAAACAACCAGCCCGCCGTCTTGGCACTGCCTTGCCACAACTGCGCATGCGCAAAGCCGGCATGGCTGACCACCTCGACCGAACCCAGTGCACGCCAGCCATCCGAGACCTGCGCCACGCCAGGCACCGACTCGACGGGCACCAGGTTCACAAACCAGGCCGGCGCCGCCTCGCGCAGCACCTTGGCATCCGCCTCGTGGTTGACCACCACACGCCCCCCCGCATCCTTCAAGGTGATGCGCTGGTAGAAGCCTGTGTCGAACATGGCCGACACGGTCAGGTCCATTGAGGGCATGTCACCCTTTTGCTGAGACAGGTTCAGCGCCAGCGATTGCGCGTTGTCCGCGTTCTTCAGCCGCAGTTGCGTCTCCAGGTAGCCACGTGCCGACAACATCCAGACGGCAAAGCTGCCGAAGAACGCCATCAACAGCGTCACCAGCAACAACAACCAGATCTGACGAATCAAGGACATACGGATTCTTACCTTTGCAGCCTCACCACCAGCCCTCAGCCTTGGCCTTCGCAAACACATCTCGCCAACGTGACAGGCGGGCTGACGGGTCTCCAGCATTCGACCCACTGACACCTTGCCACAAACCTTCGGCGTTGAAACTGAAAACAGGCACCAGATCCGGACGCCTGGAGGCTGGACGAATCTCGGTGACGAGGTTATCCAGAATCAAGGGCTCGGCATTTGGCTCCGGGTAATACGCCAGCACCATGTGAGCCTGGATGGTCCCCCCCAACTGCGCACGGACATACACCATGCGCATCTTCACACTGGGAACACCCGCCGCAATCAGGGAAAAATACTTGCCAATGGCGTAATCCTCACAGTCACCCTGCCCTTTGGCCAGAGTTTCCAGAGGTGAAGCCCAATAATCCACCACACCCCACGTTTCCCGATCATCGCGATACAGAATCTGGCGATTGAAAAAGGTATTGATGGCTTTGAGGCGAGATTCATCGTCCTGGCCCGCGGCCTCGGCAATTTCCTGCAACAAGGCCTGGGCCCGAGCCAGCGCCACCGGCCCCATCTTCTGCGCAGCCAGCACCACCTTGGGCGACTCGAACGCACGCGTGGCCACCCAGCCACACGCCAGCGTCAGCACCAGCGCCGCCATCAACGCACGCCAGCACAGCCGCCAGAAGGCAAGCCCCCCGGCGGACCAGGACAACGTTAGCGATGGAGTTTTCGGACGCGAGCGGACCACAGTGTCAAATCGACCAAAAGGGGTAAAACTTGACCTGCAACGGTGCAGCACACCACCCATATGCACGGGTCGGGATGCACCACGTGAAACGCCCCTTCATTTAATGCCAAAATGCGCCGATAAACGCAAATGTGTCCAGTTGATACCGGGTTTCCGGTGGCAAGTCGGCTGGGCCTTCACAAATCGCGACCGAGGTGCAAGGTGACCCACTCGATGATGAAATCCCGTCTGACCATCCTGGCTCTGGCTTGCATGAGCGCAGCCTGCGCATACGCCCAGAGCGCGCCCGCGGGCTCCCTGGCCGATGCCGCTCAAAAGGCCATTGCCACGAACCCGGAAGTCACCGCGCGGCTCAACGCCCTTCGCGCCGCCGCCAATGAAACCGACGTCGCCCGTGGCGGCTACTACCCCCGCGTGGACCTGAGCGCCAGCGTCGGCCGTGACCGTGACCGCATCACCAGCCGCAACCCTGAATCCCAAAGCCTCAGCCGCAACGGCATCGCCCTGAGCGCCAACCAGCTGCTGTGGGACGGCCAGGCAACCCGCAAGGAAGTCGAGCGCCTGGGCCATGCCCGCCTGACCCGCTACTTTGAATTTGTGGCTGCCACCGAAGACACGGCCCTGGAAGCCGCACGTGCCTACATCGACGTGGAACGCTACCGCAAGCTGGTGACCCTGGCTGAAGACAACTACGTGCAGCACAAGTACGCCTTTGACCAGCTGCAGTCCAAGTTCAAGGCCGGTGTAGGCCGCGGTGTGGACAGCGAACAGGCCAACGCCCGCCTGGCCCTGGCCGACTCCAACCTGACCACCGAAGTGGCCAACCTGCATGACGTCAGCGCCCGCTACCTGCGTGTGATCGGCGAGGCGCCGGCCGCCAAGCTGCCAGCGCCCACGGGCCTGGACCGCGGCATCATGCCCGTCAACGCCGATGCCGTGAACCAGGCCCTGGCCCGCCACGCCAGCATCAGCGCCGCCGTGGAAAACCTGCGCGCCGCCCAGGCACAGGCATCCGGCAAGGAAGGCAGCTACCAGCCCAAGGTGGAAGCCCGCGTGCGCTCTGGCGTGGGCAAGAACTTCGACGGCGTGCAAGACCAGAAGCGCGACACCTCGGCCGAGATCGTGCTGAACTGGAACCTGTACAACGGTGGCTCCGACCAGGCCCGCGTGCGCCAGTACACCGACCTGATCACCCAGGCCGCCGACCAGCGTGACAAGGCCTGCCGCGACGTGCGCCAGACTGCTGCCATCGCGCACAACGACATCAAGAAGCTCAAGGACCAGCTCGCCGCACTGGACCGCAACGTCCTGGCGATCGAAAAGGCCCGTGACGCCTACCGCCAGCAGTTCGACATTGGCCAGCGCAGCCTGCTGGACTTGCTGAACGCCGAAAACGAGCTCTACACCGCCAAGCGCTCGTACGCCAATGCCGAGTACGACCTGCAACTGGCTTACGCCCGCGTGCAGGCCTCGCGCAACAGCCTGGCCTCCACGCTGGGCATCTCGCGTGACGACGCCGGCAACCAGGAGTTGGCGCGCGACTGGCAAGCCGCCAGCGATGCCGCCCAGCGATGCCCGGTCACCAGTGTGGACGCCACTTCGGTCAGCCGAGAAGAGCTGGATGCCCGTGCCCGCAAGATGGCCGGCCCCGCCGTGGTGACGCCTGTGGCGGCGCCTGCTGCCCTGGCCACCAAGCCCGAAGCCCCCATGGCCGACGAGGTTGCCGCCGAGACCGTGGCCCAGCGCCTGCGCGACTGGGCGGCTGCCTGGATGGCCAAGGACGTGGCCCGCTACTTCACCTTCTACGCCAAGGACTTCGCCCCCGCGAAATCAACCTCGGCCAAGTGGATCAGCGAACGCCGCCGCCTGGTGGGCAAGACCGGCGAGATCGACGTCAAGGTGGGCGACATCAAGGCCGTGCCCAAGGGTGATTCGGTCGTGACCAGCTTCACCCAAACCTACACCTCGGCCAACTTCAAGGACAAGACGCTCAAGGTCCTGACCTGGAAGCAGATCGATGGCCAGTGGGTCATCGTCAAGGAAAGCAACCGCTGATCCTCACTCGGCCTTCGCGCCGGGCAACGGTTTCGCCAAGCGCCCTTCGGGGCGCTTTGTCGTTATGGCGCCACCCAAAAGCGCACGCAACAAAAAAGAAAGCCTGCCAGTCCGAAGGACCAGCAGGCTGCAAAGTGCAACGCTGTCATCACGGTGCACCACCGGCTCAGGGAGGAAAGCCGGGCCTTGAGGAATCAAGGCATGCGGATGTTAACCCTGATGACCGAAATGTGCAATTTGCTGCACACCATAACATTGCAAAATTGTGAAAAGCGTCTCCCTTTTAGGGAATCCACGTAAAGTCTGCTGCACCGCAACACGTTGGTGACCCGCGAGCCGACAATGGCCATTGCGAGGTGAAGGGCCTGCCTTTGCAACCATAAACCGATGGCCCGGCCAGGAGAAAGACATGGACCGCAAACAACTGTTGATCGGACTGCTGACAGCCAGCCTGTCCACTTTGGTACCCATGGCAATGCAGGTTGCCCATGCAGCCAAGCCCGCCACCACCGAGGCAGCCACGAGCAGCGAGATGCCCATCTACGGCAGCCAGTTGATGACCGACTCCGAGCGCACAGCCTTCCGCGCCAGGATGTGGGCCGCGCAAAGCGATGAAGAGCGCAACCGCATTCGCGCCGAGCACCATGAAGAAATGCAGAAGCGCGCACAGGCCAAGGGCATGACCTTGCCTGACATGCCTCCCGCCATGCCCGGCGGGCCTGGCTCACGGGCCGGCATGATGCGTCAAGGTTCCGGCGCAGCCATGCCACCTTGCGCAGCCTCTTCGGCATCCGCTCCGAATTGCCCTGCGCCTGGCCCTCGTGGCGGCAGGATGCATCAGCGCCTGCACCGCGGCCTCAACCGGCCTTGATGGATGTCTGGGTGACGAAGCACAGCGTCGTCGTCACCCAGTCCCATTACATGCTCAACACGGCCTTGCCGTCGGCGCCCTTGATGCCATCCCACTTCTTGTGGATGATGGCCTTGACCGAGTCAGGCATCGGCACGTAATCCAGGTCTGCGGCCATCTTGTCGCCGTGCGCATAGGCCCAGTCGAAGAACTTCAGCGCAGCCTTGGCTTGCAAGGGCTTGTCCTGAACCTTGTGCATCAGGATGAAGGTGGCACCGGAGATCGGCCAGGCATCTGCACCCGGCTGGTTGGTCAGCACCTGGTAGAAGGACTTGGACCAGTCCGCACCCGCGGCAGCAGCCTTGAAGTTCTTGTCCAGCGGTTCCACAAAGCGGCCTTCGCGGTTGGCCATCAGCACATAGGCCATCTTGTTCTGCTTGGCGTAGGCGTACTCGACGTAACCGATCGAGTTGTCCAGGCGCTGCACAAAGGCCGATACGCCTTCATTGCCCTTGCCACCCGTGCCCAGCGGCCAGTTGACGGCCGTGCTCTCGCCAACCCGGCTCTTCCAGTCAGGGCTGATCTTGGACAGGTAGTTCGTGAAGATGAAGGTGGTGCCGGAACCATCGGCGCGGCGCACCACGGCAATCGGCGCATCAGGCAGTTGCACGTCGCGATTCAGCGCCTTGAGCGAAGCGTCGTTCCAGCGGGTGATCTTGCCCAGGTAGATGTCAGCCAGCAGCGGGCCGGTCAGGTGAATCTGGCCGGGCTTGATGCCCTTGATGTTCACCACAGGCACCACACCGCCGATCACGGTGGGGAACTGCAGCAGGCCATCCTTGTCCAGATCCTCGTCAGTGAGCGGCATGTCCGAGGCACCAAAGTCCACGGTCTTGCCCTTGATCTGCTTGATGCCGGCGCCCGAGCCCACCGACTGGTAGTTCACCTGTTGCTGGGTGCTGCGCTGGTATTCAGCGGCCCACTTGCTGTAGACCGGAGCCGGGAAGGAGGCGCCGGCGCCCGTGATGTTCTGAGCGAACGCCATTGGCGCCAGTGCGCACAGTGCCAGAGCAGAGAAAGTACGAGTCATGAGTGTGTTGGTCATGTTGCAAAAAAATCAAGATAAAGGTCTCGACACTTTGCAACGCCAACATGACAACACTGTGTCAGTGCTTGTCGCTGTGAACGAAATCCACGCGACGGTTTTGCGACCAGCAGGACTCTTCGTGGCAAGTGGCCTTGGGCTTTTCCTTGCCGAAGCTGATCGTCTCGATGCGGTCTTCAGGCGCGCCCAGCAACACCAGGGCCTTGCGCACCGCGTCTGCGCGCTTCTGACCCAGGGCCAGGTTGTACTCGGCACCGCCGCGCTCGTCGGAGTTGCCTTGCAGCACCAGCTTGTCGATGCCCTGCGCCTTCATGAACTGGGCCTGCTTTTGCAGCATGTCCGTGTAGTCAGACTTGACGCGGTAGTCATCGAAATCGAACAGCACCTGGCTGGCGTTGAGATCAGCTCGCTGCTGGCGAACTTGAGCGGCCAGCTTCTCGGCATCCAGTTGAGCCTGGTTGACCGAGTTGCCTTGCGCGCTGGCAGAAGCGGTCTTCTGAGGTGCAACAGCCGACGCCGCCGGGGCTTGTGCAGTCAAAGGGGGCCTGCTGCTGCAAGCGGCCAGCAAGGTGGCAACGGATGCCAGGGCAATGAAAGAGAAACGCATGGTGTCCTTTGATGTGAAGAACAAATCAAGGCGCCCGTTATTCATACGGGCTGTTACTGGATTGTCAGCAATAACACTTAGACGAACCTTAAAAAACCCGCCCTACTCTGCCAAAGCGGGAAAAATCACCTGCACACGCAAGCCACCCAGGCGCGGTGAGGTGTCCAGCAGGATCCTGGCGCCATGCAGGTCGGCAATCGACTTGACGATGGCCAGGCCCAACCCGCTGCCTTCCGGCCCCGTGCCACTGACACGGTAGAAGCGGTCCAGCACACGCTCTCGATCTGCGGCCGGTATGCCAGCGCCCGAATCCTCGACCGACACGACCACGCCCTGAGGCGATGGCGCCACATCGAGGTCCACCGTGCCGCCAGAAGGCGTGTACTTCACCGCGTTGTCCAGCAAATTGCGAATCAGCACACGCAGCGCCTCTGCATGCCCATTGATCATGGACAGGTTGGCCTGGTGCACACCCAGATCGATCTGGCGGGTCTGTGCGGCCAGCAAGGTATCGGTGAGTGCCAGCAGGCCAACCTGGGCCAGGTCAAGGTGCTCGAACTGGACACCCGCCACCACGCTGGCCTCCTGCCTGGCCAGCACCAGCAACTGGTCCACCATGCGCGAGGCCCGGTCAATGCCACCGGCCAGGCGCTTGATGGCGGTCTCGCGCGTGCTGTCGTCCGAGGCGCGCTGCAGCCCTTGCACCTGGATCTTGAGCGCGGCCAGGGGCGATCGCAATTCGTGGGCTGCGTCCGCCACAAAGCTCTTTTGCGCCTCGAAAGCATGCTGCAGCCGGCCGAACAGCAGGTTGAGTTCCTGGATCAAAGGCTGGATCTCTTCAGGCAGGCCGGCCTCGTTCACCGGCGACAGGTCGTCCGCCTTGCGCGATGCCATCTGCGAGCGCACCTTGGCCACCGGCGCCAAAGAGCGCGTCACGACCCAGCCTACGATCAGCATGAGGATGGGTGCAGCCAGCAGGCTGGGGCCCACCGTGCGCAGGGCCAGCGCACTGGCCATGTCCCGGCGCGCGGCCATGTCCTGCGCCACCTGGATGACCTGCACCGGCGTGCTGACGGAGAAGACGCGGAAGATGCGGTTGTCCAGCGTCCTCACATCCGAAAAGCCCGGCTGGGCCGGCCTTCGCAGCGTGCGATGCGCCGCGGACTGAAAGAGCGGCACGCCCTTGGCCGTCCACATCTGGACAACAAAATCTTCGTTTTCCCGGCTCTGGCTGAACGCCTCGGTGGCCTGTGCATTGGACAAGGGCACCCCCGAGCGCAGCGACAGCGCCATCTTCTGCATGTGCCGGTCAAAGATGACATCGGCCTGCGACAGCGCTGTCTGGTAGACGGTGATGGCCTGGATCAAGGCCGCCACCGTGATCGCCCCCAGCAGGAAGACCAGCAGGCGCGTGCGCAGCGAGTGCGTGGCTGGCCCCCTCATCCTTTGGGCACCATGTACCCCACGCCGCGCACGTTCTGGATCAAACCAGCACCCAGCTTCTTGCGCAAGCCATGGATGTAGACCTCGACGGCGTTGCTCACCACGCCATCTTCCCAACCAAAGATCTTGGACTCCAGCTGGCTGCGGGACAGCACGGCGCCCGGGCGGGCCAGCAGCAACTCCAGCACGGCCCATTCGCGGGAAGACAACACCACGGGCTGCCCCGCCACCGAGACCTCGCGTGTGGCCGGGTCAATCGTCACACCCAGATGTTCGTAGTGCGGCTCGGCGCGGCCCGCCGCCCGCCGCAGCAGCGCCCTGACGCGGGCCAGCAACTCGCCCAGGTCGTAGGGCTTGAGCACGTAGTCATCCGCCCCCGCATCCAGCCCTGCAATGCGTTGTTCAACGGCGTCACGCGCCGTGGCAATCAGCACCGGCGTGCGGTTGCGGGCCTGGCGCATGGTGCGCAACACCTCGATGCCATCCTTGCCCGGCAAGCCCAGGTCCAGCAAGACCAGGTCGTAGGCTTCCGTGTGCAGAACGGAGTCGGCCACCGCGCCGTCTTTCACCCAGTCCACGGCATAGTGCTCCGCGCGAAGAATGTCCGACACGGACTCACCGATCATGTGATCGTCTTCTACCAGCAGCAGCCTCATTCTCTCTGTCCTTGAAAGTCACCACTATGCAGCGCCCCACTTAGGTGGAGCTTAAAGCTCCGACGGGTTTCGCTAGGGAAATCACCGATCGTTCGATGTGTATTGGCCTGCAGAAAGACCGCAGACTAGCGGGCCTGCGGACATGCCCATTTTGCCGCTCACGCCGCCCGTGCCCTTTGTTCCTATGCGCCTCTCGCCCGTCAACCTGAAGATCCTGGCCTACACCCTGGACGTCGAAGGCTTCGACTCCAGCGACGTCCTGAGGCGGTGCGGCATCGAATCGGCCGACGATCTGCAAGAAGACGGCGACTGGCTGCCCCTGCACCTGTTCGACCGGTTGATGGCCGCGGCCATCGAGGAAACCGGCGACCCGTTTTTCGGGCTGGTGGCCGGCAAGAGCATCGCGCTGATGAAGTACGGCGCCATCACCCCCCTGGCACTGTCCACCCCCAGCCTGCGCCAGCTGCTGGAGGACATCCGCCGCTTTGCCCTGCTGGCGGTCGAGCGCGCCGAGGTGGAGTTGCTGGAATCAGGGCAGACGGCCTGCCTCATGGTGAACCCCGTGATCGAGAACGGCCTGAGCGGCCGCTTCCGTACCGAACAGGTGGCCACCAGTGCCGTGCAGATGCTGAGGTTCACCGGGGCCAGCACATCGGACATCTACCAGGTCGAGTTCCCCTACGCCATCCCGACCGGGCACGAACAACGCTACCTCAGCACGTTCGGCCCCCGCATCCTTTTCGAACGCAAGGCCTGCTCGATCAGCTTCAACCCGGCCATCCTGGACCTCAGGATGCCCACCCATGACCCGGTGGCCTACATGACGGCCCGCACGCGCGCGGAGTCCGTATTGGCTGCGCGACAAGCCGGCACCGACATGGCCGATGCGGTTCGCCAGTGGCTGCTCAACGCTTTTCCCCGCTTGCCAACGGTGTCGGAAACAGCGGCGCAGATGGGCATGAACGAACGCAGCTTCCGGCGCCAGCTGGGCATGCTGGGCACCTCTCATGCCGAACTCGCGCAAGAGTGCCAGCGCCTCATGGCCGAACGCCTGCTGGCCGAGGGCAAGCTGCCGCTCAAACAAATTGCCGATGCCCTGGGCTTTTCCTCCGTCCACAGCTTCCACCGCGCTTTCAGGCGCTGGTCCGGCCTGACGCCCTCTGCGTGGCGTGAGGGCAAAGGCCTCGCGCAGGATCAGGGTTAGCCTGAACCGGCATGGCCAATAAGTTGGTCAATCCGGCTATTGGTAGAACTTCGTTCGGTTTCTAGCATGAGGGATCACGACAACAATGAGGAGTCAACGTGAATCTTTCATCGGAGAACGGCACCCGCTTCGTGGTCCGTGGGCTGGTCGCTGCCCTGCTGTCGATCGGCGCAGCCGGCCTGGCCACGGCGCAAACCACCACCCTGGGCACGCGCGGCAGCAACAGCAGCACCAACACGGCCATCACCACGAATGCCGGCAGCACCTGGTCGGAGTACACGCGGGCCGAGCAGTACCCCAAGATCACCACCTTGCCGCTGCAGTTCATCACGATGAAGAACGGCAAGAAGCTGGCCGTGTTTGTATCCATGCCCGCCGATGCCGATGGCAACCCCGTCGCCGGCAACTTCCCGGCCGTGCTGACCCAGACGGCCTACCGCATTGACACCGGCCTGCTGCTGGGCACGTTTGCCACCAAGGGCAACACCCTGCTGGTGGGCGGCAAGGACGAATTCATCATCAAGCGCGGCTATGTGTCTGTGGCGGTGGACATCCTCGGCTCCGGCATGTCAGACGGCGAAGAAGCCTTGATCGGTGAAGCCGAGCAGGCCGCCTATGGGGAAGCCGTGGACTGGGTCACCCGGCAACCCTGGTTCAACGGGCAACTGGGCCTGGCTGGCACCTCCTACCTGGGTATCACCAGCTTGTTGACCGCTGGCCAGCAGCACCCTGCCGTGAAGGCCGTATTCGCCGAAGTGCCGATGGGTGATGCCTATCGCGGCACCGTGGGCACCGGCGGCTTGCTCAATGCCAAGTTCATCAGCATCTGGTTGCCACTGACCCAATCCCTGAGCGTGGCCAATGACCTGGCCAAGTCGCTGCACCCGGAATATGCCGACCAGATCGAAGCAGCCAACCAGGAGCACATCGCGGCCATCAACGACTGGTACCTGCCCACCGTCAACAGCTCTCTGGCCGGCGTGACAGGCTATGCCACGGACGACGGCTCGTTCTGGTCGGTGCGCTCGCCCATCGAAACGGCCTCGAAGATCAAGGTGCCTACCTTCCTCATCGGCGGCTCCAACGACATCTTCCAGCGCGACGAGCCCCTGCTGTACGAGCAACTGAAGAACAACGTCAACGCCAAGCTGGTGATCCTGCCAGGCTCGCACGTCGGGGCCGTTCAAGCCGCCTTGAGCGGTGCCAACAACGCGACATCCAAGGGCGCGCCTGGCGCTGCATCGCTGCTGTTGCAATGGTTCGACCAGTACCTCAAGGGCATGAACACCGGCGCGGCCAGCTTGCCCAACGTCACGCAATACGTACAAGGCTACGGGCTGTTGAGCACTGACCGCTACGCCCGCGCCACCGATTGGCCTCATCCGCAATTGACGCCGCAGCGCATGTACCTGCGCGGCAACATGAGCCTGAGCGCACAAAAGCCCGTGATCGCCGAGCCCTCGCACACCATCAGCGAGCCAGCGGCACCCGTGGTGACCTACGGCGTGAGCAGCAGCGGCAGCACCGTCACGGCCAAGGTCACGCTCAACGATGGCAGCGATTGCTCGATCAGTTTCGTGCAGTGGTCGCTTGGCATTGCCGGCCTGCTGCCCAAAGCCTGCTACTCGAATGACGCGTATGTCGAGAACGCACAAAAGGCACTGGCCTACGAAACACCGATGCTCACCAGCGACCTCTACCTCAACGGCCCGATCCAGGCCGACATCTGGATGAAGGCCAGCAAGACCGAGGCCGCGGTGTCGATTCGCGTGGACGACGTCGACATCTTCGGCCGTGCCACGCCGATCACCAATGGCCTGATGTCGGCGAGCTACCGCGCGGTGGACACCACCCGCTCCCGCTACATCAAGGGCATCATGATCCAGCCCTGGCACCCGTTCACAGCGGCGTCGAAACAGGCTGTGGTGCCTGGCCAACCCATGCTGGTGCCCGTGGAGGTGTTCCCCGCTGCGGCCCTGGTTCGCAAAGGCCACAAGCTGCGCATCGCCATCAGCGCCAGCAACCAGGCTCAAGGTGTGTGGCCCACGCCCCAGCAGGCCGCCGCGAATGGCAACGTGAGCACCATCCTCAACGAGCCGAACTACCCGTCCAGCGTGGTGCTGCCCGTGGTACCCACCAGCGCCCTGAACTGATCAGGCCTCGGTCTGCGGCAACACCAGCCGCATGACCACGGCCTCGCCTGGCTGGTTTTGCACCAGCTGGGCGGAGCCTCCGTGCATGTGCATGACGCGCTTGACGATGTGCAGGCCCAGGCCGTGCCCGCCTGGCTGCAAGGCCCTCGTACCGCGGGTGCCACGCGTGAACAGCTTGTCCAGCACGGCAGGCTCGAAACCTGGGCCACGGTCAATGACGTCGATGTTCAGACCAAGCGGGCTGTCGCTGTCACTCACGCGCACGATCACCTCCGCATCGGGTGGCGAATACACCAGGGCATTGACGATCAGGTTGCGCAGCGCCAGGCGCATCAGGCTGGCGTTCATGTCCGCCGTTCTTGCCGCGGCCAGGCGCTCGATCCGCACCCTGGCCCGACTGTCCGGCGAGATGTCAGCCACGACCAGGGCGAGCAAGGTGTCGATGTCCGTTTCCTGACGCACCATGGCCTCACCGCCATCGAGCAGCACCGCGTCGGTCAGGACGTTATCGATCGACGCCGACACCTGCATCAGCACCGTGTTGGCGCGATTGAGCCGCAGCCTGGCCTCCTGCCCATCCTGGGCGCGCGCCAGCACCGCCGCGGCGCTTTGCAAGGCCGCAGACGCGTTGTTCAGGGGCTGGCGCACCTCATGTGCCATCACGCCCAACATCTCCTCGCGGTGCGCCAGCAACTGCGTGCGCTCGTCCAGCAGCGCGGACAACTCCCGCGAGTGCAGTTCGACCTGCTCGCGTTTCTCCTGCTCACGGCTCAACTCCATGGCGCGTGCCAGCTCGACTTCCCGCGCCGACTCCAGGGCGATGCCGATGTAGCCCAGGTTGCCGTACAAGGCTGCAATCAGCGCCGCCAGAAACGCGAAGACGAACTCCGGGCCAGAGGAAAAGATCACCAATTGCTGCCAGTGGACCGCACTGACCACGCCACGCACCAGCATCGACAAGGCAAACACGCTGTAGGCCACCGACAGCATGGCCGCGCTGCGATAAGCTTTGATGCGAAACAGCCGCCACGCCAGCCAGGCCAGGGTCAGCCCCCCAGCCGTGTTGGCCACAGAGCTGAGCACCACACGAGGCGCATCCAGCGGCACCCAGATCAGCAGCGCCATGTACAGCGCGCTCATCAGCACCCAGGCCACCCCGGACACCCGATAGCCCTCGCTCAGGCCGAGCTCACGCCGAAGCGAGGCGGACCGCAAGGCATAGCTGCCAAAAATCAGCAAGTTGGCCACAGGCAGGCTCAACCACTCAGGTGCGATGCCACGCATGCCGATCAGCGCCGTGCCAATGCCGAAGGCGCCGCCGCCCAGGCACCACAGGGTCACCGTCCGCCCGTCATGCCGCCGCCGCAGGATGGACCACGCCGTCAGAGGCAAGGCGATGTACAGCAGGCCTGCCAGGAAAAATGCAGTTTGCGGGTGGAGCATGTGGGCGCGCGCGCTTGAGTCTTGGAGACAGCTGGATAAGGCCTCCCCTGCAATGTACCGCGAGCCGATTTGAGCGCGCCGTTGTCGCGCATGACAAATGGCCAGAAAGCAAAAAACCCCAAGCGATTGACTCACTTGGGGTTTGCATCTGGCGGAGAGGGCGGGATTCGAACCCGCGGTAGGGATTAACCTACACACGCTTTCCAGGCGTGCGACTTAAACCGCTCATCCACCTCTCCGAAGCCCGCTATTGTAGCAAGGATTTCAGCCTGTTCCGCGGAAATCAGTTCAGTGGCACTTTCTTGCCATTCTTGTAGCTGTAGAGCGTCATGGCGGGGTTCTTGAGTTCGCCATTGGGCTCGAAGGCCACCTTGGCGGTCACGCCCTGGTAAGACGCCTCCACGATCTTGGGGCCGTAGACCTTGGGGTCGACCGAGTTGGCGCGCTTCATGGCATCCACCAGCACCATGGTCGCGTCATAGGTGTAAGGCGAATAGACCTGGAACTGGTTGGGGAACTTGGCGTCGTAACGCGCGCGCCAGGCTTTGCCTGAAGGCAGCTTGTCCAGCGAGGCACCGCCCACGGCGCACACCACGTTGGCCAGGGTCTTGGCGCCGCTGGACAAGTCCATGAGCTTGTCGGTGCAGATGCCGTCGCCACCAAACAGGTAAACCTTGCTCAGGCCCAGCTGCTGCATCTGGCGCAGCATGGGGCCGGCCTGGGGGTCCATGCCACCAAAGAAGATGCCATCGGGTTTCTTGGCCTTGATGGCCGTGAGGATGGCGCTGAAGTCCACCGCCTTGTCATTGGTGTACTGCTGGCTGACCACTTCCAGGCCACGTTCCTTGGCGACCTTGGCAAACACCTCGGCCACGCCTTTGCCATAAGCCGTGCGGTCATCGATGATGGCGACCTTCTTGAGCTTGAGCGTGTCAACCGCGTAGTTGGCCAGGCCCGCGCCCAGGTGGTTGTCGTTGGCCAGCAGGCGGAACACGTTCTTGTAGCCCAGCGTGGTCAGCTCGGGGTTGGTGGCCGAGGGCGAGATCATGGGCAGGCCGCACTGGTTGTAGACCTTGGCCGCGGGGATGGTGGTGCCCGAGTTCAAGTGGCCGACCACGCCGTTGACCTTGGCATCACACAGCTTCTGGGCTGCGGCGGTGCCTTGTTTGGGGTCGGCCGCGTCGTCTTCGGCCATCAACTCGAACTTGATCTTCTTGCCGCCGATCTGCACACCTTGGGCGTTGAGTTCATCCACGGCCATGCGGGCGCCGTTTTCATTGTCGCGGCCGTAATGGGCCTGTGGGCCGGACACCGGGCCAACGTGGCCGATCTTCACGACGGTTTGGGCCTGGGCGGCAGGTACCAGCAAGGCCGCAGCGGCCAGCGCAGCCAGGCTCAGGCGCGCTTGAACAGACAAAACAGATCCAGACATCAGAGCCACCTCAAAATTGATTGATGAGTAAGGAGAAAAAAACAAGGCCTCAGCGCTGGCGCAGCTTGGCCATTTCCTGGGCCACCGAACGGGTGACCACATCACGCATGGTGCGGTTGAGTTCTTCGCGCAGATCCTTCACCAGGGCCTCGGTGTGCCGGGCCAGGATCGGGCCGATGGCCTCACGCAGGCGGAAGTCCAGCATGCCATCGATCTGGCGCTGGACATCCCCCATCACACGCTGGGCCAGTTGGGCTTCGGTGATCTCGGGTAACACCGGCGCTTGAGGCGGCACCAAGGCAGGGGCAGCAAGTGCCTCCACCGGTTTGACCTCATCGGTCACCGTCGGGATCAAGGCGGCCTGCACGGGTTGTGGCCGGGCGAGCGGCGCTGCGGCCGGGGGCACGGCAGGCGCCACCGGCTGCACAGGAGCGGCCGGGGATGCAACGGGCTGCTGCGCAAGGGGCTCGGGCACCACGGCCTCCAGCACCGGCAGGTCGGCCAGCGCCACGACGGCCTGGCCAGGCATGGCCTCCAGCGAAGGCACGACCACCGTGGTCATGGGCGCCCAGGCGCCTCGCCCCTGCTGGCTGGGGGGCAAACCACGGGTGATGATGGGAGAGGCTGCTGGCGTGCCCTGCGCAGGCGCAGCCGGCCGTGCCACATTGTTCAGGCCATCGTCCCGCACCGGGGTGGGTGACAGCAGCTCGATCACCTCGGTCAAGGTGGGCACCTGGGCTGGATTGGGTTGGGCGCCTTGGCTCATTCCTTGACCTCATGCGGCTGTACCTGCCAGCCCATGGCCGCATACGCCTTCCAGCGCTGGCGACCGAGCTGGCGGTCGTCCGGCGCACTGCTGACGATGTCGAACAAGCGCTCGAACCGGGCCATGCCGGGCGGCATCTCCTGCCCCAGGTTGATCAGGATGCCGCGCTCGCCGGGCGCCGTGTCCGGGTCCACCGACAGCCAGATCGGCGTGTCGTGCTGGCGCGGCGGCACGGTCTGCCCAGGCTGCGCCATGACGTGCGGCAGGAACTCCTGATCGTCAAACACCCACAACTGCTTGTCCAGCGTGCGCAGCGTGGCCGCGTCGCCGGTCACGACAACCTTGGCGCCGGCCTTGTAGGCCTTGCGCAAAAGGCGGCAGGCATACGACAGCTTGTCGCCCACGCCGTGATGAAACTCGACCTTGCCCATGGCTACCTTGTCAGGCCTTGGCTGCAGCCTTCTTGGCTGCCACCCTGCCCGCCGTCTTGCGGGGTGCTGCGACACGGCGCGCGGTCTTGCCGGCTGCCGCCTTGGCTTCTGCCTTATGGGGCAAAGGCGCAATCGCATCCTTGCCTGCGGCAGCCTGGTCCAGAATGAACTGGGTCAGCAAGCCAACCGGGCGGCCGGTGCCCCCCTTGGCGCCGCCCGACTTCCAGGCCGAGCCCGCGATGTCCAGGTGGGCCCAGCGGTAGGCCTTGGTGAACTTGCTCAGGAACACAGCCGCCGTGATGGCACCACCCTCGCGGCCACCGACGTTGCCCAGGTCGGCAAAGTTGCTCTTGAGCGACTCGCCGTACTCTTCGTCCATCGGCATGCGCCAGGCGGTGTCCTGAGCGGTCTGGCCAGCGGCCAGCAGCGCGTTGGCGAGCTGGTCATCCGCCGAGAACAAGCCGCTGTGCACGTTGCCCAGTGCCACCACGCAGGCGCCCGTCAGGGTGGCGATGTCCACCACGGCTGCAGGCTTGAAGCGCTCGGCATACGTCAGGGCATCACACAGGATCAAACGGCCTTCGGCGTCGGTGTTGAGCACCTCGATGGTCTGGCCCGACATGCTGGTGACCACGTCGCCCGGCTTGGTGGCCGTGCCGCTTGGCATGTTCTCGCACGTGGGGATCAGGCCGATCAGGTTGAGCTTGGGTTGCAGGTCAGCCACGGCACGGAAGGTACCCAGCACGCTGGCTGCGCCGCCCATGTCGAACTTCATCTCGTCCATGCCGGCACCAGGCTTGAGCGAGATGCCGCCCGTATCGAAGGTGATGCCCTTGCCCACCAGCACCACCGGTGCTTGCGAAGCCGCCGCACCCTGGTAGCGCAGGATGATGAACTTGGGTGGCTGTGCAGAGCCGTTCGTCACGGACAGGAAGGAGCCCATGCCCAGCTTTTCCAGGGCGCGACGCTCCAGCACCTCGGCCTTGATGTGCTTGAACGTGCGTGCCAGGCGCTTGGCCTCATTGGCCAGGTGCGTGGGCGTGCAGTAGTTGGCCGGCAGGTTGCCCAACTCGCGGCCCAGGGCCACGCCCTCAGCCACCGCCTGGCCTTGCGCCAGGCCCGCCTTGACGGCGGCCGCCTCGGACTGAGAAGAGACCACTGTGACCTTCTTGAGCGCACCAGCCTTGGGTGCACTGGGCTTGGTGTGGCGGTACACATAGGTGGCATCGGCCACGCCCAGCACCAGGGCCTTGGCATGCTCTGCACCCAGCTTGAAGCCTTTGGCGGCGGCCACGGCCACATGCGCGGCGCCCAGCTCCTTCACCTGGGCCAGGCCCTTGGCCACCGCCGATTTGTAGGATTTGGGCTTGTTGTCCGCCGCACCGAGCAGCACCAGGCGGGCCGCCTTGACGCCCGCGGGGCGGTGCACATACAACACGCGGCCAGCCTTGAAGGCGAAATCTTCAGCCGCCACAGCCTCTTTGACGAGCTTGTCCAGCACCGCGTCGCCCGTATGGGCATGATCGCTGGCCAGAACCAGCAGCAGCGCGTCAGCGTTGACCTGAGACAGTGCGGGCCCTTCGGCCACGGTGGAGCGGTAGTCCATGCAGTGCAAGTCCATAATGGACGGATTGATTTGATCTGACCAATGTTATTCGATTCCTCCGTGCGCCGCGAACTCTGGCGCAGCTTTATCGGCACCCTGGTGGTGTTGCTCACCGTGGTCCTGACCATGGTGCTGATCCGCATCCTCGGCCAGGCCACCAAGGGCAGCTTCGCGCCCGCTGACGTCAGCCTGGTGCTGAGCTACACCGTCATCGGCCAGTTGCCCATCCTCATTGCCCTGGCCTTGTTCGTGGCGGTGGTGACCGTGCTCAGCCGTCTGTGGCGCGACAGCGAGATGGTGGTCTGGCAGGCCAGCGGTGCGCGGCAGTTCAGCTTCGTCCCGCCGCTGCTGCGCATGGCCTGGCCCGTGCTGGCCGTGGTGGCGTTCTCGACGCTGGTGGCGCGCCCCTGGGCCCAGAGCCAGACGCAGGTGCTCAAGTACCGATTCGAAAAGCGCTCAGACATGGCCCGCGTATCACCGGGGCAGTTCCAGACTTCGGCCGACGGCAAGCGCGTGTTTTTCATCGACAGCCACAGCGACGGCCAGCAAACCGGCAAGAACGTCTTCATGGTGCTGACCGACAAGGGGCAGGAGTCGGTCATCACCGCGCGTGAGGGCCAGCTGCGCATCGACAATGACGTGCGCTACCTGGTGCTGAGCCAGGGTGAACGCATCCAGACGGATCTGGCCACCTCAGAAAAAACGCTGTCGCGCTTCGACACGGCGCGCCTCCTGGTGGGCGAGGTGGTGGACCCGCAAAAGCTGGCACCAGAGGTACGCGCCCTGCCCACGCACAAGCTGCTGGGCGTCCACAGCACGGAAGCCCATGGCGAGCTGAACTGGCGCTTCGGCCTGGTCTGGGCCACCTTGAACATGGTGCTGGCAGGCCTGAGTCTGGCTGCGGGCAACGCGCGCCGCAACAGCAACTGGAACCTGGTCTATGCCCTGCTGGTGTTCGTGGTGTATTTCAACCTGCTGAGCCTGAGCCAGAACTGGGTGAGCCAGGGCAAGCTGGGCTGGATCACGGCTCTGTTGCTCGTGCATGGCGGCCTGACGCTGGGTGCGCTGGCCGTGCTGTGGTGGCGCGATGGCGCCTTGATGCCCGGGCAGACGGTGGCGCGCCGCGCAGGGCCCTCGGGCCGACTCAAACGAGCCGGAGGTACGGCATGAACACCGTTCGCCGACTGATCTTCAGCACGATGATCACGCATGTGGGTTTCGTGACGCTGGCCTTCTCTGCGCTGTTCTTCTTCATCGACTTCGTTGAGGAACTGCAGGACCTGGGTCACCATGGCTACACCCTGACCAACGCCATCTGGACCTGCGTCTTCCTGCAAGGCGCCCACTTTTACGACCTGTTCCCGATCGCGCTGCTGATCGGGGGCATCCTGGCGCTGGCCCGCATGGCCCAGACGTCGGAGTTCACCATCCTGCGCACCGGCGGCCTGGGCCCCGGGCGCGCACTGGCGCTGCTGGGCATCCTGGGCGTGCTGGCGGCCCTGCTCATGGTGGTGGTGGGCAACTGGTACGTGCCCTGGTCCGAAGAGCAACTGGCGCTGCACCGCGCCAAGTTCAGCAACCGGCAGGGCCTCAACCTGGGCCACGGTGGCACGTGGTTGCGCGAACGCCGCGAAGTGTTGGGCAAGGGCTTCCACAACATCACCGTGAACGTGGGTTCGGCCAACAGCCAGGGCGAATTCGGGCTGGTGCGCATCTTCGAGTTCGACACCCAGGGGCGCCTGATCCGCCGCGTGGCCGCCGAGCGAGCCGAGGTCGAAGCGCTGGGTGATGCCACCACGGCCACCGGCTCCGTCTGGCACCTCAAGAAGGTGACGGACACCCGCTGGCTGTCGCACGAGATGGTGGGCGAGCAGGCCGTGCTCGATGGCAGCAAGATCATCGCCGAGACGCATCCGGATCAACTCGACTGGCAAAGCAGCCTGACGCCGCTGGTGGTGTCGGCCTCGGTGCTGCCGCCGGAAACCATGTCCACGCTCGCCCTGTGGCGCTACACCCAGCACCTGGCCACCAATGCCCAGGCCGCACAGCGCTACGAAATCGAGTTCTGGAAGAAGACCTTCTACCCGCTGGTCTGCATGGTGATGGTGGCGCTCGCCCTGCCCTTCGCCTATCTTCACGCACGCAGCGGCAGCATGAGCCTGAAGATTTTTGGCGGCATCATGCTGGGCATCAGCTTCGTGCTGATCAACCACATTTCCAGCCACCTGGGCCTGTTGCACCAATGGCAACCCTGGCTGGCCGCAGCCGCACCCAGCATCGCCTACCTGTTGCTGTCGCTCAGCGCTTTTGTCTGGCTGGTGCGCTACCGCTGACCCCCTTGCTGTTCACGTTTCGAGGTTGATTCATGGACCGATCCGGCATCCTGCTTTTTGCCCATGGCGCGCGAGACCCCAATTGGGCGCGCCCTTTCGAGACCGTGGCCGACCGGCTGCGCGCCCGCGCTGCAGCCAGCGGTGACGAGGTCGAGCTCGCTTACCTGGAGTTCATGTCGCCCAGCATCGCCAAGGCTGCGGCCGACCTGGTGCGCAAAGGTTGCACGCGCATCACGGTGGTGCCCCTGTTCCTGGGCGCCGGTGGCCACGTGCGCAAGGACCTGCCCCAATTGCTGGACGACATGGCCCGCCAGCACCCCGACATCCGCTGGACGCTGAGCCAGGCCGTGGGCGAAACCGACGTGCTGATCCAGGGCCTGGTGGACGCCGCCTGGCAGCTGTCGCAGCCGGAAGACTGAAGAAAGCCGCGCCATGAACCTGCACCAGTTCCGGTTCGTCTACGAGGCCGCCCGCCGCAACCTCAACCTGACGGAAACCGCCAAGGCCCTGCACACCTCGCAGCCGGGCATCTCCAAAGCCATCATGGAGCTGGAAGAAGAACTGGGCGTGGACATCTTCGTGCGGCATGGCAAACGCCTCAAGCGTGTGACCGAGCCAGGCCAGCAGGTGCTGCAGTCCATCGACATCATCCTGCGCGAACTGGGCAACCTGCGCCGCATCGGCGATGAATACGCCATGCAGGATGCGGGCACCTTGTCGATCGCGACCACGCACACGCAAGCCCGCTACGTGCTGCCCGAGCCGGTGGCCGCACTGCGCAAGAAGTACCCGAAGGTGTCAGTCAGCCTGCACCAGGGCACGCCCGAGCAGGTGGCCCAGATGGTGCTGGATGAAACTGCCGACATCGGCCTGGCCACCGAATCGCTCAGCGACTTCCCCGAGCTGGTCACCCTGCCCTGCTATGAATGGCAGCACGTGGTGGTGATGCCGGCCTCGCATCCGCTGACCCAGGTTTCGCGCCTGACGCTGGAGCAACTGGCCGCCGAACCTTTGATCTCGTATCACCCCTCGTTCACGGGCCGCAAGCGCATTGATTCGGCTTTCGCGCAACGGGGCCTGACGCCCAATGTGGTACTTGAAGCGATCGACGCCGACGTGATCAAGACCTACACGCGCCTGGGCCTGGGCGTTGGCCTGGTGGCCGAAATGGCGGTCAAGGACGACCCGACCATGGGCACACCCGGCAGTGAACTGGTCTGGCGCCCGGTGGGGCACCTGTTCGGGCCCAATATGGCCAGGCTGGCCTTCAAGCGCGGCGCTTACCTGCGCCAGTTCGTGCTGGCCTTTGCCGAGTTGATCTCGGATCGCCTGACCAAGGCCCTGATCATGCAGGCCATGCAGTCACCAGCCAATAGCCAGAGCGAAGGCGACTACGGCCTTTGATCAATGCCGTTGATCCGGCGGCGTCACCGGCAGGTCGTCCAGCTGCAGATCCAGGCTCATGCTGGGGCTGACTTCCGGCTGAGCCTTGATGGGGCGCGTGGCCATCAGGGGCTCGATCACGGGCGTCGCGTGAACCGATTCCATCGGCTCGCGACCGGATAAATCCACCACCGGCAGCAGCAGATCCACACTGTGGCGGTCCACGATGTCGCGCTCGGACAGGTCACGCGCCACAGCGTAGAGGAACAGCAACTCGCGGTAGGCTGGCAACTCGAAGGTGTCGTCGCCGCTTTCAGGCCGTGTCAAGGACTTCTCCAGCACAGCCATGGCACGGACAGGCTCCGCCCACAAGGTCTGCAGCCGCTCGATCACGCCGGGGTAGTCTTCCAGCGTGTGTCCTTGCTGCAGGTCGGCCTCCCAGGCTGGCGCATAGGCGTTGAAGCGCTGGTTGAACTCGGCTTGCACGCGCTCATAGTCGGCGCGTTTGCCCACTCGGCGGTAGATCTCCAGCAGCTTCAGGAAGGGCAAGGGACTGGCACCAGTGGTGTGGTGCACATGGCCTTCGAGCAGATCAATGGCCGCGTCGTCCTGCCCCAGCACCACAAAGAACTCGGCTTGCTGCTCCAGGTCGATCAACTCTTCAACCGACACTTCACGCAGCGGCTCGTTGTGCGCCACGCTTGCTGGCGGCGCCTGCACGGCAGGCGGAACCGCGTCCGGCACGAACTTGTGGATCGCCGCGGAGGTCAACGGACTGCTGGGCTCGGTTGCCATGGGGGTGAACACCCCAGCCTCGGTCTGCCCCTCCGCTGCCGGCGAACCTGAGGGAACGTGCACGAACTCCGCAGAGGTGCGCGAAAGCTCCGGCTCGCGGTCCAGATCCGGCTCACTCAGGTTGGACTGAGCCTGAGAGTGCCACCATGATTCATTGCGCTTGCGCTCGTGGCGAAGACGCTGATACAGATACGCGGACAGCGCCAAGGCAGCCAGCATCAGGGCCCAAAGCAGATAGGCCGATTTGCCGGAACTGGATTCCGCCTTTTGAAGGCGCGTCTTCAAGGCCGCCACGTTCTGCTGAGCCTGGTCCCCCTGCTGCTTGAGTTGCGCCAGGCGCTGCTCCAGCTGCTGCAGGCGATCACGGTCACGGGCCATCTGCTCAGGCGACGCGTTGAGCGCCAGCCAGACTGCGGCCGCGGCCTGCCGACGCGCGACCAGCTCGGGCGAGGTCTCCTCTGCGGAGGTGGGCGAACCCAGGGCCGGCGTCATGCGCAGGCTGGGGATCACCATGGCATCCGCATCGGCGGGGTCCAGCAACAGGCGCCCCCCTTCAGCGGGCCCTTGATGGGCCGGCGTGGGCGAGTGCCTGTGCGCCTTGCCAGCAGCCTTCGTCATGGAAGCCTTGCTGGCAGAAGGTTTGTCACCCACCGACACGGCCACATCGGCCATGGTCATGCTGGGCATCACGCCATTTGCAGGCCTGGAAGACTTGGCGGGCCGATCTGCCCGTGCCGGCGCAGATGGTTCTGCATGCACCGGCTTGCCCGAGGCCTCGATGCGGTCGGGCGCTTTGCCCATGGGCAAGGCACCAGGCGGGCTCACCGTGCCCGTAGCGGGCAAGGTGGCGGCCTGGATGGCGTCAGCCACGCTGACGGGCGCGGCTTCGCTGACCAGCGGAACGGACGCGTTGGGCGGGTCCGGGAAAGTGACAATCTTGCGCGTGATGCGTGACTTGCAGCCTGCCGCCACATAAATGGTGACCACGGGCTCGCTGATGGCGATGGAGCTGCGGACATACAGGACGCGATCACGCCCTTCGCCGCCCACCACCTCGGTGAAAATGGCCTTGGGCGAAACCTTTTCATCACCGAAATACACATCGGCGGCGACGCATTCATTGGGTACATCCTCACCCGGCTCAAGGCGAAGGGGGACGCTCACCTTCAGGGTGTCGCCCAAAATGGCTCGGCTGTTTGCGTGACCGAAGCCCAAGCCGTAGGCAGCCCCAGCTGCACACAGCAGCGCCATACCAGCTAGAACCGCGGCCGATACCCGCTTAAAGTTATTCATGTCGGTGCATCATGAGGCCCAGGTTTTGACTCTAGCATGAAGGCTTTCGCTCCCATCTGGTGGGAAGCCCGTGAGAATGCGGCCAACTCCCGACTTTGCGACTTGCTGACAACAAGACATCCGATTTCCCACAAATAAAGCATGACAACCGAACTGCAGACCGAACGACAAGGCCAGACACTGGTGATGACCCTGTCGGGCCCGGCCACGCGCAACGCCCTGTCCCCACAGGTCTACGCTGCCGGCATCGAAACCCTGAACATGGCCGAATCCAGCCCGGACGTGCGTGCCGTGGTGCTGACCGGTGCGGGTGACCACTTCTGCGCCGGTGGCGACCTTCAAAGACTGGCGCACAACCGCCAGCACGACATGCAGGCACAAGGCGCGAACCTGGACGCCTTCCATCAATGGATCGAGGCGCTGCGCAGCTTTCCCAAGCCCGTGATCGCCGCCGTGGAGGGCGTGGCCGCTGGTGGCGGCGTGTCGCTGGCCCTGGCTTGCGACCTGATCGTGGCCTCGGAAAGCGCCCGTTTCGTGATGGCCTACAACAAGGTCGCGCTGTCACCAGACGGTGGCGCCAGCTGGCACCTGAGCAAGGCATTAGGCCGCGCCAGAGCCCTGGAATGTTTGTGGCTGGGTGAGCAGCAATCTGCGCAGCAATGGCAAGCCCTGGGGCTGGTCAGCCGATTGGCGCCCGCCGGCATGGTGCTGGAGCATGCGCTTCAGCTGGCGGAGCAACTGGCGCAGATGGCCCCGCAGGTTCTGACCAGCGTGAAAGAGTTGGTCAACGATTCAGACCGCCCCTTGCGCGCCCACCTGGACGCCGAAAAGCAACACTTCCTGGTGAACCTCAGCCGCCCCGAAGCAGGCCAGGCCATCGAGCGTTTCTTGCAGGGCAAGAGCCGCTGAATCAGTTCAGCTCGAAAGCCACCTGGCGCATGCGCGTTGACAGCTGTGCAAACAGCTTGCCCACCATCTGCAACTGCCCGGACTCCACATTCTGGCCGGGCATGCGCAGGGTGAGCATGCCCCTGTTGAGCGTCATCACCAACAACAGGCCGTCTGTCCACCAGTTGGCCGCGGCGCTTTCGAGTTCCTGAATCGTGGGCGCGTCCAGCCAGGCCTGTATGACGGTCTCGGCATTACAGAACAGTGCATAGCGCTTGGCCAGCATGGCCGAGGCATTGAGGCTCACGCGGGGATGCATGGCCAACCAACGCATTTCGTCAGGCAGGGTGTTGTCGATCTGCGTCTGCATGGCGTTGGTGAAGCGGCTGAACACATCGGATTCGAGTGTCTGGGCCACCACCTTGCTCACCAGGATCATCTGCACATCACCCGGCAGGCCGGTGTCACATCGAAAACGCAACTCGTGCCCGATGATGTAAGGCCGCTGGGACGAACCCCACTCCACGCGCCAGCCCTGGTCGGTCTCGACCACGTAACCGCCGCCGGTCTTGTCCTTGACGCGCTTGAAGGCGAACCCCTGGGATTTGGCCCACGCGGACAGCGCCTGCCCTTCATCCTGCCTGGAAGGCACAGAACCGATCAGTCGCTTGATGGAGGCAAACATGCGGAGGTGGTTCCAGAAGGAACTTTGGGTCTATCCATGAGGCAGTCTACCTGAGCGTTTCCATTCAGATAGCTGAAAAACACATGGCGAAATCCCTGAATCCATCTGGCCTGCCCGGAGGGACTCGAACCCCCGACCTACTGCTTAGAAGGCAGTTGCTCTATCCAGTTGAGCTACGGGCAGCCAAGCTGGCAGTTTAAGCGATGCGCGCAGGCTTCCAGCGCGACAGCCACAAGGCGTTGGTCACCACGCTGACGCTGCTGAGCGCCATGGCCGCGCCAGCCAGCATGGGGTTGAGCCCGCCAAATGCCGCCAGCGGGATGCCGATCACGTTGTAGCCAAAAGCCCACGCCAGGTTCTGCCAGATCTTGGTGGAGGTGCGGCGGGAGATGTCCAGTGCGGCGGGCACCAGCATCGGGTCGCCGCGCATCAGGGTGATGCCTGCGGCCTGCAGCGCCACGTCCGTGCCACCTTCGGGGTTGGCCATGGCCATGCCCACATCGGCAGCGGCCAGCGCCGGCGCATCGTTGAGGCCATCGCCCACCATGGCCACGGTCAGGCGTGCACCGCCCTCGCCTTGCCGCAGATGCTGGATATGGTCGGCCTTGTCACCAGGCAGCACCTCGGCCACCACCTGCTGGATGCCCAATCGGCTGGCCATGGCCTGCGCCGCACCCCGGTTGTCGCCGGAAATCATCACGGTGCGCACGTTCAGGGCATGCAGGCGGGCCACGGCCTCGGCGGCACCTGGCTTGAGTTCGTCACCGAAGGCCATGGCCGCCATGACCTGCCAGACTGGCTCGCCGCCTGCTGGTGCCGCTGCCTGACGCATGAGCCAGGACACCGTGGCGCCGCTGGTGGCCCAGGCATCCGCCTGAACCCTCAAAGAAGGCTCAACGGCGCAAGCCTGTTCTTCCACCCAACGGGCGCTGCCCAAGCCCCAATCCCCCAGCAACTCAACCTGGCCCCCAGCCTCGCTCAAGCGCCCCACCACACCTCTACCGGGCATGGACTGAACAGCTTGCGCGACAAACCGGGGCGCGCCTTCCACGGCCTCCAGCACCGCACGCGCCAAGGGGTGCTCGCTGCCAGCCTGCAGGGCTGCGGCCACCTGCAAGGCCTGTGGCTTGCCCCAAGCAACGCCGAGGGCAGCCGGTTCGTGCGCGACCTGCCATTCAATCAACCGGGGATGCCCCTGCGTCAAGGTCCCCGTCTTGTCGAATGCCACGACCTGCACGCGGTGCGCCGTCTCAAGCGCTTCGGGGTCCTTGATCAGGATGCCCTGGCGTGCGGCCGCGCCGGTACCCGCCATGATGGCCGCGGGTGTGGCCAGGCCCAAGGCACATGGGCAGGCGATCACCAGCACGGCCACAGCGCGGATCAAGGCCACTTCGCCGCCAGCGCCCGACCACCACCAGCCCAGCCCCGTCAACAAGGCCACCAGCAGCACCGTGGGCACGAACACGGCGGAGACCCGGTCCACCACGCGCTGGATGGGCGCCTTGGTCGCTTGCGCATCCACCACACGGCGGATGATGTGGGCCAGCATGGTCTGCCCGCCCACGGCCGTCACCAGCATGACCAGCCGCCCTTCGCCGTTGACCGCGCCACCGGTCAGGCGGTCGCCCTGGTTCTTGGCCACCGGCAAGGGCTCACCCGTGAGCATGGCCTCGTCGACATGGCTGGCGCCTTCGGTGACCGTGCCGTCGGTGGGGATGCGCTCACCCGGGCGCACAACCAGCGTGTCGCCCACCAGCACCTGGGACAAGGGCACGGTCACCTCGCCTTGCGGGCCCAGGCGAGACACCGTGTCAGGCCGCAATGCCTGTAGAGCCCGGATGGCGGCCGTGGTCTGGCGCTTGGCTCGCGCTTCAAGGGCCTTGCCCAGCAAGACCAGGGTGATCACCACAGCCGAAGATTCGAAATACAGATCCGGCCCGCCATGCGCCGCGTGTACGGACTGCGCATGCGTCCACCACAGCCAGCATGACAGCCCCCAGGCTGCGCTGGTGCCCAGGGCCACCAGCTGATCCATGTTGCCGCTGCCATCCTTGAGCGCGGCCCAGCCCGCCTTGTAAAAGCGCGCACCGAGGCCAAACTGAACCGGTGTGGCCAACGCGAACTGCACCCAGGCAGGCCAGAAATGGTGCGCGCCCCAGAGCATGGGCAGCAACAGGGGCAAGCTGGCCGCAGCCCCCAGGATCACGGCGCCCCAGACGTCCCACCAGGGCACCACGGCCTCCACCACCGGCGCATCCGGTTGCTGGATCAAGGCGTGGTAACCGGCATCCTCCACCGCGCTCACCAGGCCAGTTGGGTCCAGGTCACAAGCCTCAGGGCTCAAGGTGACGCTGGCGGTTTCGGTGGCGAAATTGACCTGCGCCTCCTGCACACCGGGCACCTTGCGCAAGGCGCGCTCGACACGGCCGACACAGGCGGCGCAGGTCATGCCCCGCACGGCAAGCTGCACCGGCTCGATCGGCGACGAAGAAACAGAAACGGAGGACATGACGCGGCCTTTGAATGGGTCCATGATGATGGCACTTTCAACCCTGACATGATGTCAAGGTCAAGTCCGCCGAACACCTCACCCTGGTTTGATCACGGTCATGGGCATCCGCTTGACCTTGCCATGATGTCAAGGTTCAGACTGAACTGCGTTGATACTGACCATTCCATCGAAAGGACTTCCATGAGCGACACCCACAACCATCAACTTCAGGTCAAAGGCATGAGCTGCCAGCACTGCGTGAAAGCCGTCACCAAAGCGATCCAGAGTCGTGATGCGGGCGCCACAGTGACGGTGGATCTGCCGCAAGGCACGGTCACGGTGCTCACCACGCTCAGCCGCGAAGCCACGGCGCAAGCCATCGGTGAAGAAGGTTATGAAGTCCAGCCCTGACGCCCTGCCTGAGGCCACGCCCACCGGCCAGCCGGTCAATATTGGCGAAGCATCCCGGCTGACGGGCGTGTCGGCCAAGATGATCCGGCATTACGAGGGGCTGGGCTTGCTGCCGGCACCGCCACGAACCGACTCGGGCTACAGGCGCTATGACCCAGACGCCATCAACACGCTGCATTTCATCCGGCGTGCGCGCGACCTGGGGTTCAGCATGGCAGACATCGGGCAGTTGCTGGACCTGTGGCGCAACCGCCGTCGCTCCAGTGCCGCCGTCAAGAAGCTGGCCGTTCAGCACGTGGCCACGCTGGAGGCCCGCATCCAGGCACTCGAAGCCATGAAGCGCACCTTGAACGACCTGGCCGAGCAATGCCATGGCGACGAGCGTGCCTGCTGCCCGATCCTGGATGACCTGGCCGGCACACCATTGCCGACCGCGGCAGCAGGCTGCCATTCGTCGCGACATTGAGGCGGTTGGGCGCCCCGTGCATGACGAACGGCGGGCTTTGCGTGCATGATCTGGGGCCTGCCCCATCTACAACACGAGGAGCCCGCCCATGTCCAGCACACCCCAAGCCGAGTGGCCACTGCAGTCATCCAGCCTGAGCGCCTGCGGCATCCGCACGCGGGTGCTGCAAGGCGGGCAGGACCTCAAGGCCACGGAAGCCGTGGTCTTCGTGCACGGCAACCCGGGCTCCAGCGAAGACTGGCGGCCATTGATGCAGGCTGTGGCGCCGCTTGGCCGCGTCGTGGCCCTGGACATGCCCGGCTTCGGCCAGGCCGACAAGCCCGCCGACTATCCCTACTCCGTGGAAGGCGGCACCGCCTTCCTCACTGAGGCACTCAAGCAACTGGGGATCGTGCGAGCCCACCTGGTGCTGCACGATTTCGGCGGCCCCTGGGGCCTGATGTGGGCGGCCATGAACCCGCTGGGGCTGGCCAGCCTCACGCTGATCAACACGGGTGTGCTCAAAGGCTACCGCTGGCACTACATGGCACGCATCTGGCGCACCCCCTTGCTGGGCGAACTGCAGCAGTTGATCACCACCCGCAGCGGCTTCAAATGGGCGATTTCGGTGGGTTGCCCCAAGGGTTTGCCACTTGAGTTCATCAACCGCATGTACCAGGATCTGGACTGGGGCACCAAACGGGCCATCCTCAAGCTCTACCGAGCCACGGGCGACCTGAACAACCGCAGCCAGGCGCTCGGCAAGATGCTCGCGCCCCTCAACCCGCCCACGCTCGTGGTGTGGGGCGCGGCCGACCCGTATCTGCCGGCCCGCTACGCCGAGCAGCAGAAAGAGACCTTTGCCAAAGCGCAGGTAGTGCTGTTGCCGCAAAGCGGGCACTTCCCTTTTGCGGATGACCCTCAGGGCGTGGCCCAAGCCGTGGTGCCCTTCCTGCGACAGCAGTTGTCGGGCGGCGCCGCGGGTGTCAGGTCCGGCGCAGCGTGATTCAGGCAGGGTCGGCGGTCAGCAACCGGAAACCTCGGCCGTGATGAGCGGCAAGCCACCATCGACCTGGGGAGACACATAGCTCACCGAGCATGCAGTGGCATCCGGCGCGCCCTCCTTCTGGAAGACGGTTTTCTCGCCGACATGAACAGGGACGAAACCAGAGAACTGCACGGCGTTCTGGATGCCTGCTGGATCACCGCCCTGTGGATAGCCTCGGGTCATGGCCACGCTCGTGTCGCTGATGGCCACCAAGGCGCCCCCGCTGTGGAGACTGCAATCCGACTGGGTGGCACATTTCATGTGCATCAGCGTGCTGGCGGACGTCAAGGCGCCCTGCATGTTCATGACGACCGACTTGCGTGCATCGCCCGGCAGATCCGCGAAATGCGGCAAGGCCGTCGCGGACAAGCCGCCCATGATGGAAACGGTGCACACCATTTCCAGCAGGGACATGCCCCGCTGCGTGCGCCTGGTTCGAGTACTTGTGCTGATCTTCAAAGCCGGCCTCCCTGGCGGCTTTTTGCATCACAAAACGGGTGTGCAATATGCCGCAGTGGCAGGCATTCTAGGAGACGCCAACGCCCGCGAACAGCCTCTGAATGAGCGAGCGCCCAGACGAGCACACAAAACAAAACGGGCCAGCACCACAAGATGCTGACCCGTTGATTCAATGGTCGGGGCGGTGGGATTCGAACTCACGACCCTCTGCTCCCAAAGCAGATGCGCTACCAGGCTGCGCTACGCCCCGACGAGACCGAGAGTTTATACCGAAAACCGCCGGCCCAGGCTGCTCAGCCGAAAATCATTTGACTGGCACGCCCGCGGGCAGGATCGCCTGCATCCCTTGAATGCTCTGCACCATGAGGGGTTTGGCGCCATGCAGGCCCAGGTCACGCAGGCGTGTGCTCAGCGGGTGGGCGCCGTCGCCATCGCACTGCAGCCTCACCTCGCCGCCCAGCGCGTGCCGCATGCGGCCGCGCGTGTTGATCACCGTGCGCCACAGTTGCCCCTTGAACAGCGTGTAGGTCATGAGGTTGGGCGCCGACATCCTCACGCCCGACCCGATGCGGCCGGACAGGCGGCAAAGCTGCGCCTGTCCATCTTCGCTGCGCACCCCGCAATCCAGATCACGGTCTCGCAACTGGAAGTCAATGGGCACGATGATCTTGGGGTAGCCCCAGCAATCATGCCCGGCGGCATGGGCGGCCGCGGTGGTCACGGGCAAGTCCGCCACGTACATGCCCGGCAGGGCCGATTGCCCGAGATGCCAGGCGGCCGTGTCCTTGAACCTCGACTTGACGGGGCTGCCGGCCACGGCAATGCCCATCTCGTTGTACGAACCCACGGAGGTGTCCACGTACTCGAAGAAGGCCACGGTCACCAGCCCCTTGCCTGGGCGCAGGGTCACGGCCTTCAGCTCCGGGGGCAAGACAGCCTGGGCCTTGTCCTCGTCCACCAGGAACGAGGCGAACACGGCCGCGGCGTTGTAGTAAAGGATGGGCAGCTCCACCGGCCCGACGCGCGTCGGGTAAGTCTGTCTGTCCACGTCGAAATAGGTTCGCATGATGTCTTGTCCTGGTTGGCTTACACGCTGATATGGATGGGCTGGCCGGCCATGTGGGCCAGCAGTTGGGGCTGCATGTCCTCGATCAGGCCCAGGCGGTTGATCTGGTTGGTGCCCTCGAAGATGCGGGTCAGGCGAATGTCGCGCAGCAGCTTTTCCAGGCCGGTGGCCGTGCGTGTGCCGTGCTCGGCCATCAAGGCCATGCCCATCTCACAGATGGCCTGGGCCAGGTCCGTCGCCATGAACTTGCTGATGCAGGCACCCGATTGCCGGGCCTGCTGGCTGGCACTGGCTTGCTGCCACAGCAGGGAGCGGATAGTGCGGGTCTCGGCCACCATCTGAGCCAGTTGCAACTGCACCTCCTGGTAGGCGATGAGCGGGCGGCCGCCCAGGCGGGTGTCCATCGCATGGCTCAAGGCCAGTTCGCAAGCCCGGCGGGCGATGCCCACGGCCATGGCGGCCACGGGGTAGCGCGACGCATTGAGGGTGGCGCGGTTGAGTGCCCAGCCCTTGCGCAGGCCACCGATCACGTCGGCGTCCGGCACGAAGGCGTCCTCGAAAGTCAGCTCGGCGGCGCTGCTGGCGCGCATGCCCATCTTCAGCTCGGTGCGGCGGGCGCTCATGCCGGGGTTGCTGGCGTCCAGCATGAAGCAAGTCCAGGACTCGAAGCCCTCGCCTTCCAGCGAGGCAAACACGGCCACCTTGCGCGCCACGTCACCGCCGCTGATGTAGCACTTCTGGCCGCTGATGCGGTAGCCGCCGGGCACGGCCCTGGCCACCACACGGGGGCGGTTGGTCTGCGCGCCGTGGCCATCCTCGACATCGCTACCAGCGGTGGGCTCGGTGATGGCGTAGGCGAACAGGTGCGGCTGGCCCCGCATGAAATCCTGGTGCATGGGGCGAATGAAGCGCCACATGGCTTTCAGGTCGCCGCTGAGCAGCACGGGTGCCAGGCCCAGGTTGTGCGCACTCAACAGCAGCATCTGCCCGGCGCAAACGGCCGACAGTTCTTCGACCTGGATCGCCATGCGGTAGGCGGGCGAGAAGCGCATGTCCCACAGTGAGGCCGAACCCAGCGGCGCCGGCACCACGTTGGACATCAAGCCCTCGTGCCCGGCCTTGATCAACAGTTGCCGCGCCACGGGGTGCAGGGTGCCGGGCTGTGCATGCTCGGCTTCGTCCAGCAGGCGCACATGGGGTGCCATGTGGGTCTGTGCGAACTGCCGCGCACGCCGACGCAACTGGCCCAGTGCCGCTGGCAGGCTGGCGGTGTCCATCTCCCAGAGGTCGGCGGGGCCGTAGTGGGTCAAGGCCCGGGCCAAGGTGTTGAGTTCCTTGATGCGCTGCAGGGGGTTGAGCCTGTGCACGGGCGGCACATGCCCGTCGATGTGGTCAAGCGTGCTCATGCCGTGGCTCCCGTGTTGCTGCACCAGTTGGCGGACATCAACTGCATGTCCAGCGCGCCGCCGCTTTGCTGCCGCAGGTGGTTGACATCCCGCCAGCGTTTTTCGATGCCGTTGTCCCGCATATAGCCCAGCCCACCGAAGGTCTGCATGGCCACATTGGCGGCCAGCGCCAGGCCATCGTTGAGCCTGTTGCGGGCTCGCAGCAAATCGGCGAAGCCCGCTTCGTTGAGCGCCTGGCCAGCGAGCACGGTGCGCACATCGGTCAAGGCCATTTGCATGTCAGACAACATGATCTGCACGGCCGGATGCCCGGCGATGACGCGCCCACCCTGGAAGCGCAAGGCGCTGAACTGCCGCGCCATCTCCGTCATCTGCTGGACGCAACCTTGCTGGATGGCCAGCAGGCCAAGCCACTCGCGGTGCCAGATATCCATGGACAGGGCCCTGGCCTGCTGCTCGGGCAAGGCGATGACTTGAACCTGGGCAGGCTCGAAAGCGCCATCGTGCAGTTCGTCCAGGCCATGGCCGGGCTCGACCCGCTTGACCTGGCCCTGGATCAACAGCCAGGCCATCGTCCCTTTGGTGAAGGCTGGTGCCAGCAGCAGCTGCGTCTGCGGTTGCATGAGGCCACTGAAGGGCCGATCAGGGGCCAACACGTCACGCAGCACGGCCTCATCCACCGGCTGGCCACGCCACCAGTTGGCCAGCTCGCCTCGGCCGATGCCATGCCGCCCATGCAGGCAGATGCCAGGGTGCGATACGCCCATGTCGGTCCGGCCCAACTGCCGCAAGACAAAATGCGCCAGGGCTGAGCGGTGCAAGCTCAAGGCCAGGGCCGCGTTTACCCTGGCAAGCGCCGTGAGGCTGCGCAAGGTCAAGGCCAGCTGGGGCGCCTGCCCGCATGCTTCCCACAAACCGCAACCCGATTCTTCATCCGTGTTGACGAATCCTTGATCCATCACCAGATTCATCGCCCGAACAAACGGCTCAGGCTCACATGCCCGCTCCGGCCTGGAGAACACGGCCGCTGCCAGGTCCTTGCACAGGTGCCGCAAACTGTCGTCGATCATGACGATGTCTTCATCGCTCAACTGCACGACTGCTCCTCGTTATCATGAACAGGCTCATGCTAGGCAGGCAGCCCACCGGTGTGGATGCTGCGAACGGTCAGGCTACTGATCGATCTGGCCATTCCGCTTCATGAGCTGTCAGCACCCATGCCTCAGGCCCATCACGATGTCATGAACGAGCGCTCGCTTCGCGTCCCCACCATGTCGGTTTACCCCTTGCTCCAGTGCGCGCTGGACGAGGGGCTGGACAGTGCACAGCTGCTCCAGGGCACCGGCCTGACAGAAGCCTTGCTGCGCGATGCCAACCGGGACGTGCCCTTCAGCCATGAGCTGATCGTGGTGCGCAATTACCTGAGCCTGACCCGTGAATCGGTGCCCGGCCTGCGCGCCAGCACCTTCTATCACTACAACAGCTTCGGCACGCTGGGTGCGGCGCTGGTGAGCCACCCCACCATGCTGGAGGCCTGCCGCTTCCTGGCCCGCTATGTAGACCTGACCTTCACGCCCTTTCGCGTCCTGATGGAAGAAGCCGGTGAGCAGGTCTGCGCGCGCTATGTAGACTGCATGGACCTGGGTGAATGCCGCGACTTTTACCTGATGCGGGATCTGGCCTTCATCCGCAACCTGAGCAAGGAGGCGGGCGCGGAGGATTGGGCGCAACTGGTGGACGACATGGAGATCGCCATGGATGCGCCCGCCGACATAGGCGCCGTGCAGGCCTTCTTTGGCTGGCCCGTGCATTTCGGCGCCAGCGAGACGCGTGTGATCGCGCACAGGCAGTCACTGCTCAAGCCCTTGAGGCTGGCCAACCCCATCACGCTCAAGATCATGCAGGAGCAATGTGATGCCCAGTTGCTCAAGCGCCAGCAGAACCCCTGGACCAGGCAGGTCGAGAACCTGTTGCTGAGCACCCACCCCATGCCGGACCTGGGCACAGTGGCCGAGCGCCTGCATTGCGCAGAGCGCACACTGCGGCGGCGGCTGCAAAGCGAATCCTGCACGTTTCAGGATCTGGTCACGCAGATCCAGCAGCAGCGCGCCATCCACCATCTGCGCCACACGCAGCTGCCCATCGAACTGATTGCCGAGAAGCTGGGCTACAGCGAGACCGCGGCCTTTGCGCACGCCTTCAAACGCTGGACGGGGCAGACGCCCTCGGCCTTCCGGCAGCAGAGCCGCCAGCCTCAGGACGTCATCTGAGCCCAGACTTTTTCCAGCCGCTTGACACTCACGGGCTGCGGCGTGCGCAGCTCCTGCGCGAACAGGCTGATGCGCAGTTCTTCCAGCAACCAGCGGAACTCGTCCAGGCGGGCGTCATGCGTGCCCTTGAGCTCGCTCAAGCGGCGCGTCAGGCGCTGGTCTAGCGGGCGCAGCTCGGCCAGGCGCTGCGTGTCCCGCGCCGGGTCGCCCTTGAGCTTGTCCAGCCGCAGGGTGATGCCCTTGAGGTAGCGCGGGAAGTGCTGCATCTGCGTGTAGGGCGTCAGCGCCACGAAGCGCTTGGGCATGAGGCGCTGCAGTTGCGCGGTGATGTCGTCGGCCACGTCCTTCGGGGGGCGGGCGTCCTTGAGTTTGCGTGTGGCGGCGGCGTACTCGGTCAGCACGTTGCCGGTCAGGCGGGCCACTTCTTGCGCGATCAGGTTCAGGCGCGTGCGCCCTTCTTCCACCCGCGCCTTGAAGCTGGCGGCGTCAGTGGGGAGCGGGTCGTTGAGGTAAGCGCGGTCCAGCGCCACTTCGATGATCTGGTCACGCAGCTCGTCGGCCGTGCCCAGGCTCATGTAGGTCATGGCCATCTTCTGCAGATCGGGGATGTTCTTCTCAAGGTACTTCAGCGGCTCCTTGATCTGCAGAGCGATCAGGCGGCGCAGGCCCGCGCGGTGCTTGGCTGCGGCCACGTCGGGCTCGTCAAACACCTCGATCTCGACGTGCTGGCCTTTGTCGATCAGCGCCGGGAAACCGATGAGGGTGTGGCCACCACGCTGGATTTCCATCAGCTCGGGCAGCTCGCCAAAGGTCCAGTCCGTCAGGGCTTGGGCGGCCTGGGCGGGCTTGTTGCCAGCGGGCGCGGCGGCGTTGCCCGCCCCGCCCTTGCCTGCCGCCTGCGCACCCTGCACGCGCTGCAAGCCAGGCTTGGCCCCACCGGGCTGAGCCCCACCTTGTGGCGCCCCCGCCTGCTGCGCAGCCGAAACCTGCCGCTCAGGCGCCGAGGCCATATCGCCACCCTGCACCACCGCCTGCGCCTTGAGCGCCGCCAGCGCCTGGAAGGCCCCGCGTGCCAGCGAGCCCAGCTCAGCCTTCAGCGCCGGCAGATTGCGGCCCATGCCCAGCTGGCGGCCGTGTTCGTCCACCACCCGGTAGTTCATGAACAGGTGCGGCGACAGCATGTCGAGCTTGAAGTCCGCGCGCTTGACGTCCAGTTGCGTCTTGTCGCGCACGGCCTTGAGCAAGGCGTCCATCAGGCTGCCCTTGCCGAACTCGGCCGACTCGACAAAGGACTCGGCATAGTCCGGCAGCGGCACCAGGCGTGCACGCGGCTTCTGGTGCAGGCTCTTGACCAGGGCCAGTACCTTGTCTTTCAACATGCCCGGCACCAGCCATTCACCCGCTTCTTCGCTGACCTGATTGAGCGCGAAGATGGGCACTGTCACGGTCACACCATCGCGCGCGTCACCAGGCTCGTGCAGATAGGCCGTGGTGCAGTCCACCCCGCCGATGCGCAAGACCTTGGGGAAGGCGCTGCTGGTGATGCCGGCGGCCTCGTGGCGCATCAGCTCTTCGCGGCTGAGGTACAGCAGCTTCG
This sequence comes from Aquabacterium sp. NJ1, assembly GCF_000768065.1. Lineage (NCBI taxonomy): Bacteria > Pseudomonadati > Pseudomonadota > Betaproteobacteria > Burkholderiales > Sphaerotilaceae > Aquabacterium > Aquabacterium sp. NJ1. The sequence continues at coordinate 4,424,076 of NZ_JRKM01000001.1, read as the reverse complement.
GGTTCTCGCGGCTGGCTTGTTTGTACCAGCGCTCGAAGCTGTGGCCGCTCATCACCTCGGGCGGGATCTGCGCGTCGTAGAAGGCGAAGATCAGCTCGTCGTCGACCAGCACGTCCTGCCGGCGCGACTTGTGCTCCAGCTGCTCGACCTGGTTGATCAGCTTGCGGTTGGCCGCCAGGAAGGGCAGGCGCGTTTCCCACTCGTCGTTCACCAGGCCTTCGCGGATGAAGATCTCGCGCGCCTTGGGCGGATCAACCAACCCGAAGTTGACGCGCTTGTTGTTGTAGACCACCAGGCCATACAGCGTGGCCCGCTCCAGCGCCACCACCTCGGCGGCCTTCTTTTCCCAATGGGGTTCGAGCAACTGTTTCTTGAGCAGGTGGCCGCCCATGAACACCAGCCACTGCTGATCGATGTTGGCGATGCCACGGCCGAACAGGCGCGTGGTCTCGACCAGTTCGGCCGCCAGGATCCATCGCCCCGGCTTCTTGCTCAGGTTGGCGCCAGGGTGCTTGTAGAACTTGATGCCGCGCGCACCCAGGTACCAGTCTTCGTCATCGCTCTTGCAGCCGATGTTGCCCAGCAAACCGGCCAGCAGTGACAGGTGCACCTGCTCATACGTGGCGGGGCTGCCATTGAGGCGCCAGTTGTGCTCGGCCACCACGGTGTGCAGCTGCGTGTAGACATCCCGCCACTCGCGCACACGGCGCGGGTTGATGTAGTTGTCACGCAGCAATTGCTCGTACTTGCGGTGGCTGAGCTTGTGTTTCTCAGGCTGCCCCGGCTCGTGCTGCCCGTGCCCGCCGCGCGAGTCATCCAGCCACTTCCACAATTTCAGCGTGCCCATGAACTCCGACTTCTCGTCGTCGAACTGCTTGTGCTTGGTATCCGCCTGCTGTTGCTGGTCGATGGGCCGGTCACGTACGTCCTGCACGCTCAAGCTCGCGGCGATCACCAGCACCTCGGCCAGGGCCTGCCGGTCCTTGGCTTCCAGGATCATGCGGCCCACGCGCGGGTCCAGCGGCAGGCGGGCCAGGTCCATGCCCAGCTTGGTGATCTCGTTGTTGTCGTCGACCGCGCCCAGCTCGTTGAGCAGCTGGTAGCCGTCGGCGATCGCCTTGCGCAGCGGCGGCTCGATAAAGGGGAAGTCGTCCACCAGGCCCAGGTGCAAGGACTTCATTCGCAGGATCACGCCCGCCAGCGAAGACCGCAGGATTTCCGGATCGGTGAAGCGCGGCCGCGCGTTGAAATCCTTCTCGTCATACAGGCGGATGCAGATGCCATTGGCCACCCGGCCGCATCGCCCGGCCCGCTGGTTGGCCGCGGCCTGGCTGATGGGCTCGATCTGCAGCTGCTCGACCTTGTTGCGAAAGCTGTAGCGCTTGACCCGCGCCATGCCCGAGTCGATCACATAACGGATGCCCGGCACCGTCAGCGAGGTTTCGGCCACGTTGGTGGCCAGCACGATGCGCCGCCCGCCGCCGGTCTTGAAGACCTCGTCCTGCTCCTGCTGGCTCAGGCGCGCGAACAGCGGCAGGATGTTGGCGGTGACGCGGTGGTGAGCGAAGTGCTTGCGCAGGTGGTCCGCCGCCTCGCGGATCTCGCGCTCGCCGGGCAGAAAGACGAGGATGTCGCCGCTGCCCTCGCGCCAGAGTTCGTCCGCCGCATCGGTGATGGCTTCGTTCAGACCGTACTCGCGGCTTTCCTCGAACGGCCGGTAACGCTGCTCCACCGGGAACAGTCGCCCCGAGACCATGATGACCGGCGCCGGCCCCTTGGCAGATTCAAAGTGCTTGGCAAACCGTTCGGCATCGATCGTCGCCGAGGTCACGATGATCTTCAGATCAGGCCGGCGCGGCAGCAACTGGCGCAGGTAACCCAGCAGGAAGTCGATGTTGAGGCTGCGTTCGTGCGCCTCGTCGATGATGATGGTGTCGTAGGCCCTGAGGTCCGGATCACCCTGGGTTTCGGCCAGCAGGATGCCGTCGGTCATCAGCTTGACGCTGGCGCCGGGCTGCAGGCGATCCTGGAAGCGCACTTTGTAGCCCACCACCTCGCCCAGCGGCGAGTTGAGCTCTTCCGCAATGCGCTTGGCCACGCTGGAAGCCGCGATCCGCCGGGGCTGGGTGTGGCCGATCAGCTTGGGCCGCAGGTGGCGTGGGGCGTTCGGATCCCGCTCCTGCCCCCAGCCACCTCGCCCCATGGCCAGCGCGATCTTGGGCAGCTGCGTGGTCTTGCCCGAGCCCGTTTCGCCACAGACGATGATGACCTGGTGCTCGCGCAAAGCCGCCTCGATTTCGTGGCGCTTGCCGCTGACAGGCAGGGATTCGGGAAACTCGATGAGGGTGGGACGGACAGACACGGAAGACTTGGTGGCGCGCGGGCAAGGCGCACATTATCCAGCGAGTGCCCGAGGCGCCCGGCGCCATGCGTTCGCGGCCACCAGAGCGGCAGAAAGCTGGCGCACCTTGTCAAAAACAACGCAACACGTTTCAAGGCAAAAACGGATGCGCGGCACGAAAAAAGTCAGCCATGATGCCGGCCATGGAATTTCACGACTACATCCAGTACGACGGCCTGGGCCTGGCCGACCTTGTTCGTCGCGGCGAGGTCTCGCCTGCGGAATTGCTGGCGGCGGCCAGCAGCCGGGCCGATGAGGTCAACGGCAAGCTCAACGCCATCATCCGGCGCTACGACGACCGCGCGCAGCAACGCGTCAAGCAGGGCTTCCGTCCCGACCAGCCCTTTGCCGGCGTGCCCTTCCTGATCAAGGATCTGTTCCAGGAGTGGGAGGGCGTGCCCTGTGGCTGGGGCAATCGCCGGCTTGCAAACCAGCCTGCCCCGCTCACCAGCGACGTCGTCCGACGCTGGAACGACGCCGGCCTGGTCATCTTCGGCGCCACCAACTCCCCGGAGTTCGGCGCGCGCAACGTCACCGAGCCCCTGGCTTGCGGTGTGACCCGCAACCCGTGGGACACGTCTCGCACGCCGGGCGGCTCGTCTGGCGGTTCCGCCTCGGCCGTGGCCGCCGGCATTGTGCCCGTGGCCGGCGCCAACGATGGCGGTGGCTCCATCCGCATCCCCGCGGCTTGCAATGGCCTGTTCGGCCTGAAGGCCGGGCGCGGCCGCATCTCCATGGGCCCGCTGGCCGCAGAAGGCCTGTTCGGTGCCGCCGTGCAAGGCGTGGTGTCACGCAGCGTGCGTGACACCGCCGCCATGCTTGACCTGCTGCAAGGCCCCGAGCCCCATGCTCCTTATTGGATGCCTCCACCCGAGCAGCCCTATCTGCAGGCCATCACCCGGCCGCCCAAGGCGCTGCGCATCGGTTACGCCACCGTCTCGCCCACAGGCACGCCCGTCGACCCGCAGGCGGTGGCCGCCACCGAGGATGCCGTCAAGCTGCTGACCTCGCTGGGCCACCATGTCGAAGAGGTCAAGTTGCCATTCGACGGCGAGCAACTGTCGGCCGATTTCTTGCTGACGTGGTCCTGCGCCCAGGCCATGTTGATCGACGAACTCGGTCGGCAAATGGGCATCAAGCCCTCGGACTGCGAACCCGACACCCAGGTGTTGGCAGCGGTGGGACGAACGGTCTCTGCACCTGAGCTGATCGCCTGCCTGGAGCGCTGGCACCAGCACACCATGGACCTGGCCCGCTTTCACGCGCGGTTCGATTTCTGGCTCTCGCCCACACTCAGCGCGCCGCCCATCCCCATCGGCGCCCTGACCACCCCACCGGCGTTGCACATGGTCAACAAGCTCATGTCCGGGCTGGGCCTGTTCGGGATCGTCCGCAAGACCCGCTTCTTCCGCGACGTCATCCTCAAGAACCTCGCCTGGACGCCCTATACCCAGTTGGCCAACATCACCGGCCGCCCGGCGATGTCCGTGCCGCTGTACTGGACGCCTGATGGCCTGCCCCTGGGCGTGCAATTCGTGGGCGGCGTCAACTCGGAAACCCTGTTGCTGCAACTGGCCGCCCAGCTGGAACAAGCCCGCCCCTGGTTCGACAAACGCCCCAAACTGTGAGAGGCGGCGCACGGGCGCGCACGCAAGGCCCGTTCAACAACGTGTGGAAGACGCACATTGCCCGTAACATTACGGCTTGACGCATTCCCCACCCTTTTTGAACGGCCGCCTTGCTGGCGCCCCTCTTGCATCCTCTCAATGGACCTGGTCTTTCCCCACACCTTCGTGCCGTGGTTTCGTTCCGTGGCACCCCACATCCACGCGCACCGGGGCAAGACCTTTGTCGTCGGCCTGTCAGGCGAGCTGATCGCCGCAGGCAAGCTCGAGAGCTTCGTGCAAGACCTGGCCCTGATGCAGGCCATGGGCATCAAGATCGTGCTGGCGCATGGCTTTCGCCCGCAGCTCGAAGAGCAGCTGCGCGCCAAGGGGCAGGAGTCCAAATTCAGCCACGGCATGCGCATCACCGACCCCGTGGCACTCGACTGCGCCCAGGAAGCCGCCGGCCAGCTGCGCTATGAAATCGAGGCAGCTTTTTCGCTGGGGCTACCCAACACGCCCATGGCCGGTGCTTCGGTCAGCGTCATCTCGGGCAACTTCGTGACCGCCCGCCCCGTCGGCATCGTTGACGGCGTGGACTTCATGCACACGGGCCTGGTCCGCAAGATCGACGCCATGGCCGTGCGCCGTGCGATCGACACCGGCGCCCTGGTCATGCTCTCGCCCTTCGGTTTTTCACATACTGGTGAGGCCTTCAACCTCAGCATGGAAGACGTGGCCACCAGCGCCGCCATCGCCCTGCAGGCCGACAAGCTCATCTTCGTGACCGAGGTGCGCGGCATCCTGCAAAGCATCGTGCAGGACCCCGCCAAGGCCAAGGAGCTGGAAGCCAAACAGCACGACCCCGATGTCGAGATCGACCAGGAACTGGCCCTGGCCGAGGCCAAACGCCTGCTGGCCGCCCTGCCCAACCCCTTGCAGCCCACCGACACGGCCTTCTACCTGCAGCACGCCGTCAAGGCCAGCGAAGGCGGCGTGGAGCGCGTGCACATCATCCCCTTCCTGGTGGACGGCGCGCTGCTGATGGAGGTGTTCACGCACGATGGCGTGGGCACCATGATCGTGGACGAAAAGCTCGAAAGCCTGCGCGAAGCCTCGCCGGATGACGTGGGCGGCATCCTGCAGCTGATCGAACCCTTCGAGCAGGACGGCACGCTGGTCAAACGCAGCCGCACCGAAATCGAACGCGACGTGGCCCAGTACACCGTGATCGAGCACGACGGCGTGATCTTCGGTTGCGCCGCCCTTTACCCCTTCCCCGAGGCCAGCACGGCCGAAATGGCGGCCCTCACGATCTCGCCGAGCGTACAGGGCCAGGGCGACGGCGAACGCATTCTGAAACGCATCGAGCAACGCGCTCGGGCAATGGGCCTGTCCACACTGTTTGTATTGACCACGCGTACCATGCACTGGTTCATCAAGCGTGGCTTTGCGCCGGTCGACCCGGCCTGGCTGCCCGAAGCCCGCAAACGCAGCTACAAGTGGGACCGGCGCTCTCAGGTGCTGGTCAAGCAACTCAAGTAATCGATTTTTCTCTCTGGACTAGACCACCATGGCACGCACCATTCAATGCAAGCACCTCAACAAGGAAGGCGAAGGCCTGGACTTTGCGCCCTACCCGGGTGAGTTGGGCAAGCGCATTTACAACGAGATCAGCAAGGAAGCCTGGCAGATGTGGCTCAAGCACCAGACCATGCTGGTCAATGAGAACCGCCTGAACCTGGCAGATGCCCGCGCGCGCCAGTACCTGGCCCGCCAGATGGAGCAGTTCTTCTTTGGCGCCGGCGCCGAGCAGGTGCAAGGCTACGTGCCGCCCGCGCAGTAAACCTGAGCCCCACGCTCACGGGTGCAAGCGCCCAAGCAAAAAGGCCGAACAGTGGTGTTCGGCCTTTTTTCTTTTTGCTTGCCCCCTCGGGTACGCTCATTCAAGCATTCACGAACGGCGGCGCTTGACCAGTGTCATCACGCCCAGGCTGGCCGCCAGCAAGGCCATGCCACTGGGCTCCGGCACCGGCGTGATGTTCAGGTTGCCGCCATAACTGCCACCATAACTGCCGTTGATGGTGCCGCGCAGCTCCAGTGCATAACTGGCACCGGCCTGCAAGTCCACGTTCTGGAACAACACCGTGGTACCCGTCACGCCCGGGGCCAGCAACGAGGTTGACGTCCACGCCTGAATGGGCGTGCCACTGCTGGGCAAGCCCGTGGTCAGGGAGTCAAGGCCCGCGTCCAGCTTGTACAGCCGGGCAGAAAAATTCTGCAGGCTCAGGAAGCTGCCCAGGTCGATGGACACAGCGGCCGCGTTGAAACTGGCCTGCGGCGCCAGCGGCAGGTTGAACACGTAGTCGTCATAGAAGTACGACAGCCCGCCCACCGAGGCGTACACCACGGGCTGGCCATCCTGGGAGACGAACCCGGCGGTTGGCGAGCCCGAGAAGGTGTTGCCAATGCTGCGCGTGAACGGCAGCGTGACATCCCCATAGTTGGCCACCACATGGTTGGCCGGATCGGCCCAGGCCAGAGAAGCAGACGAAAGACCAAGCGCCGTCAAGGCGACCATGGCGAACCGGGTTGGCATCACAGGAAGCTCCTCACACAGGCCTGGCAGCAGGCTTTTGAACATGTGATCAGGATAGGAAGCACCCGTGTCAGGCATGCCATCTGCCGCGCCCCGCCTTGTGTGCTGAAAAGGCCCGAAATAAGAAACATCGCTGACACCGGGTGCACCGGCATGGTCCAAAAGTGTTAAAGGCCTGACGCAGACGGGCTTTGCGTCACGCGCGAACGCGTGGTCGGGTCAACCCTTGGCTGACGTGATCTGATCCACAAGCCGCGCTCGACGGATGGCAAGGTGCGCACATCTTCCGTACTAAAACAGAGACGTCCACACCATGAAGCTCACACCCAAGCGCCCCCAACGCCTCGGCCTGTTGATCGCCACCGCCTTGCTCACCACATCGGCCCAAGCCCAGCTGGAGCTTCCAACGCCGTTTCTGGCCACCACAGGCCAGTTGTCCGGCGTGGTGGTGTCGCCCGTCACCATGTACACCATCGCCGTCACGCCCGGGCTGTGGAACAGCCTCGTCAAGCTGGTCGTGCCCTACATGGCGCCCTACTCTGACGATCTGCGCATGCTGGCCCTGAAGAAAACACCCCGGCTGCGGCCCGTGCCCAGCGCCCCCACGCCGCCGGCACAGGTGTACGCCAACAGCTACACGCAGATCTTTTCGTTCGGCGACAGCATGAGCGACACCGGCAACCTGTATGCCGCCATGCGCGGCAACGGTGCCAGGACACCCCTGCCAACGAGCCCCAACTACCAGGGCCGCTTTTCGAATGGCCCCGTGGTGCTGGAGGCCATGGCCAATGCCCTGAACCTGCCACTGGTGAACTACGCGTTCGCGGGCGCCCGCTCCGGCTACAACAACCTGGTGCCGGTTTACGGCATGCAAAAAGGCATGCTGCAGCAGATCCAGGATCTGCTGGACAACCAGCCCAGCACCACCGCACGCCTGGATGCCAATGGCTTGTACGTCCTGTGGACGGGCCCCGATGACTACTATGCCGACGGCAACGTGTTCAACCCCGCGATCACGGCCGCCATCATCGACGACATCCGCACCGGAATGACGCGCCTGTACCAGCGTGGTGCCCGGCACTTCTTCGTGCCGCAGATGCCGGACCTCAGCATCACGCCATCGGCTCACATCCACAACGCCGCCTTGACCAACTACAACGTGAACGCAAAGGCACGGAGCGCCGAGATGGCTGCGGCCTTGTCGAAGATGCTCGCCGGCTTTGCCAAGGCCTACCCCCAGGCCACCGTGCGCACATTCAACACCTTCACGTATTCGCAAACGCGCGTGAGCCAGGCTGCCGCAGAAGGCATCGATGTGATGAAAGCCTGCTATGACCCCAAGTTCATGGGCATCCCCGGCCCCGTCTGTGACGACCCCGACAAGCATCTTTTCTGGGACGGCAACCACCCGACCGCGGCAGGCTCCCTGGTCATCGGCACAGACTTCGCCAAGTCCGTGGTCATGGATGCGCCGCTCCCCAACCGTTGAGCGCCGCTGTTGAGGGCCGATGCACATTGGGGTAACCCCCCATTCGGGCGATCTCGCGGCGCCTGTTTCCCGGGCATCCAGTTCTAGAATCCCCTCAGCTTGCGAAGACGCAGCGTGTGCTGGCGGCATGCCGATCAACGGCATCGTCTTCATGGTGTTTCAATCATTTGAGGGAGAACTTTGATGTCCATGAATTTCCGCGCCTGCGCCCTTCTGGTCGCCTCCACCCTGTTCGCCGGTGCCTCGGCGCACGCCATGGAGGGTGACGCCTACATCTTCGGCTCCAGCGATACCTCGGCCAGCAATGCCTTGCTGCTGAACGGCACGGAGACGGTGAACCTGTCCAAAAGCGGCTGGTACCGTGACGACGCGGTCCACAATCCGGACAACCAGAACTACATCGCTGGTTTCTGCAACAACTGCGGCGGCCACTACTACAACAACTTCTTCGTCTTCGACATCTCCAGCCTGACCGCCCCGGTGACCAGCGCCACCCTGACGCTCAACAGCTTTGACGTCACCGCGCCGCTGCAATACACCCTGGTGGACTACACCGGCGACATTGGCACGCTGGTCAACGGCAACGGTGACGCGGGCATCTACACCGATCTGGGCACAGGTGCCACGTATGGTGGTGACCTCGTGTCGACCGGTTTCATCAACCAGACCTTCACGCTCAACGGCGCATTCCTGAGCAACCTCAATGCCGCCATCGCCGCCGGCCAGACGCGCTTTGCCATTGGTGGCACCACGGCACCCGTGCCTGAAGCGGGCACCCTGGCCTACCTGGCGCTGGGCCTGTCTTTCGGCGCCATCATGGCCCGCCGCCGCGCGGCCTGATCGGGCCTGATCGGGCCTGATTGGGTCGCTCCCGCGCGGCGCTGCACATGTAGCGCCACGTTGCACCCAAAACAAAGCCGACCCGCGGGTCGGCTTTTTCACGCCTGTCGCCAGGGCCTGGCCAAGGCTCAAGCCGGCATCAGGAAGTCCCGGCTGATGCCATAACCCAGGTCACCCACGCGGTCGAGGAACTGCGTGAGGTAGGCGTGCAGGCCCGTGGCCACGATCTCGTCGATGCGGCCAAACTGCAGGTCGGCACGCAGGCGACCGGCGCGGCGCAGGGTCTCATGGCTGTGGTCGTTGGCCACGGCGCGCAGGTTGCTCACGACCTCGTCCATGCAGAACACGAGCGAGCGTGGCATCTCGGCACGCAGGATCAGCAGCTCGGCCACCTTCTCGGGGCGGATCACGTTGCGGTAGACCTTGCGGTACACCTCGAAGGCCGACACGCTGCGCAGCACGGCAGACCAGTGGTAGAAGTCCACCTCCTTGCCCTCGTTGCCCAGGCCGGAGCCAAAGAACTCGGTGTTGCGGGCGTGGAACTTCACGTCCAGCAGGCGCGCGGTGTTGTCGGCGCGCTCCAGGAAGGTGCCAATGCGCTGGAAGTGGAAGGACTCGTCCTGCAGCATGGTGCCCAGGGTCACGCCGCGCGACAGGTGCGAGCGGAACTTCACCCATTCGAACAGCTCGCCGGGGTCCTTGGCCAGGGCACCGGACTTGACCAGCCGGTTGTACTCCAGCCAGGTCTGGTTCATGGTCTCCCACACCTCGGTGGTCAGGGCGCCGCGCACGGCCCGGGCGTTCTCACGCGCGGCACGCAGGCAGTTGAGGATGCTCGACGGGTTGGTCGCGTCCGTCACCATGAAGGCCATCACGTCACGCGCGTTGATGTCTTCATACTTGGCCGTGTACTCGGGCATCAACTCGCTGATGCCCAGCAGGCCGCGCCAGCCCGCCTGCGCGGACTCGCTCGATTGCGGCAGCAGCGAGGTCTGGTAGTTGACGTCGAGCAGGCGTGCGGTGTTTTCGGCGCGCTCCATGTAGCGTGCCATCCAGAAGAGGTGGTCAGCGGTGCGCGACAGCATGGGCTTGGTCTCCAGATGCGAGGCATTGCTTGCGCGCAAGGCCCCTGTTTCAGTCTCGATCAGGTGGGAGGGCAGATGGCTTTCGATGCGTTCATTGAGCATGGCGGTGTCCTCCGTGAAAACAGCAATTCAGATCAGGTTTCGAGCACCCAGGTGTCCTTGGTGCCACCGCCTTGCGAGCTGTTGACCACCAGGGAGCCTTCCTTGAGTGCCACGCGGGTCAGGCCGCCGGGCACCATCTGCACCGTCTTGCCTGAGAGCACAAAGGGCCGCAGGTCGATGTGGCGCGGCGCGATGCCGGACTCGACAAAGGTCGGGCAGGTCGACAGCGACAGCGTGGGCTGGGCGATGTAGTTGCTCGGGTTGGCGATCAGCGCCTTGCGGAAGTCTTCGACCTCGGCCTTGGTGGCCGCCGGCCCCACCAGCATGCCGTAGCCCCCGGCCCCGTGCACTTCCTTGACGACCAGGTCGGCCAGGTTGTCCAGGGTGTACTTGAGGTCGTCCTTCTCGCGGCAGACATAGGTCGGCACGTTCTGCAGGATGGGTTTTTCGCCCAGGTAGAACTCGATCATCTTGGGCACGTAGGGGTAGATGGACTTGTCATCCGCGATACCGGTGCCAAAGGCGTTGGCCAGCGTGACGTTGCCCGCACGGTAGGCGCGCAGCAGGCCGGCCACGCCCAGGGTCGAATCCTTGCGGAAGACCTCGGGGTCCATGAAGTCGTCGTCCAGGCGGCGGTAGATCACGTCCACGCGCTGCGGTCCACGGGTGGTGCGCATGTAGACGAAGTCGTCCTTGACGAACAGGTCCTGCCCTTCCACCAGCTCGATGCCCATCTGCTGCGCCAGGAAAGCGTGCTCGAAGTAGGCCGAGTTGTAGGCGCCCGGGGTCAGCACCACGGCGGTCGGCTCGTTGACGTTGGCCGGTGCCATGGCGCGCAGGGTGTCGAGCAGCAAGTCCGGATAGTGGGCCACGGGGGCCACACGGTGCTCGGCGAACAGGTCCGGGAAGAGCCGCATCATCATCTTGCGGTTCTCCAGCATGTAGCTCACGCCGGAGGGCACACGCAGGTTGTCTTCGAGCACGTAGTAGGTGCCCGAGCCATCGGGGTTGCAGGCGCGCACGATGTCGATGCCCGCGATGATGGAGTAGATGCCGCCGGGCACCTTGAGGTCCACCATCTCCTTGCGGAACTGGGCGTTGTTGAGCACCGGCTCGGCGGGGATGATGCCGGCCTTGAGGATTTCCTGACCGTGGTAGACGTCCTCCAGGAAGCGGTTGAGCGCGGTGACGCGTTGCTTCAAGCCCTTTTCCATCTCGCGCCATTCGCTGGCGGGGATGATGCGCGGGATCAGGTCGAAGGGAATGAGACGCTCGGTGCCCGAGCCGTCTTCGTCCTTGTCGCCATAAACCGCGAAGGTGATCCCCACACGGCGGAAGATCATCTCTGCTTCTTCGCGCCGCGAGGCCATCAGCTCGCGGGGCTGTCGCCCCAACCAGCGGTCGTAGGTCTTGTAGTGGTCGCGCACCTGGGCGCTGCTCACGTGCATCTCGTCGAAGAATCGCATCGTCTGGCCCCTTGCAGGGGTGAATAAAGCTGCGGTCAACTCAGTCATGCACAGAGTGTGCCAGGGTCGACATCAGGGGTATTGGCTTGGCACAGCTTTCGGGCACTCACGCCATGATGCTCCCCATATTGGGGCGCCGCTAGGCAGCGTTGGTGCGAACAGGGTTTTGGCGGACAGGGTCGTCCAGCAAGCGGGTGGTGACGCGCACCAACAAGGTGTGGCGCCCCCCCCCGCGGATCACACCCCGCAAAGGCGTGACGTCGCCAAAGTCGCGGCCGTGGGCCACCCGGACGTGGTGAATCCCGGGCACGCAGTCGTTGGTGGGGTCCAGGTCGAGCCAGTCCTGGGCTCGATCGAGCCCCAGACCGGGGATCCAGACGCTGACCCAGGCATGTGAGGCGTCGGCACCCACCAGTTGCGGCTGCCCGGCCGGCGGGCGTGTGAGCAGGTAGCCACTGACATAACGCCCCGCCAGACCGCAGGCGCGCAGGCAACCGAGCATCAGGTGCGCGAAGTCCTGGCACACCCCCTTGCGTTGCAGGAAGACGTCCAGGATGGGGGTGGAGATGTCGGTGGAGGCTGGGGCGTAATCGAAGTCCGCGTGGATGCGGCTCATCAGTTCGATGGCGGCTTCGGCCAGCGGGCGGTCGTCCTTGAGCGAGACCTCGGCGTATTCACGCAAGGCGGTCAGGCAGGGCACGTAGGGCGAGGCGAACACGAACTCGCTGGCTGGCTGAAACGGGGCCTTGGCGCGGTAGGCCAGCAAGGCCCTCACCTCGCCGCAGGTCGGGCCTTGATCCGGCGCCAGGCCCTCATAGCGCGCGGTGACCGTCACCTGGCTGCGTGCCATGACGCGCAGGGTCGAGTGGGCCGCGTGCAGCGCGAAATAGGCGCGGCTGTTGCCGTGGCTGTCGCGGCGAACACTGTGTTGCGAAGGTGTCGGGCTGACCGACATGTCGAACACCTCCAGCGTCTGGCCCGCGTCGCTCAAGGGGCGCAGGCAGGCGATGTGCTGCGCCTGATCCACCGGGCGGCTGTACTCGTACAGGGTTTCGTGCTCGACGGACAGGCGTGCCCGGCCGCTCGTAGGTTCACTGATGGGCTCGCTCAGCGGTTCGCGTGACGGCTCGCTCATGCGCTCACCATGGAGTCGGTCGGTTCGGCGTGGGCGAAATAGCGGCGCCCGACTTCGTCGGACAGGCGCCAGCCCGCGTCGATCAGGCGGTTGAGCAAGGCCAGCACGGCTTCGTGCCCCTTGTCTGGTGCACACAAGTCGGCCAGCGACACCCCCACGCCCTCATGAGGCAACAAAGCCAGCATGTCGGCATGCGAGCCGCCGCGGGCGGGCAGCTTGATCAACTCGGTGCGCAAGCGACGCAGCACGCAGGCCAGTGCGCGGGGGTTGGTCTCGTCCATCACCAGCAAGGCCAGCAGGGCCGGCACTTCCAGACGACGCTGAAAGCGTGCGCGGAAGGTGATGGTGCTGTCGAACAAGTCCAGCACGAGGTCAAAACCTTGCGGGTGCGTGAGCGCCTCGTTTTCCCAGAAGGCCTTGAGCATGCCGGCATAGCCGGTCAGGCGCTCGATGAGCCGGCCCACGGTCAGCAGGCGCCAGCCTGGGTCGCGCGTCATGCGGTCGGTCTGGGCACCGGTCACGGCGGCCAGTTGCATGCCCAGGTGCTCGAAGGCGTCCTGCGCCTGCGTGAGGCTGCGCAGGCGGGTTGGTGGTGCGGTGCGAGCCGGCTGCTCACCGCGCTCATCGACGTGTTCATGCGCGAGTTCGTCAGGCGGCATGGCTGCTTGCGTCAGGCGGTGCTGAAAGTCGCTGCCCAGGGCCCGCAACAAGCGCGCATGCTCGGGCGACAGGCGCTCACGCAGGCTCTGCGCGGAGCGTGCCAGGGCGCCCAGGTTGAAGCCCAGGCTGTAGGCCCCTTGTGAGGCCGACACGTCCATCAGGGCATCCAGCGCCGCACGCTCGAACACCCGGGGCGACTTGATCAGGCTGGGTGTGCCGGGGGGCACCAGGCCATTGGTCTCGGCCAGATCCGACAAGGCGCGTGACACGCTGGCCTGCATCTCGTCGTCACCCGACTGCAGGCTGACCGAGGTTTGCAGCAAGCGCAGTTGCTGCTCGGTGCGTTCGGTGTAGCGCCCCATCCAGAACAGGTTCTCGCCGGTGCGGCTGGCCACGGGGCGCTGGCGCTGCATCAACTCGTCGAGCTTGATGGACGAGGGCAGCATCGAGAAGGTGTCCACCGGCTCCTCGGTCAGTACCCAGGTGTCCAGACTGCTGCCGCCCAGTTGCATGGAAACGGGGCCGGCGTCGCGCGTGGCAATGCGTGTCATGCCTCCGGGCAGGACCTGCCAGCCACCCTGCCCGTCGGACAAGGCGTACACCCGCAGCGATGCGCCCCGCATGCTCAGCGCCCCACCCGACCAGACCGGTGCCTGGGGATAGGGCTCGAAACGTTGCACCGTGTAGGCGGCCGGGTCGTGGTCAATGCGTTCGCGCCAGGCCTTGAGCGCAGGCGGCGTCAGCACACGCCCGATGACGGCGTCAAAACTCTGGCGCACGGTGCTGGAGCCGCCAAAGCCCGGTGTGCCGGCATGCGGGTAGCTGGGGCGGATCACGCGTTCGGTCAGGTCGTCGCGCACGTCCTGCCAGGCGGCCGATTCACCACACCACCAGGTCGGCAGCGAGGGCAGCACCAGTTCTTCACCCAGCAGCTTGCGCGACAGCGCCGGCAGGAAACCATGCACGGCCGGGGATTCGAGGAAGCCCGTGCCCAGGGCATTGGCCAGTGCCACCTTGCCGGCACGCACCGCCTGCATCAGGCCGGGGATGCCGAGTGTCGAGTCGGAGCGCAACTCCAGCGGGTCGCAGAAATCGTCGTCGAGGCGGCGCAGCAAGCCGTGGATGGGCTCCAGGCCCTGCACGGTCTTGAGGAACAGGCCTTCGTCGCGCACCACCAGGTCACCGCCTTCAACGAGGGGCAGGCCCAGGTAGCGCGCCAGGTAGGCGTGCTCGAAGTAGGTCTCGTTGTAAGGCCCGGGGGTGAGCAAGGCCAGGCGCGGGGTTTCGCCGCCGGCGCACAGGCTGGCCAGCTCGGTCATGGTGTCCAGCAGGCGCCGGTAGCCGCTCGCCAGGTGCTGCACGTTCATGGCCCGATACGCCTCGGGGAACAGCCGCGAGACGATCAGGCGGTTCTGCATGACGTAGCCCAGGCCGGACGGCGCCTGGGTGCGCTGCGACACCACCCACCAGGCGCCGTCGGGCCCGCGCACGAGGTCAAAGGCGACCACATGCAGGTAAACGCCGCCCACGGGCTTGACCCCTTGCAGGCCCCGCAGGTAGCTGGGGTGGCCCAGCACCAGGGCCGAGGGCAACAAGCCCCCCCGGAGCACGGTCTGCTCGCCGTACACGTCGTCCAGCACACGGTTGAGCAGGCTGGCGCGCTGGGCCACGCCACGCTCCAGCGCCTGCCAGTCGGCCGCCGACAGGATCAGGGGCAAGGCCTCCAGCGACCAGGGGCGGCTGGGGCCCCCTTGCGCGTTGTAGACGTTGTAGGTGATGCCGTCTTCCTGGATCTGGTGGGCCAGCAGGCTCTGGCGGCGCGTCAGGTCAGACAACGGTGCACCCAGGTGTTCGGCGAAGGCCTGCCAGGCCGGGCGCAACTGCCCTTGCTCGTCGCGCAACTCGTCGTAATGCCCAGGCTCCACCGGACGCGCCTGGCGCTGCATTTCTGCGGCGACCGAGGGCGAGTCGGCGGGGTCATCGAAGAGCTGGAGGGTCGAGGACATAAGGGCAAGTCAGGGCGAGGCAGCGGGCATCAGCCCGTCCGATTGTCAGGCATGCAAGCAAAAGGCCGGCCACCGGCCTGCAAAGCCGTCATTTGGCGGCCAGGTGCTCGTCCAGGCAACGCAGGAGCGCGGCCACGTCCAGCGGTTTGGTGAGGTAGGCGCTGAATCCCTTGGTGCGTGCGGCATGCACCCGATCGGGCATGGCGTCGGCAGACAAGGCCACCTTGGTCACACCCTGCAAGGCCGGGTTCTGGTCGAGCAGCTCGGCCAGCTCGAAACCGGTCATGTCGCCCAGGTGCATGTCCAGCAGCAGCAGGTCAGGCTGGATCTGGTTCACCAGCTTGAGCGCTTCGGCGCCGCTGCGGGCCACCTCCAGCTTCCAGGAGGGGCGCAACTCCAGGATCTGGCGCACCAGCAACACGTTGATCTCATTGTCTTCGGCGTACAGGATGGTGGCCTGGCGGGCCTCGGGCAGCGCTTCGTCCAGCACGCCGTGGTCGGAAGCCAGGTCCACCTCCGCGGCGGGCAGGCTCAGGGAGAAGGTGGTGCCCTGCCCGGCCTGGCTGCGCACGGCGATGGTGCCGCCCATCAGCTCGACCAGGCGGTGCACGATCACCAGGCCGATGCCGGTGCCCTCGACGCCGGAATGCTCGGCGCCCAGCCGGTTGAAGGGCTCGAACAGGTGGGTGATCTGGCTCTCGCTCAGGCCCACGCCGGTATCGGTGACCTCCAGCAGGACACGCGTGTCGCTCTCCATGCTGACGGCCACACAGACCTCACCGCCCGGCCGGTTGTACTTGACTGCATTGCTCAGCAGGTTGACCAGCACCTGGCGCAGGCGCACACGGTCGGCCATGACGTACATGTCCCAGCTGCGGCCGGATTCGGTCATGAGCACATTGGCGCGGCCCGCCGCCTCGGCCACCATGGCCTGGGCATCGTTGATCACGCCACCCAGCATGATGGGCTCGACCGACAAGGGCATGTCGCCCGCCTCGATGCGTGACAGATCGAGCACATCGCTGATGACGTCCAGCAGGTGCGCCCCCGAGCGTTCGATGAGCTCGACCTTCTGGCGCTGGCTGTCGGCCAGCTCGGGGCTCTTGTCCATCTGCAGCAGCTGCGCAAACCCGATGACGGCGTTGAGCGGTGTGCGCAATTCGTGGCTCATGCGTGAGAGGAACTGCGACTTGGCACGGCTGGCGCGCTCGGCCGTTTCTGCGGCCATGCAGGCCTCCTGATACAGCTTGTGCTCGGTGATGTCGGCGATGTAGCCGCAGCGCACCTCGTTGCCGTCGGCATCCAGGCCGGCGACCGAATCAGCCGCACACCAGCGCAGTTCACCCTCGGCATTGCGCACGCGGAACTCGCTGTGCAGGCGGCTGGCCTCGCCGATGGCCTGGTCACGCTGCTGGAAAAAGTTGCTGAGGTCTTCCGGTGGCACCCGGTTGTACAGCACCCAGGGGCTGGCCAGGGCTTCTTCAGGCGTGGCACCGAACAAGTGGCGCACCCCCTCGCTGACAAAGTCCAGGCGCCCGCCCTTGTCCATGCCCGGCCTGAACACGTAAATCATGCCGGGCAGGTTGTGCGACAAGGCCGTGAGCAAGGCATTGCGGTGAGTCAGCCACGCCTCCTGCCTCTTGCGTTCGGTGATGTCGGCCAGCAAGGTGTACCAGAGCGTGCCTTGCCCGGGCTGGCCCGCCGGCCGCGATTGCACCAGGAACCAGCGCAGCGCCTGCCCGGGTGACTGCACGCGGCACTCCAGCTCGAAAGGCACCTTGTGTTCCGTGCTGTGCTCGATGGCGGAGAAAATCTCCGCGCGGTCATCAGCGTGCACCACGTCTGTCAGGCGGCGGCCCAGCAGCACGGCGCGCTCATGGCCCATCACCGTGCAGGCCTGGAGGTTGAGATCCAGCAACTCGCCACGGTGATTGAGGATCACCTGGGCGGCGGGAGACAGATCAAAGCAATCGCGGTACACGGCCTCGCTCAAGGCCGCCTCACGGGAGGGGGCCGATGGTTGAGGTGTGCCACTGGGGGGCGAAACCGACATGGGTACTGACAAATGAACGACGGGTTGGGATTACAACCCATAAGTCCAGTGTGTCAAACCCAGGGCCCCCAGATACCTAGGGTTGCCCCTTCCCTCCCTCAAGCCGAGCGTGACGTGCGCAAGTCCAGCGTCAAGGGGTGCTCGATACCAGCAGGCTTGGGCTTGATCGGCATCAAGCCTGGCGTGTGCCCCATGCGGAAGAAACGCGCCAGGCGCCGGCTTTCGGCCTCGTAGGCGTTCACCGGGAAGCTGTCGTAATTGCGCCCACCCGGGTGTGCCACGTGGTACTGGCACCCGCCCAGAGAGCGTTTGAGCCAGCTGTCCACCACGTCAAAGGTCAAGGGCGCATCCGAGCCGATGGTGGGGTGCAGGCAGGACGGCGGCTGCCAGGCGCGGTAGCGCACCCCGGCCACGAACTCGCCCACACGGCCCGTGGGGTGCAGCGGCAGGATCTGGCCGTTGACCGTGACCACATGGCGGTTGCCGTTGAGGCCGGTGGCGCGCACCTCCAGCCGTTCCAGGGACGAATCCACATAGCGCACGGTGCCGCCTGGCGAGCCCTCCTCGCCCATCACGTGCCAGGGCTCCAGCGCCCCGCGCAAGGTCAGGCGCACCCCGGCTGCCGAGATTTCGCCGATGTAGGGGAAGCGGAACTCGAAATGTGGTGCAAACCACTCGTTCTGGAAGCCGTAGCCCGCCATCTGCAGCTCGGCCAGTACGTCGGCAAAGTCCTGCTCGACAAAGCTGGGCAGCAGGAAGCGGTCGTGCAGCCCGGTGCCCCAGCGGGTCAGGCGCTGGGCGCCATGCCCTTGGTAAGGCGTCTTCCAGAACCAGGCCACCAGCGCACGCAACAGCAACTGCTGCACCAGGCTCATCTTGGCGTGGGGCGGCATCTCGAAGGCACGCAGCTCCAGCAGGCCCAGGCGGCCGGTGGGGCCGTCGGGCGAGTACAGCTTGTCGATGCAGAACTCGCTGCGGTGGGTGTTGCCGGTGGCGTCGATCAGCAGGTTGCGCAAGGTGCGGTCGATGAGCCAGGGCGGGCATTGCCCCCAGATGTCCATCTGGCGCTCAATCTCCTTGAGGCCGATCTCGGTCTCGTAGACCTGGTCCATGCGGGCTTCGTCGATGCGAGGCGCCTGGCTGGTCGGCCCGATGAACAAACCCGAGAACAGGTAGGACAAGGACGGGTGGTTGTGCCAGAAGGTCAGCAGGCTGGGGATCAGGTCGGGGCGGCGCAGGAAGGGGCTGTCTGCCGGTGTGGCGCCCCCCAGCACGAAGTGGTTGCCGCCGCCCGTGCCGGTGTGCCGGCCATCGACCATGAACTTCTCGGTGGACAGGCGGGTTTCATGTGCGGCCTGGTAGAGGAACTCGGTGTGGTCCACCAGTTGGCCCCAACTGGACGCGGGGTGGATGTTGACTTCAATGACACCGGGGTCCGGCGTGACCTGCAGCACCTTGAGGCGAGGGTCGCGAGGCGGTGGGTAGCCTTCCAGCACGATGGCCATGCCCAACTCGGCCGCGGTGGCTTCGACGGCGGCCAGCAGGTCCAGGTAGTCGTCCAGCAAGGTCAGGGGCGGCATGAACACGTACATCACGCCACCACCCTGCCCCTCGGCCTCGACCTTGGGGCCGCTGGCGCGATCGGGGTTGCGCACCTCCACGCACAAGGCCGAGCGTGTGATCCAGTGCGCCGACTCGAAGCGGTTGGGCATGCGCGCCGCGTCACCGCTTTGAGCAGCCGCCCCACCCGGGCCCGAAGGCGGGTTGGCACCCAGTGCCCCCCACTCGCCGTTGACGCCCGCACCACCCAGGCCGGCCACGTTCTGCCCCTGCGTGCTCACGACACCACCTTGAGCGAAGCCGCCACCAACCTGGTGCTGCGCGTACTGGGCCTTCAAGGAGGCCGCGGCCGGCAAGGCCCCGCGTGGCGCAAACGGGTCGTGCTCGTGGCTGTAGGGATAGTCGCCCTTGCTGACCCAGGGCAGCGAATCCAGCGGCAGGCGGTAGCCCATGGGCGAATCGCCCGGGAACAGGTACATGCGCTCATCGCGGAAGAACCACGGCCCGGTCATCCATTTGGGGCCGCTCAGGCCCAGGGCATCGTTGCGCTTGAGCGGCAAGGCGTAACCGACCTGGTGCTCCAGACCCTGCTCGAACACACGCAGCAGGCGCATGCGCTCCATCTCGTCATCCAGCCTGGCATCGAAGGGGTCGACGTTGACCGGCAGGCGCCGCTCGCGCCACAGGTAGTAGAAGGTGTCCTCATAACCGGGCTGGATGTAGCTGGGCCCCACGCCCAGCTTGTTGGCCAGCGTGTCGATGAACAGGCGCGCATCCTGGCTGGTGTAGCGCACCGAGTTGCGCTCGTCGGCAAACAGGCTGGGGTCGTGCCAGCAAGGCTGGCCATCGGTGCGCCAGAAGATCGACAAGGCCCAGCGTGGCAGTTGCTCGCCGGGGTACCACTTGCCTTGCCCGAAGTGCAGGAAGCCGCCCTCGCCATAACGCTGGCGCAGCTTGTGGACCAGCTCGGTGGCCAGGCCCCGCTTGGTGGGCCCCAGGGCGTCGGTGTTCCACTCGGCGCCATCGCGGTCGTCCACGGACACGAAGGTGGGCTCGCCGCCCATGGTCAGGCGCACATCGCCCGCTTGCAGATCGGCATCCACCTTGGTGCCCAATGCGTCAATGGCATCCCATTGCCCATCGGTATACGGCTTGGTGACCCGCGGGCTTTCATAGATGCGGGTGATGTCCATGAGGTGCTCGAAGCTGACCTCGCACTCGTCCACCGCACCTGTCACGGGCGCGGCGCCTGTGGGCTCGGGCGTGCAGGCCACGGGGATGTGGCCCTCGCCTGCCAGCAGGCCGGACGTCGGATCCAGGCCGATCCAGCCCGCGCCGGGCAGGAAGACCTCGCACCATGCGTGCAGATCGGTGAAGTCCACCTCGGTGCCGGAGGGGCCGTCCAGCGCGGCCACATCGGCCTTCAACTGGATCAGGTAGCCGGACACGAAGCGGGCCGCCAGGCCGAGGTGGCGCAGGGCCTGCACCATCAGCCAGCCCGTGTCCCGGCATGAACCGGACTTCAGCGTCAGCGTCTCCTCGGGCGTCTGCACACCGGGCTCCATGCGGATGGTGTAGCTGATGTCCTTTTGCAGGCGCTGGTTGAGCCCGACCAGGAAATCGATGGTGCGCACCTCGGTGCGGTCGATGCTGTCGACAAAAGCCTTGAAGGCCGGTGTCAACTCGCCCTTGACGAGATAGGGCGTGAGGTCGTGCAGCGTGGAGGCGTCGTAGCTGAAGGGATACGTCTCCGCCTCGGGCTCCAGGAAAAAGTCAAATGGGTTGTAGACCGCCATCTCGGCGACCAGGTCCACCGTGATCTTGAACTCCTGGGTCTGCTCCGGAAAGACGAGGCGGGCCAGGTGGTTGGAAAACGGGTCCTGCTGCCAGTTGATGAAGTGGACGGCGGGCTCGACCCTCAATGAATACGACAGGATGCGGGTGCGGCAATGTGGCGCGGGGCGCAGGCGAACGACCTGAGGTGACAAGTTGACCAGGCGGTCGTAGCGGTAATGCGTGACGTGATTGAGGGCAACGTGAATGGACACACAGATCTCCGGCTAGGACGAGCCCGCACCAGTGTGCAGGCGTCTGTGTGACAGCAGCAAGTTATGGACCACCTTGGTGCGTGGTCATGGCCGACGCCGTGCATGCCACAAGGGCCGAGACGGGCCGCGGCAGGCTGCTTCACGCTCCGGCACGCCACCAGCGGCGCGGCACCACACAAACCAGCAGCTCGATCCCCGCGATGTCTTCACGGGCGAGCGGCTCGGCCCGCCCCCCCATCACAGGCAGCACCAGCAGGCTGTGCTCGCGCACCACCATCAGTTCGCGCAGCAATACGCGCCCATCCGTGAGCGTGATGAGCAAGGTGTCTTCGGGCTCCAGTTGCACCGGGTCAGGTGCAGCCTGCAGCACCATGAACTGCCCGTCCTTGATGCCCGGCGACAAGGCGGTGCCCTGCACGCGCAGCACGGCAGGCGCCACCGGCAGCATCAAGGGCAGGATCAAGCCCCCATCGGTCTGCCCCTTGTCCAGATCGGTTCTGGTCAATTCGCCCGGCTGGCCGCCCGTGCGCAGCGTGCCCGTCACCCGCAGATGAACCCCATGATGGGCCCCCTGCCCCGCTTGCAGCTTCCCGACGGCATACCCCGGGGATGCCGCCTCGCGCGTGTCCACCACCGTGACGCCGCCAGGCTGCCCCAGCCCTGTCGCCAGCCACTCGGCCCCCACGCCCAGTTCGCGCGCCAACGACGGGGTGTGCGAGCTGCCCCGCGCACCAGAGTTGGGATCACACAGGTACTGGATGGACTGCGGCTTGATGCCCACGGCGCGCGCCAGCTCGCTCTGGTTGGTCTTGCCGGCCCGATTCATGGCCCACAACAGACGCCCCGTGTAGCTGCCCCATTCACTGTTTTTCTTGCTCATGCGTGGATGCTACAAAACTCTTTGTTGAGCATCTTGCAGAAATATCGATAATTGACTACAAATACGTCTGCAGGAGGAAAACAATGACACCGCAGGAAGCCTTACTGAAGGCGATTGGCATCGTCGGCTCACAAACGAGGCTGGCACGCGAAATCGGCAACGGGATCACGCAGGCGCACGTGCATTACTGGCTGACCCAGGCGCCGGTGGTCCCGGCTGAGCACTGCCCCACCATCGAATACATCGTCAAGCGCGAGGTGCGCTGCGAGCAACTCAACCCGCGCGTCAATTGGTGGGTGTTGAGGGCCTGATCGTCCGGGCCTTCAACACGTTTTGTTCAGTCCCCCCAAAGACCCAGCCCGCCCGGGCCTGCTCCAGCGCCGATCTCTCCACTGGTGCAGCATCGCTCCCGGCTGCATGGCAATGTGCAGTTCATGTGTTTACCCAGGTGGGTGGGGGGACTGAATTTTTTTAACGGTCCGGCGCGCCCGTCACCGCCAGCGTCTGCGTGCCGGTCACGATCATTCGGACCATCAGCACCACCTGCTCGGTGAGCTCGGCGTATTTGTCCTGAGGCAGGTCCATGGCCGTGGCGCCCATGGTGAACACCAGCCGCGTGATGGCCTTGGCGGTCAAAGCCGGCTCGAACAGGCCGGTCTTGTTGGCCTCGGCCAGGCGAATCAAGTCCAGCTTCAGCTCTTCCTCAAAGAAATTGAGCTGCCTGTCCACCGCCTGCTTGAACGCATCCGACCCAACCGTGCCTTCGCGCAGCAGGATCTGCAGCAGGCGATCGTCTGTGTGCAATTGCTCCATGAAGGCTTCGACCGAGCCACGCACCACACTGCGGTCCGAGGTGGCCCGCTGGCGCGCTTCACCAATGATCTGGCGCAGGGATTCACCGGCGCGCTCGATCAGGGCGACCGCCAGTTCGTCCATATCGCGAAACTGTCGGTAAAAGCTGTTAGGCGCGATGCCCGCTTCCCGGGCCACCTCGCGCAAGCTCAAGGAAGACACGCTGCGGTGCGGCCCCACCAGCTTGAGCGCCGCCGTCATGATGTCCTCGCGGGAGATCACCGGTTTGCGGCCGGGGGTGGCCACCTGAACAGGGGACAGGTTCGTACTCATTGATGCCGATCAGAAGGTCCGACATCATATCGTCAGCAATTAATGCACAAGTGTATAGACAATTGTCTATGCTTGCGTATACTTGCGCGCATCCGCAGGCTGACCAGCCCGCCGCCCTGTTTTTGAAAGCTGCCCACGTGTCCGTTTCTGCCCCCACCTCCTCGGTCGGCCCTGGTGCCGGCCCCCTGCAAAGGCTGGTCGCGCCCTTGATCGAGCCGTCGGTGTTCGATTTCTGGGCTGGCCTGATCAACCCGGCCTGGTCCTGGGCTCGCCCCCTGGCCCGCGTGGTGGACCGCCGCGTGGAAGCACAAGACGCCATCACCCTGGTGCTCCAGCCCAACCGCCACTGCAGCAAGGTGCGCCCCGGCCAGCACATCAATGTGAGCGCCGAGATCAATGGCCGGCGCACCACCCGCAGCTACAGCATCACCAACGTGCCCGGCCGCGACGGGCGCATCGAGATCACGGTCAAGCGCGTCGAAGGCGGCAAGCTGAGCACCCACCTGTGCCGCGACATCCGCGCCGGTGACGTGCTGGAGCTGGGCACGGCCTTTGGCGAGATGACGCTGAACGCCCACCCACAGGGCAAGTGGCTGTTCCTGGCTGCCGGCAGCGGCATCACCCCGCTGATGAGCCTGACGCGGCAGCTGGCCACGCAGGGCATGCCGGTCGACCTGAGCCTGATCTACTGGGCCAAGACCCGTGCCGAGTTGTGCTTCCTGCGCGAATTGCGTGAACTCGCCCAGCGCCACGCCAACTTCAAGCTGCAGGTCGTGCTGACCCACGAAGCCCAGACGCTGGCCGACGAGGCCCGTGGCCTGATCAGCGCCGAGCAATTGGCCGAGCTGATCCAGGATCTGCCCGAACGCCAGATCTACGCCTGCGGCCCCGGCGGCTTCATCGAAGCGGCACGCACCTTGACGGCTGACAAGGCCCGCAGCTTCCTGGCAGAAGGCTTCACGCCGGCCGCACCCGCGCTGGCACCAGAAGCGATCACCACCGTGCGCGTGCAACTGCGCAAGAGCGGCCGCGCGCTGGACGTGTCCTCCGGCCAATCGCTGCTGGTCGCGCTGGAACAAGCCGGCATGAACCCCGCCTCCGGTTGCCGCATGGGCATCTGCAACACCTGCGTGTGCACCAAGCACGAAGGCACCACCAGCCACATCAACACGGGTGACCAGGACACCGAGCCTGACACCCAGGTGCGCCTGTGCATCAGCCGCGCCGTGACCGACATCTCGCTGGACATCTGAGAGAGACAAGACAGACATGAGCCAAGCCCTCCGCCGCCCCCTGACCGCTGACGAACTCCAGCATTTCGGCGCTGAAATCGACGCCCTGCGCGCCCGCACCGTGGCCGACCTCGGCGACCGCGACGCCCGCTACATCCGCCGCATCTTCGCCGCCGTGCGCTGGACGGAAGTCCTGGGCCGTGGCCTGCTGATGGCCGGCATCCTCATGCCCGAAGGCTGGTTGTGGACCACCTGGCTGGCCGGCGCGGTCATCCTGGGCATCTCCAAGATCCTGGACAACATGGAACTGGGCCACAACGTCATCCACGGCCAGTTCGACTGGATGAATGACCCGAAATTCAACGGCAAGACCTTTGAGTGGGACATCGTGGGCACCAGCGCCAACTGGATCAAGACGCACAACTTCCGTCACCACACGTACACCAATGTGCACGGCATGGACGACGACATCGGCTACGACGTGCTGCGCCTGTTCCCCGAGCAGAAGTGGTACCCCGCCGCCTTGCTGCAACCGCTGTACGCCGTGATCTTCGCGCTGCTGTTCCAGTGGGGCGTGGCCGTGCAGGACCTGCGCCTGGGCCGCGTCTTCATCGGCCGCATCACCTGGCGCCAGTTGCTCAAGGAGTCCGCACCGGTGCTGCGCAAGAGCCGCCGCCAGCTCATCCGCGATTACCTCGTCTTCCCCTTGCTGGCCTGGCCCGCCTTCTGGTCCGTGTTCCTGGGCAACCTGGTGGCCAACGGCATCCGCAATGTCTGGACCTACACCGTGATCTTCTGCGGCCACTTCACCACGGACGCCCAGACCTTCCCCAAGAGCATCGTCAAGAACGAGACCCGCGGGCAGTGGTACCTGCGCCAGGTCCTGGGTTCGTCCAACCTGTCGGGCAGCAAGCTGCTGCACATCATGACGGGCAACCTCAGCCACCAGATCGAGCACCACCTGTTCCCCGATGTGCCCGCCAACCGCTACGCTGAAATGGCGCCGCATGTGCGCGAGATCTGCGCCCGTTATGGCGTGCGCTACAACACGGGTTCGATGGTCAAGCAGTTCAGCCAGGTGATCTGGCGCATCGTGCGCCACTCGTTCCCCAGCACGCCGGCCAAGCTGCAGCCCAGTTTGCAGGCCGAATAAGCCGAGGATGATCTGCGGGCGCGCACCGCGATCAAGCCTGCGCCGCCCCGATCAAGCCCGGGTACGCCGTGTGGATCACGAACACGGGGATGCGCCGCATGTAATCGGTGTAGCGCCCCTTGGCATCAAAACGCGCCCGAAAACCGGAGCGCTCGAAGAAATCACCCAACAGCGGCACGATGCCGCCGCCAATGAACAGGCCGCCCTGGGCCCCCAGCGACACGGCCAGGTTGGACGCCACCGTGCCCATGAACAGGCAGAAGCTGTTCAGCGCCGCCTCGCACAGTGCGCATTGGCCCGCCAGGCCACGCTGCGTCACATCCGCAGGTGCCAGCGGCTCGACGGGCTTGCCCGCCAGTTGCGCATGCGCTTCATACAGCACCACCAGCCCGGAGCCGGACAACACACGCTCGGCAGACACATGGCCGAACCGATGCCGCAACAGCGCGATCAGGCGCTCCTCATCGTCATCGGAAGGGGCCAGCGTCACATGCCCGCCCTCACCCGCGATCGGTGACATCTCACCTTGCAGATTGGGCACCAGGCCGGATACACCCAGGCCGGTTCCCGCGCCGATCAGGCCCATGGTCATACCGGCCACGGGCTCGCCACCACCGATCTGACGCAACTCGGCCTTGGGCAGATGCGGCAAGGCCAGGGCCAGCACGGTGAAGTCATTGAGCACCCGCAGCCGCGCCAGGCCCAAAGCCTGCCGCAAGCCCTCGATGGAAAAGCCCCACGGCGCATTGAACAGCTTCAGGTGATCGCCCTGCACCGGCCCCGCCACACCCAGACAGCCCGTACGCGGCCGCATGGGGCCGCTGGCTGCGCCCACTTGCGCCAGATAGTGCTCGATGGCGGAAGCAGCATCCGCGTGGTCACGCAGCTTCATGTTGACGATGTGGCCAATCTCGCCCTCTGGCGACAGCTTCAGGGCCAGCCTCACATTGGTGCCGCCGATGTCGCCCAGCAGCTTGGGGTAGTCATGCAGCATGGAACACCTCGCACGGCACACGACTTTGATGCAAGGCCAGTCGGATCGGCCATGGCGCCACAGGCCCTTCCTGCATGGCTTGTTCGACCAAGGCCAGCTTGGATGCGCCGGTGATGTGGACGACAAGCTGCCGCGTGTCCAGCAAGGCGCGGCGCGTCAGGCTCAAACGTGGCACGGGCACATTGGGCGCGGCAGGCACCGCCACCGGCAGACAGCGCGGGCCCTCACCCTCGGCCAGTGCCGCGGCCAGCTCGGGCGCATGCGGAAACAAGGAGGCCGTGTGCCCGTCGCCGCCCATGCCCAGCACCACCACATCGGCCGGCCAGGGCAGGCTGGCCAGGGCGCCCTCCACGGCCACCTGAGCCGCCTCGGGCGAGGCCGCGCCGTTGAAGAGAGGCAGAAGGCGGGCTTGAGCAGCCTGCCCCTGCAGCAGCCCCTGGCGCACCAGGCGCTCGTTGCTGTAGGCATGATCAGGCGGCAGCCAGCGCTCGTCAGCCAGGGTCACCCACACGCCAGACCAGTCCAGGGCCATGCCGGACAAGGCCTTGAAGAACGGCATGGGGGTGCTGCCGCCCGACACCACAAGCAAAGCCTGCCCACGGGTGGCCAACCCCTCTCGCAGCCGCTGGGCCACAAACTCAGCAAGATCCTGCGCCAGCACCTCGGCCGACTCGACATGATGAAAGTGGATCGAAGGAAGCATCTGATCGGGTGGCCGCAAGCAAGCGCAAGGCGCGGTGAAGCCATGATACGGCCACCTGAGCGCGGCGCCGTATGGCGAGGCCCCTGGCCAACAAGCATCAAGCGGCGTTCAGGCGATCTCCTGCACGCGTCGGCGAACGCGCAAAGCGTGCCTCCAGCCAGGCGTGCAGGGCATGGAACACCATGACCTGATCCGGTTCGTTGAGGATCTCGTGCGCCATGTGAGGAAAGCACCGGGTGTGAACCAGGGCTGGTGCGGCGTCCGCGAACTGCCTGGCACCAAGAGGGTCCACGATGTCATCGGCGCCAGCGTAGAGCAAGGCGGTAGGCTTGTCCCACTGATCGGCCAGCGCACGCACATAACCGCCGCCCTCCAGGATGAAACGAGCCAGACGCGGGCTGATGCGGTCGTGCACCAACGGGTCGCCGCGGTAGGCGTTCACAACCGCCTCATCGCGACAAATTGCCTTGGGGTTGAAGCCGGTTCTCGCGCACAAGTCCGGCGTCAGGCGCCCCATCGTGGCCATGAGCAAGCGCCGAAACCAGTTCATGGGCACAGCCAGAGCTGGCGAAATCATGATCACGGCATCAACGTCGGTTGGCGCATCAGGGGAACGAGGTTCCAGCAAATCGGCGGCATAACACCCCACGATCAAACCGCCCATGCTGTGCCCCATCAACAACAGCGGTCCGCAGGGCTGCTCGGCGCGGACCTGCGCCACCACAGCAGCCAGGTCCCGCACCAGATCATCATCGCGCTGCAGACGGCCTCTCGGCCCCGCCGATTGGCCATGCCCGCGCTGGTCATAGCTCTCGACGGACCAGCCCCACTCATTGAGTTGCGCCGCCACATGGTGGTAGCGCCCACTGTGCTCGGCGATGCCGTGCACCAGCACCACGGTGCCTCTGGGCCGGGCCACGCGCCAGTGCCGCCGCATCAACTTCAAACCATCTCGGGTCAGGATCGTCTCGTTCAACATGCTCATGTACTGTTTGCCATTCATTCAATGGCCTCCTTCACCGTGTCGCACCACGTAGAAGGCCAGCGCGCATCTTGTCGAAGTCGAGGTAAGCTGTCTTGTCTGCACATGCAAATGTTTTGCGCCTGAACGCAGACCATGGGAAACACCTGGAAACGCTTTTTTCCTGGCCCCGGGAAAACACGACATGACACCGGCAGGACAAGGCTGCACAGTCCCGCCGCAAGAGAGGACCGCAGCACATGAACATTTCATCCACGACCGGCAGTACCACCTCTGCGCCGAGGCTGTCTCGGCCAGTCAGGATGGCAGCGGCAGGCGTGGTCACGGCGGCGCTCCTGGCAGTCATCGGCCTTGCGTGGCCCGGTGACGAACAACAAGCGCCTCAGGCAGAAGAAGAGGCCACGATCAACCGCCCCCTGTTTGCAGGCTGGGTCCAGCCTGGCCGCGGCAACTTTGGCCCTGCCGGGCGCGAAGCCACGCTGCCCGCTTCTGACCAGCCCAAGTGGGTACTGGCCACCGAGCCCAGCGAACAAGAAATTCAGGCGATCGAGTCGACCCTTGTCGATCACCCGGACAAAGATGGCGAACTCAACCGCCTGGTAGACCACAGCCGGTTCCAGAAGCGCGTTGCGCTGTGGAACGAGTTGCAGAACGGGCCGATGAACAGTGAGCGTGCCACCTTGGGCCAGCACTTGCTGAAGGTGCTACCCGATCACTACAGCCGCGGTGAACTGCTGGGCCGCCAGGCCCTGATGATGGCCAAGGCACTCGTCCAGGATCTGGAGCCCAACCCTCGATTGCAACGCTCTCGCCTGGCCGAGGCCCGCACCGAACTGGAGAAGCAGGCGCCCATCATCGATCAGAGCGAACTGACGGCGCAATCTGCCGCGCAATCATTCCAGCAGCAACAAAAGCCCAGCCAGGCCGCCCATGAGCCCGAAACGACTGAGGCGACCAACACCCTGCAGCTGGAGGCGCGTGCCGATACCCCGCGCCGCAGCCTGCTGGACCCCTCAGGCGCCACATCGACCCACTGACCCATGTCCGAAGCCAGCCTGTGCACCGTGCACCTGGGCTACCTGTTGATGCTGATTGACTGCCTCAAGCAGGACGGCATCGACGTAGACATCCTCTTCGGCAGCGACTACCTGCAAGCGCTGACCGCACTGGACCCCAATACCCGCCGCCCCATCGAAGAGTGGGAAGGCCTGGTCGAGCAAGCCCAGCGCCCCAGTGAACGCGACGTGGCCCTGCGCATGGCCGAGTTCGTGAAACCCTGGGACACCGGCCCCATCGGCTTCATCACCATGGCCAGCCACAACCTGCGCGAGGCCGCTGAATCACTGGCGCAGTTCTACAACCTGCTCAACGACGTCTATTCACTGGACGCCGAACTCGTGGGTGAGCGCTTCGAAATCGCCATGCGCCCCTTGAGCGCCCACAGCTCGCCCGCACTGGAGCGCCTCACCCTGGCCACCATGTGCTGGCATGCACGCTGGCTGTCGCGCCGCGCGGACCTGCAATTCGACGCCGACTTCGCCTTCGAAACGCCCGCCCCTCCGCTGCTGGCCGCGCTGCAAAAGACCTTTGGCGGCACGCTGAGCTTCAACGCGCCACGCTCATGCCTGCGTGGCCCGGCCGAATACGAAACCCTGCCCGTTTCGCGCGGGGACCACGGCGTGCAGGAAACGCTGCGAGCCCAGCTCATGGCCGAGATGGCCGCGCTGCAAGACACCTCGACCAGCTTCGTGCACAAGATCGAGCGCATCATCAAACCCCGACTGGAGAACGGCCAGATCAACCTCGACGACATCGCCGCTGAGGCCGGCGTGTCCGTGCGCACGCTGCAGACCAGGCTCGAAGAAAACGGGCTGAACTTCCGCAGCCTGCTCGACCGCATGCGCCATGCGCAGGTGCTGCTCTACATGGGGGACGTTGACATCACGCTCATCGACATGGCCCACAGGCTGGGCTTTGCCACGCAGTCGAGCTTTCACCACGCTTTCAAGCGCTGGACAGGCATGACGCCAGGCCAATACCGCAAGCAGCGCCTGCGCGCCGGCATCGGCAACCGCGCAGCCAGGGCGCGCTGACTCGCGAAATCGCACCCCATCGGTGCCACCCCATTCACATGAAGGGGTGCCCATGCAATCCCCTAGCTTTGACCCATCCCGCCTGCCTTAGTCTTCGTCCACCCCTTCCTTTCGAGTTAGACGAACCCATAAGCTACCTTGGCGACAACCCAGAGACCTAACACACCGTAACAATATTGTCCACCCGGGCTACCCCAGCCGGCCATCCGTTCAAGGGCCGGCACAACGCTTATCGTTAAGGGTGTCAGGGCAGTGCAAAATCTCCATCTTTAGCCTAGTAACGCCATGACTGATGTACCCGCCGCCGCTCCCTCGGCACTTTCCCAGCTCAAGATCGACAGAGGCGTTCAGGCTTCGGCAAAGAAAAAAACCAGCATCCTGCCCTGGGTGCTGGCTGGTGTCGTGGCCGCAGGTGCCGCCGCTTACTACTTCGTACCCCGCACGGTCGATGTCGGCAGCACCGCCGTGGTGATGAGCACCCCCTCGCAGCAGTACGTGCAGCTGACCGCATCGGGTTATGTCGTGGCCCAGCGCCGCGCCGCGGTGGCCTCCAAGGCCTCTGGCCGCCTGATCGAACTCAACGCCCGCGAAGGCTCGCACCTGAAGAAGGACGACCTGATCGCACGCCTGGACGCCAGTGACATCAAGGCCGCCATCCTGGGCGCCGAAGCCGCCGTGCACCAGGCAGAAGCCAACGTCAGGCAGACCACTGTGCAGCTGATCCAGGCCCGTGCGGACCTGGCGCGTGCCCGCAGCCTGGAAGCCCAAGGCTTCGTCTCGCCGCAGACAGTTGAAAACGCCCTGGCCAAGAACAAGGCTGCGTTCGCCTCTGTGGCGGCAGCTCAAGCGGCGATGGAACAGGCCCAGGCCCAATTGAAGGCCCAGAAGGTCGGCCTGGACTACACCGAGATCCGCGCCCCGTTTGATGGCGTCGTGCTGGTCAAGAACGCCAACGTGGGCGACATCATCACGCCCATGTCGAGCGCCGCAGGCGCGCAAGGTGCCGTGGTCACCATGGCCGACATGAGCACCCTGGAAGTCGAAGCCGACGTGTCCGAAGGCAACCTGTCCAAGACCAAGGTGGGCCAGCCGGTTGAAGTCACGCTTGACGCCCTGCCCTCGGCCCGCTTCCGTGCCCATGTGGCCGGCATCGTGCCCACGGTGGACCGCGCCAAGGCCACCGTGATGACCAAGATCCGCTTTGACCAGCTCGACCCGCGCATCCTGCCCGAGATGAGCGCCAAGGTCAGCTTCCTGTCCCAGGACATCACCGCCGCCGACCAGGAGCCCGTGATGGCCGTGGCCAACACGGCGCTGGTCAACCGCGATGGTGGCGCCGTGGTCTACCGCATCAAGGCGGTCGATGGTGGCGGCAATGTCGCGGAAGAAGTACCCGTGAAGCCCCTGCGCAAGCTGGGCGACCTGCGTGAGGTCAGCGGCAACATCAAGGCTGGCGACAAGCTCGTGGCCACGCCGCCTGCCACCTTGCGCAATGGCTCGCGCGTCAACCTCGGTACTTCCTGAACCAGCTTCGCATCGACTCATGAGTGACAACAACGTCGTGCGCGAGCCGGTCATCCGCATCGAGCACCTGAGCAAGACCTACACACGGGGCGGCCAGCCCATCCCCGTGCTCATGGACATCAACCTGGAAGTCGGCAAGGCCGAGTTCGTCTCGCTGATGGGCCCCTCCGGCTCGGGCAAGAGCACCCTGCTCAACCTGATTGCCGGCATCGACCACCCCAGCTCCGGCCGCATCCTCATCAACGGGGTGGACATCGCCACGCTGGACGAAAGCGCGCTGGCAGACTGGCGCGCGGCCAACGTGGGCTTCATCTTCCAGTTCTACAACCTCATGCCCGTGCTCACGGCCTACGAGAACGTGGAGCTGCCCCTGCTGCTGACCAACCTCAGCCGCCGCCAGCGCAAGGCGCACGTCGAGGCGTGCCTGGCCATGGTGGGCCTGAGCGACCGCATGGACCACTACCCCAACGAGCTCTCTGGCGGCCAGCAACAGCGCGTGGCCATTGCGCGCGCCCTGGTGACCGACCCCACCCTCATCGTGGCCGACGAACCCACCGGCGACCTGGACCGCGCCACCGGTGAAGAAGTGCTCAAGCTCATGGACGAGCTGCACCGCGATCTGGGCAAGACCATCGTGATGGTGACCCACGACCCCAAGGCCGCCTCGCGTGCCAGCCGCATGATCCACCTGGAAAAGGGCGTGCTGGTGGACGACCCGGGCGCCGATGCGCACTGAGCGAGCCGAGGCCAGGTAGTACATGTTCCTCTTCAAGCTCCTCCTGAAGAACGCCTTCAGGCACAAGCTGCGCACCTTGCTGACCATGGTCGGGCTGATCGTGGCCATCAGCGCGTTCGGCCTGCTCAGGACCATCGTGGACGCCTGGTACGCCGGCGTTGAAGGCACCTCCAACACCCGCCTGATCACCCGCAGCGCGATCTCGCTGGGCTACCCCCTGCCCGTCTACTACGCCGACAAGATCAAGAAGATCGACGGCGTCACCGGCGTGACCTGGATGAACTGGTTCGGCGGCATCTACATCGACCGCCGCAACTTTTTCGCGCGCATGGCCATCGACAGCAACAGCTACTTCGAGCTGTTCCCCGAGTTCAACATCAGCGAAGAGGAAAAGGCCGCCTTCATGGCCGACCGCCAGGGCGTCATCCTGGGCCGCAAGACCGCGCAGCGCTTTGGCTGGCATGTGGGCGACACCATCCCCTTGAGCGGCACCATCTACCCGGGCAACTGGACCTTCAACATCCGCGGCATCTACACCGTCAAGGACGCCCGCTTTGATGAAACCCTGATGCTCATGCACTGGAACCTGATCGACCAGAGCGTGCGCAAGCGCCTGGGCCCGAACGCGGCCAACCAGGTCGGCCTGTTCATGGTGGGCATCAAGGACCCGGCCCGCGCCTCCGTCATCTCGCAGGAGATCGACAAACTGTTCAAGAACTCCGTGGCCGAGACCCGCACCGAGACCGAAAAAGCCTTCCAGCTGGGCGTGGTGTCCATGAGCCGCGCGATTCTGATGGCCATCCGCGCCGTGAGCTTCGTGGTGATCCTCATCATCATGGCCGTGATGGCCAACACCATGACCATGACCGCGCGCGAGCGCCTGGCCGAGTACGCCACGCTCAAGGCCCTGGGCTTCTCGCCGGGCTTTGTGGTCAAGCTGCTGTTCGGCGAGAGCATGATGATCGCCTTCATCGGGGGCGCCATCGGCATCGGCATGACCTTCCCTCTGGCGCAAGGCTTCCTCATGCAGACCAACAATGTGTTCAAGGTCTTCGAGGTCTCGCAGACCACCATGATCTACCAGGCCATCGCGGCGATGATCGTGGGCATCATCGCGGCCATGTGGCCCGCCTGGAAGATGTCGCGCATCGACATCGTCCAGGGCCTGCGCCACGTGGCCTGAACGGGGACATCAGATGAGAGCCATCCCCCTGTCCTATGTCATGCGCAACCTCTGGGTGCGCCGCGTCACCACGGTGCTGACGGCGGGCGGCATGTCCCTGGTGGTCTTCGTGTTCGCCACGGTGCTGATGATGAGCGAAGGCATCAAGGAAACCATGGTGGCCACCGGCCAGCCCGACAACGTGATCGTGCTGCGCAAGGGCTCCGGCACCGAGATCAACTCGGCCATCCTGCGCGCACAGGCGTCCAACCTGGAAGCGCTGCCCGGCATCATGACCGACAGCCAGGGCGTGCGCCAGGTGGCGCGTGAAGCCGTGGTGCTCAACAACCTGCCCAAGCGCGATTCCGAAGACACGGCCAACGTGACCATGCGCGGCACCTCGCTGATCGGGCTGGCCATCCGGCCGCAGGTCAAGCTGGTACAGGGCCGCATGTTCCGCCCCGGCACCACCGAGATCATCGTGGGCCAGGCCGTGGCCAAGGGCTTTGCCAACGTCAGCCTGGGCAACACGCTGCAGATGGCGGGCCGCGAGTGGACCATCGTCGGCATCTTCGACGCCAAGCGCAGCGGCTTTGACTCCGAGATCTGGGGCGACAACGACCAGGTGATGCAGTCCTTCCGCCGCACGGTGTACTCGGCCATCGTCTTCAAGCTGACCAACACCGAAGCCTTTGCCCCCATCGCCAAGGCCATCGCCGACGACCCTCAGCTGCAGCTGGACGTGAAGCTGGAGCAACGTTTCTACGCCGAGCAGTCCGAAGGCATGACCAAGTTCATCACCCTGCTGGGTTTGTCCCTGTCGGTGATCTTCTCGATCGGGGCCATCGTGGGCGCCATGATCACGATGTTCGCGGCAGTGGCCTCGCGCATTGGCGAGATCGGCACGCTGCGCGCCCTGGGCTTCCGGCGCGAGGCCGTGCTGATCGCCTTCCTGGGTGAGGCACTCGGCTTGGCCCTGGTGGGCGGCCTGCTGGGCCTGGCGGGGGCATCGGTCATGCAGACGGTCAACATTTCCACCTTGAACATGGCCACGTTCTCGGAGCTGGCGTTTCGCTTCAAGCTGACCTGGGTGGTCGGCATCGAGACCATGTCGTTCGCGCTGCTGATGGGCTTCCTGGGTGGCTTCGTGCCAGCCTGGCGCGCAGGCCAGCTCAGCATCATCGAATGCTTGCGTCAGGCCTGATCCTCGGCATGAGACGGGCAAGCGCCCTTCTCAACCGCCTTGCGGGGCGCACGAGGGGTGCCGCCCATGCGGCCCTGCTGCTGAGCCTGATCGGTGTGGGCTGCGCGCAAGCCGGGCCACCAGTGAGCACCACGACACCGGCCGCCACCGCGCCAGAATGGGCCTCGGCACCGGCGCGGGCTTCTGCGCCAGCCGCGCCACCAGCGCCCCTGGCCAGCCTGCTGCCCTTCACCCAAGGCCAGGCCAGCTCCAGCCGCCAGTCGCAACTGGCCGCCACGGGCTACAGCGAAGAGGAATGGCGCCTGCGCGGCCAGGCCCAAAGCTATGTGGCCGATGGCGAATGGCATGACGACGGCCTGTGGGGCGTCAAGGCCGCCCACCCGCCGCAACCTTATGAGACCCGCATCCTGGTGCGCAGACCCAAGGACCCGGCCCGTTTCAACGGCATCGTGCTGGTGGAATGGATGAACACGGCGCTGAGCTTCGACCTGGATGGTGGCTGGCTGCTCAACCGCGACGAGATCCTGCGCCAAGGGTATGCCTGGGTCGGCGTGAGTGCCGAGGCACAGAGCGTGAGCTTTCTCAAAGGCCTGAACCCCACCCGCTATGCGCAGGCCCGCGCCGAAGACAACAACGGCCAGTCCTTCGACATCTACACGCAGGCGGCCAGGCTCATTCGCCAGACTGCGCCGCAATGGGGCCTGGCCGGCCAGGCTGATGCCAAGCACCCCGTGCGCCTGCTTGCCCTGGGTTATTCGCAATCGGGCTCTTACCTGATCACCTACCTGAATGCCTTCCAGCCCTGGACGCACGCGTTTGATGGCTTCTACCTGATGAGCACGGCTGCGGTGGGCATGCCACTGACGACTGCCGGCTCGCGCTACTTCAGCCCGCAGTACCGCGCCACGCCACAAGCGCCGGTGATGCAGGTGTCCACCGAGATGGAAGTGATGGTGGGCTGGCAGTTGTCGCGCACGCCGGATACGAACGCGCTGCGGCACTGGGAGATCCCCGGCGCATCGCACCTGGACAAGTACATGCAGCAAGAGACACTGGCCGTGGACCTGAGCGGCAAGGCGCTGCAGATGCCGCACTGCCGCAAGCCGACCAACACCCTGCCCGCCAGGCTGTTCAATCACGCGGCCCTGCGCGCGCTGCGCACCTGGGTGACCGAAGGCAAGGCGCCGCCCATCGCACCCCGCATGCAGCGCACGCGCCTGGGTTTTGTGCAGGACGATGAATACGGCAATGCCCTGGGCGGCCTGCGCCTGCCCGATCTGGATGTGCCGCTGGCACAGCACGGCATGTACAGCAACTTCCCCAGCAGCCAGTGGAGCATGTGGTCGTTCTACGCCTGCATGGCCGGGGGCAGCCGCAACCCGCTGCCGATCGAGGTCGTGCGCAAGCTCTACCCGACGGACCAGGCCTACTTCGACGCCTACAAGAAAGCCGCTGACAAGTTGCTGAGCCAGGGCTTCCTGCTGCCCGAGGACCACGCCAGCCTGCTGGCCTACGCCCGCACGATCAAACCCAACGACGGCAGCCTAGCCCACTGAGGCCAGGTCCGCCGGCGCCTTCTGACGGGGCCTCAAGGCCGTGTCGATGCCATCGGCGGCGAACTGCGCCCGCAGCGACTTCAGCTCGGCCGTGCTCGCGCTCAACAACAGGTCCACGCCGCCATCCTTGGTCGGTGTCGGCACGATCAACAAGAGGCGGATCGTAGCCGGGCACATCTCGTACCAGTCCGGCGCACCATTGCCCATGTCGATGTCATAGATCGGGAACTGCACGCAATTGTTCAGGATCAGCCCCGCCTTCAAGGTTTCGACCGTGGGCTTGAACAGCAGCCGCCAGTTCGCCTTCTTCTGCCTGTAGGTTTCCATGTCGACCAGCATGCGCTGCACGCTCGCCGTGTTGACCTGCTCGGCCGGTGCCCGGCACATCCGGGCCAGCACGGGCAAGCTCTCGCGGGCCAGTTGCTCGGGGGTGTAGCGTGCCTCGGCATAACAAAGGGCGTTGCCGAAATAGTCCTGCGGCAGATTCAGCTCGCGCTTGTAGCGCAGGTCCATCACCAGGCCCACGCTGCGGTCCACACCAGGCTGCAAGGCCGGCGAAATGCCTTTCATGATGTAGGCGGTCACCAGGTTGCCTGAGCTCACATTCGTGCCCGGCAAGGCCGCCGCCGATTGCGCCTTCCAGGCCTGGATCGTCTCGGCTGAGATGCGGAACAGGCCGCTGTCAATGCCCTTCACCGCGCGCCAGCCCAGTCGGGCAAACGTGCCGATCAGCTTGAACAGGCCGGGCTTTTCCAGCAGGTCATAGGCTGCAGGGTCGACCTGACCCTTCCCTGCCTCGATCATGACCTGGCGGTTCAAAGCCTGATGCGGCGCCAGCACGATGCCCCGGCATGCCTTGGACCAATCCAGCATGAAGTTCCAGAAACTGGCGCCATCGAACACCGAGTGCGTGGCATAGCAGCACAGCACCACCCCGCCGTCCTCGTACTGGTGAACATTGATCTGCAGCGGTGGCCGGTCCTTGCCGACCATGGCCCAGGGCATCAGCACCTTGACGTGCTTGAGGATGTCCTTGCCCAGCGGGTTTTCCTCGCCGTAAGGCATCTGGCCCTCGCAACGGTGCAGGCGAAAGTCCACCCCCGCGTCGTTGCAGTCGATGTAGACCTGTCCCTGGGCATCCTTCTTGTAGCGCCCGGCCACCAGCGGATAGCGCTTGAGCGCCTCGACCAGGCCTTTCTCAAGCAGCGCCAGATCCAGGCCGCGCTTGTAGACCAGCACCAGCGGGAAGCTGGCGTGGGAATGGAACATGTCCAGCCCCGACAGATATTGGGGCGAGGCGGTCACACCGGCGTGTACACGCTTTTCCAGAACCAGGGTGGATCGCGATTTGGCCATGCAGGGTACGAAAACAGTCAATGAATGGGGGCTGGGGTGGGCGGATTTTTCCAGAACCCCCAAGCCTCCCTGAGCAGGACTTTCCCACCCCCTGTTTGCGTGAAATCGACTCAAACCCGCGAATGAATCAAGGTAAACTCGAATTGATTAACACGTACGCGTGAGTAAGATCAAATTATTTTCCAAGGAATTGGGTCGTGTTGGAAAAGTTGATATCGGGCCGCTGGAATATATGGTTTGCCGCCCTGGTCGGGATGCTGCTCACCGCCCCGGCCATGAATATGGGCCTGATGGGCGATGATTATCTGCACTGGTCCCTGCTCACAGGCCGCGCCACCAACGCGCAACCGGGCTCCTTTTTCGGCCTTTTCACTTTTGCAGACGGTAGCCAGCAAGCCAATCAGTTATTGATGGATTCTGGCAAACTCGTCTGGTGGGCCAGCGACCATTTGCGCATTGCCTTCTGGCGCCCGCTGGCCGAACTGAGCCAGAAGCTGGATTACCTCTGGTGGCCAGATTCCCCCGTGCTGATGCACCTGCACAACCTGCTGTTGTACGGGGTGATGATTCTGCTGGTCGGCAAACTCTTTCATGAGCTGGACACCGACCGCCGGCAAGCCGGCACGGCCACCTGGCTTTTTGCCGGCAACATGCTGCACGTATTTGCCGTGGCCTGGCTGGCCAGCCGCAACCAGATGCTGTGCGGCATATTGCTGGCGCTCACCGTGCTGGCCTACCACCGCTGGCGACAGGGGCAATCAGCCCTGTACGGCGTGCTTGCCGCAGCCAGCCTCATCACGGGCCTGTTCAGCGCCGAAGCTGCCATCCAGACCATGGGCTACCTGCTGGCCTATGCCCTGTTCATCGAGCAAGGCAAGCCGCTGTTGAACCGTTTCGGCGCCCTTCTGCCCTTCATCGTGATCGTGCTGGCCTGGAAGGCCACCCACAGCCACCTGGGTTATGGCAGTTTTGGCTCGCCTGGTTATGTGGACCCGAGCTCCAACCCCGCAGGTTTCCTCACCAGCCTGATGCTGCGCCTGCCCGCACTGATGCTGGCGCAATGGTATGGCGTGTCGTCGGTGATGTTCGAGCAACTCGACCGGCCCGTGCAATATCTGTATGCGGGCGGCGCCACTGTGGTATTGCTGGGTTTGTTTTATGCCATTCATTATCTGGGTAGCTTCAAATCGACCCTGGTGCGTTTTTATGCGGCAGCGTCCATCATCGCACTGGCGCCCGCCTGTGCCGGTTATCCGTTTGACCGCCTCACGGTGAATTCCGATATTGGTGCCAGTGGTTTGCTGGCCATGGTGTTGATTCCGGTCTGGCAGCAGCGCAAACAATTGACAGGCTGGGCACGGGGTTCTGCCAAATACCTGATTCTGCTGATTGGCCTCATCCACATGGTGGTGTTTCCGGTCGGCAAACTGGTTTCATCCGCCATGATGAAAACCATCAACACCTCGGGCGAAGCACTGGGCGCACTGGCCTTGCCTGACGCCGGCGAAAACTCCGGTCTGCATTACCTGCTTTTGAATGCGCCCTCCGCGGAGGCCACCTATTATTTCCCGGTGACCCGTGAGTACCATGGCATGCACAATCCGGCCACCATGCACGCCCTGGGGCCCAATAACCAGGCGCTGACACTCACCCGCGTGGACGACACCACCTTGCGCGTGGACGTGCCCACGGGCTTCAAGGGCACGATCACGCGCGACGTGCGCCTGCAACCCTTCAAGGTGGGCGACACCGCTCGCATGGGCGGCATGACGGCCGAGGTGGAGGCGCTCACCGCAGGTGGCTTACCCCGGACGGTGCGCTATCACTTCCCGGATTCGCTGGACAACGCCCACTGGCGCTTCTTTGCCTGGCGCGAAGAAGGCCTGTATCAGGTCACGCCGCCGGCACCCGGGCAGTCACTGACCGTCGCCTCGTACGACATCGGCAAGGCCGTGATGCGCTACGTCAACAAGGGCAAGTGAGCCGTAAGGACCAACAGCAAGGACGAACCGCAAGGGCGCCAGCCTGCCCGACAGCCAGCTCACACCACCAGGTGTGAAGCCGACATGTAGTCCTGGCGGAAGGCCTCAAAAGGCAAGGTGTCCGCGGCCTCGATGCTGGCCTGCTCCACCAGCGATGCCTGCGCCTGCTGCTCGAAACGCGCCAGCACATCGGCCGGCAAGGCCTGGGCCATCAAGGCGTGGCGCGTCTGCGCCGAACGTGCCAGCGTGAAGCCTACGTGGCCACCAGCCAGATCCTGCTGCATGGCCGCCACCACCCGCGCCGAAGGCAAGGTGGCAGGGTCACGCAAAGCAGCCGCCGCTGATTCACAAGCCTGCCGATAGCCTTGGCCGCCATGCAAGGCATCCAGCGCATCGGCAATCGGCACGCATTCAGCCACCAGCGCCTGGGCCCAATCCATCAGCAAGACTTGCTCGCCGCCCCGCTCCAGACGCAGGCCCGGTTCACGCCCGCGCGCCGCCACAGCCTGATGGTTGCGCGCCAAGGCGGCGATCTCTTGAGGCGTGTCCAGCGGGCTGTCCGACAGCAGGCAGTGCAGCAGGAAGACATCCAGGAAGCGTGCCGTGCTGTCATCAATGCCCACGGGCAGGAAGGGATTGAGGTCCATGCAGCGCACCTCCACATACTCCACGCCGCGCTCGCGCAGCGCATGCAGCGGGCGCTCGCCCGAGAAGATCACGCGCTTGGGCCGGATGTTGCTGTAGAACTCGTTTTCAATCTGCAGCAAAGAGGTGGAGAGCTGCTTGTAGTTGCCCTGCTCGTCACGCAAACCCAGCGCTTCATAAGCCGGGTAGGCCTGCGTCAAGGCATCCTGCAGCGACGCTGCATAGCCCTTCAAGCTGTTGTAGCTCACGGCCAGCGCGCTTTGCGCATCGCTCTGGTAACCCAGGCGCCCCATCCGCAGCGAAGTGGCGTGCGGCAGGTACAAGGTGCGGTCGCCCAAGGGCTGCAACCCATGTGCCTGGCCCTTGACGAAATCGGCCGGCACCGCAGGCGACGCACCAAACAGCGTCAGCAGCACAAAAGAATGCCGCCTGAAGTTGCGGATCAGCCCGAAGTAATCATCGTTGGACAAGCCCGGCAGCGACCAGTTGTAGTGGATGCCCGAGATGGTCTGCATGCGGCGCCCGTAGCGGTGCGCCAGGCCTTTGCGGTAAACGGTCTTGGCACGCCCCACATTGGATGTGCCGTATTGGCCGATCGGGATGTCGTCATCGGGCGGCAGGTCGCAGGGCATGCTGCTGACCCACAACTGCTCGTCACCAATGGCGCGGTAGACGAACTGGTGAAGGCGCGTCAGTTCATCCAGGCAATCGGGCACGCTGGTGTGCGCACCGGTGACGATCTCCACCTGCGCCTCGCTGAAGTCGGTGGTGATGTGCGGGTTGGTGAGCGCCGAACCCAGTGCCCGTGGATGCGGTGTCATGGCCAGCTGACCGCTCTGGCTGGTGCGCAGGCTTTCCTTCTCGATGCCACGGCGCATGCCCCGAAGGCGGTCCGCGCCCAGGGCACGCAGGCGGTCAATCAAACTGGTCAAACGCGCTCTCCTCAATGCATGTCGAGGCGCGAAGTTAGCAGACTTGGATGAACCTTGCTGGGCATGAGGCTGCGGCCCATCCAGCTGATGGAATATTTCTTGCGTGAAATCAGAAACAGCTCAGGGTTCCAGCGGTTCATGCCGATATCGACGTCAACCCCTTTTCCCTACCATTCTGGACATGTGTCTGATCATCAAGAAGCCTCTCGGACGCCGCATCGCTGCCGACTTTCTGGAGAACGCCTGGCAGCGCAACTCCCACGGCTGGGGCTGCTTCCACCTGTCTGAAGGCGAAGTGAGCTGGGCACGCGGCCTGTGCCTGGCCGAGCTGATCGAACACAACGCCCGCCTGCCGCTGGACACCGAGGTCTACCTGCACCTGCGCCGCGCCACGTATGGCGAGGTCAACCACGACATGGCGCACCCCTACATCGTCCGGCCGGGCCTGCTGTTGATGCACAACGGCAGCATCGCGCACCTCGCCCCGCAAGATCCTGCCTTGAGCGACACGTCCGAGCTGGCGCGCCTGCTGCGCGACATGCTGCATGGGCTCGCTGACGAGCAGGCCGCCAGGCTCATCCGATCTCAAGGCTTCAAGGCCCTCACGGCGCCCTTGATCGAAGGCTCCATGGTGGTGCTGATGGACGCCCAAGGCGCCGTGCGACTGGGCCGTGACTGGCACACCGTGCAAGCCACCGATTGGGACGAGGGCATGGTGGGGATCGAGGTGTCGAACTCGCACACCTGGGGCAGATGCGCAGAGAAAGCGCAAGGGCTGGAACCGGCCCATCAGATGCAGGACATGGCTGCCATCGCCTGAGCCGCCCGCGCCGGCCGGCCCCACCAACAGACCGGCACCACCCACATGCTGCATGCCCTCTTCAGCAAG
Source organism: Aquabacterium sp. NJ1 (assembly GCF_000768065.1). NCBI lineage: Bacteria > Pseudomonadati > Pseudomonadota > Betaproteobacteria > Burkholderiales > Sphaerotilaceae > Aquabacterium > Aquabacterium sp. NJ1. The sequence goes on along the minus strand of NZ_JRKM01000001.1, from coordinate 4,381,880 downwards.
GCGCTATGACACACCCGCGAGCAGGCGCTCAAGCCGCTCGATGCGGTAGCGATGGGGTGTGGTGATCGCGTAGAAGTTTTCCTTCAGCTCGCTTGACTCGCCCACCTTCACCAACAGGCCCGATCTCAGTTCGTCCTGCACCACCACCTCGGGCAGCACGGTGAGCCAGCCGCTGTCACGGGCGATCAGACGCAGCATGGCCATGTCATCGACCTCCGCGCGAACGCGCGGCTTCACACCGGCCGAGAAGCACAGGGCATCGAACTGTGCGCGCAGTGCATTGCGTGGGCCAGGCAAGGCCAACTCCAACTCATGCAGCCCTTGTGGAATCGCCAAGGTCTGCCCGCGCCATGGCGAAGCAGGCCCCACCAACGAGATGGTCTGGCTGCCCAGAAAACGGCAATGCAGGGGTTGCTGGGGGTCACTGGGAACGGGCTCGTTGGCCAGCACCACGTCGAGTTGGTGTTGCAGAAGGCGATCCAGCAGGTCGTGCAACAAGCCGGACTCCAAGGTCAGCGTGACGGACGGATCGGACAGCAGCGGCCGAATCCAGTTTTCCTGGTAGTTGCGCGACAAGGTGGCCACGCTGCCCACACGCAGGCGGGTCAAGCCCTCGCTGCTGCCCTGCAGCCGGCCCAGCATCTCTTGCCCCAGGCCGAAGATGTTTTCGGCGTAAGACAGCACGAGTTGCCCGGTCTCGGTGAGCAGCAAACGCCGTTTTTCGCGCTCGAACAAGGGCTCGCCCAGGCGGTCTTCCAGCTGTTTGATCTGGGCAGACAAGGCCGATTGGGATACGTGCAGCGCCTGGGCAGCACGGGTCAGGTGGCCCATCTTGGCCACGCGCCAGAAGTAGAACAGATGGTGGAAATTGAGCTGGTCCAGGTTCATTCGTTCTTTTTAATAGATCAAAACGTTCCAATCAATGTAATTTACAGAATAAAACCCAGTCGGCACCATGGCAAGCATGTCTTGGAGGTACGACGTCATGGATCAATGGGCAGGTTTTTCACCCAACCTGGCAAGCAACTTGGCAGTGGGTCTGGCCCTGGTGGCACCAGCCCTGGCCTTGCTGGTGGCGGGCTGGGCGCACACGGCTCAGGCGTCCAGAACAGCCACGCTCTGGCGCGGCGTGCAAGGCGCCATCGGGGCGGGCCTGATCGCCTCGGCAGGGGCGGCGGTGTTGCAAGCCATCAGCCCTTCGCAAGCAGCCTGGGGCGAGTTGCTCGCGATGCAGCCCTTGAGCGCCACCCTGGCCGTGCTGGTGCAGGGCCTGGCTGCGGTCATTGCCTCGTTTTCCGGGCGCTACCTGCAGGGTGACACGCAAGGCCTGGCTGGCCAGCGCCGGTACGCCTCCGCGCTCGCCGGAGTGCTGGCTTCGGTGCAGGTGCTGCTGCTGGCCGACCACTGGGTGCTGCTGATCGCGGCCTGGGCCGCCGTAGGCGCGTGCCTGCAGCACCTGCTGTGCTTCTACGCTGACCGGCCCTTTGCCTTGCTGGCCGCCCACAAGAAGCGCCTGGCCGACCGCCTGGCCGACGTCCTGCTGCTGGGCGCCGCCGCCCTGGCATGGCAGGAAGCCGGCAGCGGCTCGCTGTCGCACCTGGCGCAGCATGTGGCCCAGCAGACAAGCCAGGGCACGGTGAGCCTGGCTTTGCAGACCAGCGCGGTGCTGCTGGTGCTGGCGGTGGTGTTGCGCACGGCCTTGCTGCCCGTACACGGCTGGATCATCCAGGTGATGGAGGCGCCCACGCCGGTGTCGGCCCTGTTGCATGCGGGCGTGGTGAACCTGGGCGGCTGGGTGCTGATTCGCCAGTCCAGCCTGATCGAGGCCTCACCCGTGGCGCGCTGGCTGCTGGTGGGTCTGGGTGCCATCACCGCCCTGCTGGCTGGCATGGTGATGATGACGCGCATCAGCATCAAGGTGCGCCTGGCCTGGTCCACCGTGGCACAGATGGGCTTCATGGTGATGGAGTGCGGCCTGGGCCTGTACACCCTGGCGGCCTTGCACCTGCTTGGCCACTCGCTCTACAAGGCGCATGCCTTCCTGTCTTCCTCCAGCACGGTGCAACAGACCCGCCTGCAGCAACTGCGTGGCCAGATGACGCCCAGCGCCTGGAGCCTGTTGACCGCCCCCGCGCTGACCCTGGCGGTGGTGGCTGGCACGCAAGCCATGATGAGCACGCCCAGTTGGCCATGGTGGTGGACAGCGGTGCTGGCTTGGGCCTGGGCCCCTCTGCTGTGGGTGCCTGCGAACGCGCACACGGGCCGCTCCGGCGCGTTGGTGCTGGGCGTTGGTGCCACCTTGGTGGCGGGCCTGGCCTTGCTCGCCAGCCTGGCCCACGCCCTGCCCCTGGGCCTGAGCGAAGCGCCTCACCATGCGGCGGGCTGGCTGGTCGCACTGGCCATGGGCCTGATGTACGCCGCCCTGGTGGCGCTGCAGCGTTGGCCGCAAGGCCTGTCGGCCTGGCGCCGGTGGAGCTATGCCGGCTTCTATATGGACGAGGTCTACACGCGCATCACCCTGAGCCTATGGCCAGCCCGTTGGACGCCCCGCAAGACTGACCAGAAGGACGAGTGGGCGCCGTCGAGCTCACTGATGGCCACGCAAGACTGAGGAACCCCACATGAATGACCTCGTTGCTGAACTGAAACCCACACCCGCCCACGTGGCCGAGGCCTGCGCCCAGGCCTGCCAGATGATGGCGCCCACCTGGCCGCTGGACCGCTCGATTGCCGTCAACCCCCACTGGCAGCGCGTGGGCCGCCCCGTGCTGGAAGTGGCTGCCCGCATGGCGGTGCTGGCCGGCATCCAGGTCTTGCCCACGCGGGCCTACATCCATGAAGCCTGGCAGAGTGGCCGCATCAGCCATGCGGACCTGAGCTGGGCGCTCAAACAGAAGCTGCCCCACAGCGCGGCCCTCACGCCCAAACAGTGCATCGACGCCTTGAGCCGCGCGCAGAACCTGCCTCGCCTGCCCTTGCTGATCGATGTGCTGGACGACGACCCCGCGCGCCACAAGCGCCTCTCGTGGCGCCAGGCCGTGACCCACCAGGTGAGCCAGACTTGTGCCGCCTACTTTGATGAGCACCAGGCCGACTGGCAGCCACAACGCGATGCTGGCCTGTACGCCTTCTGGCGCGAGACCCTGCTGCACGACCACGGCATCGGCCTGCTCATGGGCTTGCCGCACTTGAAGCAAGGCCTGAGTGCCCTGCCCGCCACCCGTGAAGACGCCGAGCGCTGGGCCATGCAGCGCCTGGGCTTGCCGACCGAAGTGTGGGCCGACTATCTGGAGGCCGTGCTCTTGTCGATCAATGGCTGGGCTTCGTGGTGTGCCTACCTCGGTTGGCAGGCCCAGCTCAACGGCGAAGCCACCGACAAGGCGCAAGCGCCCCTGCGCGACCTGCTGGCCATCCGCCTGGCCTGGGGCGCCCTGCTGCTGGAGTGCAAGGACGACAAGGCCGCACGCCAGGCCTTTGAAGCCGTGCAAAACGAATGGCGCCAGGCCAAGGCCGTGCTGGCCCACGCCCAGGTCCGCCTGCTGGTGGACGAGGTGTGGCAAGTGGCCCTGGAAACCGGCTACCAGCGGCACCTGGCGCAACAGTTGACCAGCCCGCTGAAGCAAGCCAGGCCAGCCGCCTCGCCCGAGCCCACACAAGTGCAAGCCGCGTTTTGCATTGATGTGCGCAGCGAGCCCCTGCGCCGCGCACTGGAGGCCGCCTGGCCCGCCGTGCAGACATTAGGCTTCGCCGGTTTCTTTGGCTTGCCCGTGGCTTACACCCCCTTGGGCACCAACGCCCGCCGGCCTCAGTTGCCCGGCCTGCTGGCCCCCGCACTAGAAGTGCAAGACACCGGCCCCGATACCGCAGCCATGGCACAAGCACGCCAGAACCGCTTTGCCTGGAGCGAAGCCTGGCAAACCGCCAGCCGCTGGCCGGCCGCCGCGTTCTCGTTCGTGGAGGCAGCAGGCGTGGGCTATCTGGGCAAGTTGGGCCGCTGGCTGGCACCCGGCGACAGCGAGCGCCCCCGTGACGATCTGGCTGGCATGCCTGCCCGCTACCGCCCGCTGTGCTGCCCTGCCCTGACAGGCCTGAGCACCGAAGCCAAAGTGAGCCTGGCCGCGCGCGTGCTGCACGCCATGGGCCTGGACCACGACCTCGCCCCCATGGTGCTGCTGGTCGGCCACGGCAGCCACAGCACCAACAACGCCCATGCCGCCTCGCTTGACTGCGGCGCCTGTGGCGGGCAGACCGGCGAAGTGAACGCCCGCGTGCTGGCTGGCTTGCTCAATGAACCAGAGGTGCGGGCGAGCCTGCAGGCCACGGGCCTGTCGATCGCGCCAGACACCGTGTTCGTGGCCGCGCTGCACAACACCACCACGGACGAAGTCGAGGTGTTCGATGCCGATGTGCTGCCCGAATCAGCCCGCCCACGCTGGGCCCGGCTGCAAACCGCGCTGCGCCAGGCAGGCGACCAGGTGCGGCGCGAGCGCGCACCCAGCCTGGGCATGGACGCCCGGGCCGATGCGCCCAGCTTGTTCAAGGCCTACCGCCGCCGCGCCAACGATGGCGCACAGACCCGGCCCGAGTGGGGGCTGGCCGGCAATGCCGCCTTCATCATCGCGCCACGCGCCCGCACCCTTGGCCTGAACCTGGGTGGCCGCAGCTTCCTGCATGACTACGACGCCCGCCATGATGCGGACGGCAGCGTGCTGGAGTTGTTGATGACCGCGCCCATGCTGGTCACCAACTGGATCAACTGGCAATACCACGCCTCCACCTGCGAGCCCACCCGCTTCGGCAGTGGCAACAAGCTGCTGCACAACGTGGTGGGCGGCAACCTGGGGGTGTTCGAAGGCAATGGGGGCGACCTGCGCATTGGCCTTTCGCAGCAGTCGGTGCACGATGGTGCCCAATGGATGCACGAACCCCTGCGCCTGACTGTGGTGATCGATGCGCCTCAAGCCGCCATTGACGCCATCGTGGCCAAACACACCATCGTGCGGCAGTTGCTGGACAACGAATGGCTGCACCTGTGGCGCATCGATGATGCCGGCCTGCAGCACCGTGTGCACGGGCAATGGCGAAAGCTGGAAGGGCTGGCATGAAGCACTGGGCAGATCAGCGGGTGGCCTTGCTCACCCAACATGGCAAAGAACGGGTGATCGCGCCGGTGCTTGAGCCCGCACTGGGCTGCGTCGTGCACCACGTGGACCACTTCGACACCGACCAGCTGGGCACCTTCACGCGCGATGTGCCCCGCCCCGGCTCACAACTGGAAGCCGCCCGCCAGAAGGCCCGCATGGGCATGACCCTGTCCGGCTTGCCCATGGGCCTAGCCAGCGAAGGCAGCTTCGGGCCTGACCCCTTCACCGGCATGTTCCCCTGGAACGTGGAAATGCTCGTGTGGCTGGACGACCGCCTGGGCATCGAAGTGGTGGGCATGGCCCAAGGCCCGGCACAAAGCGGCCACCTGCAAACAGCCGACTGGGCGGCGGTGGAGCGGTTCGCAGAAGAAGAAGGCTTCCCCAGCCACCATCTGGTGATGCGCCCCCAGGACCAGGACGACCCGCGCCTGATCAAAGGCATCACAGACTGGCCCGCCCTGCGCACGGCCTTTGATGCCTGCGTGAGACAGGCCAGCAACGGCCAGGTGTTTGTCGAGCTGGACCTGCGCGCCTTCGCCAACCCCACGCGCATGGCCCGCATTGGCGAGGCCGCTCAGGATCTGCTCAAGCGCCTGCAATCCACCTGCCCGGCTTGCGCCAAGCCTGGCTACTGGATCACCAAGCGTACCGGTGGCCTGCCTTGCCGGGCCTGCAAGCGGCCCACCAAGACCTATTCAAGCCAGGAATGGGCATGCGTCAGTTGCACACACCAGCACACTGAACGCCGCACGGACCGGCTGTTTGCCGAGCCGCAGCACTGCGAGCACTGCAACCCTTAAACCTGGCCCTTGCGCACAGCGCGCCAACGGGCATGGACGGCCACGGCGCCCAGGCCCAGCAGCATCATGGCGAAGGTGCCGGATTCCGGTACAGGCGTCAGCACGAAAGCGTCGATCACGCCTGTATTGGTGTTGCGGGCTTGGCCCACGATCTGGCCAGCCTCGTTGATGGCGTTCGCACCCAGCAGCACCCAGCCTGCATCCACCACGCTGGCGGGCAACAGCGAATTCAGATCGATGACCTGACCGTTGATCCAGGTTGCGGCGCGAGACTCCGCATTGATGGCTTTAGGATAGATAAACCCCACGATCTGGCCCGCATTGTTGATGTCTTTGGCTTCGGCGGCGTCGGCGCCCAATGGTGTATCCAGCATGCGGGATACGCCGTGGTCCCACAGCACTGCACGGTAGTAGTCCACATCATTGGGCGCCTTCACGCTGCCCACGATCTGGCCGAGATCGTTGAGGCCGTAGGCCCGAGGCAGATATGAATCTATACGCCCCACGGACTCATCCAGGCTGCTTGCCACGCCCTGGTCCCAGATGACGGGATGCGCGACGTAGGGTTGGGATGGCCGCTCTTCATACCCAACGATCTGTCCGACGTTGTTGACCGCATTGGCCTTGGACGAGGACGACGCGTTCGGTGTCACCAACTCGGTAGGCTGGCCACCGTTCCAGGCGACCGCCCGCCAATTGCCATTGGCGTCTTGTGCCTGCCCAACTATCTGACCAGCCTGATTGATGCCGCGCGCGTCGCTCTGCGCTCCACCCAAGGTACCGAGATCCGTGGCCACGCCATTGGCCCAAACCGTCGCGTGCCCTGTATTGGCGTTGGTCCAGGCGATCTGGCCAGCGTCATTGATACCGATGGCGGAACCGGACATGCCCCATGGATTAGCAAAGCGATCGAAGCCCCAACTGGAAGAAGCCGCGCCCAACTCCATGGCCTGACCATCAACCCAGGTCACCGCGTGGTTCAGCCCGTTGCTGCCTGAGAACAAGCCCACCACCTGGCCCAAGTTGTTGATGTTCGCGGCCGCCGAGGCCACCCCACTGGCATGGCCCAAGTCGGTGAACGTGTAGGTTTGCGCGTGCACCGACGTCAAACCACAAACCGCCAGCATGGCGCAAACAATCGCAGACCGCTTCACAAGGGCTCCCTTTCAGTGATGTTGGCTCAGGCAACGGGTGTACCGCCTTGTATGACAGAGCCTTTGGCTCATTCTACTGAGGGGAACTGGGCCTGCGGGCTGCGTTGGACCACCGATGCGCGGGGGCTAGAGAATGAGGTTGGGGACGGTAGAGGCTTGTTGTGAGCGCTAGCGTCAATGTGCTGGATGACGGCTGTGCAGCGTCAGGAGCCGGTCGTGGCCTGCAGGCCGATTCACAGTAGGCATCGGCAACCCGACATTCGGTCACGCTGCCAGTGCTGGCTTGAGCGGCCGCTGTAAGAAGCAAAGCAGACCAACGGTTGCGATTGGGCGTGTGGGGCTCAATCCTCAAGCGCGATCAGCTCCGCCACCGTCTGCCGCCGCCGGATCAGGCGCGACACGTCGCCATCGACCAGCACCTCGGCCGCCAGCGGCCGCGTGTTGTAGTTGGAGCTCATCGAGGCACCGTAGGCCCCGGCGTCGTGGAACACCAGCAGGTCGCCGACTTCGGCCGGCGGCAGCGCGCGGGCTTGCACCACCCCGCCGGCGTCCTGCGTGAACACGTCGCCCGATTCGCACAGCGGGCCGGCAACCACGCTGGGTCGCGGCGCGTCCCGCCCGGCCGCGTCCGCGCGCGCGACAAGGCTGATCGCGTGGTGGCCGCCGTACATCGCGGGGCGCACCATGTCGTTGAAGCCGGCGTCGCACAGCACGAAGTGGTTGCCGCCCATGTCCTTGACGGCGCGCACCTCGGCCAGCAGCGCGCCGGCCTCGGCGACGAGGAAGCGGCCAGGCTCGATTTCCAGTCGCAGTGGGTGGCCCAGCTCGTCGGCCAGGCGGCGGCGCGCGTCGTCCCACAGCTTGAAGTAGTGGTCGGTGTCGACGACGGCGTCGCCGGCGCGGTAGGGGACGGACAGCCCGCCGCCGGCCGAGATGGCACTGACGTCGTGGCCGCGCGCGACGACCTCGCGCACGTGCCGCACCATCGCGTCGCACACCTGCGCCAGGTGGCCGTAGTCCACGCCCGAGCCGATGTGCATGTGCAGGCCCACCAGCCGCAGGCCGTGGCGGGCGATGGCCTCCAGCGCGGCCGGGATGTCGGCCGGCCAGATGCCGTGCTTGCTGTGCTCGCCGCCGGTGTTGGTCTTGCGGCTATGGCCGTGACCGAAGCCGGGGTTGATGCGCAGCCACACGCGATGGCCGGCGGCGTGCTGGCCCAGATGCGCGCCGAGCTGATCGAGCATCGCCACCGAGCCGGCGTTGACCGGGATGCCATGCGCGGCCACCAGCGCCAGCGTGGCGCGGTCGATCACGTCGGCTGTGAACACGATGCCGGCGTGTTCGTCGCGGGCATCGTAGCCGGCGTGCAGCGCGCGCTCGATCTCGCCGCCAGAGACCGCGTCCACCTGCACGCCCAGGCCCCGCATCAGCCGCAACAGGTGCGTGTTGGAGCAGGCCTTCTGCGCGAAGCGCACGGTGTCGAACCGGCGCAGGCGCTCGACGCGGGCGCGGATGGTGCCGGCGTCGTAGACCCACAGTGGCGTCGCGTGCGCGGCGGCCAGCGCACGCAGGCGTTCGGGCGTGAAGGTGGCGGGGGCGGGGTTTTGCAGCGTGTTCATGGCACCATGGTGCCCTCCGAGACCATATCCGTCCAATGCTTTGATTTCGCAATCTCATACAAATTTGATATGGTTGGCGGATGCGCTCTTCGCTCACCCACCGCCACGTCGAGGTCTTCCGCGCGGTGATGACCGCCGGCAGCGTCACCGGTGCGGCCGCGGCGCTGTCCACCTCGCAGCCCACCGTCAGCCGCGAGCTGTCGCGCATGGAGTCGCTGCTGCGTCTGGCGCTATTCGACCGCGTGCGCGGGCGGCTGCAGCCCACGGCGCAGGCGTATGCGTTGTTCGAGGAGGTGCAGCGCTCCTACGCCGGGCTGGAGCGTGTGGCCGACACCGCGCTGCGGCTGCGCCAGTTCACGCAGGGGCAGTTGTCGCTGGCCTGCCTGCCGGCTTTTGCGCACGCCTTGCTGCCCGGCGCCTGCGCGCGTTTCCAGGTGGCGCACGCGGGCGTCAGCGTGTCGGTCAATCCGTACGAGTCGCCGCTGCTGGAAGAGCGCCTGGCGGCGCAGGCGCATGACCTGGGCGTGGCCGAGCACGACGGCGCGCTGGCCGGCGCGCAGGCCTCGCTGCTGCTGGAACTCGACGAGGTGGCGGTGCTGCCTGCCGGCCATCCGCTGGCGGCGCGGCGCCGACTGGCGGCCTCCGACTTCGCCGGCCAGGCGTTCGTCAGCTTCCACCCGCGCGACCGCTACCGACAAAGGGTGGACAAGGTGTTCGCCGAGGCCGGCGTCGACCGCCGGCTGGCGGTGGAGACCGACAACGCGGTGGCCGTCTGCGCGATGGTGCGCCACGGCCTGGGGCTGGCCATCGTCAACCCGCTGACCGCCCTGGCGCTGGCGAGCGAGGGCGCGGGCATCGTGGTACGACCGCTGGCATTCCACATTCCGTTCCGGGTGTTCGCGGTGCGGCCGGCGCATCGGCCGGGCAACCCGCTGGTGGCGCGCTTCCAGGTCGCGTTGGCGGCCGAATGCGCGGCGCTGGGCCAGGCGGTGGCGCGTGCATGGGGCGGCGGTTCGCGGCGGCCGGCTTGACGGGCCCGCCGCGAAGAAGGCTTCAGCCGGCCTGGCGCACAGTACCGGTCATCACGTTGACCATGTTGACCTCGGGCGCGCCGTTCAGCAGCGACAGGCCGGTCATGCCCAGCGCAGATGGGCATGGAACACCTCATCGATCCAACTGGCCGGCAGGGCCCTGTCCAACGCCAGGTGCGCCATCACCGCACCGGGGGCTTGCTGTTCGAACCTCTCACCGACTTCTTGCCAGGGGTCGTCTCAGAAAACGGAAAATAAAGCACGGTAAGGGCGTGCTACCCGAGCGGGATCAGCTTTGAGCTGCCCGCGCCGCTTGTTGAGCGGCGTACAAGGCGGTTTTGCTCACCTTGAGCCGCGTCGCCGCCTCACGCACGTTCAGCCCGTTGGCTTTGCATGCCGACATCGTCAGCGCCGGTGAACATCCGATAAGCATCATCGGCCCTGCTTGATGGCAGCCAACTGTTCGCGAATGATGCGCTCGGCATCTTCAGGTGGCAGGTCGACGCCGCCCATCAGCGGGCGCACCTCGATGCAACAGGGTTGGCCAGGAAACGGCGCGGGAAAGCGCTGCGCCCAGGCCAGTGCTTCGTCATGCGATCGCACCTCGATCAACGTGTAGCCTGCGATCAGTTCCTTGGTCTCGGCGAAAGGACCGTCCGTGACGAGCGTCTGGCCGGCGGCGTCGTACTGCACGCGAAATCCCTGACTGCTGGGCTGCAGGCCGGCACCATCGAGCAGCACGCCCGCCTTGGCCATCTCGTCGTGGAAGGCCATCATGCGCGGCACGAGCGTAGGGTCATCAGGGAAGTCGCCAGCCTCGCTCATGGAGGTGGCGCGAACTTGGATCATGTAACGGGGCATCGAAGTCTCCTAATTGCGGTTGGTCTTACACGACGAACGAGGGCCGTGCATTTCGACAGCCTTATTCACTTTCGGAGTGGCGGGTTTAAGAGGTGCTGCGGCCATACGCGCCGCTACCGGTCGATTGGCCGGTCATGGTCGAAGCAGGCGCCGGCCGCTGATCAGTCACACGCCTGAATATTCAGATCGCACACCCCAACCTCTCCCAGACAGGGGCACCGGGTGGCCAACAGAGCGAAGTAAAGGAGGAGGGGCCGGCGCAGCCGGAGCCGGGGGACATGAGCGGCGTTGGCCACCCGGTGCCCCTGTCCCACACCAAAGTCAGCCCAACGCAGCAGTGACAATCACCTCGATCTTCCAATCCGGGTTCACCAGCGGCGCCTGAAAAGTCGCCCTTGGCGGCGCCGTCACGCCCGCAAACCAGGCCTCCCACACCGCATTCATCGCCGGCACATCGTTAATGTCCTTGACGATGACCTGCGCCATCAGGATCCGCCCACGGCTACTGCCAGCCTCTTTGAGCAAGGCATCGATCTGATCGAGCACCTGCTGCGTCTGCCCTGCCATGTCGGCACGGGTATCAGTAGGCACCTGCCCCGCGAGGTACACCACGCCACCGTGAATGGCGGCGTCCGAATAGCGGGCTTCAGGGTTGAGATAACGAACGGGGGCGGCAGCTGCAGACATGGTGTCCATCCAATCAAGCAATCAGTTGGAGGACTTCAGGCGCGCCGCCACCATCTTGGCCAGATCCACCGCAGGCAGGTCCACCGACTTGCCCACGCCCGGCAACACAAACGGCGCATAGCCTGTGTCCTTCCAGGCGTAAAACTGCCATTGTGGATCAGACACCGGCGCGGGGAAGCGGAACAGCACCACCTTGGGCACGCGCTCGGGCGTGATCTCCAGCACCTCGACGCGAATGCCGCCCATCATGGTCACATCGCCCACCTTGAAGGGCTTTGACACCTCGTCGCGCGCCATGGTGGCCTTGATGCCGCCGGGCACCGACAACTTGAGCGTGCGCTCATCCAGCTGGCTCAGGCTCATGGCCTGGATGCCCGGCCCCAAGGCGTGCATGGACTGCGGGTTGGCCACGCCCAGGTAGTCGCGCACCACGGGGTAATAGAACACCATCTCGGCCGTGGGCGGGTTCACCAGGATCACGTGCTGCGCCTTGATCTGGCGCGCGTCCGGCACAGACAGGGGCTCACCCTGAGTGGTGGGCCACAACATGGTCTTGAGCAAGGCTGATGACACGCCCGATGCCAGCGGGAACAGCAGCACATGGATGGCGGCCATCACGTACACCAGCCACTTGGCTGCGGCAGCCGGCCAGCCCACCAGCGTTTGCCGGCGAGCCACCACCTGGCAGATGACGATGGCCAGGAAGCCACTCATGCCAATGTTGGCGTTGAGCACCAGGCGGTCCATCGTCAGGGTGGCGCAGGCCGGCACCAGCACGAAGATGGAGCCCAGCAGGTAAAAGCGCGCCAGCGGCGACGCAAAGCCCTTGAGGTAGTGCACGACCAGGCCCAGGCCGGCCAGCAGGCTGATCGACACGGCGGCGTACAGCACCTGCATCTGGCGGGGCAGTTGCTCGAACACGCCGGTGGAGGCGCCGAACCATTGCGCGGCCATCAAGGCCGGCAGGCGCAGCACCATGCTTTGCGCAAAGCGCGGCAGGTTGGATGCCGGGTCGATGTAGGCAGGCGAGGCCACGCTGCCGTAACCCAGGTGGCTGTGCACCGCCTTCCACACCAGCACGATCAGCACAAAGGGCAGGATGGCGCGCACGCGGCCCCAGACGGGCTTGCCGGCTTCCATGGTCAGCAGGTAGGCCACCATGTAGCCCACGATGGCAATGGCGGCCTCGGCACTCAGCAAGCCCACGGCCAGCAAGGCGCCAGCGGCCCAAGCGTAGCGAGCACCCCGCCCGGTGCGCCAGTGGTGGAACGCTGCCAGCGCAGCGGCCAGCAGCACACCGGCAATCAGCTGGTTGCGCGCGGCCAGCCAGGCCACGGCGAACACATGCATGAGGTTGCCAGCAAACAGCCAGGTGGCCAGGTGAGCCTGCTGCAGGTTCGCATCGAGCAGGCGGTAGAGGCGGCTCAGAGCGTAGATCAGTGCGCCGTACCAAAGCAGGTTGTGCACGTGCATCATCAGCACGGAGTCAGGCCAGAGCTGGTAGTCCAGCCAGTGGCTCACTTCGGACAAGGGCCGCCAGAAGGACAGCTTGAGCTGGTCCGCGCCCCACCAGATCAGGCGGCCGGAATCCTTCAGCGCCTGGTTGTGGGCGACCACGCCATCAAAGAAAGTGAAAAGGCCCCAATGGGAGCCTGGCTGGGCATTGGGCGAGCGCCCGGTGAGCATCGCCCAATGCAGAAAGTCGTCTGCCACGAAACCGATGTTGATGGCCGGTGCCATCAACAACACACCCAGCAGGACGGCACAAGGCACGAACCACCTGCTGGCCAGGAACCTGCTCCACATGAGACCGCCCTCGCCTTGTTGTCAGCCGTGTCAGTACACGAAGGGGATCAGGCGTTTGCGCGAGTTCTTGAATTGCGTGTAGGAGCTACCCAGGGCCGATTCGAGGGCGGTTTCTTCGACCTCGATGCGGTAGATGTAGATGGCCCAGGAGCCGATCACCAGCAGCAGCAGGCTGGCCCAGTTGGCCAGTGCCAGGCCCAGGCCGGCCAGGGTCATCAAGGCGCCCAGGTAGGAGGGGTGGCGCAGCCACTTGTAGGCGCCCTGGTCCACCACGCGGTGGTCATTGGCGATGGTGACGGTGGGCGTGAAGAAGGCGCCCAGCACGCGCCAGCAGTGCATGCGCAGCAGCATGCCGCCCACGATCAGGGCAACGCCGGCGTAGAACATGACCACGCCCTCAGAGCCGGCCACGCCCCACTGCTGATAGGCTGCCAGCAAGAAAGCCACGACCTGCAACAGGCCGCAACCGATCGAGATCACCAGGCCGGAGTAGCGGTCGGCGCCGTCGTGGCTGGCCATCCGCTTCATCTTGCTGCGGTGCTGGATGCTTTCCATGGTGTAAGCCCAGGCCATGACGCCCCAGAACACGATGGCATACGGTGATTTGAAAACGAGCAGCGAGGCGAAATCCATGACGACTACCATGACGACTACAGCATGTTTGATGTCGCTCGTATTCTTCCAGAGGCATGCCACGTCAATCGAGGGGACTTTCCCGCCCCGCGAAAGCGGGGTCAGGCGGCCGGCTGGATCCAGTTCAGATCGGCATCTTCTTGCGGCAGGCGCCACTTGATGGAGCAGCCCATGCTGGCGTGCTGCTCGCCGGGGCCATAACCGTAGTGCGCGACCAGGCGCATGGCGTCGTACAGCTCGCGCGAGGTGTCGTCGGGCACCGGGTCCTTGCGGCCAGCGTCCAGGCGGCCACGGTACTGCAGGCGCAGGTCGGCATCGAAACCGAAGAAATCGGGCGTGCAAACGGCCTGGTAGGCGTGCGCCACCTCCTGGGTGTCGTCATGCAGGTAGTGGAAGGGCAAGTCCCACTCGCGCGCAAAGGCCTTCATGTTGGAGAAGCTGTCTTCGGGGTAGGCCCGGTCGTCATTGGCGTTGATGGCGATGGTGTGCACGCCCAGGTCGTGCAGCGCCTTGGCGTCGCGGATCAGGCGCGGCATGATCGCCTTCACGTAGGGGCAATGGTTGCAGATGAAAACGACCACCGTGCCCCGCATGCCCGAGAGTTGCTTGAGCGAGTGGTAGTGGCTGTCCACGCCCTTGAGGCGGAACATGGGGGCTTTCCAGCCAATATCGGCGATCGGGGTGCTAACGGCCATGGTGCGCTCCTTTCAGGCTTCGGTCAGGTCGGGACGACAAGAACTCAAGTGAGACGGGTGCGGGGCTCAGGTCCGGCATGCGCCAAAGGGACCATGAGCGGCATCCATGGGCTGATGGCCGCGAGACTGCAGGCGAGACCACAGGCAGATGGGTTTGCCGTGATGGAATCACAGGCCCGGCCGCATGACAAGGGGAAATCACCTGCAGACAAAGCGCGCGGCATGTTGCTGAGCGCTCACTGCTGCGGCCAGCCTGCCCTGCCACCCTTACTGCATCTGCGCGCGGCGGATCTCCATCAGGCGCAGGATCATCGGTGTCAGGATCAATTGCATGGCCAGGTCCATCTTGCCCCCAGGCACGACGATGGTATTGGCGCGCGACATGAACGAGTCCCCAATCATCGACAGCAGGTAGGGGAAGTCGATGCCACGCGGGTTCTTGAAGCGGATCACCGTCATGCTCTCGCCAGCGGTGGGGATGTCGCGTGCGATGAAGGGGTTGGAGGTGTCCACCACAGGCACGCGCTGGAAGTTGATATCCGTTTCGGCGAATTGCGGGCAGATGTAGTGCACATAGTCATGCATACGGCGCAAGATGGTGTCGGCCACGGCCTCTTTGGAGTAACCGCGGGACTTGGTGTCGCGGTGGATCTTCTGGATCCACTCCAGGTTGATGATGGGCACCACACCGATCTTGAGGTCCACATGGCGCGTCAGGTCCACCTTGTCGGTCTTGACGCAGCCGTGCAGGCCTTCGTAGAACAACAAGTCGGTGTCCACCGGCGTCTGCACCCAGGGTGTGAAGGTGCCGGGTTCCTGCCCATACGGTGCGGCCTCGGCTTCGTTGTGCAGGTAAAAGCGCGTCTTGCAGCGGCCGGTTTCACCATAGGCGCGGTACTGCTGCTCCAGCTCGGCCCACTCGTTGGCATCGGGGCTGAAGTGGCTGAAATTGCGGCTCTCGCGTTCGGCCAGGGCAATGGCCTGCTTCATCTCGGTGCGCGTGTAGCGGTGGAAGGCGTCGCCTTCGATCACGGCGGCCGTCACGCCTTCGCGGCGGAAGATGGTGTCAAAGGTGGTCTTGACCGTGCTGGTGCCGGCACCGCTGGAGCCGGTCACGACGATGATGGGGTGGCGCTTGGACATGGTTCAGCCTTGATCACGCCTGGGGTTGCACGAACAGCGAGCGTGTCTTGAACAGCTGCCAGGACACGTTCTCGTGCGGATCAGCGTGGTAGCTGACGATGCGGTCGATCTCCTCACGTGAGCCGAGGATCACGGGCACGCGCTGGTGCAGGGTGTCGGGGATGAGGTCCAGCAGCTCGCTGGTACCGTTGACCGCCCTGCCCCCGGCCTGCTCGACCAGCATGGCCATGGGCGCGGCTTCGTACATCAGGCGCAGGCGGCCGGGCTTGCGGGGCTCGCGCGTGTCTCGCGGGTACATGAAGACGCCGCCGCGCGTCATGATGCGGTGCACCTCGGCCACCATGGAGGCGACCCAGCGCATGTTGAAGTCCTTCATGCGCGGGCCGTTCTCGCCGGCCACGCACTCGGCGATGTAGCGCTGCACGGGCTTTTCCCAGAAGCGCTGGTTGGACGCATTGATCGCAAACTCCTTGGTGTGCGCGGGGATCTGCACGGCTTCTTGCGTGAGCAGCCAGCGCATGGGTTCGCCATGGGCGCCGCTGCGTTTGTCGAGGGTGAACATGAGGACGCCGCGGCGGCAGCTCAACACCATGATGGTGGCCGGGCCGTAGAGCACATAACCCGCCACCAGTTGCTCGTGGCCGGGCTGCATGTAGCTGGAGTCGGTGGGCAGCATGCCGCTGTAGACGTGCGGCAGCACCGAGAAGATGGTGCCGATCGAGATATTGGCTTCGATGTTGGACGAGCCGTCCAGCGGGTCATACACCACGAGGTAACGGCCCTTGCGCGCATGCTGCTTGGACAGCAGGTGGCATTCGTGCTCTTCACTGGCCCAGCCGGCCACGTGCCGGCAGCCATCCAGGTGGTGCGACATCAGCTCGTCAGACAGCACGTCCAGCTTCTTCTGGGCCTCGCCTTGCGAGTTGGCGCTGTCAGCCAGGCCATGCGCACCCGCCAGCATGCCCTGCCCGGCCAGGTCACTGATGCGGGCGCAGGCCTGGGCAATCGCACCGATGGTGTCGATCAGGGCCGTGGCCACTTCGGGCGCGGCGTCCGACAGGTTCTGGGCCAGCGCCTGTTCAAGGGTGAGCATCTCATGCATGGGTTTCCTCCTCGCGGTTTGTTGTGTTTGTTGAGGGGACTGCAAACAGGCGGCTGGCACGGATGTCGGCCACCTCGATGGTGCTGAGTTCGTCGGCGCTCAATGCTTTGTCGCGGTCGGCAAACAGGCGGCTGGCCTGGCGCAGGCGGGCGCGGTCCAGCGCATTGCGCACGCTGCGGGCGTTCGCAAAATGGGGTTGCTGCAGGCGGCGCTGCAGGTAGTCCTCAAAGGCTTCGCGCGCGCCGGGGCCGAAGCGGTAATGCTGCTGCTCCAGCATGGACGAGCCAATGTGCAGCAGCTCGGGCACCGAGTAATCAGGAAAATCCAGGTGGTGCGCGATGCGCGAGGACATGCCTGGGTTGCTCTGGAAGAAGGTGTCCATGCGGTCGGCATAACCGGCCAGGATCACGACCAGATCATCGCGCTGGTTCTCCATCACCTGCAGCAGGATCTCGATGGCCTCCTGGCCATAGTCGCGCTCGTTCTCGGGCTTGTACAGGTAGTAGGCTTCGTCGATGAAGAGCACGCCGCCCATGGCCTTCTTGAGCACCTCACGCGTCTTGGGCGCCGTGTGGCCGATGTACTGCCCCACCAGGTCATCACGCGTGACGGCCACCAGATGGCCTTTGCGCACATAGCCCAGGCGGTGCAGGATCTGCGCCATGCGCATGGCCACCGTGGTCTTGCCGGTACCGGGATTGCCGGTGAAGCACATGTGCAGGCTGGGGCTTTGCGCGGCCAGGCCGTGTGCGGCGCGCAGCTTGTCGATCACCAGCAAGGCGGCGATGTCGCGGATACGGGCCTTGACCGGCGCCAGGCCGACCAGGTCACGGTCCAGCTCGTCGAGCACGGCCTCGACCTGGCTCTGGGCCAGGACATCGGCCACCGAGCGGGGCTGTGCCGCAGACGCCGGCGATGCAGTGGTGCCTGCGTCTCTCGCCTGCACAGGCTGCCTGGCCATGGCCGACCCTACCGCCGCACCAGCAGCCACCAGGCCAGCAGCCCCCATGCCGGGCGCATTGGCGGAAGACGTGGAGACTGGCGTGTCAGCCTCGTTGGTGCCAGGGATGCGGTAGAGCGAGCTCATGGTCATCAGTCCTTGTAGCGTTCGCCTTCAGGCCGTTCGGCAGCGTACGAGCGCGTGCTGTAGCGCATGTTGCGGCCATCCGTCTCGGTGCGCTCCAGGTAGAAACCGGGCTCCTTGGCAGGCCGGTTCACGATGAAGTTCATGACCACGGTTTCCACGCCGCGGGTCGAATCGAACGCCAGCATGCGGATGTAGTGCTGAGGGAAGGCCTGGCGGCAGGCCTTGAGCTCCATCATCACGCCGGCCGCATCTTCCAGGTCGAAGTTGGGGTGGCCGTACATGTCCCAGTAGGTATTGCGGGGGTGTGGGTCATCGGTGTATTCGATGCTCCATGCGTAGCCCTTCTTCAGGCCGTACTCGATCTGCATCGTGATCTCGGCGTCCGTCAGGTCGGGCAGGAAGCTGAACTGGCCTTGGGTCAAACGGCCCGTCGGGTTGGTCATCATGGTGTGGGTCTCCTGCTGGGCTTACATGCCGACGGACGGGGTCACGGCGTAATCGCTCGTGTCGGTCGAGGCGTAGTTGAAGGTGATGGCGCCCCAGGTGTCGAGGGCCTGCTTGAGCGGCGAGCAGAAACGTGCGGCCGAGGCCAGGATGTCCTGCCCTTCGTTGAGCAGGTCACGGCCTTCGTTACGGGCCTTGACCATGGCTTCAAGCGCCACGCGGTTGGCCACGGCACCGGCCTGGATGCCTTGCGGGTGGCCGATGGTGCCGCCGCCGAACTGCAGGATGACGTCGTCACCGAACAGGTCCAGCAGCTGGTGCATCTGGCCGGCGTGGATGCCACCCGAGGCCACGGGCATCACCTTCTTGAGGTCGGCCCAGTCCTGCTCGAAGAACAGGCCGCGCGGCAGATCCTGCCTGGTGATGGCGTCACGGCAGACGTTGTAGTAGCCCTGCACGGTCATGGGGTCGCCTTCCAGCTTGCCCACGGCGGTGCCGGTGTGCAGGTGATCGCAACCGGCCAGGCGCAGCCACTTGGCGATCACGCGGAAGCTCACGCCATGGTTCTTCTGGCGCGTGTAGGTGCCATGGCCCGCACGGTGCATGTGCATGATCATGTCGTTCTTGCGGCACCAGTTGGCCATGGACTGGATCGCCGTCCAGCCCACCACCAGGTCGATCATGATGACGACCGAGCCCAGTTGCTTGGCGAACTCGGCGCGCTCGTACATGTCTTCCATCGTGGCGGCGGTCACGTTCAGGTAGCTGCCCTTGACCTCGCCGGTCACGGCCTGCGCCTTGTTGACAGCGTCCATCACGAAGAGGAAGCGGTCACGCCAGTGCATGAAGGGTTGCGAGTTGATGTTCTCGTCGTCCTTCATGAAGTCCAGGCCGCCCTTGAGGCCTTCGTACACCACGCGGCCATAGTTGCGGCCAGACAGGCCCAGCTTGGGCTTGGTCGTGGCGCCCAGCAAGGGGCGGCCGTATTTGTCCAGGCGCTCGCGCTCGACGACCATGCCGGTGGGTGGGCCCTTGAAGGTCTTCACATAGGCCACGGGGATGCGGATGTCTTCCAGGCGGCAGGCCTTGAGCGGCTTGAAGCTGAAGACGTTGCCGATCAGCGAAGCCGTCATGTTGGCGATGGAGCCCTCTTCGAACAGCACCAGGTCATAGGCCACCCAGGCGAAGTACTGGCCGGGGTTGTTGGGCACTTCCTCGACCTTGTAGGCCTTGGCGCGGTAGATGTCGCAGGCAGTCAGGCGGTCGGTCCAGACCACCGTCCAGGTGGCGGTGGAGGATTCACCGGCCACGGCCGCAGCAGCCTCGATCGGGTCCACGCCGTCTTGCGGGGTGATGCGGAACAGGCAAAGGATGTCGGTGTCCTTCGGCACGTAGTCGGCATCCCAGTAACCCATCTGGCGGTACTTGAGGACACCCGCGCTGTAGCGCTTCTTCGCGTCGGTGATGACGCCTTCTTCGACCGGCTTGTTCATGTTTGAACCCCTTGTTGCTCAATGCGTGGATCGCAGGACTGGGTTCAATGTAGAAAAGCAGACAAATAAGGTAAATTCAAAAAAAGTTATCTGTCAGTTAAGGAATAGCTGAATGAAGAACGTGACTTTTCGGCAATTAAGGGTGTTCACGGAGGTGGCGAGGCAGTTGAGCTTCAGCCGCGCGGCCGAAGCCATGCACCTCACCCCACCCGCGGTGACCATGCAGGTCAAGGAGCTGGAAGGCCATGTGGGCATGCCCTTGTTTGAACGGCAGGGGCGCCAGATCCAGCTCACGATGGCGGGGGAGTACTTCCTCGTCTATGCCAAGCGATTGCTGTCCACCCTGAAGGACGCCGAGAACGTCATGAACCGTTTCAAACGGGTCGAAACGGGGGTGCTGACCATCGGCCTGATCAGCACGGCGGGCTATTTCACGCCTCAGTTGCTGGCCCGCTTCCAAGCCGACCATGAAGGCATTGAAGTGCGTCTGGATGTAACCAGAGACCTGACCAAATTGATCGACCGGCTGCACAGCAACGAGATCGACCTGGCCGTGATGGGGCGCCCGCCCAAGGAATACGCCTTGCGGGCAGAGCCTTTTGCAGGCCACCCGATGGTGTTCGTCTGCCCGCCGGGGCACCCGCTGCTGGGCGTGGGCCACCCGCCGGTGGACGCGCTGGTGCACTACCCGCTGCTGGCGCGCGAACTGGGCTCGGAGGTGCGCCACACGATGGACCACTACCTGCGCGAACACCGCCTGGCGCCTCGCATCGCGATGGAGATCCCCAGCAATGAAACCGTCAAGGCTTCGGTGATGGCCGGGCTGGGCATCGGCTTTCTGTCGCTGCACGCCGTGGCCGCCGAGCTGCGCAGCGGGCAGCTGCACCAGGTGGACTTCGAGGGCACGCCCATCGTGCGCACCTGGAACCTGGTGCACGAAGCCTCCAAGGTCTTGTCACCCGCAGCAGAGGCCTTTCGTTACCTGCTGCTGGAGCATGGCGAGGACCTGCTCGCCGAGCAGACCAGGCGGCCCGGCCTGCTGGATCAGGCGCCCGCCTGATGCGCTCAGCGACCCAGCCCTTTGAGCAACTCCTGCTGCAGGCGATCACGGTCGACGCCATCGGCCGCTTGCTGCACCAGCAGTTCCACGAAATGCCGCGCGTTGCCAGCCTGCGCCTCGGCCTTCCTGACGATGACCTTGGCCAGTGGCCCCATGTGCGAGGCCAGCACGCGCGTGGCATGGGCCACGAACTCGGGCGTGAGGGCCTGCTGCGACAAGGAGCCGCCAGTGCCTGCCGCACCCGATGCACCGCTTGGCCCTGTGCCACTCGCCTGGCCCATGCTGGGCGACGTACCGGCCTGCGACACACCCGATGAACCCGTGCCGGTTCGCGGCGACACCATCGAGCCCATGGTGCCCGTCTTGATGAGCTTGGCCATGAACTGTGCGCGCTCTTCATCTGTCTGGAGATGCTGGGCCACGGCGCCCACCAGGGTGTTGTAGTCCCCGCTTTTGGCCGCGGCCTGCTTGACCAGCACCTTGGCCAATGGGCCCACAAAGCTGGCCAGCGCGCGCTCCAGGGTGGTGAGCATGCCGGCATCCCAGTTGCTGCCTGGCGAGGTGGCCGTTGGCGCAGATGCGGCCTTGCGCAGCCACTGCGCGGCTTGTGGGTCCACCACGGTTTCATCGCCACTGAGCACGGAAGCGATCACGGGGTTGCCTTGCGATGTCTTGGTGGCGTGCAGGCGCAGTGCCTCGCGGAAGGCGGCCGCCGTCTGGTAACGCTCGGCGGCATCCTTGGCCAGCGCCTTGGACACCACCGAGTCCAGCTCGATGGTGCGCTTGATGCGCCCGACGGTGCTGGGTGCGGGCGGCGTCATGTGCAGCACGCGGTACATGATGGCCTCGGGCGCCCCCGAGAACGCGGACTCTCCCGTCAACAAGCGGTAGAGCAGCACACCGGCCGCAAAGATGTCGACGCGGTGGTCGAAATCCTGACCACGGTATTGTTCAGGAGCCATGTAGCCATGCGTGCCGATGGTGGACGTCACCTGCGTGATGCCGGCGTCGCGGATGCGGGCGATGCCGAAGTCCATGACCTTCAACTGCCCGGACTGCGTCAGGATCAGGTTGGCCGGCTTGATGTCGCGGTGCCACACCCCACGTTCATGGGCGTACTGCAGCGCGGCCAGCAACTGGTCCATCACCTGCAGCAGCATGGGCTCTGACATGATGGGGTTGGCCGCCAGCAGCTTGGACAGGTCCTGCCCTTCCACATACTCCATGGCGATGAAGGCGGTGTCCCCGTCCTCGCCGTATTCGTAGATGGCGACGATGCCCGGGTGTGAAAGCCGCCCCGCCGCCTGGGCCTCGTTGCGGAAACGCGCGGCGATCGACGAGCCGGACACGTCGCCATCCACCAGCGAGCGCTGGATGGTCTTGAGCGCCACGCGGCGCTGGATCATGGGGTCGGTGGCCAGATAGACCACCCCCATGGCACCGGAACCCAGCACACCGTCGATGGCGTACTTCCCTAGCTGGGTTGGATGTTGGGACACGGCCTCAGCCCTCCAGCAGCTTCATGGCGTGCTGCAGGCTCTTGCGCATGCGCGAGAAGGAGTCGGACAGCACCCCGATTTCATCCTTGGACGGTGCGCTGAATTCAGGCGCCTCCATTTCACCCATGCTCACGCGGTCAGCCAGCGCAGACAGGCGTGTCACCGGCTGGATCACCAGCTTCCACAGCATGAGGTTGAGCGTCAGGCCGATCACCACAAAGACACCGGTGAGCATGGCCATCACCGTCCACCAGGCCTTGTCGGCGCGGGCAAGCGGCAACGACAAGGGCACGGACACCACCTGGATGCCGATGGTCTCGTTGAGGTTCCAGCCAAAGCCGTTGGCGGGGCCGTACTTCTCGATCATGGTGGCCGGCGCGGCGGTGGGCGTGCTGTGGCACTGCAGGCAAGCCGGGTTGCTCAGACGGATGGGACGCGCGATATACAAGGCGCGGCCCGCAGGCGTGTCACGTTGGCCCACGATTTCCTTGGCCTCGGCGTCCTGCTTGAAATGGGTGATGAGGTCGGCCTCCCAGTCAGACGCCCGATCACGCGGGTTGGTCGGGTTGAGCATGGCCGCCTTGTAGGTGTACTCGGGGAACTTCTGCGTCAGGCCCTTGAGCACCTCGATGGCCGCAAAGGATGGCACCGACTGAGGCAGGAAGGTGTACTTCATCTGCGTCTGCAGCAAGGGGGCCACCTGCTGGGCGGTGTAGTTGCGCACGGCCTCGGCCTTCTGGATCAGCAAGCCGGCGGTATCGAGCACTTCGTGTTCGGCATTGCTTTGCAGCAGGTCGCGGGCGGCATAACCCGACACCGCCAGGCCGATCAGGAAGACCACCAGGAAGGCCAGGTTGAACTTGAGGATGAGCTTCATGGTTTGGAGGCCTCGGAAGAGATCACGGGATTCTGGTTCGGCTTGCGGCCCGGAGGTGGCGGGGGAAACAGCACCTTGTGCCATTCGGGGTGCAGCGCCATCTGAGCCACCAGGGCGCGGCGGAAGGCTTCGTCCTGCGCCAGCGGCTTCCAGCGGGTGAGGAAATGGGTGCGCACGCGGGGCTCGGCGTTGAGCCAGGCCTGGGTGTCGTCATAGGCCAGCCTGGGACCCGCATCCAGCTTGGTGTCCTTGCCCTTGAACAGGGACAGGCGCGAGGGCAAGGTGTCCATGAAGGCGCGAGGCACAGCCTGGATGAAGGCGGGCGACGGCCTGGGCGTCACGCTGACGCTGCCGTCGCCACGGCGAGAGAGAAAGGCCCCCTTGTCGACCTTGACCGACTCGGGCTTGCCGGCTTTACCCATCACCTGCGTCATCACCGGGGCGGATTCGGCAAACAGTTCCGCCTCATTGCCCTTGACGTGCAGCACCAGATCCCGGGACAGGCCGGTGACGTCCACCGGCGCGGAGGCCAGCAGCACGGCGCCTTGTTCGCGGGCCTTGTCCAGCGTCAGCTTGGCCCAGCCCTCCAGCACATAGACCAGCACGCTGCCACCCGTTGATGCCAGTGATGGGCGGAGCATCACGCGGCTGGCGGGGCCCAGGTCCAGGGTGGCACCGCCGTCGAACTCCAGCCGGGTCAAGGCACTGGCTGGCGCCGTCTCGACGATGTCCTCGGGCTCCACGGCTGCGCCTTCCCGCACCACCAATCGGGTGGCGGCGTGGATGAGCGTGGCCTGGCCGTCCAGGATGGTGACCGTGGCCGCACGGTCACGTGCATGCGAGGCACTGGCCAGCGACAGCGCGCAAGCGGCCATCAGCACGAGCCGGGCAGAAAAGCGTTTCATCGGATGGAAAAAAGAGGAAAGGGCCTGCGCCGAGCGCATGCGGCAGCCTGCCCGCCATGCGCTCGCCGCGACGTCCCTCGTTTGTTTGTTGAGCTTGGCGCCAATGGTAAGGCACGGCACCCCGAGGCACCCTCGGTGTCGCGCCGCTACCCCATGCATCCCCCCAGTTTCAACGCCCCGCCGCTTGACAAAAGTATCCACATGGATACATTGCAGCCAATTGGATACTTCACACCATCACATGAAGCTGCGCCGCGCCCCTCTGAAGACACCCACCGTCCCCTCCGCCAGCGTGCCTGCCTGGCAACGCGCCATGGACACGCCCAGCGGCACCACCTGGGTGGACTGCAGCGACACCGACCTGGTCAACGCGGGCCTGGCCTGGTTGACCAGGCTGGCCGCCTGGCAGCCGTGCGAAACAGGGCCCAACACACCAACAGGGCAAGACGGGCCAGCACGCCTGCCGTTTCAACCCCTGTCCTTTCGCGACTGCATGCTGTACGAGCAGCACTGGGTGCAGTCTTCACGTGGCTACGCCAGGCGCTTCTTGCCGGGCAGCTACCAGATCACGCGCTTGGTTGAGAAGCTGACCCATCAGCCCTTCCCCGCGTTCAGGCCGCATCGCCTGTGGCGCCAGCAGCCCATCTACTACTTCGGCAACCACCTGACCATCGTGCCCAGCGGCACCCCAGTGGCGCCGCCTGACTACACCCGCGCACTGGACTACGAGCTGGAGCTGGGCTGGGTGCTGTCCAAGCCCTTGTTCAATGCAACGCCCGCCGAGGCCGAGGCGGCGATTGGCGCTTTTGTCGTGGTCAACGATTTCTCGGCGCGCGATGTGCAGCGCGAGGAAATGCGTTCGGGCCTGGGCCCGCAGAAATCCAAGCACTTCCTCAGCAGCATGTCGACCACCTTGGTGACCGCCGACGAGATCCTGCCGCGGGTGGACCGTCTGCAAGCCCATGTGGAGCTCAATGGCGTTGTGGTCAGCCGCACGGGCACGCAAGGCATGCGCTACACGCCCGGCGAAGTGCTGGCCCACCTGTCGCGCGGCGAGCAGTTGCATGCGGGCGAGCTGATCGCATCGGGCACCTTGCCAGGTGGCTGCGGCATGGAGACCGACCACTGGCTGAAGAAAGGCGACACGCTGCGCCTGGTGATCGAGCCGATTGGCGAAATCGTTCACACCATCCTATGAACCCCATGGCAGGCTGGTTGTGCGGGCCCTCGGCGACTCGCACGCGCTTTGGCGAGCCGATCAAATACCCGGGCGGCCTCTACCGCATCGCCAGAGACACCTACGCCTGGCTGGTGCCCAATGGCTCCTGGGGCGAGACCAATCTCGGCCTGATCGATTGCGGCGGCAGCAGCGTGATGATCGACACCGGTTGGGACTTGCGCTGCACGCGCGAGATGCTGGATGCATGCGGGGGCATCACGTCCCGCTCGCCCATCGAGCAGGTGATCAACACACACGCGGATGGCGACCACTGCTGGGGCAACCAGCTGTTCAAAGGCCGGTCCATCCTGGCCACGCATGCCTGCATCCACCAGATGCACCACCTGCAACCCCGGGCCTTGAGCGCG
Organism: Aquabacterium sp. NJ1; assembly: GCF_000768065.1. NCBI lineage: Bacteria > Pseudomonadati > Pseudomonadota > Betaproteobacteria > Burkholderiales > Sphaerotilaceae > Aquabacterium > Aquabacterium sp. NJ1. The sequence continues at coordinate 4,356,253 of NZ_JRKM01000001.1, read as the reverse complement.
CTGTACCACGGCAGCAGCATCCTGCAGCATGTGCCGGTGGCCGGCATCGACCGCTTTGGCCATTACATGCGGGAGATGTTTCGCCCCTATGAATTTGGCAAGGTTGCCATCACCGACCCCACGGAGGGCTTCTCGGTGCAGAAGACGCTGTGCATCCATGGCGTGGACATCGTCATCACGGAAGTCGGCCCCGGGCACACGGATGGCGATGCGGTGGTGCACCTGCCGGATCGGCGCGTGGCGTATGCGGGTGACATCCTGTTCGTGGGCGTCACGCCGGTGATGTGGTCGGGGCCCATCGAGAAGCTGGTCGCTGGCCTGAACTTCCTGCAGCAACTGGATGTGGACGTGATCGTGCCCGGGCACGGCCCCTTGGCCACTGCGGCGCAGGTGCAGAGCGTGCTGGACTACTGGCACTTCGTGCATGAAGCCGTGCATGCCTGCTTCCAGCAAGGCATGCCACCAGCGCGTGCGGCGCGCCAGATCATCTTCAGCCCGGCGTTCCAGCGGCAAGCCTGGGCACAATGGGACTCGCCGGAGCGGCTGGTGACCAGTGCCAGCACGCTTTACAGACAATGGGGCGCCCCTTCATCGCGTCTGCCGGCGAAACTCGCTCAGATGGACCTGCTGCGCCGACAAGCGACACTGGCGTTTGACCTCCCCGATGCCACACCGCTGGCCATGCACCGCCGCTGAAACATGACCGTTGAACCGACCCACGCCGCCCCGCCCCGCATGGCTCAGGGCAAGCGCCTGCTCATGGAAGCGGCTGTGCGCCTGGCACGCCGCGCCAGCGCCGCGCAAGCGATCTCACTGCGTGAACTGGCCCGAGAAGCCGGGCTCAACCACAACACGTTCTACCGGCACTTCAGCTCGCAGGAAGCCTTGCTGGAGGAAATCGTGAGCGACTTCGGCTCACAACTGCGCGAAGGCCTGAAGCAGGCGCGTTTGGGGGCGCCCACGCTGCATGACATCACGCCCACGGTGGTGGGCTGGACGCTGGACTTCGCGCTGGCCCATGAGGACATCTTCCTGCTCGCCATGCGGGAACGCTACGGCCCGCCAGGCCCCATTCGCGAGGCGGTGGAACACATGCTCAGGCAACTGCAAGACGACATGCTGTCCGAACTCCAGGCTCGCCAGGCCTTGCCACCTCTGCCCGAACCGGTCTTGCGACCGGTGCTGGCCATCCTCATCGACCACACCTTCAAGCTGTGCTTCGAGCACATCGAGGCACCACAAGCGCGTGCCGAGCGCCTGGCCACGGCCAAGGCGCTTTTCGACACGCTGATGCTGGGCAGCGCCGCACGCCTGGCTGCGGCTCAATGGAACGGACGTACTTAGCCAAACTTTTGACAAAGCGCCCACAATGTTGCCCGCTGTCGGACATCGATGCTGCGACGCGTCATAATCTGACAATTGAACCCATCAGATTCCTTTTGTTTGATCCCCTTTCTGGAAGGACACAACATGACTCGTGAAGTCGTCTTCGTGGGCGCAGCCCGTACCGCCATTGGCAGCTTCGGTGGCTCGCTCAAGGACATCCCCCCTGCCGATCTGGGCGCCCTTGTGATCAAAACGGCGCTGGAGCGCGCTGGTGTCGCCCCCAAGGAAGTCGGCCATGTGGTGCTGGGCAACGTGATCCCTTCCGTGCCGCAGGACGCCTACATCAGCCGCGTGGCTGCCCTGAACGCCGGCGTGCCGCAAGAGACCCCCGCCTTCAACGTGAACCGCCTGTGCGGTTCGGGTCTGCAGGCCATCGTCTCCGCTGCCCAGGCCATCCAGCTGGGTGACTGCGAAGTCGCCGTGGGTGCCGGTGCCGAGTCCATGAGCCGTGGCGCCTACCTGGTCACCAGCAACCGCTGGGGTGCCCGCATGGGTGACGTCAAGATGCTGGACTTCATGCTGGGTGCTCTGCACGACCCGCGCCTGAACATCCACATGGGCATCACCGCCGAGAACGTGGCCAACCGCTACGACATCACCCGCGCGCAGCAAGATGCTTACGCCGTGCAGTCGCAACAGCGCGCTGCCAAGGCCATCGCCGCCGGCATCTTCAAGGACCAGATCGTCCCCGTGGAGATCAAGACCCGCAAGGGCGTGGTGCTGTTTGACACCGACGAAGGCGTCAAGGCCGACACGACGGTGGATGCCCTGGGCAAGATGAAGCCTGCTTTCAAGAAGGAAGAAGGCACGGTCACCGCTGGCAATGCTTCGACGCTGAATGATGGCGCAGGCGCCGTGGTGATGGCTTCGGCCGAGAAGGCCAAGGCCCTGGGCCTCAAGCCGCTGGCCCGCCTGGTGTCTTACGGCCACGCTGGCGTGGAGCCCGAGTACATGGGCATCGGCCCTGTGCCTGCCTCGCGCAATGCGCTGGCCAAGGCCGGCCTGACGGTCGCCGACATGGACCTGATCGAAGCCAACGAAGCATTTGCTGCACAAGCCTGCGCCGTGGCCAAGGAACTTGGCCTGGACAACGAGAAGGTCAACCCCAATGGCTCGGGCATTTCGCTGGGCCACCCTGTGGGCGGCACGGGCGCCATCCTGGTGACCAAGGCCATCTATGAGCTGCAACGCACGGGCGGCCGTTATGCGCTGATCACGATGTGTATCGGTGGCGGCCAGGGTATTGCCATGATCATCGAGCGCGTTTGATCACGTGAGTTTGATCGCTTGATCTTTTGCGTTGCCGGCTTGGGCCGGTGATGAACGAAGAGGGGCTCCAGTGATGGGGCCCTTTTTTTTGTGGGCTGTGCTGCTGTCTTTGGGCGCTTGCTGTCTTTGGGCGCTCTTTGACTGGTCTTGGCGGTCGATGGTTTGAGCGCTTTACCGGTACACCGCGAGGCGGGGGACGAGGTGGTGGCCGCTGGGCTCATATGTTGGCGGTCCCGCTGCGCGGGACTGCTCTCCGGGGCTCGTCCAGCTCAGGTGGCTGCGGAACTCGCTGCCTTCGGCAGCTCAAACATCCTCGCCATCCCCTTGTCTGCGACAAGGGGCAGACCCGAGCCTCCCTGCGCGCCTGCGACGCCACCAAAATCGCCCAGCCGGCCACAACCTCATCCCTCATCCGCCTCGCTCGCCTTACTTCGTCGGCATTGCGCCGTGCACAGGAAGGCTCGCGTTCAATCAGCGCGGCACTGGCACTGGCACTGGCACTGGCATTGGCATTGGCATTGGCATTGGCATTGGCATTGGCATTGGCATTGGCGCTGGTGCCAGCACTCGCACCCGCACCCGCACACTCGATAGCGCGCCGTCCCAGCCCCTCCCACCAATGGGCAAAGCCCGAGGCACGCCAGAAATGGGCGATGGCGTACGGCGAGCGGGGTGGGACAAGGCTGAGTCGGTTGGCGGATGGGCGATTTTGTTGGCGACGAGGAGCGCAGCGGCAAGCTTGGCGTGCGCAGCACGCATCGTTAACTGACTCGCTGGAACTGTTTGACCGTAGCGGCTGCAGGCCGCGCAGGGAGTTTTCCAGCGCAAGCTTGCCGCGAGCACCGCAGTGCAGTCCCGCGCAGCGGGACCGTCAACATATGAGCCCAGCCGCCAACCGACTCAGCCCCCACCCCGCGGTCCCCCGACAAAGCGCACCACCTTCAGCGCACAACCAACCCAACCAACCCAACCAACAAGAGCCATCAAGCCACAGGCCGCACAGGCTCATCATCCTCAGGTACCACCGCCACCTGATGATGCGGCCGCAGCCTCCTGAACTGCCCACCCAGGAACCCGATCAGATCATCCACAAAAGTAAACACCACCGGGATCACCAGCAAACTCAGGAACGTCGACGTGATCAAGCCACCGATCACCACGATCGCCATCGGCGCCCGGAAGCTCGGGTCCACGCCAATGCCCAAAGCAATCGGCATCATGCCCGCCCCCATCGCAATCGTCGTCATGATGATCGGCCGTGCCCGCTTGCGGCAGCCGTCCACCACGGCCTCCCAGCGCGACAAGCCATGCTCGTTGCGCGCGATCAGCACATAGTCCACCAGCAGGATCGAGTTCTTGGTCGCAATGCCCATCAGCATGATCAAGCCGATCATCGATGGCATCGACAAGGCCGTCTGCGTCACATACAAGGCCACGAACGCCCCGGGGATCGACAGCACCAGTGCCACCAGGATCGTCATCGGTTGCACGAAGCCCTTGAACAGCAGCACCAGCACGATGTAGATACACAGCACACCCGTCAGCATCGCCAGGCCGAAGCTGGCAAACAGCTCGGCCATGGCTTCCGCATCCCCCACCGTTGACTGCGAAATACCCGGCGGCAGGTTGCGCAAGCTCGGCAAGGCCAGGGCCTGCTTCTGCACCTCGCCCAGCGGCTGCTGGTTCAGCTCGATCTCGAAGTTGATATTGCGCTGGCGGTCATAACGGTCGATCTGCGCCGGGCCGCTGTCCAGCGAAAGCGAAGCCACATTGCCCAAGGACACAGGCCCGCGCGCACCCGGCACCGGCAAACGCGCCAGCAGCTCCAGATCGGTACGGGCCGCATCCGGCAGGCGCACCACCACCGGCACCTGGCGCTGCGACAGGTTCAGCTTGGGCAGGCCTTGCTCGTAGTCACCCACCGTGGCAATGCGCAGCGTGTCGGCAATCGTGGCCGTGTTCACGCCCAGGTCGGCCGCGCGGGCCGTGTCAGGCCGGATGATCAGCTCAGGCCGCACCAGGCTGGACGTCGACATCACGTTGCCGATGCCCGGGATGGTCCGCAACTCACGCGCCACCACCTCCGCATGCGCCGACAGCGCCTGCCCGTCTTCGCCGGACAGCACCAGGATGTACTTCTCGGCCGAACCGCCAAAGCCCACGTTCACGCGCACGCCCGGCAAGGCCTCCAGCGCATGGCGCAACTGGCCTTCGATGGCCTGCTTGCTGATGCCAGGGCGGTCCTTGCGGTGCGTCATGTTGATGGTCAGCGTGGCCTTGCGGACCTCGGCCGAGCCCTGCGGCATGAAGGGGTCGCTGCCCGCGGCACCGCCGCCAATGGCCGTGTAGACCAGCTTGACATGCGGGTTGCGCTGCACCAGCTCGCGCGCCTGCTCCGCGACCTTGTAGGTCTGCTGCAAGGTGCTGCCAGGCGGCAGGGACAGGAACACCTGCGTTTGCGACAGGTCATCCGGCGGGATGAAGCCCGTGGGCAGGCGCCCGGCCAGGAAGAAGGAGCCGCCCAGGAAGCCCACCACGATCAGGAAGGTCCAGACCCGGTGCTTGAGGCACCAGCGCGCCCAGCCCAGGTAGATGCGCATCCAGCCCGGCTCGCCATGCTCGCCCTTGGGCGGCTTGAGGATGTAGGCCGCCATCATGGGCGTCAGCATGCGGGCCACGACCAGCGAGAAGAACACGGCGATGGCGGCCGTCCAGCCGAACTGCACGAAGAACTTGCCCGGCACCCCACCCATGAAGGCTGTGGGCAGGAACACCGCGATCAGCGTGAAGGTCGTGGCGATCACGGCCAGCCCGATCTCGTCGGCCGCTTCCATGGCCGCCTGCATGGGCGTCTTGCCCATGGCCAGGTGGCGCATGATGTTCTCGATCTCGACGATGGCATCGTCCACCAGGATGCCCACCACCAGCGACAGCGACAGCAGCGTCACCACGTTGACTGTGAAGCCCAGCAGGTGCATGAAGCCGAAGGCCGGGATCACCGACAAGGGCAAGGCGGCTGCCGACACCAGCGTGGCACGCCAGTCCCGCAGGAAGAAGAACACCACGATCACGGCCAGGATGGCGCCCTCGTACAGCAGGTACATGGAGCCGTGGTAGTTCTCTTCCACCGGGTCCACGAAGTTGAAGGCCTCGGTGATCTCGATGTCCGGGTGCCTGGCCTTGAGTTCTTCCAGCTTGGCGCGCACGCCCTGCGCCACCTCGACCTCACCGGCCCCACGCGATCGCGTGATCTCGAAGCCCACCACCGGCTTGCCATTGAGCAAGGCGGCGCTGCGGCGCTCGGCCACGGTGTCGCTCACCTGCGCGATCTGGTCGAGCCGCACATGGCGGCCGTCCGACAAGGTCACGTCCATGGCGGCGAGTTCATCGGCCGACTGCACCGTGGCCACCGTGCGCACCGATTGCTCGGCGCCACCCAGGTCCATGCGCCCACCCGAAGCTTCCTGCTGCAGGCTGCGCAACTGGCGCGACACATCGGCCGCCGACGCGTTGAGCGCCAGCAGGCGCGCCGGGTCCAGCTCGATGCGGACCTCGCGGCTCACACCGCCCACACGCGCCACCGCGCCCACGCCCTTGACGGCCAGCATGGTCTTGGTGACCGTGTTGTCCACAAACCAGGACAAGGCTTCATCGTCCATGCGCCTGGACGCCACCGTGTACGTCAGGATGGGCGCACCCGACAGGTTCATCTTGGAGATGACCGGGTCACGCAGATCGCCCGGCAGGTCGGCCCGCACGCGCGACACCGCATCACGCACGTCGTCCACCGCTTCCTGCGTGGGCTTTTCCAGGCGGAACTCCACCGACACCAGCACGCTGCCGTCCTGCACCTTGGTGTAGATGTGCTTGATGCCCTGCAAGGTGGCGATCGAGTTTTCCAGCTTGCGCGCGACCTCGGTTTCCAGCTGCGCCGGTGAGGCACCCGGCAGGCTGGCCGTCACCGTCACGGTGGGCAGATCGATGTCCGGAAAGTTCTGGATCTTCATGCCGCTGAAGCCCATCAGGCCCCACAGCGTGAGCATGATGAACAACAGGACGGCAGGGATCGGGTTCTTGATCGACCAGGCCGAGACGTTCATGACTGGCCCTTCACGATGCGCACGCTGTCGCCATCGGTGAGGAAGCCCACGCCGGAAGCCACTACATCAGCTTGAGCGTCCAGCCCCTGCAGGATCTCGACGCGGTCACCCACACGACGGCCCACGCTCACCTTCACTTGCGTGACCACGCCTTGCGGGCTCACCTTGAACACATAACTGAAGCCATCGCGCAGCAACACGGCGGTCTGGGGCAAGGTCAAGCCTTGGGATTGCCCCAGCTCGATCCGGCCGGAGGCGAACATGCCGGCACGCACGCCCGCACCCAGAGCCGAGGCAGGCAAGTCCACATAGACCAGGCCATTGCGGGTGGTGGCGTCCACCGTGGGCGCCACCATGCGCACGCGGCCTTGCACCGCGCTGCCGCCAGGCACCGTGGCCACGGCCACCATGCCCGGCTTGATGCGTTGCATGTCGGCTGAAGGTACTTCGGCACGCCACTCCAGGCGGCTCTGGCGGATCAGGCGAAACAGCTCCTGCCCCGGTTGCACCACGGCACCCACTGTGGCGAGCCTGGCCGAAATCACGCCATCGTCAGAAGCCAGGATGCGCGTCTGGCGCAGGCGCAACTCCTGCGCGGCCAGCATCGCCTTGGCAGAGTCCACACGAGCCTTGGCCGTCTGCTCGGCGGTCAGGGCGCGCTGAGAATCCTGCAGGCTCAAAGCGCCGCTGCCATGCAGGGTGCGGGCACGGTCGGCATTGGCGCGCGCCTCGGTCATCAGGGCCTCGGCCTCTTGCAGGGCGGCGCGAGCGTTGTTCGCGTCCGCGGCAACCGAATCAGCCTGCAAAGTGGCCAGCACCTGCCCGCGCGACACCTTGTCACCCACATTGGCCGCCACGGTCAACAGACGCAAGCCGGACAACTCGGCCCCGATGACCGCCTCCTGCCAGGCCGCGATCGCACCATTGGCTGTCAGGGTCATGGGCCACTGCCCGGTCTGCGGGCGCACGATCTGCACGCTCAAGGCCGCCTTGGCCGCAGAGGACACGGGCTCGGCCGCCGCCACCATGACGGGCTTGCTCTTGCCACCATCAGCCCGGGAATGCAGCCAGCCTGCGCCTGCCAGCGCAACCACCGCCAGCGCAAGCCAGCGACCTTGACGAACGATCCGTGCGGGCATCACGCCCCTCCTGTCTGTCTGTGTGTATCAACCTGGTGCCCGATGAGGCACTGCAGGTTTCTACCAGAAGCGACGCACCACTTTCAGGGAGGGGGGTGGTTTTTACACCTCAGGCGCTCATGCCGGCTTGAGCTTGAAAACCTCGCTGCTGGGTTGACGAGGGATGACGATCTTCAGGAAATGGGTGGCATTGCGCCGCAACCAGCGCGAGGCCTCGTCCACCGAATGCACGACGAACTCGCCCTCCGCACCGTAGGCCTCGCTGAAGTAGTGCACGTTGTCGCCGGGGGCCGAGGCACTGAGGCTCAAGCGTAATTCCTTGGGCTTCCCATCGGGAATCCGGTCGTAGAACAGGTCAAACAGGTGCTGCCGGTTGATGAAGATGGTCTTCAGGGCCGCGTTCTGCGTGCACGCGTGAACGTCCTGGATCACCTTGTCATGGAAGAGGCCCGTCAGGTCGGTGGTCTGCTCGTAGTTCGGCGCCAGGAACTCGATGAGGTAGTCGGTCACGGGCTTCTGGTACTCGTCCACCACGAACACATTGAGCTGCAGGTGCATGTGGTGATCGTCATCGGCCGTTCCAGGGGCCTGGACTTGGTCCGAGTGGGCCCGCCAGGCCTGCTCCATGGCCTGGTAGTCGGCGTAGGTGGGGCAGTTCAGGGCTTGCAGCAGGTAGTCCTGGAACAGTTTCTGGTCGGCGTCCGACTCGTCGTCACCCTTGATGGATGGGTCGGTGATGCTGGCGTGATCGCGCCGGTTCATCACCCCCAGCGGGAAGGCCATGGCCTCGTCATACCGATAGGGCCAGGGCGTGAAAGCGCCTGTCTGCACTGCTGCCTGGTTGTTGGACGCCGTCATGCCCAGCACCGTGGGTGCGGTGGGGTTGGTGAAGTCCAGCGTGGCGCCATAGGCGTTCAGGTTGGCCGCGGCCACGCGCACCGTGCCGTCGCAGCCGTGCTCGTTGACCATCTGTCGCAAACCATGCTGGTACGGCATGGAGCCCACCAGCACAAAGGGCCACACCAGGTCCTGCCCGTAGATCGTGCCTGCGCCGGCGTGGTCCAACTGGAACAGGTCACGCAAGGCCAGATCCCACTGGAAGGGCGAGCCCAGCTCCAGCCCATTGAGCATCTGCTTGCCGGTATGAAAGCCATGCCCCCAGCCCTTGACCACACGACCCAGCACGGTCTGGCCCACGGTGGCCAGTGCCGAGCCAAAGTTGGCGGGCGCCAGCATCACGAGGCGTTGCACCGGCATGCTCTGGGGCTGCACGCCCGTGTAGTAGGCAGACAGCCATGTCCGGCACACCAGGCCACCGGTTGAATGCACGATCAGGTCAAACGGCAGCTTGAGCTTGCCGGCCTTGATCTGCGCGGCCACCGCGGCTTCCATGGCCTTGGCGGCGTCATCGATGGTGACGTCATCCTCCATCGAGATGTAGTCACCCAGGAAGAGGTTCAGGGTCTTGAACCCTTGCCCTTTCAGCCATTGGGCCAAAGGCTTGAAGGAGTCGGACGTGTCCGACCAACCATGGACAATCACGATGGGGTTGCGGCTTCTTGGCATGACGGTTTCCTCCTCAGTCACGGCATGTATTGAATTGATGTTGGCACAATGGCTTTGGATGGCACACCCCTAAAGTCAAACCACGCGCGTTCTGGCGCCCCTCGATCTCATGCAGTTGTTCCCCTGGCACCACACCACACGCGAAGGCTTCACGCTCCGAGGCTGGCACACGCCGCCCAGCGGCAAGCCCCTGCTGCACTTCCTCCATGGCAATGGCTTTTGCGGGCGCATGTACGAGCCCATGCTGGCCCATTTGTCCAACGACTTCGACCTCTGGCTGTGCGACGAGCAAGGCCATGGTGACAGCGACCACGGCGGCCGCTTTCTGGGCTGGAACCGCAATGCCGAGCTGGCCATGGAGGCGCTGGACGCCCAAGGCAGCGCGTTTACCCAGGCGCCGCACTACGCGGCCGGCCACAGCTTTGGTGGCGTGCTGACGGCCTTGATCCTGGGCGAGCAGCGCAAGCGCTTTGCCAGGGCCGTGCTGCTGGACCCGGTGCTGTTCACGCCCGCCATGATCATGGGCATGTCGGTGGGGGAGTTGACCGGGGTCACGAAACACACGCCGCTGGCGCGACAGGCTCGCGCGCGCCGCAAACACTGGCCCAGCCGCGAGGAGGCCTTCCGCCTGCTGCACAGCAAGGGCGTCTACAAAGGCTGGGCGGACGACGCCTTGATGGCCTTCGTGACCCACGCGCTGAAGGATGCGGAGGATGGTGGTGTGGAACTCAAATGCCGCCCCAGCCGCGAAGCCGACATCTTCAGCTCTGCGCCGGATCGCCTGTGGGGCCTGCTGGGCAAGGTGCGCACGCCCACGATGGTGCTGCACGCCGAAAAGACCTTTCCCTTCGTCACCGAGTCCGTGGCCCGCTGGCAGGGGGTCAACGAGGCTGTGCAGGCTTTGCAGGTGCCAGGTGGCCACTGCTTCATGCAGGAGCAGCCCGAGATGGCGGCACGGCATGTGCGCGCCTTTTTGCTGCCAGGCTGATCCCGCCGCGGCGAGCCACCCTGGCCAATCCCGTGAACAAGGGCTGGGCGCCTGTGCTTCAAAGCCTATCGCCCAGGTCGACAAGGTGGCAGCATGTTGCGCATGAAGCTCCGCCCTGCCCTCGCACTGTGTATGCTGGCCGCCCCGGCCTTGCTGTCCATCACCGCGTGCACCTTGCGGCCGCCAGCGAGCAGCGAGGAGATGATGGTCGACAGCGTCACCCTGACGCCCGATCTGGCGCAGGGCGTGACAGGCAAGCCCTTTTGCCTGCACCTGCGCTACAGCAACGAGTTCTACGTCGCCTACAGCGATTCACGCACCGAAGCCTGGATCACCGATGGCCTGTGCAGCAGCACGGGTGGCGCGCGCCGCCCGGTCGAATCCCTGCGCCTGAGCTGGCGCAACGACTGGTACGACACCCAGACCAACCGCCAGTGCCTGCAGACGGACAACTGCCGCATGAATGACCAGAACGTCATCGAAGGGCGCAACATCCGCTGCGCTTCGGCTCAGGCCCGCGACGGCAACCAGACGGCCTTCCTCACGACGGATCACGCCGTCTGCCACTGAGCGGCTCCACCCGCTGCCTGGGCAACCAGCTGACCAGGATCTTGTAGGTGTCCTTGTCGAAAGTCGGGCGCCCCTGTTGCAGCAGTTCGTTCACGCCCGCTTCGCTGGTGGCTGTGCCCAGGTAGCACCAGGCATCCAGCACGTGCCAGCCCTGACCTTCCTGCACCGCGACCGGCCCGCCATAAGGCCAGGTCTGCACACGCCAGTCAGCCATCACAGTGCGCAAGCGCTTGCTGTGGTCGGACAGGCTCTCTTCGCCGATGCACACGCCGCTGCACTGGTGCAACTGGTAGCCAAAGCACGGGCGGCCTGCTGCCACCTTCTCCAGCCCCAGCGTCACCAGGCAGAGTTGCGCTGACTCGGCGATCTCGCGCAGGGTCTTGAGTGCGTCCTTCTGGCTGCCAAACAGGCCGTACACCTGGTCCTGGCGGCCCCAGTCCAGGTCGCGCGCCCAGGCCAGCTCGGGCCTGACGGGGGCTTCGGCGTCGCCCTCATCACCAGCCGCATCAGACATTGGCACCAGCCGCCACGTGCACAGCTCGTTGTTGCGGCGCAGGCGCCGGTTGTGCGTGGGCTGCCATTGCTTGATGAGCTGCGCCTCCTTGAGCAAAGCGCCCATCTCGCCAGTGGTCTCGACCCACTCCAGGCGACGCACCTGTTGTGACAGGCTCATCTCCTTGGCGATGCGGTGGTCCGCACTGAAGTGCGACAGCACGCGCTGGCGCAGGTTGTTGGCCTTGCCGATGTACAGCGGCAGATCGTTGTCACCGTAAAAAAGGTAGACACCATGGCGCTCGGGCAGCGCATCGAGCAAGGCCGGGTCCAGGTGCGTGGGCCAGCTGCTGCGGCCCGTCAGGCTGTCCACGGCTTCCTGCAAGGTCTCGGCGGGCAACTGGGCTTGCAGCACCTGCCAGAACTGGCGCAGCACGTCGGCGTCGGCCAGGGCGCGGTGGCGCGCCGGCATGTGCAGGCCGTGGCGTTCGACCAGGGCGTCCAGATTGTGTTTGCTGTATTGCGGAAACAGCTTGCGCGAGAGCTTGACGGTGCACAGCACCGGCGCCTTGAAATCCAGGCCCAGGCGCTTGAACTCGCTTTTCAGAAAGCCATAGTCAAACCGTGCGTTATGGGCGACGAACAAGCGCCCATGCAGGCGCGACAGCACCTCGTCGGCCAGCTCGGCGAAGGTGGGGGCACCCGCCACCATGTCGTTGGTGATGCCGGTGAGGGACTGGATGAAGCTGGGGATGGTGGTCTGGGGGTTCACCAGGCTGGACCACTCGCGGGCTTCGCCCTCTTCGTTGAGTTCGACGATGCCGATCTCGGTGATGCGGTCCACGGTGCCGGTGGACCCGGTGGTCTCCAGGTCCACAAAGACCATGGGTTGAAACGGTGCTGCAGGCATGCCTGCGACTTTATCAGGCCTGCTTTTTGCAGATCATGCCAGCATCAGGCCCCATGCAGGGTTGCGTTCCCGTTTGTCGATCAAAAGTCGACCCATGTCGGTGAATGCGTCGGTGGGTCTGCACCATCACACTGCGAGGAAGAACCGCCATGGTCAGCATGCACCACGAACGCGCAAGCATTGAACTGTTGACCGTCTACCAGGTCAGCAAGATCCTGGGCGCCTCGCTCGACATTCACAAAACCTTCCGTGAAGCGCTCAATGTGCTGGTGTCCATGATGGGTTGGCGGCGGGGCGCCGTCATCTTGCAGACCGAAGAGGGCCCGCTGTGCGGCATGTGCTCGGTGGGCTTGTCACGCGACGAGTCTGCGAAGCTGAGCTTTTCAGTGGGAGAAGGCATCGTCGGTCGGGTCTTCAGCACGGGCGTGCCCATGGTGGTGCCTGACATCTCTGCCGAGCCCATGTTCCTCAACCGCACGGGCGCGGCCGATCAATCACCGGATGAGACCATCGCCTACATCGCCACGCCCATCAAGGCCGACCGCCGCACGCTGGGCGTGCTGACCATGGACCGTAGCGTCACCACCCGCTCCGGCGTGTTCGACGAAGACCTGCGCCTGCTGTCCATGGTGGCCAGCCTCATGGGGCAGAACCTGCTGCTGCACCGCGGCGTGAGCGCCGAACAAGGCCGCCTGTATGAAGAGGCTCGCCGCCTGTCCAAGGCGCTCAAGCCGGTGTTCCAGCTGGACATGGCCATTGGCAGCTCGCCGCGCATGCAGGAGGTGTTTGCCGAGGTGCACCAGGTGGCGCCCACCAAGACCACGGTCTTGCTGCGGGGCGAAAGCGGCACCGGCAAGGAAGTGATCGCGCGGGCCGTGCACAACCTGTCGCCCCGCAAGGATGCGGCCTTCGTGCGTGTGAACTGTGCGGCGCTGACCGAATCGCTGCTGGAGTCCGAACTGTTCGGCCATGAAAAAGGTGCGTTCACCGGGGCGGTTGGCTCGCGCAAGGGACGCTTCGAGATGGCCCACGGCGGCACGCTGTTCCTCGATGAAATCGGCGACATCTCGGCCTCTTTCCAGGCCAAGCTGCTGCGCGTCCTGCAGGAAAAGGAGTTCGAGCGCGTCGGTGGCAGCCACCCCATCAAGGTGGACGTGCGCCTGGTGATGGCCACCAACCGCAATCTGGAAAAGATGGTGGCGGCCGGCGAGTTCCGCGCCGACCTGTACTACCGCATCAACGTGGTCAGCATCTTCCTGCCACCGCTGCGTGAGCGCCGCGAAGACATCCCCTTGATGGTCGAGCACTTCCTGGCACGCTTCAACCGCGAGAACAGCCGCAAGGTCAAGGTCACGCCACGCGCCCTGAAGGTGCTGACCAGCTGCTACTGGCCGGGCAATGTGCGCGAGCTGGAGAACTGCGTCGAGCGCACCGCCACCATGGCGCTGAACGAAGACCTGACCGACCTGAGCTTCCCCTGCCATGACAACCGCTGCCTGACCCAGGTGCTGCACTACATCGACCGTGAAGACGCGGTCAAACCCGGCCGCCCCATCGCCATCCCCGTGACGGAAGCCCCGCCCAGGGAGGCATCTGCAGGCTATGGGGGGGCGGAATACGGGCAGCCTCAGGGTGGCGGTGCCGCCGTGGCCACCGACGACAAGCCCGAGGGCGAACGCGACCGGCTCATCTGGGCCATGGAGAAGTGCGGCTGGGTGCAGGCCAAGGCAGCGCGCCTGCTCAACATCACCCCTCGACAGATGGGGTACGCCCTGCAGAAATACGACATCGAAGTGCGCAAGTTCTGACCCGCAGACCGGGGGATTCGCAGGGAAAGGGCATCAGGTGGCCTCGGTTAAAGTAGGCCCACGATGAAAGCCAACCCGCCCTTTTCCCTGAAGACATCCGGCATGTTCGCGCAGCCAGCCGCCGTGCAGGCGCAAGCGCGCTTCCAGCAAGCCTGGGCGCTGCACCAGGGCGGCCAGTTGGCGCAGGCGCTGCAGCTTTATGAGCAGGTCATCCAGGCCCAACCCAAGCACTTCGACGCCCTGCACCTCGCCGGCGTGATCTCGCTGCAACTGGGCCATGCCGACAAGGCCGTCGACCTGATCACCCGCGCGCTCAAGATCGACCGCGACAGCGTCAGCGCGCTCAACAACCGGGGTGCTGCCTACATGGAGCTGCGCCAGTACGACCTGGCCCTGCTGAACTACAACAAGGCGATCTCGCTGGACCCCAAGGCCCCCAAGTCCTACAACAACCGGGGCAACACCCTGGGCAAGCTCAACCGGCTGGATGAAGCCTTGCAGGACTTCGACAAGGCCATCGAGCTGGACCCGGTCTACTTCGCGGCCTACAACAACCGCGCCACCGTGCTGAGCGACCTGCTGCGCTACGACGAGGCGCGCGCCAGCCTGAACCGCGCCATCGAGCTCAATCCCGAGTCGGTGGATGCGCACTGGAACCTGGGCATGCTGCTGCTGCGCCTGGGCGAGTTCGAGCAAGGCTGGCTGGAAAGCGAGTGGCGCCTCAAACGGCCACAGGCATTGGGCCTCAAGGACACTTACGCTGCGCCCATGTGGACCGGCGCTGAGCCGCTGGCGGGCAAGACCGTGCTGGTGTGCAGCGAACAAGGCCTGGGTGACACCATCCAGTTCTGCCGCTACGCCCCGCTGCTGGCTGGCATGGGCGCGCGCGTGGTGTTCGAGGTGCAGCCGGCCTTGATGGACTTGCTGCAGCACCTGCCTTCGGTCGAGCTGATTGCCCAAGGCAGCGAGCCACCCGCACATGATTTCTATTGCCCGCTGATGAGCCTGCCCATGTTGCTCAAGACCGATCTGAGCAACATGCCCCCGCCGCCGGATGTGATCCGCGTCGAGCCCGCTCAGCTGTCGCATTGGCAAACCTTGCTGGGCGCAAAACGCAAGCCCCGCGTCGGCCTGGTCTGGAGCGGCAACCCCTCCCACGTGGACGACTACAAACGCAGCATCCCGCTGCAGCACATCGTTCAGATCCTGGGTGACGACGTCGAATGGATCAGCCTGCACAAGGACGTGCGCGCGTCTGACCAGGCGGTGCTGGCCTCACATCCGGCCATCCGGCATTTTGGTACCGAGCAGAAGGTGTTCACCGATGCCGCCGCCATCTGCGAATTGCTGGATGTGGTGATCGCCGTGGACACCAGCCTGGCCCACCTGGCCGCCACCATGGGCAAGCCCACCTGGATGCTGCTGGCGCGCAGCGCCGACTGGCGCTGGCTGCAGGACCGCCAGGACAACCCCTGGTACCCCAGCCTCAAGCTCTACCGACAAGACAAGCCGGGGGATTGGGCTGGCGTGCTGCAAGCGGTGCGGGCCGATCTCGACCAGTTGCTCACCAAGGCCGCCTAGCGGGCAGCTCGATGCGCTCGGTCTCGCCAGGCACGTTGGCAAAGCGGGCATCCGCCCAGTCCTGCGCCGCACGGGTGATGCGGGCCTTGTCGCTGGACACGAAGTTCCACCAGATGAAGCGCGGGCCGTCCAGCGGCTCGCCGCCGATCACGACAAAGCGCGCGGGTGCATCGCCTTCATTGGCCAAGCGGGTGGCGCCGCTCAACATCGCCATCGTTTGAGCCGGCAAGGCCTCGCCATCCAGCGTCAAAGCCTGCGCCACGGTGTAGACCGCCATCTCCGGCGCCAAGGCCGGCAGGTCCAGGCTACAACCGGCATCCAGCTGCACGTCCAGGTACAGGGTCGGTGATGCCGCCTTGACCGGCGAGCTCACTTGCCAGCCCTGCCCCACCAGCACGCGAACACAGCACCCCGGCAAGCGCACCTCGGGGATGGCGTCGGCCGGGGTATGCGTGAAGCTGGGCGACACCTCCTCCAACGCCTGCGGCAAGGCCACCCACAACTGCAAGCCGTGCATGGGGCGCGTCACGTGGCGCAGGTCATCGGGCGTGCGCTCGGAATGCACGATGCCACTGCCTGCGGTCATCCAGTTGATGGCGCCGGGCTCGATGCGTTGCACCGAGCCCAGGCTGTCACGGTGCATCATGGCGCCTTCGAACAGGTAGGTCACCGTGGCCAGCCCGATATGCGGATGCGGGCGAACATCGGTTTGCGCATCAGGCTGCTGAACCAATGGCCCGAAATGGTCAAAGAAGATGAAGGGGCCGACGGATTGACGCCTCGCCGCGGGCAGCAGGCGCCGCACCACAAAGCCACCGCCCAGGTCACTGACGTGGCCGTTCAAGGTCAGGCGAGCATCCATGTTGAGCCTCTCTTGTGTCGATGCGGCCCATTTTGCATTCAGTTCGACGCCAGCAGGGTGAAACCACGCGAAGGCTGACAAGCCAGCCCTTTTCACTGATCATGAAGCATGGGGCCCACCCGGGCCACCGTCCCCACCGCGAGGTGCAGCCATGAACCCATCGTTTCACCGACTCCCCGAGCTGTTCGCCCAACTGGGCCTGCCCAATGACGAACTCGGCATCGCGCGCTTTCTGAACATCCATGCACGGCTGTCACCCAACGTGAAGCTGGCCGATGCGCCTTTCTGGTCGCCGGCTCAAGCAGCCCTTCTGAGGGAAGAGTTGCTGGAAGACGCCGACTGGGCCGAGGTGGTCGACCAGCTCGACGTGGCCCTGCGCAAACCCAACTGATCAGCCAAGGGCTCACTCGAAGCACTGCGGCTTGTCGTCGCACTGCTCGCAGTGGGGTGATTTGCAGATCAGGATGTCCGCGCGCTCGCACAGCGTGCGGTAGAAGAACTTTTTCCAGCGCATGTTGTTCACGTTCAGCGCCTTCAATGACGTGAAGTGCGCCTGCATCAGCGCATTGAGCTGATCCCGGCTGGCCAGCCCCAGGTCTTCCCACAAATGGTTGGGGCCCATGCTGGCTTCGGCCAATGCCCGCGCCAGATGGCGCGACAACACGCCTGGGTAAGTGGCGTGTTCCATCAGCAAGGCCACCAGGTCTTCGATTTCATCGTCATGCCGCCCACTGCCATCGGCCTGCCAGCTCAAGGTGGGCTGGGGCAAAGGCTCCCCCACTTGCGCGGGCAGCGTCAGGCGGGGCTCTAACTGGCTGAGTGGAATGCTGATCGCGCCCATGTGCAACTCCCGACCGTGCATGCGGCTGTAAGACACCCGGAACAACGTGCAAGACACGTGCCGAGCCGGCTGCACGGCGTCAGGTCAATGCACTCGTGTCAGCTTTGTCAGAACCATGACAGCGCCTTGCGACAAGGCCTGTACCAAAGCATTCACGCAGCGTCGCCCGGCTGTTCAAAAGCGCGCTAAGTGCTTGATTTTCCGTACTCAAAAAGGTGGCACGGAACTGGCAAAAGGCCCCTCATTCCGGGCCCTCGGCCCACTGACGGGGAAACCAAATGGACGCATCGTCATCACTGGCCGCCAAGGCCTTCATCGGCATCGGCCAGATCCGCCCGCTGGGCGCACCAGTTGAACCTGTTTCATCCGGCGGGGGCTGCGGCACCACCGGCGGCGAGGGCAAGGCCAGTTGCGGCTCGTCGGGCGGGCCCGATGACATGCCCGCAGAGATCTGGGAAAAGGTCAAGAACCACCCCTGCTACTCCGAAGAGGCCCACCACCACTATGCCCGCATGCACGTGGCCGTGGCCCCGGCCTGCAACATCCAGTGCAACTACTGCAACCGCAAGTACGACTGCTCCAACGAGTCGCGCCCCGGTGTGGTCTCTCAGAAGCTCACGCCCGAACAGGCCGTCAAGAAGGTGCTGGCCGTGGCCAGCGAGATCCCGCAGATGACCGTGCTCGGCGTGGCCGGCCCCGGCGACTCGCTTGCCAACCCCAAGAAGACCTTCGACACCTTCCGCATGCTGCAGGAAACGGCACCGGACATCAAGCTGTGCATCTCCACCAATGGCCTGGCCCTGCCCGATCTGGTCGACGAGATCTGCAAGTACAACATCGACCACGTCACCATCACCATCAACATGGTCGACCCGGCCGTGGGCGAGAAGATCTACCCGTGGATCTTCTGGGATCACAAGCGCGTGACCGGCTATGAAGCCGCCAGGATCCTGCATGAACGCCAGATGCTCGGCCTGGAGATGCTGACGGCGCGTGGCGTGCTCACCAAGATCAACTCGGTGCTGATACCCGGCATCAACGACGAGCACCTCATCGAGGTGAACCGAGAGGTCAAGAAACGCGGCGCCTTCCTGCACAACATCATGCCGCTGATCTCCGAAGCCGAGCACGGCACCGTGTTCGGCCTGACCGGCCAGCGCGGCCCCACGGCGCAAGAGCTCAAGGCCGTGCAGGACGCCTGCATGGGCGGCGCGAACCTGATGCGCCATTGCAGGCAATGCCGTGCTGATGCCGTGGGTTTGCTGGGCGAGGATCGCTCCGAAGAGTTCACGCTCGACAAGATCGAAGAGATGGAGATCGTCTACGACCTGGACAAGCGCAAGCACTACCAGGACAAGGTCGAAGAAGAGCGCCAGTCGCAACACGCGGCCAAGCAAGAAGCGCTGGCCAGCGCCAAGGCCCAGATGGGCGAAGTGGCCCCCGACATGAAGGTGCTGGTCGCCGTGGCCACCGAAGGCCATGGTCGCGTCAACCTGCACTTCGGGCATGCCACCGAGTTCCAGATCTTCGAGGTCTCTGCGCAAGAGGCCCTGTTCGTCGGTCACCGCCGTGTGGACCTGTACTGTCAGGGCGGTTATGGCGAAGACGAGCAACTGCCGTCCATCGTCAAGGCCATCAACGACTGCCACGCCGTGCTGGTCGCCAAGATCGGCGCCTGCCCCCGTGACGAGCTCCAGGCCGCCGGCATCGAACCCGTTGACCAGTACGCCCACGAGTTCATCGAAAAAGCAGCGCTGAGCTGGTTTGCTGACTACACCGGCCGCATCGCACGCGGTGAGATCAGCCACCAGCCTCGCGGCGATGCCTCGATCCGCCAGGGCGCCTACACCGCAGAAGCCGCCTGAACACGGGACCGACCTTTCACCACTGCCACTGAAGGAGAACCACCATGCCTCTGAAGATCATTGCCTCCACCTGCACCGGCTGCTCCGCTTGCGAACCGGAATGCCCCAACGTTGCCATCCGCGAAAAGGGCGGCACCTTCATCATCGACCCGGCCAAGTGCACGGAATGCGAAGGCCAGTTCGATTCGCCCCAATGCCTGGCCGTGTGCCCGGTTGACGGCTGCATCGTCAAGGCCTGAGGAAGGACACGATCATGCTTCCCAACTGGACCGTGTCCCCTGCAGCCGAGAAGTTCATTCGGCGCATGGTGAAGTTCTCTGGCCTGCCGGCTTCCGCGGGCTTTCGACTCACCGTGACACCGGGTGGCTGCTCAGGCTACAACTCGGAGTTCACGGTGGAGGCCGAACCCGCACCGGGCGATGAAGTGGCCGACGTCAACGGCGTCAAGGTCTTCCTGCCCGCCGAGAGCCGCCTGCTGCTGGAAGGTGTGATCGTGGACTTCGCCGACACCCCGACCAAATCCGGCCTGACCTTCGTCAACCCCGGTGCGGCGCCTTGTGCATGCAGCAGCAGCGGGGATGCGGCCAGTGCGGCACCACCTTCGGTGTCCAAGATCGACATTGGCTCGATCAAGCTGAGCCCGACCACACGGCCTCTGGCCTGACCCCCACAAGCAGGCCCACATGAACGCGACAGCCGCCCCCGACACTGGCCCTGGCGTCACGCTCATGGACGACCAGGGCTTTGACAGTGCGGTGCTGGGCCGAGGCCTGCCACCCGAAGTCGAAGCCCTGATCGCGGCGGCAGGCCTGGTCCGGCAGGACCGGGCCCAGGCTGAACCCCTGCTGCTTCGGGCCCGGGCCTTGGCGCCCACGCACCCGGCCACGCTGATCGCGCTGTACCGCTTCCACTTCTATGGGCACCGCCTGCGCGAGGCCCGCGAGGTGGCGCGCGAATCATTGGGCATTGCCCGCGCCGCCTTGCTGCCCGCAGGCCATCCCGACCCGGTCGCCGCCGACCTGCCGCCCATCTCGGACGAACAGGCCCGCTTTGACGCGGCCGTGCGCTTCTACCTGTTCACGCTCAAGGGCTTCGCCTACCTGAACCTGCGCCTGGGCGACATCGAAGTGGGCCGCGCTGCGCTGCAGGAGCTGCGCAGGCTCGACCCGCAAGACCGCGTCGGTGGTGCCGTGCTGGCGGTGGTGCTGGCCCGCGCGGAACAAGCCCAGTCCGCCAACGGACATGAAGGCAACGACAGCGAAGACGACTATGACGGCCGCGCCCGCGCGCAAGGCCGCCTGCCTCATCGCGGCTGGGGGAACCCATGATGGCCGCCGCACGCGCCCCAGCCGGTGACATCGTCGCCATGAACTGGCTCGGCCAGCCCATTGACTGCACCACCTGCCCTTACCAGCCCCTCAAGGCCACAGGCGCTTGCGAGATCGGCCATGCCTGCATGCAGGACGGCTATGCGAGACGCATCGACCGCTTCTTCCGCTGGCATCCTGAACTGGCCAAGGAGCAGCTACACCACCCGTACTTTGAGGTACGCGCCATTGCAGCGCGGTATGCCGACGTGTTCCACCTGCCCGCCATGCTGGACGACCCGGATGAAACCGTGCGTCTGCAACTGGCCTTGCGCCTGCCCCAGCGTGCCTTGCAAAGGCTGATCCAGGACCCGCACCGGGAAGTGCGCATCCGTGTCGCGCAAAGGCTGGACACGGCCCAACTGCCTGCCATGGTCCACGACGAGGACTACGGTGTGCGCCAATGGGTTGCCCGTCGCCTGCCAGTCACGCTGCTGGCCGTGCTGGTCAGCGACCCTGAATCCGTGGTCAGGCAAGAGGTGGCGCAACGCATCGAGATGCCCGCCTTGATGCGCCTGATCGATGACCCGGCACCAGAAGTGCGTCGCATCGTGGCCCAACGCCTGCCAACCGGCCTGCTGGAGCGCCTCGCCTTTGACCCGGACCTCATCGTGCGTTGGGAAGTCGCGCAACGCGCCTTGCCCGACCTGCTGCAGCGCATGCAGCAAGACGAAGACAGCGAAGTACGCGCCGCCGTGCAACAACGCCTGAACGACACAGGGGCTTCCCATGGCTGACATCAATCGTGACGAGGACACCATCGAGGTCGCCGACCCGCCGCGCTTCGTGTTCGGTGAGCGCGTGGTCAGCCGCACCACCATCCGCAACGACGGCACCTTCAATGGCAAGGACATCGGCGATGTGCTGGTCAAGAAGGGCGACATCGGCTACGTGGTGTCCATCGGCACCTTCCTGCAGCAGTTCTACATCTACGCGGTCGAGTTCACCGACTACGGCTACCGCGTCGGCATGCGGGCCAAGGAGCTGATGACCCTGGACAACCTGCCCGACGACATCCTGGCCCAACTGGGCGACCGCGCCAGCGCGCTCAAAGAACTTTGATGAGGACCAACCCATGATGATCGAACCCCGTGAGCCCCAATACCAGTGGGGCCAGCAAGTGGTCGCACTGGTCGACCTGATCAACGACGGCAGTTACCCCGACCGCGCCGACCGCGAAGTGCTGGTGGAGACTGGCAGCGAAGGCGAGATCGTGCAGGTCGGCCGCCATGAGGAACTCAACCAGCCCGTCTACATGGTCGAGTTCGATGGCGGCCTGGTCATTGGCTGCCTGGAAGAAGAGATCCTGCTGTGCATGGAGCTGGACCAGATGCTGGCCGAATCCCGGTCGCAATCAGCCGGGCAGATGAGCCTGCTCAACGATGCCGGCTCGAGCACGGCGGGCGCCTGATTCGCGTGCGTACCCGGAGGGCCCAGCCGTGAACACCATGCCCATCGCCCAGGCCAGACAAGCGGCCCGCGTCCACGACATGGACCGGGTCCGCATCGAGCGGGCCTTGCGCCACCGTGTGCGTTACCGCTATGTGCAGCCGCAGATCGAGCGCGCGGAGCGCGGCGGCTGGCTCATCACCAGTCCCTGCTGCTCACGCAATATCGACCCCAACGGCGGGGTGATCGACATCGCCTGGGTGGAGCCGGTCGAAGACGCCTGGGCCCTGTACTTCAAGGACCACGTGCACGACCGCTGGGTGCTGCACGACGAATCCCGTCATCTGCAGCCTTTGCTCGACGAAATCTGCGTGGACCCCATGCGGGTGTTCTGGCCCTGAACCGCACCGAGTCCATCATGAACCCAGACTGGATCTACCTCGACAACAACGCCACCACGGCGCCATCTACCGGCGTGGTCGGCGCCATGGCGCTGGCGCTCAGCCAGACCTGGGGCAATGCCTCGTCTTCGCATGCCATGGGGCAGGAGGCCCGGCAGGCCCTGGCCATGGCGCGCGCCCAGGTCGCCCGCTTCCTCAACTGCAAGCCGGCCGAAGTGGTGTTCACCAGCGGCGCAACCGAGGCCAATCACATCGCCCTGCGGGGTGCCGTGGGCTTCAATGGCCGCCAGCGCCTGGTCCTGAGCGCGGGGGAGCATGCCGGTGTGCAGAAACTGGCGCGCCATCTGGCACAGCGCCAGCAGGTCGAGGTCGACTGGATCGGGCTCATGCCGGATGGCACCTTGGACTTGGCCCAGGCCCGCGAGCTCATCACGCCACAGGTGTCGCTGGTCTCCGTGATGGCCGCCAACAACGAAACCGGCGTGCTGATGCCCATTGGTGAACTGGCTCGGCTCGCGCACGAGCAAGGCGCCCTGCTGCACGTGGACGCCACCCAACTGATCGGCAAGCTGCCTTTTGACTTCGCCAGATCAGGTGCCGACCTGGTCTCGCTGTCGGCGCACAAGTTCCACGGCCCCAAAGGGGTGGGTGCCCTGCTGGTGCGCCAGGGTCTGAACTGGCCGGCGCTCTTCATGGGCACGCAAGAACGCGCGCGGCGTGGCGGCACTGAAAACCTGCCCGGCATCCTGGGCCTGGGCGCGGCGGCAGAGCGCCTCACCCTGGCACCCGAAGCCTGGGTGAACCACACGGCCACCCAGGCCCGCTTGCGACTGACGCTCGAGCAAGGCTTGCTGGCTGCCCTGCCCGGCACCGTCATCTTCGGCGCGCAGGCCGCCCGCCTGCCCAACACCAGCTACTTGCGCTTCGGCCTGGTGCATGCGGATGTGGTGCTCAACAAGCTGGACCGCATGGGTGTCATGGCCTCGTCGGGCGCTGCCTGCTCGGCCAGCGGCAACGAGCCCTCGCCCGTGTTGCTGGCCATGGGCCTCACGCGTGAAGAAGCCTTGTGTGCCGTGCGGCTGAGCCTGTCCAGCCAGACCACGGCGCAACAGATCCAGACCGTGATCGAACGCCTGCCCCTGGAGTTGGCACCCCTCATGGCCGAGCAGGCGTCGGCGCACACGGCACCGACCAGCCCTTCCCCCATTCCAACCGGAGTATTCGCATGAAAGTCATGATTCGCAAGGGTGCCGACGGCATCCTGTCCGTCTACATCCCCAAGAAGGACCTGGAGGAGCCCATCGTGTCGATGGAACGGCCCACGATGTGGGGCGGCCTGGTGACCATGGCGAATGGCTGGCAACTCGCCCTGCCCGAGATGCCTGACGACACCCGCCTGCCCATCACGGTCGAAGCCCGGCGCACCACGACCGGCGAGGAGGTCTGACATGGCCATCTCGCCCGAGCAACTGAGCGAGGCCGCCGCCATCCTGGGCCAGTCGGCCACGGTGCGTGCAGCGGCATCCACCATCCGCGAGCGCTTTGCGCCCCTGCGCGCCCTGGTGCTCGATGCCTTCGACATGCGCGGCGAGCAGCCTGCCATGCAGGTGACGCCCGAGCGCGCCATCTACCTCATGTCGACCGACGGCCATTGCTGGACGGTCACCGCCGAGCCACAACAGGCCTCGGCCTTCGTGCTGACCCAGAACTGAGCCCCGATCTGAAAGGCCCGCGCCATGGACACCCAAGCAGAACTTGCCCCCGGCACCGAAGAAGAAACGGGCGACTGGATCTACCTGTCGGACCCCGACATCACCACCGACGAACTGGAGGCCGTGGTGATGACCTTGCGCAGCAACCAGCTGTCTGCCGGGCCGCTGGTGGCGGACTTCGAACAGGCCATGGCCGCCTACATCGGGCGCCAGCACGCCGCAGCCGTGGCCAGTGGCACCTTGGGCGCTTGCCTGGCCTTGAAGGTGATGGGCATCGGCCCGGGTGACGAGGTCATCACCTCGGCGTATGCCTGGCACCAGATTGCCCACGCCATCACCATCGTGGGCGCCACGCCCATCCTGGCCGACATCGACTACTGGTCGGGCTGCATCGACCCGGCCAAGGCCGCCGACAAGATCACGCTGCGCACCAAGGCCATCCTGGCCAGCAACGTCAACGGCCACCCGGCTGACTGGCAAGGCTTGCGCGCCCTGGCCCATGCACACGGCCTCAAGCTGATCGAAGACAGCACCGAGGCCATCGGCTCGCGCTACCAGGGTCGGCTCACTGGCAGCTTCGGCGATGTGGCCATCTTCGACTTCTCGCAACCCTCGGCACTGTGCTGCGGCCAGGGCGGCATGGTGCTCACCGATGACCCCAAGCTCGCCAGCGAGCTGGGCTACCTGCGCGAGCGCCGCATCAGCGACCGCAACTCGGTGTCCGTGGGCAGCCGCGTGCCCTGGCAGGCCAGCATGAGCGATCTGGATGCGGCTGTAGGCCTGGCCCAGCTCAAGCGCATCGACGAGATCCTGATGAAGCGCAAGCAGGTGGAAGCCTGGTACCACACGCAGATGCAGAGCTTCGAGGGCATCAAGCCGCCCTACCTGGCCGAGCACATCGACGAGGTCCACTGGATGCTCTACAAGATCCACCTGGGCAAACGCTTCACCGGCAGCGCACGCAACCAGATCATCGAGGACATGGACTCGAACTCGGTGGAGTCCGCCATCTACTGCGTGCCGCTGCACCAGCAGTTCCACTACCAGCAAAGCGGCTGGCATCGGGGCCTGCTGCCCAACACAGAGCGCATCGCAGACCGCTCGCTCACCCTGCCCTTCCACACCCACCTGGACGAAGACGAGGTCAAGTACATCGTCAAGACGCTCAAGGACGCGTCCGTCAATGTGGGCGCGGGTGCGGCCATCTACTGACACGAACACGGAGTTGAACATGCCCGTCATCGAAGCCCGGCTGCAGCCTCTTGCTGCAGCCAACACGAACGAATGGCTGCCCGAGCTGGCCAGCGGCCTCAAGGAAGGCCGCGTCGTCCCCTACCTCGGCCCCGGCCTGCTGGACCTGATACCCGACTGCCCCGTGCCCTCCACGCCGGAAGCGCTGGTGGCCCTGCTGACCGCCAAGGTCACCGTGCCGCACAAGATCCGCAATCGGCTCACGCAGGCAGCCCAGTACATCGAGAACTTCAAGCACCGCAAGAGCGTGGTGAACCAGATGGACGAGGTCTTCGCCAAGGTCCCGAGCGCCAGCCCCCTGCATGACTGGATCGCCCGGCTCGCCCCGCCACTGGTGGTCGAGAGCTGGTACGACGACACCCTGGTCAAGGCCTATGCGGCCCAACGCCCGGCCAAGGACTGGGGCCAGGTGCAAGGCCTGTCCCAATCCGAACACTTCGGCACCTGGACGGCCTTCTACGATGCCGATGGCCAGCTGGCCGAGAGCTGCCCGCCCGGCTGGAAGTCGCTGGTGTACCGGCCCATTGGTGGCCACTCACCGGCGAGCAACTACCTGGTGTCGGATTCGGACTACGTCGAGGTGCTGACCGAGATCGACATCCAGACGCCCATCCCCGCCGAAGTGCAGGCGCTGCGCAAAGGCAAAGGCTTCCTGTTCATGGGCTGCCGCTTCAACGACCAGCTCACACGCAGCTTTGCCCGCCAGATCATGAAGCGATCGGGCGAGCGCCACTGGGCCGTGCTGCCCAGCGAGCCCACGCGCATGGAAGCCCGCTTCCTGGAAGAAAACAACGTGACCCGCATCGAACTGAGCCTGGCCGAGATGGCCACGCTCTTGTGCGCGTCCTGATCCGCACGGCTCCACATTTTTCCCGCCAACCGCTGACCACAACTAGGAGTCGCACCATGACCACCCTGACCATCCTGCCCGCCGGCATCACCTTTGAAGCCGCACCCGGTACCACCCTCATGGCCGCCATCAAGGCCGCCGGCGCCGCCATCATGAGCAAGTGCGAGGGCAAGGCCCAATGCGGTGCCTGCCACGTCTTCATCCAGGAAGGCCGCAAGAGTCTGTCCAAGATCCAGCGCACCGAAAACGAAAAGCTCGACGCCCTGGTGGGCGTGAGCTCCAAATCCCGGCTGGCCTGCCAGGCCACGCTGGGTGAAGAGCCCGTCACCGTCGAGCTGCTGAGCTTCGTCTGAGCCCAGGGGCCAAGCAGCCTGCACACAGGAGGTCCACCATGATCGATGTCGCCATTGTGGGTGCCGGCCTCACCGGCCTGGCGCTGGCCCGGCAGTTGCATCTGCAAGGCCTGCGTGTGGCCCTGTTCGATGCCCGCATGCGAACGGGTGGGCGCATCCTCACCGATGTGCCGGCCCAAGGCGGCGCGGCGGTCGACCTGGGTGCAAGCTGGTACTGGCCGGACACCGAGCCCCGCATCACGGCGCTCATCGAGTCACTGGGGCTGCGCTCCCTGGCCCAGCCGGACAGCGGCACGGTGCTGAACCTGGCTGATGCCAGCCGCGCCCCCGAGCCGCTGGACACCGATGGCATCCATGGCGGCGCACGCAGGCTCTCGGGCGGCATGAGCCAGTTGGTCAAGGCCCTCACGCATCACCTGCCGGAGGGTACGGTCCAGCTGGGGCTGCGGCTGATGTCCGTGCATGACCGGGGCGAGCAAATCGAACTGCGCTTCAACCGCATCACGCCAGACACATCGGGCAGCATGCTGGTGGAGCGGCGGGTCATGGCCCGACGCGTGGTGCTGGCCATGCCGCCCAGGCTGGTGGCCCAGCATGTCCAGTTCGAGCCGAGCCTGCCTACCTTCACTGTCGACGCGATGAACGCCGTGTCGACCTGGATGGCCCGCGAAGCCAAGTCCTTTGCCCGCTACGCCCAGCCTTTCTGGCTCCAGCAAGGCTGGTCTGGCAGTGCCTTCGTGAGCCATTCGCAGGCCGTGTTGCGCGAGGTGTGGGATGCCAGTGACGAGCAAGGGGCCGCACTGGCCGGCTTCCACGCCATCCCGCCCGATGCGCGCCCCAGCTTCGCCCGCAGCATGGCCCTGCTGGTGTCCAGCCAGTTTGCCCAGCTGTTCGGCCTTGACGCACAGGCCGACACCATCACCACCCAGGACTGGGCCACCGACCCGCTGACCTGCAGCGAACTGGACCTCACCGACCCGCTCGGCGGCCCACCTCAGGCAGACCCCGTCTTGCGCCGCCCCCACTGGTCCGGCCGGCTGTTCTTCGGCGGCACGGAAACGGCCCGGCAAGCCGCAGGTCACATGGAGGGCGCGCTCGAGTCCGCGGCACGGCTGGTGGACTTCCTGCGGCCGGCCTCTTCAAGCCAGCCAGGCATCCCCTCACACGCTGACACGGCCCTGGCGCAGTTTCAGCAATGGGTTGCCACCGAGCGGCAACATGCCCTGCCCCGCTACCAGCAGCATGTCAAACAGATGTTGTCGCGGCAGGACCGTGACCGCGTCACCCAGAGAGCCGTGCTGGCCACGGTCGAGCAGACCTACAGCCACGCGCTGGAACAGCTGGCCCGCCTCGCCCTTGGCACCAGCGATCCGGCACCCTCTGGAAGCACATCCACCGGGGAATCGGGTCGCCACGCCTTGACACCAGCTGTCCTGACCACGTTCGCCGGCTTCAGCAAAACGCTGGTGGCCGATGCCCTGGTCTTCAACGCCCAGTCCTGCGCGCTGTCCAACTTTCCCGATGAGCACCAGCCCGACCCCGACTACCTGCGCACCATCACCGCCGACCTGGCGGCTGCCTGGGTCGAGTTTGCCTGGGCCACCAACGACCTGTTGTGCAGCCGCGCCCTTCAACCCCACTGACACACCAACCATGTTTGGCGCCGCCCTGCTCAAGACCATGGAAGAGGCCGGCATCGGCGTGCTGACCCTCACCGAAGGCCTGCAAGACGGCGAGCTGCTGGCCTCGCGCCTGACCCGTCAGGAGGTGGCTCGGCAATTGCGCCTGCTCACGGAAGCCGCCGCCGCGCTCCCGGCTGAGCTGCGCGAGGGCATGCCCGAGGTGGACTGGGCAGGTCTGGCTGCGGCCGGGCAAGCCCTGGCAGGCCCCAGCGGCCGAGCGCTCGACGATGCCCTGGTGTTTGGCGCACGCGCGCTGACGCCCGCCTTGATGATGTGGCTGCGCGTCTACCGGCAGCAGCACCCGCAGTGGTTTCGGATGACCCCGACTTGAGGGTGTTCGGGCGCCCCCCGGCATTTACCCCAGCCCGCGCCTGCTGGAACCGGGTGCTACATTCGGCCGGGTCCGGTACCCTCCAACCCAGTCATGCAAACAGAAGCCAGCGGCACGACAAGCCCGCTCAAGAAGACCCACCTCTGGCTGATCGCCTTGGTCAACCTCTTGCTCGCCGCCGCGCTGACCCTTGGTCACGCAGCGAAAAGCCGCGTGCTGTTCAAGTGGCGCTTCCTGGTGGACTTCGACGGCGAGCAGCCCTTTCAGTCCCGCGTGCTGACCTTCATGATCGCCAACGGTGTCGACAGGCTGCACCCCCTGGGTGACCGCGGCCTGGCCTTCCTGTTCATGACCATGGACTTCACCGCAACCGTCATCGCCTTCATCTTCGTCTGGAAGGCCTGGTCTGCGATGGGCAAACACAGAGGCAGCCTGCTGACCATGTTCTTCCTGTTCTGGTGGCAACTGTTCGCCACCTTCGTCGCGTCCAGCTACAACAATTACTACTATCCGTACGACATGACCTCGCTGGCCTTCATGGCCGTCGGCGTATGGATGATCGTGTCAAAGCAACCCTGGCTCATGCTGCTGGCCTTTTGTGTGCCGGCGATGATGAACCGGGAAACCGCCATCCTCCTGCCCTTCTTCTACCTGGCCTTCCATTGGCCGGCCTGGCGCACGGTCTGGCGCCAGTTTCTGGCATTGCTGGCCGTGAGCGTGGCCGTCAAGCTCATCATCTCGGCGGTGCTGGGCGCATCCAGCGATGACATGGTCTCGCTCTACCACGTGCCCGGTTTCCTGCGCCTGTACTACAACTTCGCCTTCATCTGGCTGGGGCCCGAGTACCGCGGCACGGCCAATGTGTTCTTCGCCTTCGGTTTCGCCTGGGTGCTGTTGTTCATGCGCGGCCAAGCCGACACACGCCTGCGCAACATGATGTTGTGCTTCATCCCCTTTTTCCTGGGGATGATGGTGGTGGGCAACCTGTCAGAGATCCGCATCTTCGCGGAGTTCATCCCGCTGATGGCCCTGCTGCTCGCTGGCAAGCTGGCCAGCGACATCAAACCAGCCGGCTGAGGTCGATGTCCGCCAGCGTGGCGCAACCCGTGAGCGCCATCGTCATTTCCAGCTCATCGCGCATCAGGCGGATCACATGGGCCACGCCCAGCGCGCCATGGCTGGCCAGGCCCCAGACATAAGGTCGCCCCAGCAACACGGCCGTGGCGCCATGGGCCATGGCAACCAGGGCGTCCCGGCCACCACGCACACCGCTGTCGAACAGCACCGGCGCGCGGCCTGCCACCCTCGCCACCACGCGTGGCAAGGCGGCCAGGCTCAAGGCGGCGCCCTCCAGCACGCGGCCTCCGTGGTTGGAGACGATCAGCCCATCGCAGCCCAGGTCCAGGGCCCGCGCCGCGTCATCCGGGTGCAGCACGCCCTTGATCAACAGTGGCAAGGTGGTCTGCGTGCGCAACCAGGCCACGTCATCCCAGGTCGGGGCCTGCGCCATCCAGCCATCGAACACCAGACTGCCGCCCTCGGCGGGTTTGTCGGCATGGGCTGACGCCTCCAGATTGACCGCGTGAATGTCAGCAGGCAGGCGCATGGTGGCCAGCTTCACGGGTGCATCCACCGTGAACACGATGGCCGAACAACCGGCGTCCACGGCCTTGCGCAAGAGACGCAAGGTACGCGCGCGGTCACGCTGCCAGTAGAGCTGAAACCAGGGCGCAGGCCCTCCGCCCTCCACCGCCGCCTGCACGATGGTCTCGACGGGTGTACTGGCCAGGCTGCTGATCACCTGTTGGCCGCCTTGTGCCGCGGCAGCCATCGCCGTGGCCACTTCACCGTCGGCATGGAACAAGCGCTGGTAGGCCACCGGCGCCAGCACGAAGGGGTGCGCCAGCGCCTGCCCGAACAGGTGCAAGCGCGTGTGCCCACCGGCCACGGCGCTCAAGGGCCTGGGCATGAGGCGCACCTCGGACAGCGCGCGCTCGTTGCCAGTGCCATCGCCATCTTGCAGATAGCGCCACGTGGCTTCGTCCAGGCACGCGCGGGCCAGGCTCATGTAGTCGCTCGCGCGCTCGACGGGTGGCAGGCTCATCAGCTGTCCGCCCATTGGCGCAAGAGGTTGTGATACGTGCCCGTCAGTCGCACGACGGGGTCGGACTCACCCACCTGCTGGCGCAGCTGCAGCAAGGCCATGTCCATGTCATACAGCAGGCGCCGCTGGCCCGCATCACGCACCATGCTCTGGATGAACATGAAGCAGGCCTGGCGCTGGCCTCGCGTCACGGGTGTCACCGCATGGATCGACGATGAGGGATACAGCACCAGGCTGCCTGCTTTGCGCTTGACACCATGCGTGCCAAAGGTGTCCTCGATGGTCAGCTCGCCGCCGTCGTACTCATCAGGGTCTGACAAGAACAGCGTGGCCGACACATCGGCGCGCACATAGCCCTCGCCACGCTGCGGCGACAGGCGCATGGCGCAGTCGGTGTGGAAGCCGTAGGTATTGGCCTCACCGCCATAGCGGTTGAAAAACGGCGGCAACACCTTGAGCGGCAAGGCCGCCGTGAAGAACAAGGGCGAGCGGTTCAAGGCGCCCAGCACCAGCTGGCGCAGCGCCGGCAGGTGGGGTGCCTCTTCGGCCAGTTGCTGGTTGTTCTTGGCCTGCGCGGCCTGTGCGCCCGCCGTGATGGCACCACTGTGCCAGGTGGACTGGTTCAACAGTTCGCGGGCCCGGGCCAGCTCATCCGGCGTC
The DNA here is from genome assembly GCF_000768065.1 of Aquabacterium sp. NJ1. Classification (NCBI taxonomy): domain Bacteria; kingdom Pseudomonadati; phylum Pseudomonadota; class Betaproteobacteria; order Burkholderiales; family Sphaerotilaceae; genus Aquabacterium; species Aquabacterium sp. NJ1. Next base: position 4,324,776 of record NZ_JRKM01000001.1, on the reverse strand, counting down.
AGAACGTGGTCGATCGTGATGAGCATGGCCCCTCCATCGGTTTACATCAGAACTTGTACTCGGCCGTCAGGGTGACGGTGCGGCGCGGCCCCGGCACGGCAAAGCCGCCGTTGTCGTACACCGCGTCGTAGTACAGCTTGTCGAACAGGTTTTTCACGTTGAGGCGGTACAGCCACTTGTTGTTCGGCTCGAACTCGACCATGGCATCCCAGCGCACATAAGACGGTGCGGTGTTGGGGTAGTACACGCCATTGAGCGTGGGCACGGCGCCCGTCCCGCTCGGGTTCACGGCCTGGCGGTCACCCTTGGTTTCCACACCACCGCCCAGCTTCCACTGGTAGTTCAGCTGGTAGGTGGACCAGAGGTTGAACGTGTACTCCGGCGTGTTGCGCGCGCGCTTGCCGGCGTACGCTGGATTGGCCGAGGTGATGGCGCCCGTCGTGCTGTTCACGTTCTCGGCCACTTCCAGGATCTTGGCGTTCATCAAGGCCAGGCCGGCAAACACTTCCCAGTCCTCGTTGACCCGGCCAGCAGCTTCCAGCTCGATGCCGCGCGTGCGGCGCTTCTTGGTCAGGATGCTGGAGGTGGACTCCAGATCGGTGTTGCGCTCCCAGTTCTTGGTGGCCTGGTAAACGGCAGCACGCAAGGCCAGGTCGCCGTCCATCACCAGCCACTTGGCGCCGAGCTCCAGCACGGCACTGCGCTCCGGCGGTTGGGGCGTGACCGTCAGCTGATACAGGTCGGCCGTGGGACTGAAGGAATCGCTCCAGCCCACGTAGTAGTGCGTGTCATCCGTGGGGTGGTAGGACAAGGCGCTGCGGTAGCTGTTCTCGCCATACTTCAACTTGGGCGAGGTGGTGCTGCTGTACTCGGCATCCATCTGGTCGCGACGCACGCCCAGCGTGGCCTTCCACTTCGGGATGAACTCGACCGTGTCCTGCACGTAGTAGGCATACGAGTCACTGGTGAAGGCAGAGGCTGTGCCGGTGGCCGCCTCCTGGTAGGGGCGGTAGTCCGGCGCGGTGTTCGTGCCGTAGTTCTGCAAGGCCTTGCGGTAGCTGTCTTCACGCAGCCACTCCAGGCCCGTGATCACCTCGTGCTTCATGCCGGCCAGCTCGAACTTGGTCGACAAGTCTGATTGCAGCGTGATGGTGCGGTAGTCCAGCAACCGCGCCACGTTGCCCCCGACGCCCCCCACGGCATCAGGCAGCGTGCTCAGGTTGGGCGTCTTGGCCCAATAGCTGCGCTTGTAGTCGGCGCTGCGCAGCTGGGTGCGCAATTGGGTGCTGGGCGTGATGCGGTATTCGTTGACCAGCGTGGTGATGCTGGTGTCGCTGTCGTCGAAGGTCTTGTCGTTGCCAAAGTAGGTGCTGGCCGGCAGGCGCTCGCCTGGCTTGCGCGTGGCCGCATCAAAAGAGTTGCCGTAGTCCGGGTTGTCTCGCCCATAGGCTGTGTAGTGATTCAGCCAGAACTGGTTGTCCGTGTTGAGGTTCAAACCCAGGCTCACAGCCAGGCCGGTGCGGTGGATCTCCGGTTCGCTGCCCGTGGTGGGGTTGCGCCGCCAGTTGCCTTCATCGCGCTGCATGGCGTTGACACGAATGGCCGTCTGTTCGTTGATGACCTTGTTGAGGTCGGCCGTGGCCTCCTGGTAGCCATGGGTGCCCACGCTGCCGGTGAGCTTGTACTGATCCCGGCTCAAGGGTGTCTTGCTGACCTGGTTGATCACGCCGCCGGCCTGGCCGCGGCCAAACAGCATGGCGCCGGCGCCGCGCAACACATCCACCTGTTCGAGGTTGAAGGTCTCGCGGTTGTATTGCGCCGTGTCGCGGATGCCATCAAGGTACATGTCCCCGAAGGTGTAGAAGCCGCGCAGGTTCATGTTGTCGCCCGAACGGCCGCCTTCAGCCGCATTGAACGATAGGCCCGACACATTGCGCAGCGCTTCTTTCAAAGAGCCAACCTGCTGCTGTTCCATGATGCTCCTGGTCACCGTGGTGACAGCCTGTGGCACGTCATGCGGGTCTTGCAGCACCTTGCCCACGCGGGTGGTGGTGGCGCGGGCGCCATCGGGTTTGTCGGCGTCGGCCTGCACCTTGATGGGTGCCAGTTCCTTGGCCTTGGCGGGCGTGGCCTCGTCGGCCAGCGCCTGTTGGGACAAGGGGGCCAGGCCCGCCATCATGAGCGCGCCCAGTGGCAGCAAGGTCTGGTGGCTGGTGCGTTTTGGTTTGCAATGAGACATGAGTCAGTCAATCCTGAATGGTGAAGTCATGGAGGCTGGCTGGCTTGTGCAAGGCATTGCAACTGGCTGGCTGCGGTGAAACAGTGATGAAGCTCGGAGGCGAGCTACTTGGTGAGGATCAGCTTGTCGTGACGCGTGATCCTCAGGCGGTATGTCTCGCCTTGGTGCTGGATGATCAGCTCGCGCTGGCCTTCGAACAGCTGCGCGCTGTCCACCTTGGCCGGTGGCGACGCGGGCTGGCGCGCGGGTGATGCCGGCGTGCTGCTGTCCGCAGAGGCGCCGGCGTGGAGGCGCTGGGGGCTCGCTGGGTTCATGGCGCAGGCGTGCTCGGGTCGGTGATGAAGCCGATCTTGCCCAGGCCTTCGCTGGCGGCCAGGGACATCACCTGGGCCACCTTCTCGTAAGGCGTGCTGCGGTCGGCACGGATGTGCAGTTCGGGTTGAGGCTGCAAGGCGGCCGCATCATGCAGGCGCAGCTTGAGCGCATCGGCTTCGATGGCAGCGCCATTCCAGTACAGCCGGCTTTCGCCATCAATGGCCAGTTGCACGCTGTCAGGCTTGCTCACATTGAGCGATGAACTCGCCTTGGGCAGGTCCACCTTGACCGCATGCGTGAGCATGGGCGCCGTGACGATGAAGATCACCAGCAGCACCAGCATCACGTCGATGAGCGGCACCATGTTGATCTCGGCCAGAGGGGCGTTGTCCTCTTCGCCTTCGAGGCTTCCAAATGCCATGTTCTCGCTCCCCGATCAGCGTGCGGCATGCGCTTGAGCGCGTGGCAGGCCGATCACCTTGTCGCCACTGCCGCTGCCACCGTTATCAGCCCCGCGGGGCGAAGCCTTGATGCCTGTGGCCATGAAGTTGAAGACGTCGTACGCAAACGAGTTCAGGCGCGACATCACATTGCGGTTCACACGGGCAAACGAGTTGTAGGCAATGGCCGCGGGGATGGCCACAGCCAGGCCGATGCCGGTCATGATCAAGGCCTCGCCCACGGGGCCGGCGACCTTGTCCAGCGTGCTCTGCCCTGTCAGGCTGATGGCGGCCAGTGCGTGGTAGATGCCCCAGACGGTGCCGAACAGGCCGACAAAGGGCGCGCTCGATGCCACCGTGGCCAGGAAGGACTGGCCAAACTCCATGTGCGCCTTGTCTTCTTCAATGGCCCGACGCAGGGCGCGCGTCAGCATTTCATCAGGGGCACCGGCGTCGATCAGGCTGGCCGCTTCTTCGCGGCGGCTGAGGTGGTCCAGCGCCGTGAAGCCATGGTGCAGCAGATGCGAGAACGGATCGGATGAGCCCTGGGCCTTGATGTCACGGGCCACGGCATCCAGATTGGGCGCATCCCAGAAGGCCTTCAGGAAGCGGCGGCTGCGCTGGCTGGTGCGGTAGACCTGAACCGTCTTGGTGACGATCAGGTACCAGCAGGTGATGGAGCCCAAGAGCAGGAGCGCCAGCACGAAGCGGGCAACCAGATCCAGGTGCGCCCAGAAGTGGGCCAGGTCAAGTGATTCGTTCATGGCGGTTCAATCCTTGAGACTAAAGATGATGGGGACGGTGACCCAGGCGGCCACGGCCTCGGATCCTTGACGGGCAGGCACGAAGCGCCAGCGGCCCACGGCAGCCCGCGCGGCCTTGTCCAGCCGGTCGTAGCCGGAGCTGGTAACCAGCTCGACCTTGCCCGCGGCACCCGAGACCTCGACATACACGCGCAGCAGCACCTTGCCCTGCTCGCGCTCGCGGCGGGAGATGGGTGGGTAGACCGGCTTGGGGTTGTCCAGGTAGTCGGCGTCGAATTGGGGCGATGTGGGTGCCGCCGCTGGCACGGCATGCGAGCTCGGCGCCGCCTGTGCAGGCGCAGGCGGCGTCTGAATGGGGGGCAAGGGAGCCGGCGGCACCGCCTTGGTTTCGTTGGCCACCGGCTCTTGCGCCACGGGCTTGGCAGCGAGCACGGGCACGTCTTGCGCGCGGGTGAAGCGCTCCTGGCGGGCCACCGGTTTGGGCTTGGGCGGCGTGATGTCCGGGGCCTTGGGCGCAGGCGGCACGGGCGCCTTGGCCGTGATCACCTCCACCATCAACGGTGCTTGCGGCGGCGTGCTGGGCAAGGTTCGGGAGATCGTCAGCAGCAGCGCCACGCCCGCATGCGCCGCCACGACCATCGCCAAGGCTAGGGGCGAGATCCTGAAGGTGTACGGCTGGCCATCGTGGATGGCGATCGAGGCAGGCATGCTTTACTGCGAATGCGAATCATTGTTAACCTATTGTAGTCGAGAATGATTCTCATTTCAATACACGGACTGGCATCTCCCGTGAATGGGTGACTGTTCGCCGGGCCTGCGGCGCTAATGCGCCCGCCGCCCCAGCTTGTTCAACTTGCCACACCAAGTACGGACGCCCGCCTCACCCAAGCCATCGACGCCACCGATCAGGGTCTCGCGCACGGGCGCAATGCCGACGAAACCCAGGATGTTGCGCTCCAGCGCCTTCACGCTGTGGGCGCGGAAGTACCACCGGTAGATCAAGGCAGGCATGCCCATGGTGACCACCACGCGGGCGGAGCGCCCCGTCAACAACTTGGCGGGCAGCCGCCCGTCCCCGCCCTTGCTCAAGGCGAAGCCGGGCCGCGCCACCTGCTCCAGAAAGCCCTTGAGCACGGCAGGCATGTCACCCAGCCACAGGGGAAAGAACAACACGAGGTGATCGGCCCAGGCAATCGCCTTTTGCGAGGCGAGCAAGCCAGGCGGCAGCACCCCTGCTCCCACTCTTTCTGGCTTCGCAACAGCGGAAAGTCCAGTGCTGCCACGTCCACAATCTGCACTTCGTGGCCACCCGCCTGCCCGCCTTGCGTGTAGGCCTCGGCCAACACATGGCACAGATGCTTGCCCCCTTGGGCATCGGGGTGCCCCTGGATGATCAAAATGCGCTTGTTCATGTGTTCATGATCTGGCCATCGAGGCATCACGCCTTTGATACGGCGCAAGCGGCCCATGCGCCTTTCCCCATTCATCACCAAACAGGAGCCTTCGAACATGTCCACGCACCAGCCATTCCAACCCGATCCCCAGCTGGATCTGGTGTTCGAGCGCGCCATCGATCTCTCGCCCGCCCAGGTATGGGCCGCCTGGACCACGCCCGAGCTGATCAACCAATGGTTCACACCGGCACCCTGGCGCACGTCCGGTTGCGAGATCGATCTGCGCCCAGGCGGGCGCTTCCACACCATCATGCATGGACCAGAGGGGCAGCACTTCGCCAACACGGGCTGCTATCTGGAGGTGGTGCCCGAGCGCCGCCTGACGTGGACGAGCTGCCTTGGCCCCGACTTCAGGCCAGCCAACCACCCGCCCGAAGCCTTGATGATCACCGCCATCATCAGCATGGAACCCCATGGCAGCGGGACGCTTTACCGTGGCACGGCCATTCACAAGGACGAGGCCAGCCGTCAGCAGCATGAGGCCATGGGCTTCCAGGAAGGCTGGGGGAAGGCACTGGACCAACTCATCACCCTCATGCGCAGGCGGTGAGGCCTCATCCCGGCCGCGCGCACGGCCAGGCAGGCTGATCAACCCCTCCGGCATCAGGCTTGTTGTCGTTTTCGGCTTGTCTTTACGAATGATTCTTATTTACGATAGCAAACATCTCAAGTCCAACGCCCTGCTGCGGCCCACTGCCCCATGCTCCTCCATCTCGATCAGCAACAAGCCCATCTTGTCGCCCTGATGGGCGAAAACGCCGTGCTGGCTCGCGAGCTGGCAGCCGCCCAGAATCGCAGCACCCACATTGCGCAGGAGCAGGCCCAGCGGATTGCAAGCTTGGAAGCCATGCTGGTGAGGCTCAGGGGTGACCTGATCCGCAGCGAGACCGACCGGTCGAGGCTCCAGGAACAACTCGCCCGCATTGAAGCGGCCCGGCCGGGGGCCACCTCGGAGCCCGTGCGAGACACCGACAAATCGACAGACGCAAAGCCCCTGTCAAACCAGACCGTGTTGTGCGTAGGGGGGAGAACGGCCGCCGTGCCCCTCTACCGCTACGTCATCGAGCGCACCGGTGGCCGCTTCCTCCACCATGATGGCGGCGAGCACCACTGCATTGGCAAGCTCGATACCACCCTGGCCGCGGCGGACCTCGTCATCTGCCAGACGGGCTGCATCAGCCACGACGCCTACTGGCGTGTCAAAGAGCACTGCAAACGCACCGGCAAGCGCTGCGCGTTTGTGGAAACGCCGAGCAAGGCCGCGCTGCAAAAGGCGTTGAGCGGATTGAGCCAAAGCTCGGCCGACAGGGACGAGCGCCCCATCACCCGATTGCAACGGGCCCGCGCCGGGAACAACGCCACCAGCGATTGAAGCTGTCCACCTCAAGACAACAACTTGCCTCGCTCGGCCTGGTTGTAGTTGCTCATGTGCCCCTCAGCCGCCGCTCGAGCGCGGGCGCGCTTGATGATGCCGGCGCTCTTGCCAGGCGCTTGCGGCGCACTCACGCATTTGTCCAGCACGGTCGAGCCGCACTGCGGGCAAGCCGGAATGGTGCTGCTGCGCACGAGCAGTTCAAAGTGCTTGTCACAGGCCGGGCAGTGGTATTCATAGATGGGCATGGCGTGGTGTCGGCGGGGCGACCCTGTTGCAGTCAGTACCCGAGCGCTTTGCAAGATCAATGCCTTTGTCCACGCAGCCCTGGCCCCGTGCGCAGGACCTCGCATGCGCACAACAAACCCGACAAAAGCCACATGCGCTTGTCGCGACGATTTCACTACTGCGGCCATGGTCACTTTGACCTTTGTCAAATGAAATCAAGCACTTAAGCAAACCCACTGTGTTGGCACCCAAGTTGCAATGAGCCCTTGCAAGCGACGCCTGAGTCGATACCGACCGCGCAGAACAAGGAGCCCTCATGACGACGTTGATCGTGCAGCCCAACCGGCCCGTCTATCTGGACTACGCAGCCACCACGCCCGTGGACCAGCGCGTGGCGGCCAAGATGATTCCCTACCTCAGCGAACGCTTTGGCAACCCGGCCAGCCGCTCGCATGCCTACGGTTGGGCCGCCGAAGAAGCCGTTGAACTGGCGCGTGAACAAGTCGCCTTGCTGATTGGTGCCGACCCACGCGAAATCGTGTGGACGTCCGGTGCCACCGAGAGCAACAACCTCGCCATCAAGGGCGCCGCGACCTTCTACAAGACCAAGGGCCGCCACCTCATCACCCTTGCCACCGAACACAAGGCTGTGCTCGACACCATGCGAGAGATGGAACGTGAAGGCTGGGACGTCACAGTGCTGCCCGTCATGGACAACGGCCTGGTCGACATCGAGCTGTTCAAGTCGGCCATCCGCCCGGACACCGTGCTGGCCTCGGTCATGTTCGTCAACAACGAAACCGGTGTGATCCAGGATATCGAAGCGCTGGGTGCCATCTGCCGCAGCAAAGGCGTGATCTTCCATGTGGATGCCGCGCAAGCCACGGGCAAGGTCCACATCGACCTGAGCGTCATGCCCATTGACCTGATGTCCATGTCGGCCCACAAGAGCTATGGCCCCAAGGGCGTGGGCGCCCTGTATGTGCGCCGCAAGCCGCGTGTGCGCATCGAAGCCATGACGCACGGCGGTGGGCACGAACGCGGCATGCGCTCGGGCACCCTGCCCACCCACCAGATCGTCGGCATGGGCGAGGCCTATCACCTCGCTGCCAAGGAGATGGGCCCCGAGCTGGAGCGCATCCGCAGCTTGCGAGACCACCTGTGGGCCGGCCTGTCGCGCATCGATCAGGTCCACCTCAACGGCGACTTTGACCGGCGCACGCCCAACCACCTCAACGTGAGCTTCAACTACGTCGAGGGTGAATCGCTCTTGATGGGCATGAAAGACATCGCCGTGTCGTCCGGCTCGGCCTGCACCTCGGCCAGCCTGGAGCCCAGCTATGTGTTGCGCGCCATGGGCCGCAGTGATGAGCTGGCCCACAGCTCGGTGCGCTTCACCATCGGCCGCTTCACCACGCTGGAGGAAATCGACTTCGCGATCGCCCGCGTCACCGAGGTCGTCAACCGCCTGCGTGAACTCAGCCCCTTGTGGGACATGGTCCAGGCCGGCATCGACCTCGACAGCATTCAATGGGCTGCGCATTGAACAAGCCCCTGGCTGCGGCGTACCGCGGCCCCGCCTCGCTAACTGAAATTGGAGAAGCAAATGGCATACAGCGACAAGGTGATTGACCACTACGAAAACCCGCGCAACGTCGGCTCCTTTGCTGCCGACGAAGACGGCGTGGCCACTGGCATGGTGGGCGCCCCGGCCTGTGGTGATGTCATGAAGTTGCAGATCAAGGTCAACCCTGCCACCGGCGTGATCGAAGACGCCCGCTTCAAGACCTATGGCTGTGGCTCTGCGATTGCATCGAGCTCGCTGGTGACCGAGTGGGTACGCGGCAAGACGCTGGACGAAGCCCTGTCGATCAAGAACACGCAGATCGCTGAAGAGCTGGCCCTGCCGCCCGTGAAGATCCACTGCTCCATCCTGGCCGAAGACGCCATCAAGGCAGCCGTAGCGGACTACCAGAACAAGCACGCCCAAGGCAACACGGGCAGCACCGGCAGCACCACGCTGGCCGACCAGCCCATCTGTGCCCCGAACTGATCCCCTGACCTATCAGCCTCACCCGCCAACCGACCAAGGAGCCACGCAAATGGAATCGACCATGACCGCCTCTGTGGGCAGCGACATGCCCCCGCCCGCCCCCCTGAGCTTCAGCGCCGCCGCAGCCGCCAAGGTCAGCGAACTGATTGCCGACGAAGGCAACCCCCAGCTCAAGCTGCGCCTGTACGTGACAGGCGGTGGCTGCTCGGGTTTCTCGTATGGCTTTGCCTTCGACGACCAGCTCAATGAAGACGACACCCGCATCGACAAAGATGGCGTGACCATGGTCGTGGATGCCATGAGCCTGCAATACCTGATGGGTGCCGACATCGACTACGAAGACGGGCTCGAAGGCTCGCGCTTCGTGATCCACAACCCCAACGCGCAGACCACCTGCGGTTGCGGCAGTTCGTTCTCGATGTGAGGCCCGCCATGGCGATCACGATGACCGAGGCGGCTGCCCGCCATGTTCAGAAATCCATCGACAAGCGCGGCAAGGGCCTGGGCCTGCGCCTGGCCGTGAAGACCAGCGGTTGCTCGGGCTTGTCGTATGCGATCGAGTTCGCCGACGAGACCTCACCAGAGGACGTCAGCTTTGAAAGCCACGGCCTGCAGTTGCTGGTCGACCAGAAGAGCCTGCCCTTCCTGGATGGCACGCAACTCGACTTCGTGCGCGAGGGCCTCAACGAAGGCTTCAAGTTCAACAACCCGAACTCCAAGGCCGAGTGCGGCTGCGGCGAGAGCTTCGCTGTCTGAAAGAGGCCCACCATGGCACTGCTGCAGATCGCTGAACCCGGGCAAAGCGCGGCCCCTCACCAGCACAGACTGGCGGCCGGCATCGACCTGGGCACCACCAACTCGCTGGTCGCCAGCGTGCAAAGCGCGGTGCCACGTGCCTTGGCAGACATGGCCGATCAGGTCCTGCTGCCCTCTGTCGTGCACTACAGCGCCGACTGCGGCGAGCCGCCACTGGTGGGCTACCCGGCGCTGGCCTTGCAAGCGCAGGACCCGCTCAACACGATTGCCTCGGTCAAGCGCCTGATGGGGCGGGCCATGGCCGACGCCATCAAGGCAGGCGCGCCGCCCTACAAGCTGCTCGACGGCCCCGGCATGGTGGCGGTTGAAACAGCAGCAGGCGCCAAGAGCCCCGTCGAGATCTCCGCCGACATCCTGCGCGCGCTGAAGGCCCGGGCCGAGGCCTCGCTGGGTGGCGAACTGACCGGCGTGGTCATCACCGTGCCGGCCTATTTCGACGATGCCCAGCGCCAGGCCACCAAGGACGCCGCGCGCCTGGCGGGGCTGCATGTCCTGCGTCTGCTCAATGAGCCCACCGCAGCAGCCATCGCCTATGGTCTGGACAAGGCGGCCGAAGGCGTGTTCGCGGTGTATGACCTGGGCGGCGGCACCTTCGACATCTCCATCCTGCGCCTGTCGCGCGGGGTGTTCGAAGTGCTGTCCACCGGCGGGGACTCCGCTCTGGGCGGTGATGACTTCGACCGCGCCCTGGCCTTGTGGCTAGCCGAGCAAAACCAGCTGACCTGGTCCGAGCTGAGCCCCCAGGAGCAGCAGCACCTGTTGACCTCGGCCCGCGCGGGCAAAGAGGCGCTGTCCAGCTTCGATGCCGTGGACGTGGCGGGCGTGACGGTCACCCGTGAGGTCTTTGCGCAGTGCACACAGGGCCTGATCCAGCGCACGCTGTCAGCCACACGTCGCGCCTTGAAGGATGCCGGGTTGAGCACCGACGAGGTGGACGGTGTGGTCCTCGTGGGTGGTTCGACCCGCATGCCCGTGGCCCGTGAGTCCGTGGCCCAGTTCTTTGGCAAGCCGCCCCTGACCGACATCAATCCCGACGAGGTGGTCGCGCTGGGAGCCGCCATGCAGGCAGATGTGCTGGCCGGCAATGCGGGTGCGGACGGCCAGTGGCTGCTGCTGGACGTGTCGCCCCTGTCCCTGGGCATCGAGACCATGGGTGGCCTGGTCGAGAAGATCATCCCGCGCAACTCGACATTGCCCACCTCACGCGCACAGGACTTCACCACCTTCAAGGATGGCCAGACCGCGATGTCCTTCCATGTGGTGCAGGGCGAGCGCGAGGCGGTCAACGATTGCCGATCGCTGGCACGCTTTGATCTGCGTGGCATCCCGCCCATGGTGGCCGGTGGCGCGCGCATCCGCGTGACCTTCCAGATCGATGCCGACGGGCTCCTGTCCGTCTCCGCGATGGAACAAAGCACGGGCGTGCAGGCACACATCGAGGTCAAACCGTCCTATGGCCTGAGCGACGATCAGATCGCGCAGATGCTGACCGACAGCGTGGGCCGCGCCCAGGCCGACATGCAGCTGCGCATGCTGCGCGAGGCGCAAGTGGATGCCCGCCGCCTGCTGGACGCCACCGAATCGGCGCTGGCGGAAGACGGGCAGGCGCTGCTGTCACCCGCCGAGCGGGCGCACATCCAGGATGCGATGAACCTGGTGGCCGACGCGCTGGAGACCGAGGCCGACACCGACACAGTCAAGGCGGTTTGCCAGACCTTGAACGTGATCACGTCGAGCTTCGCCGCACGCCGCATGGACGCCAGCATCCGCAAGGCGCTCACGGGGCGTGTGCTGGACACCATTTCCTGATCCGACTGACGCCTTCAACGAGTTGCCCCATGCCCCTGGTCACCGTCCTGCCTCACCAAGAGCTGTGCCCGCAGGGCCAGCAGTTCGATGTCAAGAAAGGCGCCTCGCTGTGTGAGGCCTTGCTCAAGCATGGCGTGGCCATCGAGCATGCCTGCGACATGGTGGCGGCATGTGCCACCTGCCATGTGCTGGTGCGCGCAGGCGCCGAGACACTGGACGAGCCTGACGATGACGAGAACGACCAGCTGGACAACGCCTGGGGGCTGGAGCCCTGTTCACGGCTGGCCTGCAGCGTGCGTGTGAAGGATGGCGACATCACCGTGGAGCTGCCCAAGTTCAGCCGCAACCATGCGCGGGAGCGATGAGCCTGGCCCCTGGCCGACCTAGACGCCTGGCGGGATCTTGCTGCGCATCATGCGCTTTCGGTTGAGCCGCTCGCCGTCCACGATGAAGGTGCCATCACCGACCGCGTGGAGTGTTCGCTTGTCCGGGCGCCTGGCATCGACATAGGCCGCCAGACCTTCCAGCACAACGATGTTGTGCTTGCTCACGATGTCCACCACCTTGCACTCGATGTTGGCCTGGCACTCCTTGATCAAGGGCGCCTTGACGAACTGCCCGTCCAGCGGTGTCAGGCCGAAGTGCGCGAACTTGTCCGTCTCGGTGCCGGAGCAGGTGCCGACGCCCACGACGAGATCGATCTGATCCGCAGCGGGAATGGCGATCACGCACTCTTTGGATTGCTTGAGCGCGGCATAGGAATGGTTCCACGGGCCAGTGGTCAGCGCAAAACGCGGGGTGAAGTCCATCACCATCGTCCACGAAATGGTCATCACATTGATGCCCGTGGCGCTGCGCGTGGTCACCAGCACGACGGGGCCCGGTTCGAGCAAGGTGAAGGCCCGGCTCAATGGCAACGGTTTCATCATCGTGCGGGCACTTTGCGCACCGTCTGGTCGGCAAAACCCACCACGGCGCATTCCTGAATCAAGGCCAGGGCCTCGGCGCGCTCAAGGGGCTGCAGGCTGAAGCCTCGCGACCCGGCACCACGGGGTATGCGTTTCACGTTTACCACCGTGACCTCTTGCGACTTCAGCACGAGGCGCAGAGGCGGCTCGGCCACGGCCACATGGCTCACATGCAACTGGTGCTCGCCGGGTGGCACATCGGCGCCGACCACCGAGCATGGGATCAGCCTGGGCAGATCCGCCCCATCCAGCACAAGCTGGGCCTGGCCATAGGCATCGCGCCAATCATTGCGAACAAGCACGAGACGGCTGACACCCGCGGGCGGCGGGCGCAGGCCTTTGAGATCAGCCACCTGCTGGTGAGATGGCGCGGGGTAATCCGTGCAGGTTCGGATCTCGCCGTGGCTGTAGCAGCGCTCTCTGGATGAGGGCTTGTCAGGCGGTGGGTTGCTGGCACAGCCAGCCAGGATGCCGAGGGCAAGCAGGAAAGACAGCCTTGCGTCCATTTTCATCAGGCAACACCTTGTGAACCTTGGCGGCGAGCTTGCAGGTGCACAAGCCGCAGGCTGGATGGTAGCTTGATCCGGGGACGACGCAAGGTTCAAGGCAAGCGAAGAGGCGTGGCGCCCTTTGACGTGGAGCGCCGAGGTGAATATCCTTCCGGTCTGACGGCGAGGTAGACGCAATGACCTGCCAGACGCAGCCCTCATCGGGCCCCGAAAAAATCCGTCACGATTGGAGCGCGCACGATGGTCAGACCGTACACCCCGATGGAGCGAACCTCGGCTGCAATCCGCGACGGGTTTGATCGAACCCCGGAAACCAGGCGCGTCGGGGATGGGCAGGTGCTGGTGGTGTATCGGGCCCACGGCAGCACCTCGCAGATGATCGGACGTTTCTACTTCACCCCCCAGATCTGCGGCATTCCGCGCATGAACTGGACGGCGGACCTCCTGGAGCGGGAGCTGAATGCCGCACTCTGGGGCAACGACTTCAAGTACCTCGCGAAGTTTCGTGTCTTACCTGGCGTGAACTACAAGATCGGCCCCATCGCGCAGGACAGCTTTCAAGGTGTGGAGTTGCGTCAAGTTGGCACGAGGACCATTGAAGTGCCTTTCGACCAATACGCCTACTTCAAGAACATGGGCCTGTTTCATCAAGTCCAGATCGACATGACTGGAGACTGGCGTCAGTATCTGGATCTGCTGGAGACTGTTCCGATCAATCCTGGACGATTCCTTGCGCGTTCGGGGCATTGCTAGCGCGACAGGTGGGTAAACAGACTTTGTTTTGGGCGATTCTGGCCGTGCACGTGGGTGGCGCCATCAGCGGTGGGGGCTGCTTGAGGCTGGGGGCTGACCTCCACCTCATGCACAACGACTGGCGGCATCCGACCCAATGCGGAACTACACGGCCCGATCCTCGTCGCTACAAAGCAGTCACTGACTAGAGGCATCCCAAACAGGGCTCTCACCCTAGGTGAGCTGATGAGGCCTGGTTCTCAATCCCTAAAGAAATGCTTACCGAGAAAATGACGGAACTCAACGCCAGTTCGGCGACCTGCTTCAACTTCCTCAAGGAACCAATCGTGGTCTTGCCAAAGCTCCTCATTACGGATTACCCTCGGCGGTTTCCTTTGAGCAACCTTGTAACGCTCAGCGAATTCTTTCCCGGCCTTCTTGATGCTAACGAAGGACAGTTTCAGATTGGACTTTACGTCTATCGATGTCAGTCCAATTAACTTGCCCGTGCGACCATCTGGGTACCGCTCAGGAACCACCAATATCCTGCCCAACTCTTGGCGGATGTATGGCTTGCCTTGCTGGTAGGCAACGTATGGCTCGCAGGCATTTGTCTGGAAATAGAGATTTTTGTTGGCGTTAACCACTTGAAGGACGTTGAGTGCCCGCACGTCCTTCCTATCACTTACTGTGACGATTCGCTTGCCTTGTACGCCGACCTGGTAGACGTTGGAGTCGTACATCACCAGCATTGCTTTAGGACTCAATGGGAAATAAATCTGCAAACCCACTGATGCCAAGCCTGTGTGGCTTGATTGATCCCAAAACTCAAAAAGTTGGTTATACAAAACTGCCGGGTGATCACTCGTCAGAAACTCCAACCCTTTTCCGGCTACAAGAAGTTTGCACTCCAAATCAAGCAACAACGGGAAGTGCCGCTTGCTGTATTCCAGCGATGCGTTAACGTGGCTCTCGTGTTTGACTAGCGCCTTGATCTTTGCGGCCTCGCTTGAGTTCATCGTCATGATCTCAGCATTGACCTTGTCGTCCGTCTCTCTGATCTTGCGGGCGGCCTGTTCAGTGCGAAAAGCCTGCATGTGAACGAACATGACCATGACAATGTGCTCCACGCTGGCGTAGGGCGGCAAGCTGCAGTTTGCAAGGATGTGGCTGAAGACCGGCTGAGTAATGCCTTCCTGCTTGCAAAACTCATCTTCTACAACCAGATCTTTGCCATAGAAATAATCGCGGTAGCACTGCTCCTTTAAACCTGCCTTGGGGATCACTATGCCGCGCTTGATGTTGAAGACATTTATCGTCTTTCGGTTTTTCGGCGGCAGACAAGTGTCTGGCGAAAAATATTTCAGATAGAACTTGGAGACAAAGTGCTGCCGCTTGTTGTCTGGCATTCATGTCCTCTTTCTGTTCCGAAGCTGTGGGCAGGCCTTGCCGCTCGCAAACGGGTAATCGCTCATAGATATGTCTCTTCGATGGGCTCAAATGAGTACCCGCCTTACTCGGCTATTTAGCATCGAAAGACGCGTGATTTTATGGGTCTACGATGCGTACCTGCCTGAAAGCTGTCAGTGGCAAACTGCTGCTCCTGGCCGAGAGCTGTCTCCGGCTGAGGCGGCCAAGATCGTCGCGCTCGCTGCAGACGGCATGAAGTCCTAAGCTCGGTGCATTTCATTTCAACACCCAATGACAATTTCCAAGGCCAAGCGCGTAACGGCTCAAGGGACTCATTGGTGTCTCATGACAGGGCAATCGTCGGCGCATTCATCGCCGCTTGCGTCGTGTGTAAATTCGCAGCGACGGCAAGCCAGTGAGTAATCTCCGCAGCACCGGATTTTCTGCAACCGACTGCATTTTGGCCGCACCACAAAGGGCTGAAAGAACAATCGTTTCGGACCTCTGCTGCCGTTCGAAGCGGGGCAAGGGCGCCCGAGGCCAATGGGAAGGGCGGGACGTACCGGCTAAGCAGACCTTGTTCAGACATGAACCTATTCACGATCCCGCGAGCAGGCCTTCCGGAGAACAGGTTTGTCAGCGCTGTGTGGCGGGAGGCGCTGCTTTCAATGGCTTTGCGGTGCACAGGGCTCGTCGTTGCCTCATGACTCAGCAAATAGGCGGTCCCCACCTGAACAGCGCACGCCCCGAGTGTGAGTGCAGCGACCACGCCCTCAGGGGTAGCGATGCCGCCGGCAGCAATCACCGGCACATTTACAGCCTGCACGACTTGAGGCAACAAAGCGAACGTTCCCATCTGCTTTGAAAGATCGTCATCCAGGAACATGCCTCGGTGGCCGCCTGCTTCAAGGCCCTGCGCAATGATCGCGTCTGCACCATGGTGTTCGAGCCACAGGGCCTCTTCCACCGTGGTCGCAGATGACAACACCATCGCCCCCCAGGATTTGACACGCGCCAGCAAGTCCTGACTTGGCAACCCAAAATGAAAACTCACCACGGCCGGCCGGAACGGCTCGACCACATCGGCGATGTCATGGCTAAAGGGAGCACGACTGGCACCGCTGCCCGGTGTCTCCACGGGTAGCCCGAATTCCCGGTAATAGGGGGCCAGCAGCTCTCGCCAACGGGCCTCAACGCTGTCCTCAGCCTGCGGCGGCTCATGACAGAAAAAGTTCACATTGAACGGCTTGTTGGTGGCGTGACGAATCGCGGCCAGCTCTCGTTCGAGCATGTCGGGCGACAACATGGCACAAGGTAAGGAACCCAGTCCACCTGCCTCGGATACGGCAATGGCAAGGGCACGGCCCTGAGCACCCGCCATGGGTGCCTGGATGATGGGCAACGCCATTCCAAGTGTTTCGATAAGGTCCATTGGGGTTCCTTCGACCGGGTCCACAGCGCTCAAAGCGTCTGCCCATTCTCCGCCTTGACGATCTGCCCCGTGATGGACCGTGCCGTCAGCAAGCCCCAGATGGTTT
The DNA here is from genome assembly GCF_000768065.1 of Aquabacterium sp. NJ1. NCBI lineage: Bacteria > Pseudomonadati > Pseudomonadota > Betaproteobacteria > Burkholderiales > Sphaerotilaceae > Aquabacterium > Aquabacterium sp. NJ1. Next base: position 4,308,129 of record NZ_JRKM01000001.1, on the reverse strand, counting down.
CAGCAATGTCCTGTGGCGTTGAGATTCTCTGCAGCGGCAGGTGACCGGCCAGTTCCCACATCTTCGCCTCCAGGCCAGCCCACCACCGTGTGTCCACCGCGCCAGGCGCAATGCAGTTGACCCGGATGTCCGGTGCCAGCGCACGGGCCAGCGATCGGGTCATGCCATGCAGCGCCGCCTTTGAGACCGCATAGGGCAGCGACGAGCCATAGCCGGTTTCACCCGCAATGCTGCCCACATTGACAATGGCACTGCCAGGGCGCTGCCGAAGGTAGGGCGCCGCCGCCCTGCTGCAGTTGAAAGCCGCTTTGACGTTCACCGCAAACAGCTCATCCCAAATGGCATCGGTGACCAGGTCGAGATCTGCAAATGGCAGTTGACGCGTGGCTCCCGCATTGTTGACCAGGTAGTCGATGCCACCATGGCGCTCGACCACGTTCGCCACCATGAGTTTGACCTGGTCATCGTGGACAACATCGGCACGCATGGCCGTGGCCTCCTGGCCTTTGGCGCGAATGGTGGCCACCGTCTCAACCGCCTCGGCTTCACTGCGCGAATAGACAACGACCACGATGCACCCCATGGCCGCCAGTTGCTCGCTCGTGGCCCGGCCAATGCCGGTGGCACCACCTGTAACCACTGCAACAGGCTGTCGTGTACGGTTCATGTTGATTCCTTCATGTGAATGGTCATGGGGGTGGGACCAGATCAAACTCAATGACCTGCGGGTTGGCTGCACCAATCAGCACCAAGCCATGACCGCGAATGCGATAGCTCTGTGTCCGCGAGAGAAAGTGGTCGCGCCAATCGCCATGCTCTGTGAGCCACACGGTGCCGCACTGCACCCGGACGATCGTTCCCTGGGCACGTTTCAGTCTGAATAGCTCAGCCGGCGTCAAGCGATGAGAGGTCGGACGTCCTGACACTATCTGCGCTCCAGCCCATCGAGAAACTGCAAGATGTCATGTGCAACCCGCTCCGGGGTCTCAACGTGCGGGTAGTGGCCAGCCCCTTCCACCAAGCTCAACCGGGCCTTCATCTGGCCAGCCAGCCAGCGTGCCTCGGTGGTGGGGTCGCTGAAATCCGGGTCACGGGTCCCCATGACGATCAGCACCGGCACCGTCTCGCTGCCGAGCAAGCCCGCCGTGTCTGCTTTGGACAAGGCCACCATGGTGTGAAGGGCGGGCATGCGCCCCTCCTCACCCAGGTTGGCTTCGAGTTGCACCCGGTAAGCAGCTTGATCATCTGGCTTGCGCAGAGGAAACAGGCTGTCCCAGTAGGTCATCCAGAACCAGCGTCGCCACGGGCCGGCAAAGCCCAGTTGCACCACCGAGCGGGTCAACCAACTGGCGGGCAAGTCACGCACGATGGGGCCCAGCATGCCAACGGCCAGCACCTGATCAGGCCGCTCACGGGCAGCCCACAAACCGGCGCCAGCCGCAAAGGAGTTGCCCAACACCACGGCCTTGTCGGCCCCCAGGTGCTGCATCAGCGCCAGCACATCAGCGCCGGCGGCCCGCGCCGAATAGTCGTGCCAATGGGCAGACGATTCACCCTGGCCGCGCACATCCATGGTGACCACGCGGTAGCCCGCTTGCACCAGCCGTGGTGCGAGGAATCGATACTGCGTGCGCAGGTCGCCCATGCCAGGCAAGGCAATGACCCACGGGCCGAGGTCGCCGCTCACCTCATAGGCCAGGTACCCGCCCTCACGCGTAAGAAACTGCGTTGCAGCGACCGACACGCCCACACTCATTTGGGCCAGCACGCCCGCAGCCAACGCCATTGCTCGAATAGAAGCCATGTGACCTCTCCTGAAGAGTTCTTCACGCAGGGCTCGCAACCATACGCAGCGCATCGGCCGCAATGGCCTCAGGCGACAGGTCTGCGGCCACCATCGTCGGCTCCCAGGCCACAACCTGATAGCTCGCCACCCGTGCCTGACAAAACGGATCGTCCGCAATCCAGCGCGCTACCTCGTGGAGCGCACTCGCCTTGGCCAGGATCACACCGCCGGTGCGCGGCGACTTGCGCCCCGACATCACGAAATGCCCGGCCTCGTAGTGGCGGGTCAAAAAAGCGCGGTGTGCTTCGATGTGGGCATCCACTTCCGACAGCGGGCGCTGATAGTCGAGCAAGATGAGAAATAGCATGAGATACCTCGCAACGTGCCCATCAAGGGCGCAAGAGAACTGAACCCACCGTGGCGCCGGCTTCCAGCAGGCGGTGCGCTTCGGCGGCCTGCGCCAAGGGCAAAACGGCACCAATGGTTGGCCGCAGCCCCGCTTGAAGGTGCCGCAGCGTGGCGGCAGCCCCTTCCCGGTACCGCGCCAAGTCGGTCATGAAGCGGAAGACACCCGGGCGAGACAGCGCCACCGAGCGCGCCGGCCCCAGCAGCGACAGGTCCAGCGGACCTGAGTCACCCGCCACCTGCCCCACGCTGGCGACCATCCCGTAGGGGCGAACACAGCCCAGCGTGTCCAGCAAGGTCTGGCCACCAATGCCATCAATCGCGTAGTCCGCCCCGCCGCCATCGGTGAGGCGCATCACGGCGGCAACCACATCTTCATCACGGTAGAGGATGGCGTGGTCCAGCCCATGAGACCTGGCCACCTCGGCCTTGGCGGGGGTACTCACAGTGCCAATGACCCGCGCGCCCATCGCCTTGGCCCATTGCACGATCACCAAGCCCAGACCACCGGCCGCTGCGTGCACCAGCACCGTGTCGCCCGCCTGCAAGCGGTAGACATAGGCCATCAGCATGTGGGTGGTAATGCCGCGTAGCAGCAAGCTAGCCGCCGTGTCGTCCGACACGTCGTCTGGCAGTGCAATGGCCCTGGCGGCCGGCAGGTTGCGAGCACTCGCATAGCTGCCCACCGGCGGGCCCGCATAGGCAATGCGCTGCCCCACCTGAAGGGTGGTGACGTCCGGGCCCAGCGCTTCCACCACTCCTGCTGCCTCCACCCCCAGCACGGCGGGCAAAGAGGGCAAGTCGTACAGCCCCGTGCGGTGATAGACATCGACATAGTTCACGCCGATGGCGGTATGACGCACACGAATTTCGCCAGCTGCCGGCGGTGGCAGCACCGCTTCGGTGGCGACCAGCACAGACGCATCGCCGTGTTGGCTCATGATCATTTGAAACGTAGCAGTTGCCGCGATGAGCGTTTCACGCTGGCCCATGGTTTTCTCCTGTGATTGAACTTGCAGGCTCAGCTTAAGTTGTTCAAAATCGCACCACAATTCCAAAAATATCGCCACCATCTGTGCAAAAAAAATCAGATAAAACCGCCCCCGACAAGCGGGGCCCGCAATGGGACGACATCCGCTACTTCCTGGAGCTGGCGCGCACGGGCAGCCTGTCTGGCGCCGCCCGCCGGCTTCAGGTGGAGCATTCGACCGTGGCACGGCGGGTGGAGTCGCTCGAACAAGCGCTGGGGCTTAAGCTGTTTGACCGGCTGCCCAAGGCCTGGTCACTCACAGCCGAAGGCGAAACACTGGTGGCGCAGGCCGGCCGGCTGGATGACGAGGCCCAAGCGTTTTCGCGCGTGGCATTGGGGGTGTCTTCACTGCAAGGCACGGTGCGGGTGTCGGCGCCCCCTGTGATGGCCGGGCACTTTCTGGTGCCGCGCTTGGCGGCCATGCACGACCGCTGGCAAAACATCCATCTGGAAATGATTGGCGAATCGCGCGAAGCGAATCTTGCGCGAGGTGAGGCTGACCTGGCCATCAGAATGTCGCGCCCCACAGCCCCCGGCCTGACCGCCCGCAGCATGGGCGACATGGGTTATGGCCTCTACGCCGCCCATGGCTACACCCAAAGACGGCCCAGTAATGCCTGGGAGTTTCTGGGCTATGACGATAGCCTGGAGCAGGTGCCCCAGCAGCGGTGGCTGAACCAGGTGGCGGGCGACCGCCGCTTCGTCTTCAGAAGCAACGACCTGACGGCCTTGTTCAACGCGGCCCGCGTGGGCCTGGGCATCGCCGTGTTGCCCCACTTCCTCGCCGCAGGGGATGACGCCTTGTCGCTCATCGCCCCGGTATGCCCCACGGTGCGGCAGATCTGGCTCGTCATGCACCCCGACGTCAAACGCTCGCCAAGGGTGCGGCTGATGGCAGACCTGCTAGTGGAAGTGATTGGTGAAGCCAAGGCCCTGTTGTCAGAGGGTGCGCCGCCGGGGCGCTGAATACCGAGGCAACACGCAACAGCCACTCACCTGATGCTCAGGTTGAGGGTGGCACTTGCAGCAGCGAGACCACCCCTTCGATCGCCTGCTCGTAAGGGGCCGTCGAATCAGCTGCACGCGCCAGTACATAGCCACCCTGTCGCACAGCCAGCACAGTGGCAGCCAATGCTTGTGAATCCAGGCCCGCCGGCAAACGACCAAGCCGCTGAGCCTCTTTCAGCAGCACAGCCAAACGCTCCGTAACCCACCGAAACGCCTCCTCCAAAGGCTTTCGCAACGCCGGGTCCGCCACCACCTCGGGGTCAGCAGTCAAACGCCCGATGCGGCACCCTTTGAGAACGTCACGTTCAAGCCTCAGATAGCCGATCACCAGATCCAGCGGATCACCAGGCCCCTCCAGCACCCTGCGGACATCCTCAATCAACTCGGAGGCCGAGCGCTCCTCCGCCGCCTGTGCCAAGGCCGCCTTGGTGCGGAAGTGGTGATACATGCTGCCCTGACCAACACCGGCCCGATCCTGAATGGCACGAGGGCTGGTGCCGACATAGCCGCGCTCCCAAAGCAGCGCCTGGGTGGTTTCGATCAGTTTGTCGATGGTGGTGCTCATTTCCGCATTGTACCTACTGGTAGGTTTTCATGCTACACTTTAGACCTACTAGTAGGTACAGAGGTGTCGCATGTCTTCCTTTTTGCGTTTTTCGGCTCTGCCCGCATTCCTGCCCAGCCAAAGCGAGCGTCACTACCGATGGACCGTGCTGGCCATCGGGGTTGCCGCTCAAGCGAGCTTCGCCGCCGCCTTCTCAGGGCTCCCCGTCACAGGCGTGCTGATGCGTAATGCCTATCAAATGACGACGACACAGCTTGGCCTGGTGTTGGGCTGCATGGCCCTCGGCGTCACCTTCTCAGAGGTGTTCTGGGGACTCGTGACCGACAAATACGGAGACCGGAAAGTCTTGCTGACCGGCTTGCTGTCGACCGGGCTGGCCTTGTTCGGGCTCGGGGTGTTTGAGGTGCCACAGGGCGTGCATGCACCAAGCTACCTGCATCTCTGCATGGGACTGGTGCTGGTAGGCCTCCTGGGCGGCAGCGTCAACTCGTCCTCTGGCCGGGCCATCATGGGTTGGTTCAATGATGGACAGCGCGGACTAGCCATGAGCATTCGCCAGACCGCCGTGCCCGCCGGGGGAGCGATTGGCGCCGCGCTGCTACCGATGCTGGCGCAACCCTGGGGCTTTCGAGCCGTGTTCTTCGCGCTGGCCGCACTCTGCGTCTTCAGTGCACTGCTCACCTGGCTCTGGCTTCACGAGCCCACTGCGTCTGCCCCATTTCGCTCGAACCACGGTGCCGCGTCCGTTGATCCCTCGCCGCTGTATCGCATGGACGTCTGGAGGCTTGCAATTGCCTGCGGCTTGCTGACTGCCCCGCAAATTTCCGTCCTCGCGTTTGGTGGCGTATTCCTGCAGGATATGAAGTCGGCCAGCCTCCCACTGATAGCAGGTGTGATCGTGATGGTTCAAGTGACCGGATCCATCGCTCGCATTGTCATCGGGCAACGCTCAGACCGGGGCGCAGATCGACGCGCGCTGCTGCGGAGCATCGGCCTGCTCGCCGCCAGCGCCACTGCTTGTACGGCCCTCTTTGCAAACGCAAACGCTTACTGCACAGCCATGCTGCTCTGCCTCAGCGGCCTGACCGCCAGCGCATGGCATGGCGTTGCGTACACCGAAATCGCGATCATGGCCGGCCCCATGAGAGCAGGCACGGCATTGGGCATCATGGGAATGACCATCTTTGCCTCGGCGTTTCTCACGCCAGTGCTCATCCCTTTCATCCTATCTAGCACCTCGTGGCCGATTACTTGGGGTGTCATCGCAGCGGCTGCGCTGCTGGCGGTGCCCATTGCGCCCAAGTCGCTCAGCCCACGCTGATACCGCCGCGCTATCACGAATGCGTATTCCAGCGCAATCACCAACTCATAAACTCACCACCAAAGGAGTCTCACGTGTTTGTCTTGTTTGTAGAACTCACCCCCAAGCCCGCCTACAAGGAGCAGCTGGAATCATTACTGAGATCCATGACAAAGGTGGCTGCACAAGAGGAAGGCATCCTTTTCTACTCTGTTCACCGGCCCAGCGAACGTCCTGACACCTTCCTGCTTTATGAATGCTACAAAGACGAGGCCGCTTGGGAGACGCACATGCAAGTCTCCGAAATTCAAGCCGCCATTGAACAGTTCGGCAACTTGCTAGAGAAGGCGCCAGGCATCACACGTTGCACGAGTATCTGCACCACACAGCTCCGACAAGAGCACAGCCCTAGCGCTTCCAAGAAATAGCGCCTCACTGTTTTCGATGTGCGGATGAGTCGCTAGTGATTGGTGGCGTTAAAGTTGCACCCGCAGTTCTGGATACGGATTCCCGCTGAGTGTGCTGGTTGGCAATACCCTTGGGCACCGCGCAGATCCATGGGAGTAACGTCGTCGCGCTTGAAGGCGACACGAATGTTCTGCTGGTTGTCGCAGGCGATCTCGACGCCATCGGAACACCACCTCCGACAGCTCTGATGAATAGCTTCCCTTGACCGCGCGTGTCGATGGGGTGCCCCGTGAGACGCCGCAGGAACAGGCGGTTTTCGCCCGTCACCTCGTAGACTCCCCAAGGTTGCTGACCGCAGCGAGTGACTCCGCTCAGCCTTCGGGACATCCTGTTGAAAACGAAACAGGGTCCGCACGGCCATTGCGGAAATGCATCGGTTTCGCGCGCAAGCCGGCCCGAAGGACAGGTTTCAGACGTCGAATCGGAGGCGGCGAGTGTCTCTGATGGGCGACTTGAGCCCATCGCGTGCTGCGGAAGCAGCCGTTCTCGGCGCAAGCCCGAACAGTTGAGGCGCTGACCTCAGTTGTACGTCGAATAGCTGACATCCGAAGCCCTGCCGGCCTCCTGGGCGAACGTCAGCTTGATAGCGCTTACCGGAAGTTCGTTTGCCGCCGGCGGATGGCAGCATTCGCAGCAACCCAGCTATTCGGATCCATCCGCAAAAGAACCCATCACGCTGAAACTGGCGTCAGCAATTCCAGCCTGAAAGTGAACCTCACCCTGGGCGAACAAACCTAGAATCCCCAGCATGTCAAACGGGCAGCCCCTCCGCCGAAAATCCTCCAAGCCGCCAACGGCAGAGCCAGCGCATACCTCGTTCAAGACCGAGTACGGGCAAGGTCGGCGCAAGCTGCTGGATGCCGTCGCTCGCCTGGTGGCCAGGGAGGGCAGCGCACGCTTGACGTTGCGCGAGCTGGCGAAAGAGGCCGGCATGAGCCACAACTCGATCTATCGGCATTTTCCGAGCGTGGCCGACATGATGCCCACGCTGATCGGGGACTTCACCCTTGAGCTTCGGGATGGCTTGCGCCGGGCCCGCGGCCAGGTGCCGCCCAATGCGCTGTCGTCGCGCACCGTGGTGGGCTGGCTGTTCGACTTTGCCTTGGCCAACAAGGACACCTTCGTCGTGGCCATGCGTGAACGGCATGGGCCCCATGGCCCGGCGAGATCAGCCATCGAGCAAGGGGCACATCAGATCGTGGCAGACATGCGCAGCGATCTGGGCCAGGCGGGTCGCCTGCCGCCTTTGCCAGCAGACAAACTGGATCTGGCACTGAGGCTCATCGTCCAGCAGACATTCGAGTTGTGCCTGGCGTACATCGAAACACCTGAACGCCGCGAAGCCCTGCTGGCCGAAGCCGAATTGATCTTCGCGTGGTGCCTGGCGGGTGCGGCGCTGGTTTCGGGCAACAAGACACCGTCAGCACTAGCCAAGACCAAGTCGCTTTGACAGGCGCGGCAGTTGTGCCAGCGCATTGCCCCGGTCAACCTGCTGGCGCTCGGAAGCCGAGAACGAGTCGTTCAATTCCGAATTGGGATCACCCGGCAGTTTGAGCGCGTAAACGATGCCCGCGTAAGGGTAGTCCGTGCCGAGCAGGATGTGGCTGACGTCTGTCACCTTGCGGACGGCCGCCATGGCTGGCGGTGCGGCTGACAGCGCCGTGTCGTAGAAGAGCCTTGAATACGAGCTGCTGCGCGGGTTCAGGTTCAAGGCCAGCAAGGCGCTGCGGTACGACACGAACGGGATGGTGCCGCCAGCATGCGCGGCCTGCCATCGAATGAAGGGGTACCTCAGGAAGATGCCCTTGTAGAGCATGTTGGTGATGGCCCGCGTCGTTTCAAAGGGGAAGTCCAGCACGAAATTGGGCATGGACAAGTCCGGGCGAACGGGCGGTGCAACCGGGTGGATGAACACATAGGCGCACAACTCGTTCAAGGTTCTCATCAGTGGGTCCAGCCTCGGGTCGCCCAGGTAGACCCCCTTGTAGCTGGAGTAAAGGCCGATGCCATCCAGACCCAGCGTGTTGATGGCCCTCACGGCTTCAGCGCAGGCTGCGGCCACTTCGCTGGGGTTGTCGGGGTCGCCCAGAGGCAGTGATGCAAAGCCGCCAAAGCGCCGGTACAGCGGCGAAGCAGGCGACACGTTGATCAGGCCATCGCGGATGTAGTCGTTGATCTGCCGGGCCATCTGCACACGCGCGTCGAGATCAGGCAGGAACGCAAAGCCAGGCTCCGACAGCGACACCACCTGGGTCTGGATGCCGAACTTGTTCATGAAGTTCACGGCGGCACCGGGCGACCAGGCGGGGATGGGGATGCCGCCATCGCCTGCGACGTTGTAGTCCGTCATCGCCTGTCTGTAGAAGTCAGGAATAAGGTGGGCGTGCACATCAATGCGCGATGGGGCTGTTGCGGCCTTGGCCATGAGTGGCGTCAGACCGCTGGCGGCCATGACGCCAAGACCGAGGGCGGACTTCACGAGCTGGCGTCGATCTGTCGAGTGGGGTTGTCTGTCAGTTGCCATGGTGGTGTCGCTCACAAGCGCCGATCAAGCGCCAATCAAGATGCGACCAAATGTACACATCCTGATCAAAAGTACCGCTAGGGCTTTCACCATGTCCCGTGGGGCCGACCATCCCGCCACTGTGTGGGAAATGGCGCAAACCCGACAGGCCATTTGCAGCCAGGCTCACAGTCCACACATCGGTAAAACATCAATCAAATCAACAGGTTGACAACACCAATGAGCCGCGCATGCGCTGGCACACCGCTTGCAGTCCAAGCAACAGACAAGTTGCCCACCCTCTGCTTGCGACACCACCATGCACAGCGCCACCATCAACGACACGACCCTGCGCGACGGCGAACAAACCGCTGGCGTGGCTTTCACCGTGGCGGAGAAATGCGCCATCGCCAAAGCCTTGTCAGATGCGGGTGTGCCGGAGCTGGAAGTCGGCATCCCCACCATGGGCCAGGCCGAGATCGAGACCATCAATTGCATCGCAGCGATGGGCTTGAACAGCCGGCTCATGGTGTGGGGCCGCATGTGCGAGGCAGACATCGCCGCGGCACTCGAATGCGACGTCGACATCGTCCACCTGTCCATTCCCGCCTCCGACATCCACCTGCAGCACAAGCTGCAACAAAGCCGCGAGTGGGCACTGGATCAGGTGCTGTACTACGTGAGCGCCGTGCATGAAGCGGGCCATGAGGTGTCCGTGGGTTTTGAAGACGCATCGCGTGCCGACCCGGTGTTCCTCGCGCAACTGGCCACGCAAGCACAACGCGCGGGTGCCCGCCGCATCCGCTTCGCCGACACCCTGGGTGTGCTGGACCCCTTCTCGACCTACGAAGCCGTTGCCCGCCTGCGTGAAGCCGTGGACATCGAGATCGAAATCCACGCGCACAACGACCTCGGGCTGGCCACCGCCAACACGCTGGCCGCCTTGCGCGCCGGCGCCACGCATGCCAACACCACCGTCAACGGCCTGGGTGAGCGCGCCGGCAACGCGGCGCTGGAAGAAGTGGTGATGAGCCTGCGCCACCTGCATGGGCTGGACTGCGGTGTGCGCACCACCGAGTTGGTCGCCATCTCGCAACTGGTGGCGCAAGCCTCGGGGCGCCCGGTGGCAGCCAACAAGAGCATCGTGGGCGAGGCCGTGTTCACGCACGAATCGGGCATCCATGTGGATGGCCTGCTCAAGAACCCCAGCAACTACGAAGGCTTCGACCCCGCCGAGCTGGGCCGCGAGCGCCGCACGGTGCTGGGCAAGCACTCGGGCTCGCGGGCCGTGCGCGTGGCGTATCAGGCGCTGGGCCTGCCGGTGATCGACCCGCAGGTGCCTTCCCTGCTGGAGCGCATCCGCATGCATGCCGTCAACACCAAGCGCGCGCCCACGCCCGATGACCTGCAACGCTTCTTCCTGGAAGCCATGAGCGCGCAAGGACAGGCATCATGAAGCGCGAAGACCCTGCCCTGCAAGCCATGGCCGCGATGCCTGCTTCTGCGGCCACCGCCGAGCCGATGCCATCGTGGTGGGCTTGCCTGCGCGAGGACGTGGCCTGCGTGCTGGCGCGTGACCCGGCCGCCCGCAGCCGCTTCGAGGTCTGGACCATCTACCCCGGTGTGCAGGCCGTGGCCCTGCACCGCATGGCCCATGCCTTGTGGACGCGTGGCTGGCGCTACCTGCCACGTTGGCTGTCCTTCATGGCGCGCGGCTTCACCAATGTCGACATCCACCCCGGTGCCCGCATTGGCCGGCGCTTCTTCATCGACCATGGTGCAGGCGTCGTGATCGGCGAGACCGCCGAGATCGGTGATGACGTGACGCTCTACCACGGCGTGACGCTGGGCGGCACCACCTGGCGCCCAGGCAAGCGCCACCCGACGCTCGGGCATGGTGTGGTCGTGGGTGCTGGGGCCAAGATCCTGGGCGCCATCACCGTGGGCGAACGCGCCCGCGTGGCGGCCAACTCCGTGGTCATCGACAACGTGCCCGCCGCTGCCACCGTGGTCGGCATCCCCGGCCGCGTGGTGGTGCGCCAGACGCCCGCCAGCACCGGCAAGGCCGGCCGCGACATCAATCTCGACCACCACCTCATCCCTGATCCAGTGGGCAAGGCCATTGGCTGCCTGCTGGATCGCATCAGCGAGCTGGAACACGAACTCAAGCTCATCAAGGGGCTTGCATCCAAGGATGCCGCTGTGGAGTCTGTTTGCCACACCTGCGATGACACCTGCTCGCAACCCACCTTCAGCCTGTCCCCCAGATCCACCACAGGAGCCTGATCATGACCGACACCTTTGCCGCGCAACTGCGTCAGCTCTCCGCAGCTGAAGACTTTCTGTCCTTCTTTGGCGTGCCCTATGACAAGGCCGTCGTGAACGTCAGCCGCCTGCACATCCTCAAGCGCTTCTACCAGTACATCCGCCAGGAGCCGCATCTGCCCGAGAACAACGAGCAGGCGCTCTACCAGTGCTATCGGGGCCTGTTGATCAAGGCCTATGAGGACTTCGTCAAGTCCACGCCCGCGCAAGAAAAGGTGTTCAAGGTTTTCCAGGATGCCGATGGCCACCAGCACGTGACGCTGCAGAACCTCAAGGCCACGCTGCCCTCACAAGGCGGCACGGTGCCTTCGTACACCGTGCCGGCCGTGCCCACTGCGTCACACGCTGCCTGACCCCTCGCCACCAAAACAAAACCCGCCTCGCAGGAGAGCACCATGCACATCGTCGTCTGCATCAAACAGGTCCCGGACTCGGCCCAGATCCGCGTGCACCCGGTCACCAACACCATCATGCGCCAGGGCGTGCCGGCGATCGTGAACCCGTATGACTTGTTCTCGCTGGAAGAAGCCCTGCGCCTGAAGGACAAGTTCGGCGGCAAGGTCACGGTGATCTGCATGGGCCCGCCGCAAGCTGAAGAGGCCCTGCGCAAGTGCGTATCCTTTGGCGCCGACGACGCCGTGCTGGTCACCGACCGCGCCTTTGCCGGTGCCGACACGCTGGCCACCTCCTACGCGCTGGCCGCCGCCATCCGCAAGCTCAACAGCGAGCAGAAGGTGGACATGGTCTTCACCGGCAAGCAAACCATCGACGGCGATACCGCCCAGGTGGGCCCGGGCATCGCCAAACGCATGGGCCTGCAGTTGCTGACCTATGTCTCCCGCATTGTCGAGACCGACCTGGAGGCCGGCACGATCACCGTGGAGCGCCGTGGCGAAGGGGGCGTGCAGATCCTCAAGACCGCCCTGCCCTGCCTGATCACGATGCTGGAGAACACCAACGAGATGCGTTTTGCCTCGCTGCCATCGATGATCCACGCCGCGGCCTACCAGGTTCGCAAATGGAACAAGGACGACGCCGGCATCGAAGACATCAGCAAGATCGGCCTCAAGGGTTCGCCCACGGTGGTGAGCCGCGTGTTCGGGCCCACCCCGCGCTCCGAGAAGGCCGAGATGATGAACGTCGAAAACTCCAGCCTGCGCGACATCTCGCTCAACCTGCTGCAGTCCATCTTCACCGTCCACCCCACGCTGGAGCAGGACCTGGTCGAGAAGTTCAGCGCCTGACTCCATGCGTGTCCCTCATTCAAGCCCCGTCCACCACGCTGTCATCACCTACCTCGGAGCCCCATCATGAGTGAAGCCAAACCCGCCAGTACGCCAGCACTGAGGCCCGCCGGACGCGGCCGCAACCTGGAACTGTCTGAAGAGCTCAAGGCCTACAAAGGCGTGTGGGTGTTCATCGAGCACGAGCGTGGCCATGCGCACAGCGTGTCCTGGGAGCTGCTGGGCGAAGGCCGCAAGCTGGCCGACCAGTTGGGCTCACCCTTGTGCGGCGTGGTGCTGGGCGGCCCCGATGAGAACCTGGACGAGTTCGCCAAGGAGGCCCACACCTTCGGCGCCGACCACGTCTACATCATGCGCGACACCGTGCTCAACGGCTACCGCAACGAGCCTTTCACCAAAGGCCTGACGGACCTGGTCAACAAGTACAAGCCCGAGATCGTGCTGCTGGGTGCCACCTCGCAAGGCCGCGATCTGGCCGGCTCCGTGGCCACCACCTTGCTCACCGGCCTCACGGCAGACTGCACCGAGCTGGCCATCGACCCCAACACCCGTGCGCTGGCGGCCACACGCCCCACCTTTGGCGGCTCGCTGCTGTGCACGATCATGACCCTGGCCTACCGCCCGCAAATGGCCACCGTGCGGCCGCGCGTGATGGCCATGCCCCGCGCCGAGGCCGATCGCACGGGCACCACCAGCGAAGACGCACTGGGCCTGATCGAAACCAACATCGTCACCAAGCTGCTGGACTTCATTGCCGACGCCAACTCCAACAAGATCAACCTGCCTTATGCCGACGTGATCGTCAGCGGTGGCAAGGGCTTGAAGAACCCCGACAACTTCAAGCTGGTGTTCGACCTGGCCCGCGTGCTGGGCGGCGAGGTCGGCGCCACGCGCCCCTGCGTGCAAGCCGGCTGGGTCGAAGCGGACCGCCAGGTGGGCCAGACCGGCAAGACGGTTCGCCCCAAGCTGTACATCGCCGCCGGCATTTCAGGTGCCATCCAGCACCGCGTGGGCATGGAGGCCTCGGACGTCATCGTGGCCATCAACACCGACCCGAACGCCCCGATCTTCGACTTCGCGCACTACGGCATCGTGGGCAACGCCATGCAGGTGCTGCCCGCCTTGACGCAAGCCTTCCAGGCGCACATCGACCAGCGCATCAAGAAGGTCGCTTGACCCCACCCCCATGACCGATCAGGAGCACTGACATGAGCAAGAAAGATTTTGATGTGATCGTCGTGGGCGCCGGCCCCTCTGGCAACGCGGCGGCCTACACCGCGGCCAAGGCGGGCCTGAAGGTGCTGCAGATCGAGCGTGGCGAGTACCCGGGCTCCAAGAACGTGCAAGGCGCCATCCTGTACGCCGATGCCCTGGAGCGCATCATCCCCGACTTCCGCGAAGACGCGCCGCTGGAGCGCCACATCATCGAGCAACGCATGTGGGTGCTGGACGACGCCAGCTTCGTGGGCAGCCACTTCCGCAGCGAGGACTACAACAAGCCGCCCTACAACCGTTACACCATCATCCGCGCGCAGTTCGACAAGTGGTTCAGCTCCAAGGTGCGCGAAGCAGGCGCCCTGCTGATCTGCGAGACCACGGTGCAAGAGCTGATCATGGACGGCAACAAGGTGGTGGGCGTGCGCTGCGACCGCGAGGCCGGCGATGTGTTCGCCGATGTGGTGATCCTGGCTGATGGTGTCAACAGCACACTGGCCCGCAAGGCCGGCTTCCATGGCGAGATCAAGGCCAACAACGTGGCCCTGGCCGTCAAGGAAATCCTCTTCATGCCCGAAGAGCTGATCCAGCAGCGCTTCAACATCAAGGATGAAGAAGGCGTGGTCATCGAGATGGTCGGCAAGATCACCGACGGCATGATGGGCACGGGCTTCCTCTACACCAACAAGGATTCGCTCACCATCGGCATCGGTTGCATGTTGTCGGACTTCAAGAAGAACGAGAACAAGACCTCGCCCTACACCCTGCTGGAGCAGCTCAAGCAACACCCCTCCGTGGCACCGCTGATTCAGGGCGGCGAGATGAAGGAGTACTGCGCCCACCTGATCCCCGAGGGCGGCTTCTTCGCCGTGCCCAAGGTGTATGGCAACGGTTGGATGATCGTGGGTGACTCGGGCGGCTTCGTGAACGCCGTGCACCGCGAGGGCTCCAACCTGGCCATGACCACGGGGCGTCTTGCTGCCGAGACCGTGATCAATGCCAAGGCCGCCGGCAAGGAATGCAATGAAGCCGCGCTCAAGGCCTACCAGAAGGCGCTGGACGAATCCTTCGTGATGAAGGACCTCAAGAAGTACCGCGACATGCCCAAGGTCTTCCACGACAACCCGCAGTTCTTCACCACCTACCCCGAGCTGCTCAACAAGGCGGCCCGCACCATGGTGACGGTGGACAACGTCGACAAGAAGACCAAGGAGCGCGAAATCTTCTCCAGCTTCAAGACGGCGCGCACCTTCAGCGGTCTGGTGGGCGACGCCTTCAAGCTGTGGCGCGCCTTCCGTTGATCAGCCCTTCCACACCTTGACTCAGGAGTGACACCATGATCCCCCTCAATGTGAACGTGGAAGAAAAGCTCTTCCAGAACCGCTACAAGGTCGACGCCGGCCGCCCCCACATCCAGATCAAGGATGCCGAGGTGTGCCGCAGCGAATGCAAGGACCGCTCGTGCACCTTCATCTGCCCGGCCTCCTGCTACAAGGCCGAAGGCAATGGCGCGGTGACCCTGATCACCGACGGCTGCCTGGAATGCGGCAGCTGCCGCATCATCTGCTCCGAACACAGCAATGTGGCGTGGGAGTACCCACGCGGCGGCCACGGCATCCTCTTCAAGTTTGGCTAAAAGGAAAACGCCATGTCTCGCCCCGAACGCAGTGTCTTCGTGTGCTCTCAACAACGCCCACCCGGGCACCCTCGGGGCTGCTGTGCTGCACAGGGCAGCCAGGCCGTGCTGCAGGCCTTCTGGAAGGAACTGCAGGTGCGCAACGCCTATGAACAAGTGGGCGTGACCTACTCCGGTTGCCTGGGCCCTTGTGATGGCGGTGTCAACGTGCTCGTCTTCCCCGACAGCGTGCTCTACAGCCGCGTCAAGCCGGAAGACGTGCCCGAGATCTTCGAGAAGCACCTGCTGGGTGGCGAAGTGGTGACCCGCCTGGCGGCCTCGGCGGGGGCATGGTGAACATCCTCACCGGCGAATCATCGACCGACCTGTTCGGCGGCGACGTGCCGCCGCAGGTCAAGTCCCTGGTCGAACAGGCACGCGTGGCAGAAACGCCTGAACGCGCGCTGGCCCTGCTGTGGACAGCCCAGGTCTGCGCGCCCAATTGCCCTTCGCTGTACTACCTGCTCTACAAGTTCCATGCGCGCCATGCGGACTTTGAACAAGCCGAACTGGCCGCGCTCAAGGGGCTGGAGGTGGCTGCCGAACAGGCCGGCCTGCCCGATGACTGGCGCATCGTCACGCCCGACATGGCGGACTTCATGACGCCAGGCCCTGCGCGCTTCTGGGCCTTCACGCTCAAGGCGCTGGCCTTCATCCGCCTGCGGCGCCAGGATCCCGAATCAGCACGGGCCTACCTGGCCAAGGTCCAGCAACTGGACCCGCAAGGTGGCACAGGCTCCGAGGTCATTGAGGCGCTGATCAAAGCCAGCGGCCAATGAGGCGCCCGCCGCGCCTCAAGCCTGAGCGGCGCGCTCGGCCTCATCCTGCTCGCCAAGCCCGGCATGGCGGGCGCCATTGGCCTGCGCCTGCATGACGCGCTTGAGCACGGGCCCCATCTGCCTGAAGCCTGCCACGGCCGTGGCCGTGAGCACGCCACCCATCATGGCGCCCACGATGCCGCATGACAGCACATCCTGCCCTGTCAGCCACAGGCCCTGGATGCGGGTGCGCGGGCTCAACCAGTCCTGCTGGAAGCGCTGCGGGTCATGGTCCAGCCCATACAGCTCGCCTCGCTGGTAGCCGCCAAACCAGTTGGTCGACAAGGGGGTGGACACCTCGAAGTAGTCGACCTTGCCCCGCAGTTGGGGCAACTTGTCGTACAGCACCTCCATCAGGCGCTCACCCCATTGGGCCTTCATGGCGTCATAGTCCTGCCCGCGCTTGCCCCAGATGGTGTCTTCCCACTTCTCGAACCAGGCGTAGTTGGTCGGCGCCACGATCTCGATGGTGGCCTTGCCGGGGTAGCGCCGCGCAAAGTCCGGGTCCTTGGCCGAGGGAAAGGAGATGTAGACCACGGGGAACGGCGCATCCGGGTCATCCATGAAGCGCTGGGTGATGCCGTCGAAATCACTGCCTGGATAGACCCAGAAATTGGTCTTGGGCAGGCCCAGCTCTTCGGCCGTCTGCTTGAGGCCAATGTAGACACCCAGGTGGGCTGCACTGGGCTTGACCTTGGGCAGCAACTGGTCATAACCCGCGCGCTGCACCGCGGCTGCGGGCAGCAAGTGCCCGAAGGTGTTGAACACGCCGGCACTGGAGACCACGCAGGCGCAATCGATGCGGGTGCCATCTTCCATCAGCACGCCATTGACCTGGCCTTGCTCGGACACGATCTGCTTGACTCGGGCATACGTGAACACCTCGCCACCAGCCGCGCGGATCTTGGGCAGGATGGCCTCGGCAATGCGCCAGCTGCCGCCCACCGGGTAGTAGCCCCCGTGCAGATAATGGCTGGCCACCAGCGCATGGATGATGAAAGACGACTGATTGGGCGACATGCCGTAGTCACCCCACTGGCCCGTGAGCACCGCCAACAGATCAGGGTTGCGCGTGAGCTCCGCCAGCACGGCGCCGGTGGTCATGCCGAAGCTGCGTGGTAGCAGCATGTTGAGCAGCGGCTGGGCCAGCTTGCGCTGCCAGGGCGTGAGCAGGCGCGCCATGGTGAACAGGGGCACGTATTTCTTGACCTCGGCCAGCCGGGCCATGTAGCGGTCGATGGCCTTGGCCTCTTGCGGGAAGCGGCGCACCAGCTCGTCGCGGTAGGCCTGCTTGCCTGCCAGCGCGTCAAACACCTTGTCGCCGATGAAGAAGCGGTCGTAAGCCTGGTCCATGGCGGCCCATTGCAGGCGGCCGCCGGTGAGGAAATCCATCAGCTTGCGCGGCATGGTGGGCGCACCCATGTCACCCACGTAATGCAGGCCCACATCCCACTCATAGCCTTCGCGCTCGTAGCTGTGGGTGTAGCCGCCGGCGGTGTAGTGCTGCTCCAGCACCGCCACCTTCCAGCCCAGCTCGGACAGGAAGGCCGCCGTGGTGAGCCCACCCATGCCGGAGCCGATGATGAGCGCGTCGTAAGGGCCATTGAGGCGCCAGTCACGGTAGCGCGTGCCGATGCGCGGGCAGTTGGCTTTGTCAGCTTTGGCGTGGCTCATGCGGGGCTCCATCATCGGCGTTGGCTGCGATGGGATGGATTTAAGCACACAATGTTGACATTGTGAACACCAATCTACAGCACCCAAAAATCCCCCCCTCGCAAACCCCTTCTCTTCTCAACGGCTCTACGACCTTTACCGGCCCGCTGGGCTACGCTTGCGAAAGACTTCTGCGATGTATTCAAGGAGGCCCTCACGAAGGTGAGAATAAGGGCCGGTCAACAAAACAATATTCACGCGCACAACATACGACCTTCTTCATGTAACTACCGCATCCTTAGAATTTTCAACAGGAGGCCCCAATGCCAAAAACCTTGTCATTGACCGAGACAGTTTTTCAAAATAATGTTGTCATCCTATCCGGGCACGGAGCATTTCCTGGAGATCCGAAAACCTTTATCAGAAAATTCATCACTATTCCAGCCCGATTCACTGTGACGGTTTGGACGTGGCACCGTGGAACCGGAGCAGACCCATCGTTGTGGCTTCTGGATGATTCAATTGGAAACCTGATAGATTCAGGCCATTTTCAGGAGGCGTATGCCAAGGTTAACCAGTACGGCGCATCTGGTGCCGAATTGAAATTGCCAATTACCTACGAAGCTGGCGAGAAGATTGCAAACCTGATGATTCTCCCTCCTCGCAGAAACAAAACGGGCAAGCCTGCAGAAGGGCACAAACTATTTACAGTGGACCGCGTTGGATCGCTGGAAGACTTTCTTGCCAACTTACAATATGAATTCCCTGGTGGCGCCAATGTTCATTGGTCGGCCTGTGCCGAGAACATTACCGCACGTGCAAGATTTGGCCAGGTCAATGAGGGAGAAGGGCCTCAAAATCTTCTCGAGCTTGCCAAGTTGTACTACGAGGCACAGGGCTGACGAGATTTACCGACTTTTTTGATGCGTAGACACCAAGATGACCCGTCAACCCAGTGCGAGGGTTCGGGACTTCAGGCGATGCCCCTCGTCGTCCGTGAGTTTGAAGAAACAGACCAGGCGGCCCTGCGTGATCTGTACGTCGCGTCTCGCGACGCCGCCTTCACCTGGGACCCTGTCGGTTCGCATCAGGCATCCGACTTTGACCAGCACACTGAGGGTGAACGCATCCTGGTGGCGATCAAAGGCACCCGCGTGGTTGGTTTTGCGTCGGTCTGGGAGCCAGACAGCTTCGTGCACAACCTCTTTGTTCACCCAAGCGCACTGCGTCAAGGTGCGGGCGAGGCACTGCTGGCCGCCTGTACGCCCTATTTCAGCAAGGCACCCACGCTCAAGTGTCTCCAGGCCAACGTCAATGCGCAGCGCTTTTACCAAGCACAGGGCTGGATGGTGCTGCGAGAGGACGTCGGGCCTGAGGGGCCTTATGTGCTGATGACAAAGGCCCTTACTATGCGGGACGCCGCCAGCATTTGATTGGACATGCGCCAGCGATGAACCCCAGCAAAGTCGTCCGCGAGCGGGTCACCCGTCTGACCGACCTGCCCAACATCGGCCCCGCCATGGCCGCCGATCTGCAGCGTCTGGGCATCACCCAACCCGCACAGCTTGTCGGCATGTGTCCGCATGAGCTGTACGAGCGCCTTTGCACGATCACGCGCACACGGCATGACCCTTGTGTGCTGGATGTGTTCATCTCCGCCACCCGCTTCATGGGGGGCGAGGCGCCTCAGCCCTGGTGGCACTTCACGGCCGAGCGCAAGCAGCAGTGGCCAGCGCCGGGCCGCACCAAGCCCTGAGGGCACACGCCACGGCGTGGACCGTGACAGTCACGCCATCCAATCAGGCGGGCCACCTTGGCTCGTGCGCCGCTATAGTTGCGCAACCAGCGCCACCGAACAGAAAAGCTAAAAGGGGCGTTCCACCCCGTCAACCATGCGCATTCACAAAACACTCTTCCTGGCGCCCCTGCTGGTGCTATTCGGTTGCTCATCCTCGATCAACGATCCCACGGTCTACAACCAGAACACCCGGGTGCCCCAATCGTTCAGGCCCATCAGCAACGTCCTGTTTGTCTACGACATCAGCCTGGAGGTGCCCAGGCTCCCGAAGGGCGGCATGCTGGAGTCAACCGACGACTACATCAACACCAAGTTCAAGACCGTGTTCTTGAAGCTCAACGGGTGGGCTGACAAGCAAGGCATCAAGATCGAGACCCGGATCCACAAGGGGCCAGGCCGGCTGATCGTGAACCCGACCGGGTTTTCGCACGTGATCGTGGAGAGGGTTCGCTCCGAGCACGCACAGACAAGCTTCGGCTACCCGCGGCTGTTCAACCGGAACTGGAGCGCGGAAGTCTTCGAGATCATCCCGAGTACGCCACCCAGCACGCGGACCCTGCACACCGAGGAGTACGCCTCGGACGGCATCGATTGCTTCACGGCACCGGCCATTCCCAACCGGGAGGCCTGCCAGGCGGCCTATTTGCGGCTGATCTCCAACCACCTGAAGCAGATCGACCCGGCTGTGGCCAGCATTGAATAGCTCAGCGCAAGCCCAGGGTGATCTCCACACCAAACCCCTGCTCGACGGGCACCAGCACCAGGTGCCCGCCATGCGCCCGGGCCACACGGTCGGCCAGCATCAGCCCCAGGCCCATGTCCTGCTCGTAATGCTGCGTGGCCAGCGCCGCGCCAATGCGTTTGCGCGCGGCCTCATCCACACCTGGGCCGTTGTCCACCAGCTGGATCACGGTCGCATGGGCATCACGACGGAAGGACACCTGTGCCTGCGTGGCGCCATAACGCACCGAGTTGTCCAGCAAGTTGAGCAAAGCGGCGGCGAGCAGGTCCGGGTCGGCCTGCACGTCGGCGTCACCGCTCACCTTGATGGCCAGGCCCGGCAGTGGCAAGTCCTGCACAAAGGCGGCCAGGGCGATGTGCCGAGGCTTGATTTCGCCGCCACTGCGAAACAGGGACAGCAGTGCGGTGACCACCCGGCTGAGCCGGTCTGCGGCCTCGCGCGCACGCTGGATGCGAGGCTGCACATCGGCCGGGCTTTCACGCTGCAGCATGGCCAGTTGCGCGCCCAGCCCCGCCAGCGGCGTGCGCAAGGCATGGGCCGCGTTGGCGCTGAAGGCCCGCTCGCTGGTGACGTTCTGCGCCAGCCGGTCACCCAGGTGCACGATGGCATCGCGCACGGGCCGCAGTTCTTCACGTGTGGCCATGGGTGGGGATGAGCCAGGCTCCAGCGGGTGGTAACGCGCCACCTGCTCGGACAGATCCGTCAAGGGCCTCAGCTCCCTGCCCGCCCGCCTGCGCAACCACACGGCACAGGCCAGGCCCACCAGCAAGGCCCCACAGGCCGTCACCAGCGCCGCCTCGAGCTGGGCTTTGCGCCGCTCGCCATGGGGCTGGGCCACATACAGCATGGTGCCCTGGTCATCAAAGGGGATGCCGTACACATGCCAGTCAGGTGAATCGGCCGACCAGCGCTCGCGGTGCACGGCCGCCAGGGGCTGCGTCGGTGCACTGTGCGAGCGCCACACCACACGCTGGTCATTCGACACCAGTTGCCAGACCATGCGCTCGTGATGCGGCGGCGCTGGCAAGGAGCCGCCCGAGCCGATCGGCAGGTGCTCGGCATTGGCCTTGAGCAGGCCATAGAGGATTTCGGCGGACTCCTGCAAGGTGCCGTCCAGCACATCATCCAGCTTGTGGTGCACCGCAAACCACACCACGCCAAACACGGCCAGGCTCCAGGCCAGCGAGACCTGGATCACCACGCGTGACAGGCCTTTGCGGATGGACGGGGCATCCGTCATGTCGTCACCCTGTAGCCCATGCCACGCACGGTTTCGATCACCTCGGCGCCCAGCTTGCGACGCAAGCGGGAGATGTGCACCTCCAGCGAGTTGCTGGCCAGCTCGCCGCCCAGCCCCAGCATCAGCGACTCCAGATCGTTCTTGGACACCACACGCCCCGCGCGTTGCAACAGGGCTTCAAGCACACGCCATTCGCGCTGCGTGATGTCAACGCGCCCACCATGCAGGTACACCGCCTTGGCCATCAGGTCGACCTCGACCTCGCCAATGTAGACACGCGCGTTCGTGGCCCCAGTGGTGCGGCGCTGCAAGGCACGTAGGCGGGCCACCAACTCCTCGGGAGCAAAGGGTTTGACCAGGTAGTCGTCCGCACCGGAATCCAGCCCCTTGATGCGGTCGTCCAGCAGGTCTCGGGCGGTCATCATCACAACGGGGGTGCGCGAGCCCTGGCGCCGCAGCGAGCGGATCCACTCCAGGCCGGAGCCATCGGGCAGTTGCCAATCCACCAGCAGCACGTCGTACGGCTCGCCCTGCAGGGCTTGCACGTCGAGCAGGCGCTTGCACCAGTCCACCACGTGGCCTTCCGTTCTCAGGAATTCGGCCAGGCCATCGCCCAGGATGGCATCGTCTTCAAGTAGCAGCAGTCGCATGGGTGTGTCCTCTGGTGCAAAGGTAGCACTGCTCGGGCAGCAAGGTCTTAAGGCTGCGTTCAGATTCGCTACCTAGAGTGCTCGGCAAACCCCATCACGTGGATGCCCATGCCGTCTGAATACTCGATCCCTCGTCTTTTGCTGCAAGCCCTGATGCTGGCAGGCATGACCTCTTACATGGCGCCTTCCGACGCGGCCCCCCAGGCCCTGGATGCCAGCCACCGTGTCACCCTCAAGCCGGCCCAGGTTCAAAGCCTGGGCATCCGCACCGCGCCGGTTGTGGCCGCCGGTGACGCCGGGCGTGTGGTGCTGCAAGGCCAGGTGATGCTGCCGCCCGCCTTGCTGCGCGTCATGAGCGTGCCGGTGGCGGCGCTGGTGGAGCAGGTGCATGCGTCCAAGGGGGATGCGGTCAAGCCGGGGCAGGCCCTGGTGTCGCTCAACGCACCGCAGATCGTGGAGTGGCAACGCGAGTACCAGCAGGCCCAGCTTCAATTGAAGCTGGCGCAGCAGACCGCACAGCGTGACGACACGCTGCTGGCCGAAGGCATCATCGCCGGCTCGCGCGCGCAGGCCAGCCAGGCCCAATTGCAGATCGCACAAGCCACCGTTCGCGAGCGTGGGCAACTGCTGCAGATGGCCGGCGTCAAGCCCAATGGCGGGCTGTCAGGCCGGCTGGCGCTGAGCGCGCCGGGGCGTGGCACGGTCATCGACATGCTGGTGCAGCCCGGCCAGCACGTGGATGCAGGAGCCGCCATCCTGAAATTCGCCAGTGAAGGCGCGCTGGCCATCGACCTGCAAGCCCCCGCCGATGTGGCGCGGCGCCTGCGCAAGGGTGATCTGGTGCGCGTCAGTGCTTGCGCCATGCCCGCCAAAATCGTGAGCATCAACACCGAGCTGGACCCAGGCAGCCAGACCCAGGCCGTGCGGGCGCAGTGGCCGCAGGCCAATGACTGCGCCCTGCCCCAACAGCGTGTGCAAGTCGAAGTGGCCTTGAGCCCTGACGCCAGCAACCAGGCTGCCAACTGGCTGGTACCGGCCACCGCCGTGCTGCGCCATGACGGCCAGGACATCATCTTCGTACAACGTGGCGCCGCCTACCAGGCTGTGGCCGTGCGGGTGGTGAGCCAGCAGGCCGCCAGCGGCAACCAGGTCGCCCAGACCCAGATCAGCCCGATCTCGCCCGCGCAGCTCAAGGCCGATGAGCAGGTGGTGACCCAAGGCACGGTGGCACTCAAGGGCGTGCTGCAAGGCCTGGGAGCCGAATGATGCTCAAGCGCCTGATTGAAGCCGCGCTGCTGCAGCGCCTGCTGGTGCTGGTCGCCGCCTGTGTGCTGGTGGGCCTGGGCCTCAACGCCGCACGCCAGTTGCCCATCGATGCCTTCCCGGATGTCTCGCCCACGCAGGTCAAGATCATCCTCAAGGCCCCGGGCATGACGCCCGAGGAAGTCGAATCCCGCATCGTGCAGCCGGTTGAGCAGGAGCTGCTGGGCATCCCCGGCCAGCGCAGCATGCGTTCGGTGTCCAAGTACGCGATTGCCGACATCACCATCGACTTCGAAGAAGGCACCGACATCTACTGGGCCCGCCAGCAGGTGGGCGAGCGTTACGCCAACGCGCAGGCCAACCTGCCCGCCAATGTGGGTGGTGGCCTGGCCCCGGTGACCACGCCGCTGGGCGAGATGTTCATGTTCACCATCGAGGGCCCCATGTCCCTGCAGGACAAGCGCACCTTGTTGGACTGGACCATCCGCCCGCAACTGCGCGGCATCCCCGGAGTGGCCGATGTGAACGCGCTGGGCGGCTCGGTGCGGGCCTTCGAGATCGTGCCTGATCCGGTCAAGCTGGCTGCGCGTGGCCTGTCGATCACGCAACTGCGTGAAGCGCTGGCCGCCAACAACCGCAACGATGGTGCAGGCCGACTGATCGCGGGCGAAGAAGCCCTGCTGGTGCGGGCTGAAGGCAGCATCCGCAACCTGCAAGACGTGGCTGCGACCGTGATTGGCCGTCATCAAGGCGCCACCTTGCGGGTGGGCGATGTGGCCGAGGTGCGCATCGGTGCCTTGACCCGCTATGGCGCCGTCACGCGCAATGGCCAGGGCGAAACCGTGGAAGGCCTGGTGCTGGGCCTGCGCGGTGCGGATGCCAACAAGGTCGTTACGCAAGTGCGCGCCAAGCTGGAAGACATCTCGCGCAGCCTGCCCAAGGGCGTGCACATCGAACCCTTCTATGACCGCGGCGCCCTGGTGGGCCAGGCGGTGCACACCGTCAGCAAGGCGCTGACCGAGGCCATCGTGCTGGTGCTGGTCCTGCTGCTGCTCTTTCTGGGTCAGTTGCGTGCGGCAGTGGTCGTGGCCATCGTGCTGCCCTTGTCTGCACTGACCACCTTCTGGCTGATGCGCCAGACGGGGCTGACGGCCAACCTGATGTCGCTCGGCGGCCTGGCGATTGCGATCGGCATGCTGGTGGACTCGGCTGTGGTGGTCGTTGAAAACATCGAGGCCAAGCTGGCCCACCCGGCTCACCCTGAGCACAGCGGTGGCCTGGGGCAGTTGATCCGCCTGATCCGCATGGGGGCGGAAGAAGTGGCCACGCCCGTGGCCTCCGGTGTACTGATCATCATGCTGGTCTTCCTGCCCCTGCTGACGCTGGAAGGCCTGGAAGGCAAGCTGTTCAAGCCCGTGGCCTTGACCATCCTGTACGCGATGGGCGCCTCGCTGCTGCTGTCGCTGACCGTGATCCCTGTGCTGGCCTCGCTGATGCTCAAGACCGGCGCCCATCAGGACCCCTGGCTGGTGCGCATGAGCAACAAGGGCTACACCCGCCTGCTGGACAGCGCCCTGCGCAAACCCGCGCCATGGCTGGCCGGCACGGCCTTGAGCCTGGTGGGCGCCGTGATCGGCTTCCTGATGGTGGGCAAGAGCTTCATGCCCACGATGGACGAAGGCGATGTGATCGTGTCGGTGGAGCAATCCCCCGCCATCAACCTGCCCACGGCCTTGCAACTCAATACACAGGTGCAAAAGGCCTTGATGTCAGTGCATGAGGTCAAGGGCATCGTGGCGCGCAGCGGCTCGGACGAGCTGGGCCTGGACCCGATGGGCCTGAACCAGACCGACACCTTCCTGGTGCTCAAGCCCAAGAGTGAATGGCAGGTGGCCAACAAGGACGCCTTGCTCGACAAGCTGCGCGAGCAGCTGCTGCAGCTGCCTGGCGTGGCCACCAGCTTCACCCAGCCCATCGAGATGCGCGTCAACGAGATGATCCTGGGCGTGCGCGGTGACGTGGCCGTGAAGGTCTTCGGGCCGGATCTGGCCATGCTGGGCAAGCTGACGGCACAGGTCGAAGGCATCCTCAAGAAGACGCAAGGCAGCGAGGACGTGCAGCTGATCCAGAACAGCGGCCTGCGTTACCTGCGCGTGGTGTTCGACCGTCAGGCCTTGGGCCTGCACGGCATGAGCGTGGAACAAGCCCAGGAAGACCTGCGCACGCTGCTCGAATCCCAAAGCCCGGGCTTCGTGCTGGAAGAAGGCCGCCGCGTGCCCATCATCGTGCGAGGCCCCAGTGCCTTGTCGCTCACGCCGGACCTGTTTGCCCAGCTGCAACTGCCCGTGAGCGATGGTGCGCCCGTGGCCCTGGCCCAACTGGCCACGCTGGAAGAAACCGAAGGCCCGGTCAAGATCGACCGCGAAAACGGCTCGCGCTTCGCAGCCATCACCACCAATGTGCGTGACCGCGACCTGGTCAGCTTCGTGACCGAGGCCCAGGCCACCGTGGCCAAGGAGGTCCAGCTGCCACCGGGCTACCGCATCACCTGGGGTGGCCAGTACGAGAACCAGCAGCGTGCCGCGCAACGCCTGGCCATCGTGGTGCCCATTGCCTTGGGCCTGATCTACCTGATCCTGTACACCACCTTTGGCAGCGCGCGGCAAGCCTCGCTGGTCTTCCTCAACATCCCGCTGGCCCTGATTGGCGGCGTGTTCGCTCTGGCTGCGGCACGCGAGTACCTGTCGGTGCCGGCATCTGTGGGCTTCATTGCACTGATGGGCATTGCCGTGCTCAACGGCCTGGTGCTGGTCAACCACTTCAATGAACTGCTGGCACAGGGCCACAGCGTGGCCGACGCCGTGCGCAACGGCGCCATCCGCCGCCTGCGCCCGGTGCTGATGACCGCCAGCATCACCGCCTTCGGCCTGCTGCCCCTGCTGTTCGCCACCGGCCCCGGCTCCGAGATCCAGCGCCCGCTGGCCATCGTGGTGATCGGCGGCCTGGTGTCCTCCACCGCTTTGACCCTCATCTTGTTGCCCATCCTGTTCAGGCGCTTTGGCGTCAGCGAGGCGGCACGCTCATGAGCCACATCACCATGCATCACATTCGCTCGTGCGCCCTGTCGGCGCGCATCAAGGCGCGCTTCAAGGCGCTGACCCAGGCGCTCACCCTGGCGCTGCTGGTCACGCCACCCGCCTTCGCCGTAGAAACACCTGCGGACGAACTGCCGCCCGAGGCCCTGGTGCGCCAGCACATCCTGGCCCGCCCGGAAGTGCGCGCCGCCACAGCGGCCCAACAGGCTGACCGGGCTGATGCCGAGCGCCTGAAGGCCGGGCCGCATGAATTCACCATGCGCCTGGCTGGCCAGCAACGCCGCACCAGCGACAAACTGGCCGATGGGCTGACAGACCGCCAGCGCTACAACGAGACCCAGCTCTCGCTGGAGCGCACGCTGCGCAGTACCGGCAAAGCCAGCCAGGATGCCGCCATTGGTGACGCCGCCATCAAGCTGGCGCAGATCCGCCGAGCAGACGCGATCCACGAATCATCACGCACCTTGCTGCGTGCCTGGGTGGATTGGCTGCGCGAACAGGCCACCGTCAAGCTGTGGCAAAGCCAGGTGGTGGACCAGACCGAGCTGACGCGGCAGGCCGAGCGCCGTGTCAAGGCCGGTGATGCGGCCCGCACCGAGCTGCGCCTGCAGGAAGCCGGCGCAGCCCAGGTGCAGGCCAGCCTCATCAGCGCGCAAGCCAGCGAGGCCACCGCACGCGCCCTGCTGGACACCCAGTTCCCGGGCCTGACCGCCTCGGCACCCACCGAACTCAGGGCGCCCAGCCAGGCTGACTTCCCGGCCGAACCCGGCACCACCATCACCCAGTGGCTGGAAGAACGCAGCCATGAATGGCGGATGGCTCAACTGCAGGCCGAGCTGGTGAGGGCCCGAGCCCAGCGCATCAATCTGGACAAGACGGCCGACCCGACGGTGGGTGTGTACGCCGCGTCCGAACGCGGTGGTGCGGAGCGCGTGCTGGGTGTGTCGCTGAGCCTGCCGTTTGCCGGCGAGGCACGCAGCGCAGCCGCCCGGCAAGCCCAGGCCATGAGCCTGGAAGCCGAGCAACAAGCCGAGTTTGTTCGGCAGAAAGTGCGTACCGAAGCCGCGACCGCCTGGCTGACGGCGCAATCCGCCCTGAGCGCCTGGCAAAGCCAGGACCAGGCACGCCAGCGCCACGAGCAGTTGCTCAAGACCATGGTGCGGGGCTGGCAACTGGGTGAATACAGCCAGGCCGACCTGCTGCTGGCCCGCCGCCAGTTCATGGATGCCGCCCTGGCTGAAATCCAGGCCCGTGCGCAGGCGCGCCATGCCGCCCTGCGCCTGAAGCTCGACCTGCATGACACCTGGGAGTTCGACGATGAGTGATCTGTCACGCTGGATACTGGCCTTGATCAGCACCCCAGTGCTGGCGGGCTGCTGCACCGCCATGACCGACCAGAGCGAGGGCTATGCACAAGGCTGGCGCCCCGCGCGCGTCGAGGCCGTCGTGGACGCGCAAGCAACCGTGCGCTTCGCCTATCGGGACTGCCGCCAGGCGGATCCGGCCAGCGACGCCTCAGGCCCCTATGTGCTGGCCAGCTATTCATTTGGCGGCAACCCCAATCTCCGGCACACCATGGTCGTGCGCATGCCGGCCGGTCAAGCGCCCGAACCAGGCCAGCACATTCAAATCAACATCGTGCGCTGCGAAATGGCGCGGCCCGCCGCACCGGCCACCTACTGAACGAGACAGCGCAGCGCACCGCTAAACTGGCCACCTCCCTCCCCCGGCCAGGATGCAAGCGCATGCACAAGACCCGACTCGAAGCCTTCAGCGATGGCGTGCTGGCCATCATCATCACCATCATGGTGCTGGAGCTGAAGGTGCCCCATGGCGAAACCCTGGACACCCTCAAGCCTCTGCTGCCGATGTTCTTCAGCTATGTGCTGAGCTTCATCTACGTCGGCATCTACTGGAACAACCACCACCACATGCTGCACGCCACGCACAAGGTCAGTGGCGGCGTGCTGTGGGCGAACCTGCACCTGCTGTTCTGGCTGTCACTGCTGCCCTTCGTCACCGGCTGGATGGGCGAAAACCACTTTGCGGCCTTGCCCACGGCCTTGTACGGCGGCGTGCTGCTCATGGCCGGCGTGGCCTACTGGATCCTGGCGCACGCCATCATCAACACCGAAGGGCAGGACTCCCTGCTGGCCAAGGCCATCGGGCGGGATGTGAAAGGCGCCATCTCGGTCGTGATCTACGCCGTGGCCATCCCGCTGGCCTTCTACAACCAGTGGCTGGCTCAAGCCCTGTATGTGGCCGTGGCCCTGATGTGGTTGACGCCAGACCGCCGCATCGAGCGGGTCTTGACCTGAGCTTACGGTAGGCTTGCGCCCCAGCACAGCCCTTTACACCCGGAGCCCCTCATGCTCATGCGCCTGTACCGCGCCCTGCCCCTGCTGACTGCCGCCGCCCTGCTGACCGCCTGCGGCACCGAAATGGTCAACCCCGTCACCGGCGAAGTCGAGCGCACGGTGATGGATGAACCAGCCGAACTGGCGCAAGGGCAGAAGGCCCACCAGGAGGTGATGAAGCAATACGGCGCCTATGACAACCCGCGTGTGCAAGCCTATGTGAACGAGATCGGCCAGAAGCTCGCCAGCCAGTCTCAGCGCGCGCAGCTCACCTGGACGTTTACCGTGCTGGACAGCACCGAGATCAACGCGTTTGCCTTGCCCGGCGGCTATGTCTACATCACGCGCGGCATCATGGCCTACCTGAACAACGAGGCCGAGCTGGCTGGCGTACTGGGCCACGAGATCGGGCACGTCACGGCCCGGCATGGTGCGCAGCGCGCCACCCAGCAGCAGACTGCCGGCTTCGGCGTGCTGGCCGCCAGCGTACTGGGCGCCGTGCTGGAGGCCAAGGGCATGAAGGGCGCGCAAGACATCGCCAGCCAGGTGTCGCAAACAGCGGCGGCGGGTTACATCGCCTCATACAGCCGCGATCAGGAATCCCAGGCGGACCAGCTGGGTGCCGAATACCTGGCGCGCAACCAGTACAACCCACAGAACATGGTCGATGTGATCCAGGTGCTCAAGAGCCAGGAGCAGTTCGCCATCGACACGGCCAAGGCCGAGGGCCGCAGCGCACCACAAGGCGCCAACTGGCTGGCCTCCCACCCCAGCAACGACAAGCGCCTGGCCGACATCAAGGAGATCGCGGCCACATATGCCGGCCACTATGTGGACGATGGTCACGCACGCTATCTGCAAGCCATCAACGGCATGGCCTTTGGCGAGACGCGTGCGCAAGGCGTGACGCGCGGGCGAAACTTCTACCACGAGGACCTGGGCTTTGCCCTGACGGCGCCGGTCGGCTGGCGCGTGGCCAACGCCCCGGAGGCCATCACCCTGATCAATGGCGCCGGTGATGCCGGTTTGATCGTGAAACTGGTGCCGCCCCAGGCCGGCCAGACCCACGAAGAGGTGATCCGCAACCTCATCAAGCCTGTCGACGGCCAAACCCAACACCGCACCATCAGCGGCCTGAGCGCCACGCACTTCGAAGGCACGGTGCGCAATGCACAAGGCCAGAACAAGGGTGTGCGCCTGACCCTGGTCAGCGGCCCAGGTAACCGCAACTACCTGCTTCAGTACGCCGCACGCGATGCCAATGCGCTGCAGCGCGCCGCCGCGCAGATCAACGAGGCCGAATCATCCTTTCGGGCACTGACCGCCGCAGACCGCACGGCAGCGCGCCCCTGGGTCATCAAGAACGTGCCCTTCCCGCGCGGTGGCTTTGCCGAACTGGCCCGCACGTCACCGCTCGCCACACGCGCCGAGGCACAACTGCGCCTGCTCAACGGCCTCTACAACGGTGGCGACGAGCCCAAGCCGGGCCAGATGGTGAAGGTCGTGAACTGAGTGCACCACGTGTGGTGCGGGGTTCAGGCCACGGACAGCGCCGCGTCTGTCGAGATCGCCTCAACACGGTGCCTCGGCCACTCCCAGGTCCCGGCTGAATCGGTCAGCGCCCTCACCTGGATGCTCGGCGCCATCGAGGTCACGCTGCCGAAGATCGTGGCAAACGACACGTCGGCCGCATCGCGCCCGGTGCCGAAACGCACGAAACCCATGGGGATCGCCGTGCCCGAAGGGTCGAACATGTACCAGCGGTTGCCCAGGAAGACCTCCACATAGGCATGAAAGTCCGTGGGGCCCAGTGCCGGGTCCGCGCCATAGTCGATGCCCGTGGTGAAACGCGCGGGGATGCTCAAGGCCCGGCACAGGGCGATCATCAGGTGCGCAAAGTCCCGGCAGACGCCCACGCGGTCGGTCACGGTGTCCAGCGCCGAGGTGTTCGAGTTGGTGGTGTTCTGTTTGAACTTGACCTGTCGACGCACCCAGTCCTGTATGGCCAGCACACGCCCGTAACCCTGCTGCATGTGGCCGAACTCCGCCATGGCCAGCGCGCCCAGGCGGTCGGACTGGCAATAGCGGCTGGGGTAGATGTAGCCCAGCACTTCAGGCGGCAGGCGCGACACCGGGATCTCGGCCACCTCTTCGGCTTGGGCGAAATGGTGGTGCAGGTCGACGATGGCGTGGTAGCTGACCTGCAAGCTGCCCGGGAAGGCACTCAAGCGCAGATAGCGGTTGTGCGTAGCCCCGTCCGTGAACACCTGGGGCACCAGCGACTGGCTGATGTGCAACTGCTCCGCGTGCACGCTCTGGCAGCGGGTATGGGCCGCATGGATGTTGAACACGAAATCGGCGCCTGGCGAGCTGACCTCGTAGCTCAGGAGGATGGACAACTCGATGCGAACCATGGGGACCTCGGCGTCAAGCCGTGATGCTTGATACGAAACTCAAGCGATTGAAGCAGTGTAGTCCTGACAAGCAACAAGCCTGCCAACGGCACTGCGCTACACTGGCCCATTCCGTTCTGCCCCGCGTGAGTGCCCTTTTGGCCCGGCAGGCGACCTTGTTGACGACAAGGTGGCCGACCCGTTCGATCTGAACATGAGCCCGCCGCATTGCGCCAACTCACCAGGCCGCACCCGCAGATCAGGCGCGGCCCTTGGCCTTCGGGCTGCTTCATGCCGGGCTACCAGACCAAACAAGAGCGCATCGCCATTCAAGGTGCGCACAGCCTCATCATCCGATCCCTGCTGGACAAGCAGCAATATGCCGACCCAATGGGCGAGGCCGCAGCCATGGGTATCTCCAGCGCAGCCTGGCCCATGTTCGGCCTGCTGTGGCCCTCTTCACTGCAACTGGCAGCCTGGATGGCGGAGCGCCCGCTGGTGGCCAATGAACGCATCCTTGAAGTCGGTTGTGGCTTGGCCCTGGCCAGCCTCGTGTCGCACCGCCGTGGTGTCGACATCACCGCATCCGACTGCCACCCTCTGGCCTCCAGCTTCCTGATCGACAACACGGGCCTCAATGACCTGCCACCGCTGACCTACCGACATGGCAACTGGGACGACGTGGCCGACACGGCCGTGCATGATCGACATCCCGTCGTGAAGGGCCGCTTCGATCTGATCATCGGCAGCGACGTGCTTTACGAGCGTGACGAGTCAGGCAGATTGTCCGGCTTCATCGCCCGGCATGCGCAACCCTGCGCCGAGATCCTGATCGTCGACCCCAACCGCGGTAACCGCTCGGCCTTCAACAAGCGCATGGCCAATGAAGGTTTTGCGCTGGAAGAGATCGACCTGAGCCACAGCCTGGCCAGCGGAGAGGCCTACCGAGGCCGGATGTTGCAGTATCGGCGCGAGGCGGTGTAAGGCCTCACGCCCCCAGCAAGGCGGCCCCCTTGACCTGGGCAAACACCGCCATGCCCACGTGCAACTGAAGCTGCTCGCATGAACGGCGCGTCAAGCGGGCCAGCAGGCTGGCACCTTGGGCCAGGCTCAGGCGCAAGGTGACACTGTCGGCACCATCGGGCCGGATCTCGTCGATGCGGGCGGGCAGGATGTTGAGGATGCTGCTGTCTCGGGCGGCGCTCAGGGTCACGCTCACATCCCGCGCCAGCACACGCACCTTGACGGCCTGCCCCACTTGCGCAGCGCTGAGCCCGACCCAGAAAGCATGGTCGCCCACGCGCAAGCGGCTCAGGCCGAACTCGGGCTCATGTGCCTCGATGCAGCCTTGCAGCAAGGCGGCGGCGTCCTCCCAGGTGCTCATGGGCGTGTCCAGCCGCGCAAACATGTCCACGGCCGGGCCGCTGCCCAGCACACGCCCGGCATCCATCAGCACCAGATGGTCGGCCAGCCTGGCAGCCTCATCAAGCGCATGGGTCACGTACACGATGGGGATGCCCGCGCTGCTGTTGAGCCGCTCCAGATAAGGCAGCACCTCGGCCTTGCGTGCCGGGTCGAGTGCGGACAAGGGCTCGTCCATCAGCAGCAGGCGCGGGCTGGTCAGCAAGGCGCGGGCAATGGCCACACGCTGACGCTCGCCACCGGACAGGCCTGGCGGACGTCGGGCCAGCAAATGCCCGATGCCCAGCAGGCTGACGGCCTCTTCCAGGCCCACACGCTGCTGATCACGTGGCACGCGACGGCGGCCATAGTCCAGGTTGGCCTGCACATCCAGATGCGGGAACAGGCTGGCTTCTTGAAACACATAGCCGATCGCCCGCCGATGCGTGGGCACAAAGCGGCCAGCTTCGTCCTGCCAGACATCGCCGTTGAGTGCAACTCGACCTTGTGCGCGCTCCAGCCCGGCCAGCGCCCGCAGCACGGTGGTCTTGCCGCAACCGGAGGGGCCCAGCAACACGCTGACGCCCTTGCCCGGCAGACGCAGTGATACATCCAGCGAAAAGCCGGCATAAGCCAGTTTGAGCTCAGCAAGGATCTCGCTCATGCCCTGCCCTCCAGGCGCCCTGGTGCAGGGCCCACGCGGCCATTGAGCAAGTAAAGCAGCAGCATCACGGCAAAACCAAAGCCGACCATGCCCGCCGCCAGCACATTGGCTTTGCCATAGTCCATGGCCTCCACATGCCCATACAAAGCCACGGACAGCACGCGCGTGGCACCGGGGATGTTGCCGCCGATCATCAGCACCACGCCGAACTCGCCGACCGTGTGCGCAAAGCCCAGGACCGATGCCGTCAGGAAACCCGGCCTGGCCAGCGGCAATGCCACGGTCAGGAAGCGGTCCCATGGCGATGCGCGAAGCGTGGCGGCCACCTCCATGGGCCGATTGCCAATCGCCTCGAACGCCTGTTGCAAGGGCTGCACCACAAACGGGAAGGAATGCAGCACCGAGCCCACCACCAGACCCCAGAACGTGAAGGGCAGCAAGCCCCAGCCCATGGCCTGCGTGAATGCACCCACCGGGCCATGCGGCCCCATCAGCATCAAGAGGTAAAAGCCGATCACGGTGGGCGGCAGCACCAGTGGCAAGGCCACCACCGCCGCCACGGCCCCTTTCAGGCGTGAGCGCGTGCGGGCCAGCCACCAGGCAATGGGCGTGCCCAGCAAGAGCAGCAAGACCGTCGTCAAGGCGGCCAGGCCGGCCGTCAGCTTCAGGGCTTGCAGGTCATCGGCATCCAGCCACATCAAAGTTCATACCCATAAGACTTGATGATCACCTTGGCCTTGTCACCCTTGAGGTACTTCAGCAAGGCGCTTGCGGCCGCGTTGGCCTCGCCCTTCTTCAACAGGGCCGCATCCTGCAGGATGGGGGTGTACAACTTCGCGGGCACCACCCACCACGAGCCCACCAGGGGCTTGTCAGGCTGCGCCACCTGCGACAGTGCGACAAAACCGACATCGGCATTGCCGGTGGACACGAACTGGTAGGTCTGAGCGATGTTGTCACCCTGCACGATCTTGGGTGCCACGGCATCGTACAAACCCAGCGCCTTCAAGGTCTCGACGCCGGCCGCACCATAAGGCGCCAGCTTGGGGTTGGCCAGCGCCAGGCGGGCAAAGCCCCCCTTGCTCAGCACCTCGCCCTTGTCATCGACCACCCCGGCCTTGCTGCTCCACAGCACGAGCTTGCCCTTGGCATACGTGAAGTGCTGGCCCTTCACGGCCAGGCCTTCGTCTTCCAGCTTCCTGGGGGTCTCGTCGTCAGCGGCCAGCAGCACCTCGAACGGGGCGCCTTCCTTGATCTGCGTGTAGAACTTGCCGGTGGAACCGGTGATGGCGACGGCCTTGTGCCCGGTGTCCGTGGCAAAGCTGGCGGCGATCTTCTGGAAGGGCCCCGCAAAATTGGCGGCCACCGCCACCTGCACCTCGTCGGCCAGCGCGGCACCGGACCACAAGGACACCACGCCCAGCATCAGGGCATTCAGACTCACGCGTTTCATCATGCACTCCTTGAAGGGCTGCTTCAGCCCAGAATCGACAAGATCACACTGGAGGACTTGAAGATGGCGCAGGCACGCTGCCCCACCGCCAACCCCAAAGACACCACCGACTCGCGGGTGACCACGGCCGTGACGGTCTTGCCGCCCCCCAGGCTCAGGATCACCTCGGCGTTGACCGGCCCATCCACGACACGCTCGACCGTGCCCCACAAGTGGTTGCGGGCACTGGTGCGCAGCCCCTCATCGGTCAGCAACAACACGGCGGACGCCTTCACCAGGGCCACCACCTCCATGCCGATCTCGATGCCCAGCTGCTCGGCGGAATCCCGCGTGATGACGGCCACCAGCTCGTTGTGCGCGTCCAGGCGCAGGTAGACCTCGTAGTCCACCTCGCCCTCGCGCAGGCCGATGACGGTGCAGGCGAACTGGTTGCGCGCACTGGTGCGCATGCCCATGCGCCGCAGCAGTTGCTGAAAGGCGCGCACATTGCCCGCATCCACGTCGCCCCATTGCGCCATCAGGCGGTCCAGGGCCATCTGGTACTCGGCCTCCACCGCACGGTAGAGGCTCACCACCTTGCGCCCGTGATCCGTCAACAAGGTGCCGCCGCCGTGCTTGCCGCCTGTGCTGCGCTCGACCAGCGGCTGGTCAGCCAGGTTGTTCATGGCGTCCACCGCATCCCAGGCAGCCTTGTAAGACAAGGGCACGTGTTTGGCGGCCTGCGAAATCGAGCCGTACTGCTCGATGGCTTCCAGCAGGCGGATGCGCGTGTCACCCAGGAAGGCGCCCAGCTCGGTGGACACCTCCAGCTTGCTGACGAGCCGGGGGCCGACGGCCTTGGTCTTGCGCGGTGCGGGTGGGCGATTGGTGGCTGGCATGTTGAGGTCAAGACTCGGAGGTAAACACTCGGATATGGCTGGCGGCTACATAGCCCGGCCACCTAGACTGATTGCACTGTGTCGTTTTTGTTGTATACATTGCTTTATAACGCAAACAACGTGCCAGCACCCCGGCTCCACGTAGCCGCCTTCCGTTGTCTTGAGGTTCATCATGAAAGTCAGTGCACGCAATGCCTTCAAGGGCACCATTTCCGCCGTCCTGCCCGGTGCGGTCAATTCGGAGGTCACGCTCAAGACGAACGGTGGCGACGTGATCGTGGCCATCGTCACGGCAGGCAGCGTGCAATCCCTGGGGCTGGCCGTAGGCAAGGAGGTCGTGGCCCTGGTGAAGGCCCCCTGGGTCATGCTGGCCGCCAGCGACTGCGGCCTGACTTTCAGTGCGCGCAACCAGCTGGCCGGCAAGGTCAGCACCCTGATCAAGGGCGCGGTGAATTCCGAAGTGGGCCTGACCCTGGCCGGCGGCACCGAGGTGTTCTCGGTCGTCACCAACGAAGCCGTCAGTGAATTGAACCTGTCGCTTGGCAAGCCCGCCAGTGCGATCATCAAGGCCAGCCACGTCATCCTGGCCCTCCCCGCCTGAGGCAGCCCATTCCCATGCCGCTCAACGCGGCATGCTCTCGCTGAAAGCGTAGAAGGCATAGGCCATCCTGCTTTCAGCGTGGCAGTTGATGACGCGGTGGATCAACCACCGGCCATCACGCATGCGCCAGGCCACCAGGTCCTCGCTGTACAAGCCGTCGCTGCGTTGGCTGATGCTGCCAATCGGCACCTGAAATCGGTAGCGACAGTAGCAAGGCTGCTCTTCTTCGTCGTAGCCCACCCAGCGCTCGGCGCCCGCGTCCGCATCGCGGTTCACGTCCACCCACAAAGGCCCCACGGTCAGGCTGCGCCACAGCATCGGCAAGCGCTCGGACCAATCCACCTCCTGCCCCAAGTGCGACGCGCGTTTGGATCGCCTGGCCTTGTCATCGTCATATTCATTTATATACAACGGTATGCGCATCAGAACACCTTGGAAAGAACAGGGTAAAAAGAGAGCGGATGACCGGCCTGGTCACCCGCCCGGGTTCAGATCACACCGTCGCCGGCGCGTGCGTGTAGCACTTCTTGGGGCAGATCTTGGAGCACGCGGTGCAACCAATGCACATCTCCTGATGCGCGATGGTCATCACCTTCTTTTCGTACTCTTCGTCCTCATCGTCCTCGTCCGAGATGTGGACACGCTCGCCCTCGTCATTGAGGCCCACCAGTTCCAGCACGCCGCGCGGGCAGACCTTGAAGCAACGGCCACAACCGATGCAGGTCTCTTCGTTGATGTTCTGGACAAACTTGGGCTCCCAGCTTTCGCCGCTGGGCATGGTGATGGAGAAGTGGCTCATGGCATCAACCTCATGCGGCTGCGGCGGCCGCCTTGCGCGCCTCGATCAAGGCGGCATGGGCATCATGACAACGCTGCGCGATCTCCAGGATCTTTTCCCAGTTGGTCGGCAGCTCTTCAGACAGGTCGTGCAGGTCCATCTTGGCCTGCGTGGCCTGGGCGTTCAGCTTCTTGATCCGCGCCTTCAGTTCATCGGCATCCATGTGGGGCTCCCTCAAGCTCAAGTGCCGTAATTGGCGACCTGTGGGTAGTCGCGCACCATGGCCACCCCCTCGTTGAAGAACTTGGCACCGCCTTCAGCCAGCTTGGCCAGCGAGGCAAAACCGAAACGGTGCACATCACGCAATTGCTTGTTGACCACGACCAGGCGGCCAGCGATCAGCACGATGCGCCCGAAGCCCTCATGGCTCATCTTCATCATGGGTGACACCATGTTGCCGGTCTCACGCTCGATGGCCACGGCCACGGCGTTGTAGAACAACTCCATGCGCCACAGCGTTTCGGGGTCTGGGTCGCCAATGATCGGGATCTCGCGGCGCTGTTCGGCCGTGAGGATGTAGGGGCTCAGCAGCATCAGGTCGGACTTGCCTTCCCAGGTGCCATGGGTGTCCTGGGCGCGCAGCACCTTGATCAGTTCACGCACGAACGGCGTGGCCATGAGTTCGTCATCGGTGGGCGCCGATGGGGATGCCGGAGCTTCCAGCGTGGCGGAATCAGCCATGTTTGACCTCGTCTTCATCTTCATCAAAGTGGGTGGCGAGCGCTTCGGAACCCTTTTGAAGGGCCTTGCGCAACCAGGGGGGCGGGGTGCCCTTGAGCACCTCCTGCAGTTTTTCCAGGATGCCCAGGATGGGCTCGGGCTGAGGCACCTTGATCGGGTGGATCTTCACCGCCACCACACGGGCCGCGGCCGAACCACCAATGGCCGCCACATACAGGATGGCGCAGTCCTTGATGGCCTCGAGCTTGGGCGCGAGCTTGTCCTCGTCGCCGTCTTCCTCCAGTTTGCCTCCGAACTCGAAGTTCTCGACAAAGTGGTAGCCCTCGGGGGTGACGTCGTAGACCGAAATGTTCTTGGCCCAACCAAAGTGCGCGTCAACGCGCTGCTTGTCTTGCGTACTGAATGCGACTTTCATGGGGTGACTCCATCAGTGGTCCTGGGTTCGGATTGAGCGTTGCCACGTTGAGGCCCGGTTGGCCAGGGCAACTCGGCCACCGCCTGCGAAGGCATGGCCACACGTTGGGCGGCATCTGGCAAGGGCCAGGTATCGGGCACGGCGTGAGGGATGTGGGCCATCATCAGGTTCGCCACCTCGAAGATGAACTGGCGCGTGCCGCGGTAACCCACCATCAGGCGGTGCGCATTGCCGATGCGGTCGAAAATGGGGAATCCAAGCCGGAAGAAGGGCTTGTTCAGACGCTCCGCCGCCTGGCGGCCATGCGAGTGCGTCATCATGAAATCACACTCGGCAGCGCCCTTCTCCAGATCCTCCAGGTCGCCGATCAGCGCGGTTTCTGCGGGCAGCTTGTCGAGTACCGGCGAGTGGGTCGTGGTCACACAGGTGTGCAGCTCGGCGCCCATTTCGTGCAGCAGGCTGCCTGCAGCGAACAAGAGGTCGGGCTCTGCGCCAATGGCCACCTTCTTGTGGCCCAGGTAGAAGTGGCCATCCAGCATGGCGTCCAGCAACTGGCTGCGCTGGCGACGGTACCTCTGTGGCACCGGCTTGCCGCTCAGCCTGGACAGTGTCATCAGGAAGCGGTCATTGCAGGCCAGCCCGGTCAGCCTGTCAAACAGCTCGTAAGGCACGCCGGTACGTTGCTGCAAGGCTTCTGCGGCATCTTGCATCTGCTGGCCAATGGCCAGCGTGGCGATGGACTCGCCCATGCGCAGGATGTCATCGTGCTTCGTGCCGCCCAGCGTGGTGCCGCGCCAGTCCGGCGGGATGTGGCCGTCCAGTGAGCCGGACACATCCGGCAGCATGATGGCGCTCAGGCCGAAGTCATCGAGCATCTGCTTGATTTCTTCCAGGTCACCCGGCGTGAGGTGACAGCCCGGCAGCACGTTGACCTGCCTGGCCGCCTGCCCCACCACAGGGTTGGCCGATGTGTCAGGCACGATGTGCTGGATGATGCCCGTCACCGCATGGCGCCAGCCGTCCTCGAAGGCCCCGACATAGTCTGGCGTGGACACGTAGATCAGCGCCGTGTCGTCCAGCTCGGGCTTGCGTTTGCGGACCATGTTGAGGTAGCCCACCACGTCGTCGCCCTTGGTTTCGGTCAGGCCCGTGGAGCAGATGGCGATGATGCGCGGCGCGGCGCGCTTCTTGATGTTGAGCAGCGCCGTTTCGATGTTCTCGTAACCACCCAGGATGGTGGTGACCTCGTTCATGGCCGTGGTCTGCAGCGGAATGGCCTCTTTGAAATGGCGCACCAGCAGCACCAGACCAAAGGAGGTGCAACCTTGCGAGCCGTGCATCACCGGCATGCAACTGTCCAGCCCCATGAAGGCATAGCTCGCGCCCAGGGGCTGGCTCATCTTCAGCGGGTTGACCGCACAGGCTTTTTTGGACTCGAGCGTCTTGGCCATGGTCAAGCCCTCTCAGGCATGTGCGTGTTGGTGACCATGGTCATGACCATGTTGGCCGCCGCCCTGCCCTTCGGCCTTGGCCGGTGGCACAAAGGGCTCGGCAGCCAGCATGCCCGCGTCCACCTCGTCCCAAGGTGCTGGGATGCGCACCTGCTCCCACACGGGGTTGTAAAGCGCCTTGTCGATCTCCTCCACCAGTTCGACCATGCCTTCGTAGCCGGCGTACGGGTGGTAGCGCTCCTGGTTGATGTCCAGCCAGGGCATACGGGCCTTGAGCGCGATGAACTGAGAGCGACCACCGGACAACATGATGTCGGCCCGGGCATCGCGCAGCATGTTGTACATCTCGCGCGGCGTCATGTCGTCGATCATGTGGGCGTCATCCCCCATGATCTCCTTGATCTTTTCCTTGTCTTCCCTGGTGGACTTTTTGACCGAGGTGCCCACGATCTCCATGCCCACTTCCTGCAGGGCCGACACCACGGACCAGCTCTTCACCCCGCCGGTGATCAGCAGCACGCGCTTGCCCTTGAGCCGCGCCTTGTACTTCTCCAGCCGCTTCCAGGCACGTGCTTCTTCGACTTCGATCAGGCGCTCGGTGCGATCGATCAGGTCGGCGCCCGCACCCGTCTGCACCAGCAAGCGCGCGATCTGGCGCAGGGTGTCGCTCATGTCGCCGATACCATAGAACGAGCCCTCGAAGTACGGGATGCCCCACTTCTGCTGCATGCGCGTGGCGATGTTGATCATCGACTTGGAGCACACCATCATGTTGACCTTGGCACGGTGGCTGCTGGCCACCTCGTGGTAGCGGCCGTCACCGGATATGCAGGACAGGATGCGCACGCCCAGCGCGTCGAGCAGCGGCTTGATCTGCCAGAGCTCACCAGAAAGGTTGTACTCGCCGATGATGTTGATGTCGTACGGCGTGGTGAACTCGGGCTCTTCGGTGCCAATGACGTAATCCAGGACGGACTCGCCACCCAGCTTGTTGCCCAGGTTCTTGGGGCCGGCAAAACCGGGGCTGTTGACAGGGATCACCGGCTTGCCGAACTTCTCGGAGGCCTTCTTGCAGACGGCTTCGATGTCATCGCCGATCAAGGCCGTGACACAGGTCTGGTAGACGAAGACGGCGGGCGGGTTGTACTTCTCGATGATCTCGCGCACGGACTTGAACAGGCGCTTCTCGCCGCCATAAATCACATCCAGTTCGTTGATGTCGGTGGTGAAGCCCGTGCGGTAGAGCTGCGAGCCCGATGAATAGCTGTGACGGTTGTCCCAGCTGTTGCCTTCGCAAGCAATAGGGCCGTGAACGAGGTGGGCCACATCCACGATGGGTTGCAACGCGATCTTGGCGCCGTCAAACGCACAACCACCGGCTGCCGCACCGGGCGAGAGTTGCTTGGTGCAACCCTTCTTGCGCTCCTTCTCGCTCTTGCCCTGGTTCTTGTCGCAACCGGGCTCGTCGAATACTTCGGCGATCTTTTGCTTGAGCGATACGGACATGCTGAACTCCTTGTGGGATTGACGTTGTCATTGCACAAACGGTGCCAACCTCGCTTGCCCTGGTGAGCAGGCTTTGAGCGCCCTGGCATCGACCTCTTTGAGACAACAAACTCGACAGGCTGTGTCGGGAAGTCGCCAACACGCGGCAAGCTCAGCCATGGGCCGGCTTGAGCAGGTCAAAGGCATGCGCCATCTCCTGCGCAGACACCTCTTCCACCAGGGCTGCGTTCAGCACGTCCTCACCGGCCAGCCAACGGGCCTCCAGGGTGTCGTCGTCCAGTGCCGTCAACAAGGCCTGGTTGAGCTCGTAATTGCCCCAGGCCACCCCCGCGTCGCGCATGGCCGATTGCAAGGCGTTCTGCACCAGGCTGCGCACCTGCATGTGCGGTTCCGAATACGGGATCTCATCAATGCGGCAGGACGCTGCCTGTGCACAGGCCTTGCGGTCATAAGAGGCCAGGCCGCGACAGGCCAGCGGGCGAACCTGGTACACCACGCACGCGCCCTGCGCAATGAAAGGGCAACGCTGGCGTGCGGCGACGCGACCGGCCTCACCCACCCCACAGGTCACGTCATTGGCTTGCGCGATCTGCGCGCGCAGGTCCACACCATGCTTCATCAAGCCCGGCGTCACCGCCCGGATAAAGCGTGCCAGCATGAACACCTCGGGCGCCGTGGCCGTCACACGCAAGGTGCAGCAGGTAGCGCAGCCCTTGTGGCAATCCAGCGCGGGCAGGCCCTCACATTGGCTGGCCACGTTGAGATCGAAGCTCTGCCAGGCACGCATCAACAGCGTGTCCAGCAACTCGGACCGCCCACGCAGTGCCTGCCATATCTGGCTGAAATGCGTTTGCAATTGCTGGAAGAAGTCCAGCGAACTCAAGGCTTCAACCGACATGGCCAGGCCTCATCAGTTCTCGGCCAGCACATCCAGCGCCAGCAGTTGCTCACGCAAGGCATGCAGCGATCGCCAGCCGCCGGGAGCGGTGAACAGCGGGTCATCCTTGGCCTCCGTGGCCAGCACGGCCTGCGGCTCGGACCAGTACACGCGCACATCCCTCAATGGGCCCTGCGCGGGATCAGCCGACACACGGCGCTGGAGTGCGGCTTCACAAGCCGCCTCGATGCTCACCGCATCGGGCTGGTAACAACCACGTTCCAGCGCATGGTCCGCTCGGTAAAGCGCCGTGTCCAAGCCATATTCATCGGCCAGCCGACAGATGCCCGGAAAGGCACTGCGCGCTTGCGGCGTATCGGGTTGTGCACCCACCATCGCCAACAACTCGCGCGCCGTCGCGGTGTCGTAGATCTCCCAGGATTGAAGCGGGTCATCCAGCACGACCTTGTTCAACAGGTCTTCGCCGTGAAAGGCGAACCACGCACGGGGCTCGCCGACATGAGGAACCTCGACCACAAAGATCATGCTGCGCTCCTACCTGGCCACCAACAGGCCGACTACTCCACGCCTTCAAGCTGAGCCTTGGCCCACACCACCTTGCGGAACCGTTCCGCGATGGCAACCGGGTCATTGGCGAAATCGCGCTTGGCCACGTCCATCGCGCCTTGCGCAATCGCAGCCTCGTCATGACGCAGCGGGATGCGCCCCCCCATGTGCGTTGCACCGGGCACCGCTTTCGAAATGGCCTGGCGATTGGGGTGTTCGATCAACGGCACCAGCGTGTCCGCTTCGCGCGCGCCGCCCAAGCACAACCACCCATCGATCACTTCCACCTTGCGGCCGTCTTGCGTCGTCTTGACATACGTGTTCATGTTCATTGACCCCATCAAACATTCATCAAACGTCAACAAAATGGCCTTTGACGTGGGCGCAGATGCCGTAGCGAGCGGGTCGAGGTGGGGTTCGCAGCGCGCAGCCATACACCCGTATGGCGAGCACAGCGAACCCCAGATCGCCCCGCGCAGTAGGCAGATGCGCCTACGTCAACGGATGATGTCGTAGGAATAGTCGGTCTTGCCCGGCACAATGGTGTTGGCGTCCAGCGTTTCGAAGTACTCGTCCAGCAGGTTCACCAGCACACGCTGCGCACCTTCATAGCCCCATGTGGGCAGACGGTGGTAGTGGTGGCGGTCAAAGATCGGGAACACCAGGCGGATCAGGGGCGCACCTGTGTCACGCTCCAGGTACTTGCCGTAGGTGTTGCCGATCAGGAAGTCCACCGGCTCCGTGTGCAGCAGCGAGCGCATGTGCCACAGGTCGCGCTTGGGGTAAGCCTTGCAGCCCTTGCCATAAGGCGAAGCATCGAACAAGGCTTGCACCTTGTCAGCCCACTTGTCGTCGCCATTGGTGGCCAGCACATGAGCCGGCTCGGCACCCAACTCCAGCAGGAACTGGGTCAG
Source organism: Aquabacterium sp. NJ1 (assembly GCF_000768065.1). Classification (NCBI taxonomy): domain Bacteria; kingdom Pseudomonadati; phylum Pseudomonadota; class Betaproteobacteria; order Burkholderiales; family Sphaerotilaceae; genus Aquabacterium; species Aquabacterium sp. NJ1. The sequence continues at coordinate 4,264,350 of NZ_JRKM01000001.1, read as the reverse complement.
GCCCAGCATCTGGTCAGGGTCGCCATACAGGGCATAGCGCTTGCCATGCAGGTGGGCCTGGCTGTCGGCCATGGCGTCCACGAGCAAGCCACGCTCCTTCTCCAGTGCGGCGGGTACAGGCTTGCCGGTCAGGCGAGACAAGGCCATCACGAAGGCATCGGTGCCCGCCACGCCGATCGGGCTGTTCAGCGCCACGACCTCCTGGCCTTTTTCCTTCAGGTACTTGATGGTCTTCTCGCAGCAGAACTCCTGGAAGACGATGGTGGCCTTGGCGTTCAGCGCACGTTCGACCTCGGCCTTGGTGGTACCGCCTTCATACATGCGGAACTCGCCATCGGTGGGCGTGCTCCAGACCTCGGACGGGTCGCACAGCACGGTGTATTCCGCACCGAAGAGTTCGAAGATGCGCTTGATTTCCTTCATGTTGCCCACGACGAATCCGTCGAAGCCACCAATGAAGTTGATCGACTCGTTGGGCGTACGGGTCAGGGCCGGTGCGGTACCCGACTTGCCATCCCAGAAGTGCTGCAGCACCCCCAGCAGGGCATTGTCATAACCGGTCACGTGGCTGCCCACGAAGGCAGGCGTGTGCGCGAAGGGCACGTCGAAGTCGGCCGGCACGCTGCCCTTTTCCTTCGATGTCTTGATGAAGGCATTCAAGTCGTCACCGATCACCTCGGCCATGCACGTGGTCGACACGGCGATCATGTCGGGCTTGTACAGGTTGTAGGTGTTGGCCAGGCCATCGATCATGTTGTTGAGGCCACCGAACACGGCTGCGTCTTCCGTCATCGAGGACGACACGCACGATGTCGGCTCCTTGAAGTGACGCGAGAAGTGCGAACGGTAGTAAGCCACGCAACCTTGCGAGCCGTGCACGAAGCTCATGGTCCTGGCAAAGCCATTGGCCACGAACACGGCACCCAGCGGCTGGCAAGCCTTGGCGGGGTTGACCACCAGAGAATCACGCTTGAAGTTCTTCTCTTTGTAGTCTTCGGTCTTGGTCCACTCGACGATCTGTTTGATCTTGTCGTCCGCGTGGTTGAACTCGAAGGCCTTCTTGCCTTCGAGCATGGTTTGGTATTCCGGCTCACGGAACAGGTGTTCGTGATCGAGGATCTTGTCGACGCTTTGCGGCATGGTGCTTCTCCAGTGCGTTGCAATTCAGTTCTTGCCTAGTGAGGAACGGTGTTCACCGAGGGGCGACTGGCCCTCGCCGGGCCGCCCCAAGAGGGCCGTTCCCCCATGGGGGGACGATGCCGAAGGCATCAAGGGGGTCAGGTTCTTCAGTTCTTCCAGGGCGCCTTGGTCAGGCCCCAGATCGGACTGCTGATGGCCATGTCCATGTCACGAGCAAAGATGGCAAAGCCGTCATAGCCGTGATAAGGGCCGGAGTAGTCCCAGCTGTGCATCTGGCGGAAGGGCACACCCATCTTCTGGAAGACGTACTTTTCCTTGATGCCCGAGCCGATCAGATCAGGCTTGATCTTCTCGACGAACTTCTCGAACTCGTAGCCGGTCACGTCGTCATAGATCAAGGTGGAGTCCTTGATGTAGTGCGTGGTGCGCTGGTAGTCGTCGTTGTGGCCGAACTCGTAGCCGGTACCGACCACTTCCATGCCCAGATCCTCGTAAGCACCGATCACGTGGCGGGGGCGCAGGCCACCCACGTACAGCATGACCTTCTTGCCTTGCAGACGAGGCTTGTACTTGTCGATGACGGCCTGCATCAGCGGCTTGTACTTGGCGATCACCTCTTCAGCCTTGGCCTTGATGGTGTCATCGAAGTGCGAAGCGATCTCGCGCAGCGACTTCTCGATCATCGTGGGGCCGAAGAAGTTGTACTCCACCCATGGGATGCCGTACTTCTCTTCCATGTGGCGGCTGATGTAGTTCATCGAGCGGTAGCAGTGCAGCACATTGAGCTTGGCCTTGGGCGTGTTTTCCAGCTCGGCGATGGTGCCGTCACCCGACCATTGCGCGATCACGCGCAGGCCCATCTCTTCCAGCAGGATGCGGCTGGACCAGGCGTCGCCACCGATGTTGTAGTCGCCGATGATGGCCACGTCATACGGCGTCGAAGCAAACTCGTGCTCCTTCTTGGTCTTGCCATCGAACACCCAGTCGCGGATGGCGTCGTTGGCAATGTGGTGGCCCAGCGACTGGGACACGCCACGGAAGCCTTCGCAACGCACCGGCACGATGGTGTGGTTGTTGTGTTCCTTGGACTTCTTCTTGGACACGGCCTCGATGTCATCACCGATCAAGCCGATTGGGCACTCGGACTGCACCGAGATGCCCTTGTTCAAGGGGAACAGTTCCTGGATCTCGTCCACGATCTTTTCCAGCTTCTTGTCACCGCCGAACACGATGTCCTTTTCCTGGAAGTCGGACGTGAACTGCATCGTCACGAAAGTGTCCACACCGGTCACGCCGATGTAGTAGTTGCGACGCGCAGCCCATGAATACTGGCCACAGCCCACGGGGCCGTGCGAAATGTGGATCATGTCCTTGATCGGGCCCCACACCACGCCCTTGGAGCCGGCGTAGGCGCAGCCGCGGATGGTCATCACACCGGGCAGGGACTTGATGTTGGACTTCACGCCGCAATCAGGCTTGCCTTCTTCAAAGGTGCCCAGGTGCTTGGCGCGGCGCTTGGCCATCTTCTCTGGATAGGCCTTGAGGACTTCATCAATCAAGGCCTTGTTGGTGGCCTTGCGTTCTTCAACGGTCATGCTCATGGTGTGACTCCGGTCTTTCAATCATTCAGAGGGGGGTTCGGAGGGAGGGCCCCCGGCCCCCCTCTTGTGGCATCAAGCCGCCAATTCGGCAGCGCTCTTGCCCACTTGGCTTTCGTCGATGGTCTTCATGATCCCGTGCTCCATCAGCAGGTCTTCCAGCTGGTCCATGGTGATGGGGGTGGGGATGGTGCCGTTGCCGGCATTGCCGTGGACCTTGTTGGCCAGCGTGCGGTATTCCTGAGCCTGCTTGGAGTCCGGTGCGTACTCCAGCACGGTCATGCGGCGCAGCTCAGCGTGTTGCACGATGTTGTCGCGGGGCACGAAGTGGATCAGGCGTGAGCCCAGCATCTTGGCCAGCGATTCAGCCAGTTCCAGTTCCTTGTCGGTCTGGCGCTCGTTGCAAACCAGGCCACCCAGGCGCACACCACCGCTGTTGGCGTACTTCAGGATGCCCTTGGAGATGTTGTTGGCGGCGTACATGGCCATCATCTCGCCCGACATCACGATGTAGATTTCCTGAGCCTTGTTTTCACGGATGGGCATGGCAAAGCCACCACACACCACGTCACCCAGCACGTCATAGGACACATAGTCCACGCCGTCATAAGCGCCGTTTTCTTCCAGGAAGTTGATCGAGGTAATCACGCCGCGGCCAGCGCAGCCGACCCCGGGCTCAGGGCCACCGGATTCCACGCAACGGATGTCGCGGTAACCGACCTTCATGACGTCTTCCAGCTCGAGGTCCTCCACCGAACCGGCTTCAGCAGCCAGCGACAGGATGGTGTCCTGGGCCTTCGCGTGCAGGATCAGACGGGTCGAGTCAGCCTTGGGGTCGCAGCCGACGATCAGGATCTTCTGACCCATTTCGGCCAGCGCAGCCAAGGTGTTTTGCGAGGTGGTGGACTTGCCGATGCCACCCTTGCCGTAGAAGGCGATCTGTCTCAAAGAAGCCATTTCAGTTCTCCAGAAAATGAGGAAAAAAAGCAGGTTGCGAAGCCGCGACCCTGATGTGCCTTTGGTGCCGATGTCGGTCTTCTTTTGCCGCCACTCACTGGCCAGACATGGTCTGCGCAAGACCTCTATCGCAACTGCTGTGCCACCTGCGCTCAGTAGCCGCAAGTGCTTGATTCAGCTAGGGAAATGGCTTTTTTACGTCTCAAACACAGCCCTCCCGGGCATTGTTTGAAAGCTGACAAAACACCGCATCACGTCGCGAACGACACATGACGGAAGCGCCTGGTCGCACAAGCGACACCAGGCTGGAAAACACGTGCGTGCGTGGGAAACACTGCGTGAACACAGGCTGGACGCGGTGTGGTCAACAGTGTGGGCCGCACTGGTATGCCGATTGCATTGAAGGGTCTTGTTTCAACAAGCGCGAACACCCTTCACACACCCGTTCGCGTCCACTCTTAAGGACTGACCATGACCGTGACCATCGAGCAAAATCCCATTGAACAGACGGTGTTTGGCCGACTGGACAAAGGTCGCTATCTGCAGAACCCCGTGTTCAAGGGCATGACGCACAAGCCCTCGCGCTTTGGCTTTCGCGGTGAACTGGCCCTGCGCTTTTCAACCCAGCTGGCCGACGAAGCGCGCCCGCCCGAGCTGACCTGCGACCAGGTCATGGCCGTGGCCAATATCGGCGAGAACACGCTGCCCTTCTTCACGGGCTACCTGCTGTCCTTCGAGCACCTCAAGGACGTGGCCGAGGTGCTGGGCGATGCGCTGACTGCCGGTGGCAAGTACTTCCTGTTTTGCAACAACATCGACCTGAGCAAGAAGTACCAGGTGCCTTACAAGGGTGCGATGTTCTATGTGCTGCCCATCGATGAGGGCACCGTGTACAACGAACTGCTGGAGCTGCTCTATCTGGAGCGCAATGACCTCAAGAAGCTCGATACCGCCGCCAAGCTCGACCGCATCGCCGATGCGGCCCTCAAGTACGACGTCACCTTCGACACCATCACGTATGCCGAAGGGCTGGAGTTGATGGGGCCGGTGCGCAACCCCAACGAAAACCGCCCGGTCTGACCGGGCGGCAATCAAGCGGAGAAGCTCAGGCGGCGGGCCGCTGTTCCGGATCAGACCAGAACACGCCCGTCAGCAACTCCGGCAGGCGCTCGGGGCCCATGCGGAAACCGCAAGCCTGCGGGTGCCCACCGCCGCCCATGGCTTCGGCCAGGGGGATGGCGTTGTAGCTGGATACGGCGCGCAAGCCCACCTTGACCGTGCCGTCCTTGGACACGCTCCACAACAAGGCGAAGCTGCCGCACTCGGCCGACAGCATGTTGCCGACCTCGCTGGTGAACGCGCCCGGGCAGTTCACCATCACGCCTTGCTGGCCATTGAAGGTCACAGGCGAAGCACCTTGTGCGATGTCCTTGCACAGGTTCAGGAACTTCTCGTTCATGGCCGTGCCGCGCTGGCAGAACTCGCTGACCTGCTCGGCCGTGAACGCCGCGATCTCGGCCCAACGCGGGAACTCATTGGGCTCCAGGTCCAGCGCCGACAAGAACGCGGCGCTTTCCGGGTAGGCCCAGTTCCACAGGTCACGATCCTGGATGAAGCGGATCAGATCGGGCACGGCCTGGTCGGGGAAGAAGAACTTCCACGACAGCATCGCGCCAGACTGCGACATGTCGAAGTGCACCGCGCCGCAACGGCACTGGAAGCGCCCGAGCTTGTCGGCCGCGCTCTTGTGGTGGTCCAGCAGGACCAGCTTGGCCGCCCGCTCGTCGATGCCCTGCATGATGGTCTCGTCAAACGAGAAGTCCACGATGTAGACGGCCCGGCCTTCGAGTGGCGGCAACTCGGCCACATCGTTGATCTTGCCGTGGGTGACGCCCAGGTACTCGCCCTGGCCCTCGAAGTACAACCAGGCGGCCAGCGCGGCGCCAAAGCCGTCCGGGCATTTGCCGTGGTAGATCACCAGCGGGTTGGGGTCGGTCTTGGAAGGCGAAACTGCCAGACCCGGCAGGGAGGTGAAAAGGCCAGTACTCACAGCGTTCAAGGGCTCTTGGACGAGCCGGATGCATGAAAGCGCCCATGTTAGTGGCTGAAAGCCTCTCGCGATCGCTTGCTCAAGTGTGATGAATTCACGCAATTGCGCTGTACCGCCCCTTCGACCCACCAGCCAGGGGATGGCGGCACGCGCACGGGTGAGGCTACGATTCGTTACACGTTTGTTTCCGCGCCCGAAGCTGGGCGCCCTTCTTGAAGAAGCCGCCCATGATGTCCCTCCGTCACATTGCCCTGGCCGCCCTGATCGCCGCCTCGCCCGCCTTTGCGGCCCAGAACCTCGTGGTCAATGGCTCGCTGACCGGCCCGATCACCAACAACGGTGTACCCACGGGCTGGAGCATCTTTGAAGGCACACCCGACATCATGGACACCACCGACAACGTGGGCGTGGTCGGCCAGTTGCGCTTTGGTGCCGCCCCCACCGCCTCGGCAGACGGTGGTACCTGGGTCGGCCTGGGCGCCTATGGCTCCTACATGGAGCGCTTCGGCCAGACCCTGAGCGGCCTGCAGGTCGGCCAGCAGTACACCGTCTCCTGGGAAGCAGGCAATTTCGGCTACACCTACGGCAACATCAGCTACCTGGGCAGCAACGCCATCAGCGTGCTGCTGGACGGTGCCGCCGTCGGTTCGGGTGCAGAACTGGCCCTGGGCTCCAGCTGGGCCAACCAGTCGCTGACCTTCACGGCCACGGCCAGCAGCCAGCAACTCTCCTTCATGCTGGCCTCGCCCTCGCAGAAGGCTTACATGTCCATCGACGGCATTGCCGTGCAAGCGACCGCCCCCGTGCCCGAGCCTGGCACCTGGGCCTTGATGGGCCTGGGGCTGTGCGGCCTGGCCGTCGTGAAGCGCCGCCGCGCCTGATTCCCGGAACTACGTCACAAAACTGCCTCATTTCGAGGCAACCCAAGGTGCTTCCCAGGGGAAACCCACCTTACCAAAGGCTTGCCAACAAGCTTATCCACAGCTTGCGGGGATAAGTCTGCATGCCACACACTCGCCAGCCTCGGGCCACCTGAGCGCTGGCGTTGTGCTTTTCGCTCGCGCGACACCTCATCACAAGGGGTGCCCCGTGCCCCGAAACGCCGACCGACACCCCGTCAGACGCGCCTTGCGGGCCCTACCCCCCTAGCTTTGTGCAACAAGAAATGACAACTGGGCGTGAATGGGCGCGCGGACAAAAACTATTACCGGCCAGAGGGGCATCGGCCCGCGTGAAACACGTCACGAATAGTTTGAATTGGCGACAGATAACAGAATCTGCTTGTCATTTTTTGTGCGGAAAATCACGGCCGATTCACGTTCAAATGCCACCGGACGATGATTACAGTGAGTTACAGAATGCGACGCGTGGTCACGGAGTAGCAAACATTGAACTAGGGGGTTGCCATTACACTGCGTTCCATGGTGATGAAACGACAGTTCATTCACCTTCCACACGGATATACCGAGTTTCAACGCTGAACCCATAGAGAAATGCAGTATCGCTCTCAACTCCACGCAGATGGCGCATTGTGTGTCCTGAAGGACACCGCCCCGGTGACAGCGGGAAAACTCTTACTTTCGGGTGCCCCTCGAATTAGAGGGATAAAAACAGGCCATATCCGATCCTGAATATCAACGCACCCGGTATTTAAATTACCCCCCGTCGAGTATTCACCATCACCGCCTTGTAGAGGGCAGGTGAAGCTTGACAACGCCCTGAGCGCATACACGCCCACGTCGAGAAGGTTGAACATGTCCCCATCCTCCAAGATCATCACGCAAAAAGTAACTGCTAACCGCAAGGCCAAGGCAGGTATTGTTCTGGTCAGTGCCTGCACGCTGTTTGCGGCATACGCTGGCCGCCGCGTCTACTATGCAGACACCACTGCCCCCACGGCCTCGATCACGTCGCCTTCTGCCAGCACCGCAGTGAGCGGCGCCGTGGCTGTTGCCGTGTCGGCCAGCGATAACGTCGGGGTGACCAAGGTCGAGTTGTACGTCAATGGCGCCTTGAGCGGTAGCGTCGCCGCCAGCCCGTACGCCTTCACGGTTGACTCCAAGACCTTGGCCAATGGCTCGGCCACCCTGAAGGCCATCGCCTACGACAAGGCTGGCAACAAGGGTAGCTCCAGCACCGTGTCCGTGACCGTGTCCAACACCACGACGTCCGGCACCACAGGTACGACAACCGGCACCACCACAGATACGACAACCGGTACCACCACCGGCACGACAACCGGTACCACCACAGGTACGACAACCGGCACGACCACGGGCGCCACCACAGATGTCGCGATCACCACAGTCTGCCAGCCTTCAGGCTCCGGCACCGACTACCAGGTTGGCCCAGGCACCGGGCAACTCGCATCGCTGGATCTGGTCCCCTGGGACAAGCTGGTGGCCGGTGACACCGTTCGCATCTTCTATTCGACCAACCCCTATCGTGGCCACATCCTGCTGGCAGCCAAGGGCACCGCATCGGCCCCCGTACGCGTCTGCGGCGTCAAGGGCCCCAACGGCGAACGCCCCATCATTGACGGTCAGAATGCCGTGGCACGCAAGGGCCTGAGCTATGTCGGCGCCAGCGCCGGCAACATCCAGGAAAAGCGCGCCATCGTCATGGTGGACCGCCTGGGCACCCAGGACTGGGGCACCGCTTACCCCACCTACATTCAGATCGATGGCCTGGAGATCCGTGCTGCGCATCCCTCCTACACCTTCACCAACTCGGCGGGTGTCGTGCAGGCTTACGACAGCTTTGGCGGCTGCATCTGGGTTGAACGCGGCAAGAACATCACGATTGCCGACAACGTGATCCACGATTGCACGAACGGCATCTACTCCCGCTCGGTAGAAGTTGGCGCAGGCACCTCCACCATCACGGAAAACCTCCGGATCGCCGGTAACTACATCTACGGCAACGGTATCGTCGGCGACGACCACGAGCACAACCTCTACATCCAGAGCGTGCACCCTGTCTACGAGTACAACCGCATTGGTGCCCAGCGCGCAGGCGCCAACGGCGGCGCCATCAAGGACCGCTCGGTAGGCTCCATCGTTCGCTACAACGACATCAGCGAAGGCTCGCGTTCTCTGGACTTCGTTGAGGCAGAAGACTTCCCCACCACGGCGATGAGCTATGCCGATTACCGCACCACCTATGTGTACGGCAACATCATCACCAAGAACGGCTCGACCGGTTCGGCCATCCACTACGGTGGTGACCACTACTACTCCACGCCAGGCTCCAACTGGGGTGAACCGATCTTCCGCAAGGGCACGCTCTACTTCTACAACAACACCGTGACGATCACGGGCACCGTGACGGCTCCGGTCATCTTCCAGCTGTCCACCACGGAAGAGAAGGCCGAGATCTGGAACAACGTGTTCAACTTCGCCTCCACGGTGACCTCACCGGCCCTGCGCGCTGCCTGGGATGACGTCTACACCGCCTACTGGACGGCTGGCGGCACCTTCAACCTGGGCAAGAACTGGGTACCGAGCACCTTCTCGGATTCCGCTGGCCGCCCCGTTCCCACGACCCTGACCGGCTTCACCAACCTGATCAAGGGCACGACGTCTCCGACTGACAGCGCCACCCTCACTCCGCTGAGCGGCTCTACCATCGTGGACACGGCTCAGGCACTGCCCGCTGTTGTCGCCAACTATCCGGTGCAGTTCCAGTTCGACATGGCAACCTTCAAAGGCAAGACACGCACCACATTCGGCACGGCCAGCGACATCGGCGCCGTCGAACGGATGAGCAACTGATCGACTAGCCCCTTCACGCGGAGCCTCGGGCTCCCAACCAAGTGCCGCGCCCAGCGCGGCACTTTTTCTTTGGGCGCACGATTTCAGAACCTCTGGCGACGGGCATTGACACGCCCGCACTCACTTGTTCGCAGGCACCTGCTGAGCAAAAGCAAACAGCGCAGACGGTGTGTAAGGGGGTTCATATCGACATGCAAATGGAGCTGTGGAAACGAGCGGCGTATCATCCGCTTACCCCTCTTCTCGCCGCCTTGCCATGCCTGTTGCACGCGTCAACCGCCGTCTGTCACGCAGAGATTTCATCGCCCTGGCGCCCATCCTCGGTGGACTGGGTTGCTGCACCTGGGCCCACGCTGACCCGCTGCTGAAAGAGTCCGCCCCCGAAGCCCTGGCCATGGACTATCGCGCGGACGCCAGCACAGTGGACGCGGCCAAGTTCCCCAAATTCAAACTCGGCCAGACCTGCGCGAACTGCTCGCTGTATGCCGGCGACAAGGGCGCGGCCTCGGGCCCCTGCGGCCTGTTCATGTTCAAGGAAGTCACGGCCGTTGGCTGGTGCAATGCCTGGGAGAAAAAGGCATGAGCGTCACGGTCGACAAGGCCCTGCCCAACCACAGTTGCCCCCTTTGCGGCGGCCCGAACGCCTGCGCGGCAGCCGAGTCCGGCAAGCTGGACACGCCTTGCTGGTGTCGTGATGTGCGCTTCAGCGCAGAACTGTTGGCCCGGGTCCCCGAGCCGCTGAAGCACAAGGCGTGCATCTGCGCCGCATGCGCGACCAAGTCATCCACCTGACCCAAAGAACGTCGAGCGAGCCCCAAGGGCGTCGGCAACAAAAAAGCCCAGTCTTTCGACTGGGCTTTTTGCTTTGTTCAGATGGTGCCGGAGAAAGGAATCGAACCCTCGACCTTCTCATTACGAATGAGCTGCTCTACCGACTGAGCTACACCGGCTTCCAAGACCAAAATTCTAGCACGGCAATTTACTGTGCTTCACGGTGGTAGGCGGTCACACGCTCCACTTCGTTCTTCGAACCCAACACCACGCTCACGCGCTCATGCAGTTGCGTCGGGTTGATTTCCATGATGCGCTGCAGGCCGTTGGTCGAGGCGCCACCGGCCTGCTCCACCAGGAAGCTCATGGGGTTGGCTTCGTACATCAGGCGCAGCTTGCCGGGCTTGTTGGGTTCGCGCTTGTCCCAGGGGTACATGAAGATGCCGCCGCGAGTCAGGATGCGGTGCACGTCGGCCACCATCGAGGCCACCCAGCGCATGTTGAAGTCCTTGCCGCGGGGGCCTTCCTTGCCTTGCAGGCACTCGTCGATGTAGCGCTTCACAGGCGGGGCCCAGTGGCGCATGTTCGACATGTTGATGGCGAACTCCTTGGTGTCTTCAGGGATCTTGACGTCGCTGTCGGTCATCACCCAGGCGCCCATTTCGCGGTCGAGCGTGAACATCACCACGCCACGGCCCACGGTCAGCACCAGGGTGGTCTGCGGGCCATACACACAGTAGCCTGCGCACACCTGCTCGGTGCCCGCCTGCAGGAAACTGTCGTTGGTGACCTCGACGCCGCCCTTGTGCTTGAGCACCGAGAAAATGGTGCCGATGCTGACGTTCACGTCGATGTTGCTGGAGCCGTCGAGGGGATCGAACAGCAGAAGGTATTCGCCTTGCGGGTAGCGGTTGGGCACGGCGTGCATGTCATCCATTTCTTCGGATGCCATGCCGGCCAGGTGGCCGCCCCATTCGTTGGCCTCGATCAGCACCTCGTTGGCGATGATGTCGAGCTTCTTCTGAACTTCGCCCTGCACGTTCTCGCTGCCGGCGGTGCCCAGGACTTCACCCAGGGCGCCCTTGCTGACGCTGATGGCGATGCGCTTGCAGGCGCGCGCCACCACTTCGATGAGCAGGCGCAACTGCGACGGGATCTGAGCGTCGCCGCGCTGTTGCTCGATCAGGTACTGCGTGAGGCTGATGTGTTTGGTCATGGTCTTGACTCGATCTGAAAAATTGAAAAGGGGCACGGACGCTCAATCCTGCAGCGCGCGCGTGACGATCTCGCGCACGTCATCCGACAGCTCGGCCTTGGCGGCCACACGGC